>NZ_CP010796.1:600000-1200000 GCF_001483965.1 Carnobacterium sp. CP1
GGATAGCGAACAGGTAAAACAGTCGGTTCCTCATCTGTATCGTCAAAGTTTAAAACAAAATCAACAGTTTCTTTCTCGATATCGCGTAAGAGTTCTTCCGCAATTTTAGATAAACGAGCTTCTGTATACCGCATTGCTGCTGGCGGGTCACCGTCCATACTTCCGTTGTTTCCATGCATTTCAACCAGTTCTTCACGTAGTTTCCAGTCTTGACTCAACCGCACCATCGCTTCATATACACTGCTATCTCCATGCGGATGATAATTCCCGATAACGTTTCCGACTGTCTTAGCCGATTTCCGAAAGCCTTTTTCAGAAGTGTTGCCTTCTACGTTCATGGCATATAAAATTCGACGTTGAACCGGTTTTAAACCATCACGAATATCTGGGAGAGCACGTTCCTGGATAATGTATTTTGAGTAACGTCCAAAGCGGTCTCCCATAACTTCTTCAAGAGTCAGTTCTTGAATGTCCGCTCTATTCTCCATCTACAGCACTTCCTTCATTTTCTAATTCCGATGTTTCCATAAGTTGATCATTGTCTAAAATACTGCTGCCTTCTTCTAGTGAGAATTCAACATGAGATTCGATCCATTTGCGTCGAGGTTCAACCTTATCTCCCATCAAAACAGAAACACGTCGTTCTGCTTGTGCAGCATCATCGATTCTAACACGAATGAGGGTTCGAGTCTCAGGATCCATTGTCGTATCCCATAGCTGATCCGCATTCATCTCACCTAACCCTTTATAACGCTGTAAAATGTAATTTTTACCAAATTTTTTCGTTACGTCTACTAATTCATCATCCGTCCAAGCGTAGGCTATCTTTTCTTTTTTACCGATTCCTCTTGATAGTTTATATAATGGAGGTAAAGCTAAATAGATTTTACCCGCTTCAATCAACGGTTTCATGTACCGATAAAAGAAGGTCAGCAACAGCACCTGAATATGGGCCCCATCGGTATCTGCATCGGTCATAATAATGATTTTATCGTAATTACAGGCTTCTATATCAAATTCAGGCCCAACCCCGGCACCGATCGTATAAATCATCGTATTGATTTCTTCATTTTTCATGATGTCTTGTAATTTAGCTTTTTCAGTATTGATAACTTTTCCACGCAACGGTAAAATAGCTTGGAACTTACGATCACGTCCTTGTTTAGCTGATCCACCTGCAGAATCTCCCTCAACGAGGTACAATTCATTACGTTTAGCATTTTTACTTTGCGCCGGCGTCAATTTACCTGATAACAATGACTCATTTTTTCTGCGTTTTTTCCCGTTTCGGCTTTCTTCACGGGCTTTTCTGGCAGCGTCTCGAGCTTCTCGCGCGGTAAGAGCTTTACGAATGAGCTGTTGGCTCATTTCACCGTTCTCTATCAAATAGAAACCCATTTGTTCGCTGATGACCGCATCTACGGCTCCACGAGCTTGTGCCGTCCCTAATTTGCTTTTGGTTTGACCTTCAAATTGCAATAAATTTTCAGGAATACGAACAGAAATGATCGCGGCTAACCCTTCTCGAAAGTCACTGCCTTCAAGATTTTTTTCTTTCTCTTTTAACAGATTTACTTTACGGGCATATTCATTAAATGTTTTAGTTAAAGCCGTCTTCATACTTGATTCATGTGTTCCACCGTCTTTGGTTCTCACGTTGTTAACAAACGATAAAATGTTTTCTGAATAGCCGTCATTGTATTGGAACGAAAACTCCACTTCCATACTGTTGCTCTCTCCTGAAAAATAAGCAACTGGTGTTAAAGTATCTTTATCTTCATTTAAATAAGCGACAAATTCTTTGATTCCTTCTTCATAATGGAAAACGTCAGATTTATCGTTTCGCTCGTCAATCAGTTCAATCCGCAAATTTTTCAAAAGAAAAGCTGATTCTCGCAGCCTTTCTGATAAGACATCATAAGAGTAATTAACGGTAGAAAAGATTGTCGCATCTGGTTTAAAATGAACCGTTGTTCCGTTTTTTCCGCGATTGTTTTTCTTCTTTGTTAATGTTCCTTTTGGTTTTCCGCCGTTTACGAAATGTTGTTGGTACTCTGTGCCATCTCGAATGACAGTAACGGTCAGCCACTCAGAAAGTGCATTAACCACACTTGCACCTACACCATGTAAACCACCCGATGTTTTATAACCGCCTTCTTGTCCAAACTTCCCACCGGCATGCAGCACAGTAAATATAACTTGGATCGTCGAAACGCCTGAAGAATGCATTCCAACTGGCATTCCGCGTCCATTGTCTTTTATACTAACACTATCGTCTTTGTGTAAAGTAACGATTATTTCATTACCGTAGCCAGATAAAGCTTCATCTACGGAATTATCAACAATCTCATATACTAAATGATGCAAACCTCTAGTATCTGTTGACCCAATATACATTCCCGGCCTTTTACGGACAGCATCTAATCCTTCAAGAACTTGAATGGATTCATCGTTGTATTCTACTTTTATTTTTTTTGGCATTAAAAAAACTCCTTAACCATTATTACGAGTTACTTAGTGCGTTAATTAAAACTTACCTCAAAAAAATCCTTTTTCAAGTGCACAATTAAAAAGCTCACTTCGTATTCATCCGTTTATTTATCTAAGCATCTATTCAATAATACTCTATCTAACAACGATTGAAAAGAAAAAATCGCTATTTCTGTAAAAAAAGGGAAAGTATGTTCGCATTCAAAAAATGCACATCTCCTGCTTTACTATTAAACTAGTTCTCATAGTAAAACGCAAGAGGCAACTTAATTTCAATTCTTTTGCAACCGTTAAACAATGCTCTCTCTATAATTTGGTTCAGCTTTATTCAATCGATTTTAACTAGCCTTACAGTAGAATAAGTGGTAAAATATGGCTTATCGGCAATCAAGTTGCTGAGTTAGGAGTGAGTGAAGTTGGTAAAAATTATACTCATGTTTATTACAGCCTACCTCTTAGGTTCTATACCATCTGGAGTGTGGTTAGGTAAAAAACTATATAAAAAAGATATTCGTAATTATGGCAGTGGAAATTCAGGAACCACTAATACGTTTCGTGTATTAGGCGTAAAAGCTGGCATACTTGTATTGCTAGCAGACGTTTTAAAAGGAACATTAGCAGCGAGTTTGCCCTACTTAGTGCATTCTGATTTGAATCCAATGGTATTAGGCCTAGGAGCCATCCTAGGACACACATTCCCAATATTCGCTGAATTCAAAGGCGGAAAAGCAGTCGCTACCAGCGCAGGGGTTCTTCTGGCATACAATCCGACTTTTTTTATTTTCTGCGTGGTTTTATTTTTAGTGATTTTATTCTTTTCACGGATGGTCAGTTTTTCAAGTATGCTGGCCTTACTGATTATAACGCCGTCAACCCTTTTGACAAACGATTGGATTTTAACAACGATTGCCGCTGTCTTGACTGTTTTTATCATCTATCGTCACAAAGATAATATCAAAAGAATCCGTAACGGAACAGAAAGCAAAGTTCCATTTGGATTTGGTTATAAAAAAGATTCGTCTCAAACAAAAAAGTAATCCTCAACAAATCAAACGCCTGACAGATTTTTATCTGTCAGGCGTTTTTTTGCACTAAATCAATCAACAGCGATTTCATAGTGGCAATTAAATTGTTCAGCCGGAGCCAGGTGTTGAATACCTAGCTTTTCTGTTAATTGTCCAGTTGCATCAAGTGAATCTGCCACTCCAAACCATGGTTCAATACAAACAAACGGAGCTTCTTGTTTAGGAGGAGACCAAATACCAACGTATGGAAATCCTTCTAACGTTACGGCTACTTTATGCTTGGTTTTGTCTGATTGGATAGAAAATGTATTTTTCCTTTTAGTTTCGTAAATCAATGCATCTTGATCAAATAAAGCTCTTTTTAAAGCGATATCCGTATTGGTTTGAGCTAATGTACGGTTTTCGAGATCTAGATAAGGCCCTTCTAAAGGGATAAGCGTTCTAGAACGCTTAGGTGAAAAGTTCAAATAGTAATCTTCAAAAACGGTCTCTGAGGTTAGAGGAACGTTAAACCCTGGATGGCCTCCAATTGAAAAATACATTTCTTCTTGTTGATTTAAGTTTTCAACTAAATAACCAACATCAAGAGTTTGGTTTTCTAAACGATAAGTAATCGTTAAACGAAAATCAAAAGGATACTTTTCTTTAGTAGAAGGATCGGCTGATAATTGTAAAGCTACTGCTGTTTCACTTTGTTGGGTTATATTAAAAGGGTAGTCTCTTGCAAAACCGTGTTGTGACATCGAGTATCGTTTGTTCTTGTATTCATATTGATCGTCTTTTAATCGTCCGACGATTGGAAATAAAACCGGTGCTTGTCTATTCCAAAAAGCAGGGTCGCCTTGCCATAAGTACTCAATACCCGTTTCTTTATTTCTTAGACTCGTTAATTCTGCACCTTTTTCAGAAATAGTAACAATTAAGTTTTGGTTTTCTAATTTAATACTCATTGATATCCCCCTTTAATCCCGTTTCTTTATTATTGGTTGTCAGTAAGCCCATTCTTTATCTAAAGCCTCGATAAACTTGGTATTATGGATACGAATATACGTCCCTTTCATTCCAAGTGATTTAGATTCGATGATGCCGCCAGATTCTAATTTTCTTAAGGCATTAACAATCACCGAACGTGTGATTCCGATCTTATCCGCTACATTCGAAGCAGTCAGCCGTCCTTCTAAGCCGCCCAATTCTTCAAAAATAGCTTTGACAGCCTTCAATTCACTATAAGACAATGTTTTAATGGCAATTTGGACATTAGCCGAATCTCTAGCTTCTTCTTCGATTTGAGTAGATTTCTTATAGATAATTTCAATCCCCACAACCGTCGCTGCATGTTCTCCTAATATCAGATCATCATCATCAAATTGAGGAGCTAAGCGGGCTAAAATCAACGTCCCTAATCGTTCACCAGCTGCATAGATAGGAATAACAGTGGTTAACCCATCTGTAAACAAATCGCGCGTTTCAATAGGAAAGACTGTATAGTCGCTTTCAATACCAATATTGGTACGTGTTTCCTTAATTTCGAGCATGCTTAAAGCATACTCAAGCGGAAACTTCTTAGCATCCAGCATTTCTTTGACTCGTTCGTTGTTGATTTCATGCTTTTCGGTATAGCCGAGTAGATTACCGGCTTCATCGATCAAATAAGTATTGGCATTTAAAACGTCTCCTAAGATAACAGCCATATCAGTAAAGGGCAAATTCCCTTCTTCTATCGAGCCGTTGCTTACTACGCCGCCTTTTTTTTGAAGCATGTTATTGATTTTACGCATTTTTTGAAGTAAACCACTCATGTTCTTCCTCCAAATAGTTATTATAGAATGTACCGGCTTAAATCCTTGTCTTCCACAATATGCTCAATTTTTTCAGTGACATAATTTTTAGTAATGGTGATTTCGCCCATTTGCATATCTGGTGCTTCAAACAATAGGTCTTCTAATAATTTTTCTAAAATAGTGTGCAAACGACGCGCACCAATATTGTCGGTTTCATGGTTTACACGATAAGCGATATCGGCTAATTGCTCAATGGCTTCAAAAGTAAACGTTACATCAATATTATCTGTCCTCAACATAGCAACATATTGTTTGATCAAAGCATTATTAGGCTCTGTTAAAATTTTAACAAAATCTTCTTTCGTTAAATCATCCAATTCAACACGAATTGGAAAACGTCCTTGTAATTCAGGAATCAAATCGCTTGGTTTCGAAACATGGAAAGCTCCTGAAGCAATAAACAAAATATGATCAGTATGAATCGTACCGTATTTTGTCGATACTTGTGATCCTTCAACGATCGGCAGAATATCTCGTTGGACTCCTTCGCGAGAAACCTCTCCGGAATTGCTGCCTTTAGATGTGATTTTATCAATCTCGTCAATAAAAATAATACCGGAATCTTGCGCCAAACGAATGGCTTCAGAATGGATGTCTTCACGGTTTACTAATTTTTCTGATTCTTCTTGAATCAAGATTTCAATGGCTTCTTTAACCGTTACAGAACGTTTCACTTTATTTTTAGGACGCATTGCTCCTAACGTTTCATTCAAATCAATTCCCATTTGTTCTAGACCAGCGTTCATAGGGGAACTTTTAGCTTTTTTATTTTCCTCAACTTCGATCGTCACTTCTCTAGTGTCCAATAAACCATCACGAATTTGTTGTTTGATGGTTTCTCGATTGGTCGAGATGGCTTCAGTAACTTCTTCTTCCTCTTCTTCAGGATGTTTTGGTCCCACATTCATTCCCATGTTTTGGAACATAGCTTCAAAAGGATTACCTGATGCCGTTTCTTTTTTCTCTTTTTTAATGCCCGGAACTAAGATTTTAACCAGTCGATCAATAGCTTTTTTCTCGGCTTGTATATAAACGCTTGAATACTGGCGTTTTTCGACCAATCCAATAGCGGCTTCTACTAAGTCACGCACCATTGATTCAACGTCTCTTCCAATATAACCCACTTCAGTAAACTTCGTTGCTTCAACTTTAATAAAAGGTGCCTTAACGATTGTAGCTAGGCGGCGTGCAATCTCCGTCTTTCCTACACCCGTAGCTCCAATCATCAGCATATTTTTTGGTGTGATTTCTTTTTGCAGGTCTTCATCTAATTGTAAACGGCGATACCGGTTGCGCAATGCAACTGCAACAGATTTTTTAGCTTCTGTCTGGCCAATAATGTACTTGTCTAATTCATTCACAATTTCTCTTGGTGTCATATTTTCTAATGTATTCATCATTTCATCACGTCCTTATAATTCTTCGACAATAATATTATGGTTGGTAAAGACACAAATATCGGCAGCTACATTTAAACTCTCTTGTGCAATTTCAGCAGCTGTTAAATGATCTCCGTGTTTTTTTAAAGCTCGTCCTGCTGCAAGTGCAAAGTTTCCACCTGATCCAATCGCTAAGACACCATCATCTGGTTGGATGACTTCCCCACTTCCTGAAACCATTAACATCTCTTCTTTGTTCATGACAATCAGCAAGGCTTCTAATTTTTGAAGAGCTCGGTCAGTCCGCCATTCTTGCGCAAGTTCAACTGCTGCACGAGTTAGATTGCCTTTGTATTCGTTTAATTTTCCTTCGAATTTTTCTTCTAAAGTAAACGCGTCTGCTACACTTCCGGCAAACCCAACTAGTACTTCTCCATTATAGATGCGGCGTACTTTACGAGCCGTTCCTTTCATGATCACACTTTCGCCCATTGTCACTTGGCCATCGCCAGACATTGCACAAGAGCCGTTGTGTTGGATCGCAAAGATCGTTGTTGCGTGAAATGTTGTCATCGTTATTCCTCCATTGTTCAATCATTCTAGTTATCAGGCTCTAGGATGAAATTGACGGTAATTTTTTTGTAAATGTTCTTTGGTAACATGGGCATAAATTTGCGTAGACGATAAGCTGGCGTGTCCTAATAACTCTTGGACAGTTCGCATATCTGCTCCATTGTTTAATAAATGTGTAGCAAATGTATGCCTCAACATATGAGGATGAATATCTGCTGTCAAACTACTTTTTTTTATGATTTGATTTAAGACGTATTCAATACCGGATACAGATATCTGATCGCCATAATGATTCACAAACAGATAATCATGTTCTTTATGGTATTTAGCCATTAATACACTCCGACATTTTTCCAGGTATTCTTCGATCGCCACACTTGCGTAGTGTCCAAACGGCACATAACGTTCTTTATTGCCTTTCCCATGAATCAAAACAACGCTTAAATCAAAATCGATATCTTTTATGCTGATCCCTCTGCATTCGCTGACCCGTATCCCTGTACCATATAGAACTTCTAAAAGAGCTTCATTCCGAAAATCGAGCGGTTTATCGCCTTTAACGGTTTGAAATAGAGCTTCCATTTCTTTCTCATAAAAAAAACGCGGTAAACGAAGCGTTTTCTTTTTTAAATGTATATAAGAAAACGGATTTTCTGCAACCACATGGTTTTTTAAAAGAAATTGATAGAAAGCTCTTAAACTCGATATCTTTCTTGAAATTGTATTGCGGCTTAGCTCGCGTTCTGTTAGTTCGCCTAAAAAAATCCGAACATCTTGCAAGGTCACGGCTTCATATGCTGCATCGCCCGTTTCAAGCAAAAAATTCGAAAAATCAAGAATATCTTCTTCATAAGCTTTTTTGGTAAGTTCAGAGTAGTGACGTTCAGTGATCAAGTATTGTAAAAAAGTTGTTTTCAATTCATGATTATTCAAAAAAAGTCCCTCCACTCATATGACAAAGTTACTTTATCATAGAAGCAAAGGGATTACAATTGATTGTGTTTCAAACTTATCGAAATTTTAAACTATTCTGTCTTTTTTTAAAACCGCTGTTTATACCTGTTTAGTTCTTTTATCTTTCATCGGGAAAGCACAGCGCTGCTTTATTATTGTACTTCTTCTTTATACTCACAGTGACTGCAAATCACTTGCTTTTTCCCTTTAGTTTTCTTTTCAACTAAATAATGATCGCATTTTGGACAGTTTCTGCCAATCGGTTTATCCCATGAAACGAATTCGCAAGCTGGGTAACGATCACAACCATAAAACAACCGATTTTTCTTCGATTTCCGTTCAATCACTTGGCCTTCTTTACATGTCGGACAAGTGACGCCAATTTCTTTGACGATAGCTTTCGTATTGCGGCATTCAGGAAAATTACTGCAAGCATAAAACTTACCATACCGTCCTAGTTTGATGACCATTGGATGGCCACATAACTCACAATCGAAACCAGCAGGTTCATCTTTGATTTGGATTTTTTCAATGGTTTCTTCAGCTGTTTCAACTTCTTTAATAAACGGTTGATAGAAACGATCGATAACATTCACCCATTTTTCTTTACCCTCTTCGACAGCATCTAAGTCTTTTTCCATTTCTGCTGTAAAATGAGTATCAACGATTTGCGGGAAAAATTCAACGACTAAATTATTGACGATCATACCCAACTCGGTTGGTTCAAACCGCTTACTTTGCAACTTCACATAATATCTTTTTTGGATGGTATTAAGTGTTGGAGCATAGGTAGAAGGACGACCAACTCCATTTTCTTCCAGTGTCCGGATCAATGTTGCTTCAGAAAAGCGAGCTGGCGGTTGAGTAAAGTGCTGTTTCGGTTCAATGTCAACCGATTGAACACGGTCGCCTTTTTCCATCTCGGGTAAGATGTTTTCTTTTTCTTCTTTCCCGTCATCGGTTCCTTCCACATAAACTTTTTGATAACCAGGGAACTTAAGTGTTGAACCATTTGCTCTAAACAGAATGGCATTTTGAACAATATCAACTTTTACTGTATCAAAAACTGCAGGGGTCATTTGACTAGCAACTAACCGTGACCAGATAAGATTGTAGAGTTTATATTGATCCTTTGTCAAATGCTTTTCGATTTCTTTAGGTGTCCGCATCACGCTTGATGGTCGGATAGCTTCATGGGCATCTTGAGAACTAGCCGACTTTTTAGCTATACGGGGTTTTGAAGCAGAATACTCTGGTCCAAACTCTTTAGTGATGTATTCCGCAACTTCGTTCTTAGCAGATTCAGCGATCCGTGTAGAATCTGTCCGCATATAGGTAATCAAACCAACGGCTCCGCCACGCCCCAATGAGATCCCTTCATAAAGCTGCTGAGCGATCATCATGGTTTTTTGTGTTCTGAAATTTAATTTTCGTGCAGCTTCTTGTTGTAGAGTACTTGTTTTAAAAGGCAAAGCGGGATTACGTTTGCGTTCTTTTTTAGTTACTTTGGTAACGTCAAAATCATTGCCTTTGATTTCTTGAATCACTTTTTGAACATCCTCAGCATTGCCTAAATTCATTTTTTTGCCGTTTAAACCATAAAAATTGGCTTTGAATTTTTTGGTCCCTTTTTTAAAATTCCCAGCAATGCTCCAGTATTCTTCTGGTTTAAACTCATTGATCTCTGTTTCACGTTCACAAATAAGTTTTAAGGCAATCGATTGAACTCGTCCAGCACTAAGACCTTTTTTGACTTTCTTCCATAAAATAGGGCTAATCGTATAGCCTACTAAACGGTCTAAAATTCGGCGAGCCTGCTGTGAGTTTACCAATTCCATATCGATGGAACGGGGTTCTTTAAATGCACCTTTGACGGCTTCTTTTGTAATTTCATTAAAAACGACTCGATTTTTAGCTTCACTGTCTAATCCCAGAAGAAAGCTAAGGTGCCATGCGATAGCTTCTCCTTCTCTATCCGGGTCAGCTGCGAGGAAAACTTTTTCAGCCTTTTTAGCGTAACCTTTTAGTTCTTTTATTAGAGGCCCTTTTCCACGTATGGAAATGTATTCGGGTTCATAGTTATTTTCTACATCAATTGCCATGCGGCTTTTTGGCAAGTCACGAATATGACCTAGACTAGCAACAACTTTGTAGTTTTTTCCTAAATATTTTTCAATTGTTTTTGCTTTCGCAGGCGATTCTACAATCACCAGGTATTTATAGGCCAATGGAATGCTCCTTTCAAATGAGCTCTTATTTTCTATTTTCAGCACTTTCTTTGCTAAAAGAGAAATCGTTAATAATCTTATGCTATCTAAAGGCCCTTTGTCAACTATTGATATCTCCTCTTAAAAAACAGCTTCCTCAATGTTCTCTCTTAAATAGAAGAAAAAGAAGACTATTTTGATCTTATACTGAGTTCATTTGTATTCTATGAACCATCTAATGTTCTTTGCTAATGACTGTTTCAAAACGTTATTTCTTCTAAGATATGAGCAGCCGATAAGACACACTTAGCCCCATGCAAAATCAAATCATTTGTTCCTTCAACACCAGGATTGGTGATGTCTCCAGGTACAGCAAAAACTTCTCTTCCTTCTTGTAACGCTAGATTAGCTGTAATTAAACTTCCGCTACGGTATTTTGCTTCTATTACTAACGTCCCTAAAGACAAGCCGGCAATGATTCGATTTCTCATCGGAAAATGATGGCGTAATGGTTTGGCACCTAAAGGATATTCTGAAAGCAATAAATGCTCTTGACCGATTTTTTCTTGCAGTGCTTTGTGCTCATAAGGGTAAACACGATCCAAACCCGTTCCAACAACAGCAACCGTTTTTCCTTTTTCGCGCATTGTTTTTTGATGAACAGCACAATCGATTCCCTTGGCTAGTCCACTAACCATCACGATATCATTTTTAACCAACTCCGGCAGCAGTCGGTTTAAGACATTTTCACCATAAGCGCTACTCTTTCTGGACCCTACAACAGCTAATAACCGCTGCTCTAATAAAGATAGATCGCCTTGATAAAACAGCAAGACGGGTGGATTATAGATTTGTCTTAAATATTCAGGGTACTGATCATCTAAAATCGTTAGCCAACGGATATTTTTTGTTTGATAGCGTTGAAAAAGCAACTCTAGTTGAACGGCAGCATAGCTGTTTAAAAAAGTTTTTGTGTGTGCTGGAGTTAATTTTACATTTACGGACAACTCATAAGCAGATGAGTAAGGGTTATCTAGTAAGGCAGAAATCATACGTAGTTTACTGGCAGGTCCGATACCGCCACAATGCGATAAATGAAAAATCCTTTGATTTAGTAATTGTTTGTCCATCTTTTCTGCTCCTTCGTTTCATGGTCTATTTAGTCTGATGACAATCAGATTTATTATCCGCAAAGCAGAACTTCTTTATTTATTATTTATTATAATGAAGAGATCTCTATACGAAAAAAACTGAAGCTCATGTCTTTCATGAGCTTCAGTCGTGTGTTTATTAATAAAGTTGTAATCTATTTCGGACAGGTGCAAAAGAATGGCGATGAATCGGACAAACGCCTAACGTCTCCAAGCCTTCTAAATGCACTTTTGTGCCATAACCTGCATTTTGAGCAAACCCGTATCCTGGATAAAGGCGATCATACTCCGCCATCATCCGATCACGCGTCACTTTTGCAACGATACTTGCTGCGGCAATCGATAAACTTTTCGCATCTCCCTTGATGAGACTTTCTTGAGGAATCGAAGTTGGCAACTGCATAGCGTCAATCAGCAAATGCTCTGGAGCAATCGGCAATTTTTGAATAGCTTCAAGCATGGCTAATTTAGTTGCTTGGTAAATATTGACCTCGTCAATAACCGAATGCTCTTTCACCCCTATACCGATGGCTAAAGCTTTGGCTTGAATTTCATCAAATAATTGATCGCGTTTCTCGCTGGACAGCTGTTTTGAATCATTGATCTCTAAAACATGAAAATCCTGAGGCAAAATCACTGCTGCCGTAACAACTGGTCCAGCTAACGGACCACGGCCGACTTCATCGATTCCTGCGACAAACTGGATGCCATTAGCCCAAAGGTGTTTTTCAATTTGCAGCATTTTTTGATAATTTTCTTCTAATAATTGTTTTTTTTCAAGTCTTTTTTCCCAGGCTTTCAAAGCTGTGCCCACACCTTTTCGGGTATCTGCTTTGAGCGCTAAAAGGCGTTCATCAGAAGGATGCTCAATCGTTGTCAACAACTCTTTGACCGCCATAATGGACAGTGGCTTTTCCATGTTACTCTGCCCCTTTTTCTGGTATTGATACTGCAGGAACCGCATCTAATGTATAGCGCCCTACTTTTCCGCTTCTAATTTCATAGATGATCATCTCCGCAGCACGGCTATAATCCTCTCTAAATCCTCTTTTTTCGGTAATCAGCATCAACATTTCCGGCGAAGGCAAAACGATCTCTTCAGCGGTTAACTTATAACGATCAGCCAATTGTTCCGGGTAGTGCTGCTGCATTACTTCTATTCCATATAAAGCAATATCATCTAATTGCAAAATAGTATCTTTAATCGCTCCTGTTAAAGCCAGTTTTTTTCCAACTTCTGGGTCTTCAAATTTCGGCCAAAGAATTCCTGGAGTATCCAGTAAATCAAGTTCTTTGTTTAATCTTAGCCATTGCTGAGCTTTCGTTACGCCAGGTCTATTGCCTGTCTTAGCAATATTTTTCTTAACGAATCGATTGATCAGTGTAGATTTTCCGACGTTTGGTATTCCAATACTCATCGCCCGGATTGGACGTGGTTTTCGGCCTTGAGCAGCCATTCGATCAAATTTAGGTTTTAATAATCTCTTAGCTTCACTCATAACTTTTTTCATGCCAATACCTTCTTGCGCAACTATCGGAACGGCAGAAATCCCTTGTTTATTAAAGTAGCTGACCCATTTTTGAGTCAACGCCTCATCAGCTAAATCGCTTTTATTTAAAATAACTATCCGTGGTTTGTCGCCAATCAATTCATCCAGAATAGGATTACGGCTAGAAAGCGGAATCCTAGCATCTACTAATTCAAAAATAACATCTACTAACGTTAACTTTTCAGTCACTTGTCTTCTTGCTTTGGCCATATGGCCTGGAAACCATTGTATCGTTGTCATTGTATCGCTCCTTTTATTTCTTCAAAAAAAAAGGTGAAGAGCAGAATCGCTCCCCCTTTTTGATTTAATGCTTTTTTCTGCTTACTCTTTGATCATACCAAAGTCTTTTAAAGGCCAAATTCGGATATCTGTAGTGCCAGAAACCGTTTCTTTATCGATAAATCCAAAAGAACGACTGTCTTTAGAGTTCGTTCGGTTATCTCCCAATACAAAATAAGAATTTTCCGGAACTTTTTCCATCCCAGTCACCGAAGCCAACGTAAAGTTTTCGGTAAATGATTCGCCTGGAGCTAATTCTGATTTTGATTCCTCTAGGTAAGGTTCTGCTACGGCTTCTCCATTCACGTACAACGTCTCGTCCATTACCATGATTTCATCACCTGGCATCCCGATGACACGCTTAATGTATTGCTTTTCCGGATCATCTGGAGCAGGAAAAACAATTAAATCAAACCGTTCAGTCTCTTCAATTTTATTTAAAATCAAACGATCTTGGTCGTGAAGGGTCGGGTACATTGATTCTCCGTCGACACTAACCGGAACAAATAAAAAATGACGAATCAATAAAAAGATAATGACTGCTATAACGACATATAATAAAGTACTGAAGGCCTCTTCCAACCAAGTTTTCCTCTTTTTGTTTTTAGGTTTCTTACCCAAATTGTACTTTAAACGTCTAGGCTCAAACTGCTCTTCTTGAGCATCTCGACCATCCGAATAAGTTGTTTTATTCATTGACTACCACCACTACCTTCTATTAAATTATTGAACAATGGATAAACGCTGGAACGGAAAATAAATCATCGTTGTTTCACCGATAATAGCAGATGATGGGATAGACCCAAAATAACGACTATCATTACTAGATCGCCGATTGTCTCCTAAAACAAAATACTCGTCTTCCGGCACTGTTTTTTGGCCCGTCAGTTCTTCTAAAGTAAAATCAGAAGTCCAGGTTCCGCCAGCATGGTTTACGAAATCATTTTCCAGGAAAGGCTCTTCAATTGGACGATCATCAATGTACAATTGATCGTCTTCGTAACGCAATGTCTCATTAGGCAACCCAATGACACGTTTGACCAATGTTCGGTTGGAAGCATCTTTAAAGACAATCAAATCAAACCGATTAATATGATAAATTGTTTCTACGATAATCTGATCACTTTGTTGAAACGTTGGAATCATTGAAGAACCTTCAATCGTCATTGGTAAAAAAATGAAGTTTCGAAAAAAAGCTGTCAGGACCAGCGCTAATAAAAATGGTTTGACCCAATCCCATACTTGATTCCTCCAAGTTTTTTTTTCCATACTTGTCGCTCCAAACTAATCTATTTGACTCTATCATACAAGAAAACGTTGAAAATAACTATTCATTTCCTTAAAAAAATGCCTAATAAAAAAAGGAAGATTGCGTGTACCATCTTCCTTTCTTCTTTTTCTATTTTTAATTTTAATGAATGGTCGGCAACTAAACTTTAATTTTCTTCTAAATACTGAACGCCTTTTTCATATTGAGTATCGTTTTCTTTCATTAATTCTCTTAAGTCTGCAATCATTGCGGCAGCTGTTTCGCCTTCTACCACACCGTTTTCATCTAATTGATGACCTTTTTGAAATTCTTTTACGGCTTGTGTAGTCGTTTCGTCAAAATATCCGTCAATAGTACCGCTGGAGTAATCTAAAGCATCCAATATTTGTTCAACGTTTTTAACTTCAGCTGAAACATCACCTTGTTTGTATGTTTTAGTAGCATCTATCACCAAAAGTTTAGTGTATGCTGGCAAATCGACGGAAATAGTAGGCTCAATGCCTTTTTCATTGATCCATTCACCGTTAGGCGTTAACCATTTAGCGATCGTCAATTTTAATTCACTTTTATCAGAAAAACTAGCGACCGTTTGAACGGTTCCTTTTCCAAACGTTTTGGTTCCGATAATTTGCATATTGGCTGATTCTTTCAATGCTCCTGCTAAGATTTCCGAAGCACTCGCACTTCCTTCATCCACCAGTAAAACAGACGGTTCGGTAACTTTAAAATCGCCCATCGTTTTATCGTCGGCTACAATTTTGACCGCTTCTTGGTCACGTTCCTGAGTCTGCATAATGGTTGATCCCTCTTCAACAAACATATTGGAGATGCTTAATGCCCCATCTAATAGACCGCCGGGATTTTGTCTAACATCAAACACAAATGATGTTGCTCCCTGTTCTCTTAACTCTTTAACTGCTGTTACTAATTCATCATAAGTCGGATCTGAAAAACTAGTGATCGCAATATAGCCAATCGTTGGATCCGTTTCATCTAAATTGTATACCACTGTCTCCACTGGGATCGTGTCACGAGTAACGGTGACTTCGAATGTTTCCTCGCCTCTTTGGATGGTTAACACCACATCTGACCCTTTTTCTCCGCGAATGAATGAAACTGCTTCATTTAAGGTTAAACCGGTCAAATTTTTATCATCTGCTTTAAGCAATACATCATTTGGCTTCAAGCCGGCTTCTTCGGCTGGGGAACCCGCAATAGGGGAAACGATCATGATGGAATCGCCTTGTTTCATCACTTCTGCACCTATCCCTTCAAAAGAAGCTGATATCGTATCATTTAGTGAAGCTGATTCTGAAACGTCTAAATACTGTGTGTAAGGATCTCCAATGGCGTCTACCATGCCCGACAAAGCACCTTCGATCAACTGGTCTTCATCTACTTCTTGGTAATAATCTGTAGAAAGCTGATTGTAAACTGCTTCAATTTTTGAAAAAGTACCTGGGGTTTGTGCAGTTCCTTCTTCGGTTGGTGCCGTTTGTTCTGTTCGATCAGCAACAACATAAGTTCCTCCAATCGAAATGGCTGCTACAGCTAATAGAGAAATAAGATACGTTCCCATTCTCATTTTAATCTTTTTTTTCTTTTTCGGTTCTTCCTCCATACTGCAACTCCTCCCGCTCTCTTATTGAGATTGTAACTTACATGAAAACAAAAACCAACAAAACCAAGTTGATTTCGTTGGCTTTTTGCATAATTCTTTTACGAAGATCCTGCCAGATGAGCTAAAACCTTACTTTTTCTTCATTTTTAACGCTGTTTCTAAAGCCACGATCATCATATCGTCAAATGTCCGCTCACGTTCATCTGATGAAGTCTCTTCACCAGTCAATAAATGGTCGCTAATCGTCAAAATAGCTAGGGCTTTGCGATTGTATTTAGCTGCGAGTGTGTAGAGACCTGCCGCTTCCATCTCCACAGCTAAGACGCCATAATCCGCTAATTTCTTTTTATCTAGTTCTTCGTTGTAAAAACGATCTGCTGACAAAACATTGCCGACTTTCATATTCATTCCTTTTTCTATGCCTACTTCATAAGCCGTTTTCAGCAAATCAAAGTTTGCTAGCGGAGCAAAGTCTACTTGATTATGGAACGTATGACGGTTGATACTTGAATCCGTTGTAGCCCCTTGTGCTAACACAACATCTCGCACTTTAACATCCATTTTCATTCCGCCAGCGGTTCCTACACGCATCAAGTTTTGAACATTATAACTGGTGATCAATTCTTCTGCATAAATCATCATGGAAGGCAATCCCATTCCAGTCCCTTGAACAGAGATCCGTTCACCTTTATACAACCCGGTATACCCAAACATATTCCGCACACGATTGTATTGTTCTACTTCTGTTAAAAAAGTCTCGGCAATATATTTCGCCCGTAATGGGTCACCTGGTAATAAAATTGTTTCTGCAATTTGACCTGCTTTTGCTTCAATATGCACACTCATTATTTATTCCTCCTAAATGTCATTTTACAAGACCAGTGTATGATATAACTGTTATTCTTTGTTTCTATCGACATACCGTTCCCACGCTAAATCAAAGGTTGTCATTTCAGCTAAATAATCGCCATTCAATTCTAAATAATGACTGATTTCTTGATAATCTTCAGATTGTTTAGGAAACCCGTCATCTAGGTATACAGCATTAGCAAATAGCGTGATGGCATCTTTCTTATGAGGGTCTCTTACGGTCATCAAATAATGATAAAATGGACGTCGCATCTTTTTACTTCACCTCTCTATCTGCTCTGTTTTTTATGCGGTCAAGTTGTTCTTGTTCGTAACGGGCAGGGTTTTTACGATAAAAGTCTTGATGTTCTGCTTCTGCCGGATAGAAAGTAGTTGCAGGTTCAATGGTCGTCACAATCGGTTTAGTGTAACGTCCGCTTTGCTCTAACCGTTTTTTTGAACGCTTCGCACTGTCACGTTGCAATTCATCAGCAACAAATATCACTGGCCGGTAATTGTCGCCTCGATCCTGAAACTGACCCATTGCATCGGTTGGATCCGTTTGATTCCAATAGATTTCGACCAGTTCTTCATAGGAAATCAGCGCTGGATCAAATGTGATCTCGACAGCTTCCGTGTGGCCGGTCGTTTGGGTCATCACTTCTTCATAAGTTGGATCAATGGTTTGTCCACCGGTGTAGCCAGAGACTACTTTTTCGATACCTGGTTGTTTATCGAATGGGGACACCATACACCAAAAACACCCGCCGGCAAAAATAGCTGTTTCTTTCATATCGTTTCCTCCTCGTATGGTAAAAATTATTATTTATTTGGCTGGCAGATGCACATTTAAGCGAATATCGTCTTCTGTTAAATCAATCTTGCTGGCTGAAAAATGCATGCCGCTTTCTAGATAAAATTCGTTTAAATTAAAAACAATGAGTTCCTTTTCACTGTTGATAGCTACCCAAGCGGGAACTTTTAATTGTTCTTTTATTAAATTCATGGCAAATGAGATGGGTAAATTCAAAGAACCTACTGCGATTTTTGTAGCTTTGAACTGCAGATTTCCATTTTCCATCACAAATGGTTCTAAAAACAAGGAAAACTGCACGTCGTGACCGAATAACTGAAAAGTCCCTAATAATTGAGCTTGATCTTCTAATAAGAAATCAAATTCAACCGCCTCATTTGATAATTCTTCATCAATATATTTTGTTACCAATTGATTCAGGTCTTCTTTGTGTGCCTGAATTTGAAACGTCATTTCATCTTTTTGAGAAACCTCTGATAAGTTAGGTTCTCCTTGAATGACCGCTGTCATTTGAGTAAAAAACCAGATAACAATCCCTAATACAATTGTCAATAAAATAAGAAAGGCCCATTTCCATCCTTTTTGTTTTAGTTTGATGTGGTTTGTCTTTTCTTCCATATAAACTCCTTTTGATTAGAAATTTTTAACTATTCTTCAGCAATTCGTTGTTTTAAAATAGCCTGATACAATTTTTCAGCCATCAATTCATAGCCCTTATCATTGGGATGAAACAGATCTTCTTCATACAACAAAGGATTGATCTCAGCCTGCTCCGCTGCTAGCGAACTATCCGCTACTCCGTCTTCTGATAAGGGGAGCTTAGACAAGTTAAAGATATCATCTAGCGAAAGATAGACGCCTTCTTCCTTTTCCACCAGTTCTTTTGTTGACTGATTCCAAGAATCCAAGATCGTCTGCATCTCAGTAATATCCGGAAAGAGATCAGCGTAAGGATTGTAAATCCCAAAAACATAAACTTGTGCTTTAGGGTTCAGCTTATTAAATTCTGAAAGAATCGTTTTCAATTCGGTTTCATACTTCTTTTTTGGTTGAATAAAACTATCCTGATTTATGTTGAGGGTGTCTTTTTTGAAGGTTTGTATTACATCATTTCCACCCACTGTTAAAACTATGATATCAGCTTTTTTTAAATCGGATTGAATCTCCTCTTGTTGTTGAATGCGCAACAAGATCTGATCGCTGCGGTCACCGCTTTTTCCATAATTCTTTGTGGTTACTTCTTTGATGCTATTTGTCTCTCTTAATAAGTTGGCCGTTAAAGGGACATAACCTCCATTTTGTGTGCTGTCTCCAACTCCTTCAGTCAAAGAATCCCCTACTGCTACTAGATAGAGAGAATCATTCATCGGTTCTGCTTGGTCTGATTTAAATGGTTTATTTTGTCCGAATAAAAAATCTAACCCTTGGTAAACGATGAAGACCCCGACTGCTAAAATTAAACAAGTAATAAAAAAAGAACGTATTTTTTTCATCGTGTTCCACCCCGCTTCATGATAAAACTAAGTTTAGTTCGTTTCATTATTGCTTTTTTCTCCATCTGTGTAATACATAATAGCATAGGCCCCTTTTCCCGTATGAGTGGCAATTACCGGGCTAGTCTGATCCATACTCATAGGAACCATTGGCAGCGCCTTTTGAAAAGCTTCATTTAATTCGTTGACGTATTCAAAATCAGATGCATGTGAAAAACCCACTTCACAAACGTTCTTAGTTTGTTGCAGTTCCTCTTTCAATTGCTGGTTCCATTTATTGACTGGTTTCATACCCCGACCTTTGACCCGGCTTTCTAACTTTCCATCAACGAGTTCAAAAACTAATTTCATGTTCATTAAACTAGAAACAGCACCCACTACACGGCTGACGCGTCCTCCTTTAACTAGATTTTCCAATGTTCGAACGCAGATAAACAATTTCGTGTTTTTTCTAACAGTTTCAATACGGTTTAAAATGGCTGTTTTATCAGCACCTGTTAAAGCTAACTTTGCAGCTTCGATCACTTGAAAAGAAAGCCCACGGTCAGTAAACTTGCTATCAATGACGGTTACATCTGTATCCGTCATTTGAGCAGCCTGTCTAGCCGCATTAACTGTGCCGCTTAATGATTCAGTCATATGGATCGAAATCACTTGTCCGCCGTTTTCTCCTAGTTTGTTGTATGTTTCTAGAAATCTTCCTAATGGAGGTTGGCTCGTTTTCGGTAATTCTTTGGCTGTCGCCATTCGCTCCATAAATACATCTTTTTGAATCGTTTCTCCGTCTACGTAAGTGTCTTCATCCACTAAAATCGTTAAAGGCAAAACATGGATATTTAATTTTTCCAATTCTTCTGGACTTAATTGAGCAGATGAATCCGTTACGATTGTTATGTTCTTCATTTTTCTTTCATCCCATCTTTCTTCCTGCAATTTATTTAAAAATCATGTTATACTGAAAAAACACCCACTTATTTTATCGTTCCATACCCTAATTTATACATAGAATAGTATAACAGATTCTCTAATCAGCGTATACTCAATCTATAGTGAGTCACTCTATAAACAGTATTGGCAGGAGGTAGTCAAATGGAAAAAAAATCTTTGAAGAATAACCCCGATTTTACCAAAACCTACTTGATCACCAATGAAGTGTTTAATGCAATCACTCATGGTATCGGCTTTGGATTAAGCATTGCTGGTCTAGTCATTTTACTTTATAAAGGTTCTCAAACCGGCACTGCTCTTGAAATCGTTTCATATGCTATTTATGGCGCCACACTCATTCTTTTATATCTATGTTCAACACTTTACCACAGTTTAGCATTTACACCGGCTCGCAAGCTCTTTAAAATATTTGATCATATGAGTATTTTTCTTTTAATTGCAGGAACCTATACTCCTTATACCTTAATTACTATTGGCGGAGCTCTGGGATGGACACTTTTCGGAATAGTTTGGGCAATCGCGATTCTTGGAGTCCTTTATAAAGCCATCTGGATCAACAAATTCCAAAAATATTCTACTTGGTTGTATATTGCTATGGGTTGGTTATGTGTTTTCGCTTTGAAACCTATGTATTTGGGATTGGGTACTAAAGGTTTTACTTTGCTCGTATTGGGCGGTTTATCTTTCACGATTGGAGCTATTTTCTATAGCTTGCGAAACATTAAATACATGCATGTGCTGTGGCATCTATTTGTCTTAGCCGGTACAGCCTTTATGTACTTTTCAATTCTTTTTTATGTTTGATTTTTTTCTGCTGCTGCTGATAAATCACAGTCAACTAAAAAGGCCTCCAGCTTTTGTGCTGAAGGCTTTTTTAGTCGAGTGTTTTTAGTCAGTTTCGCGTATACGTTTCAAATTGGTGCGGGTATTTATTGCGATCATCTGTTATTCCTTGCTCCACATTCACTAGTTTCCATTGAGTCCAATCTATTTCAGGAATAAACGTATCTCCTTCAAATTCCCCATCGATCATTGTTCGGTGCAGCAAATCTGCATCGCCCATAAACTCTTTAAAAACACCTGAACCGCCGGTAATAAATAAGTCGTTCTCATAATCCTTAGCGAAATCCAATACCTCTTGGCGGCTATGCATGATCAAAACACCTTCCGCCTGATACTCTTTATCGTTGGTCATTACGATATTGATGCGGTTGGGTAAGGGACGTTTATTCATCCCTTCGAACGTTTTTCTGCCCATCACAACAGCATTTCCTTGTGTCATTTCTTTAAAATACTTTAGATCATTCGGCAAATACCAAGGCAACGTTCCTTTGTTGCCGATAACACCGTTACGATCTTGCGCCCATAGAAAAGCAATCATGTTTACCCCTTCTTTCCTTTGTGATCTATCCTAAACTGCAATCGGAGCTTTGATCCCCGGATGCGGATGGTACTGTTCAATTTGAATATCATCCATTTCAAAATCGAAAATACTGGTTTTGTTTTCATTTAATTTCAATACTGGAAAGTCTTTGGGTTCACGTTTTAATTGTTTCGTCATTTGTTCGATATGATTAGAATACAAATGAGCATCGCCTAAAGTATGAATAAACTCTCCTACTTCTAACCCTGTCTCATGAGCGATCAAATGAGTTAAAAGCGCATAGCTGGCAATATTAAAAGGAACACCTAAAAAAATATCCGCGCTTCTTTGATAAAGTTGACAGCTCAACTTTCCATCAGCTACGTAAAATTGAAATAACGTATGACAAGGCGGCAAAGCCATATTCGGCACATCTTCTGGATTCCAGGCAGAAACGATCAGACGTCTAGAATCAGGTGTTGTTTTTATCATTTCAATAACTTGTTTCAATTGATCGATCGTTTCTCCTTGCGTTGTTTTCCAGTGACGCCATTGCGAACCATAAACGTTTCCTAATTCTCCATACTGAGCTGCAAAAGTTTCGTCTTCCAAAATCCGTTGACAAAAAGTTGCCATTTCTGTTTGGTAAAGTTGGTTAAATGCTTCGTCGGCCAATGCTCTACGTCCGAAATCGGTCATATCCGGTCCATGATAATCTGTGCTTTTTATATAGCGTTCAAACGCCCACTCGTTCCAAATATGGTTATTGTGTTGTAATAGATAGCGGATATTCGTATCGCCTTTGATAAACCACAATAACTCACTTTTGATCAGACCAAAAGGCACTCGTTTGGTCGTCAGCAGAGGAAAGCCTTTTTGGAGATCAAAGCGCATTTGATACCCAAAAAGACTATTTGTTCCTGTTCCTGTTCGATCGGTCTTTTTACTGCCTTCTTTCAATACATTTTTACCTAAATTCAGATATTCGGTTTCCACAATTGCTCCCCCTACATTGCTTTATTCATTTTCAAATTGACTTAAATATTCCCAACGCGCCATTTTTTGTTCTAATTGATTCTCACGACGCGTCAGCGTTTCTTGTAATTCTTGCAAACGCGTAAAATCACTGCTATTTTCCAGCATTTCATTTTTTGTAGTTTCAATATCGCTTTCTAAAGCAAAAAGGTCTTGTTCGATCGTATCCCATTCTTTTTTTTCTGCATACGTTAATTTAACTTTAGACCCTTTTTCTTCCGAGACCGTTTGTTTGTTTTCACTGCTATTTTCTTTGGGTTTATTTTTTTTATCTTGGCTATCCAACTTTGCAGTTTCTTCTTCTTGAATGTATTCTGTAATGCTGCCAAAGTAAGGAACCACTTTTCCATCCCCTTCAAAAATCAATAATTTTTCAGCTGTTTTATCAAGGAAATAACGGTCATGCGAGACCGAAATGACCGCTCCCGGGAAAGTTTCAATGTAATCTTCTAAAACAGTCAAAGTAGCGATATCCAAGTCATTGGTCGGTTCATCTAGCAATAAAACATTTGGTTGCTGCATCAATAATTTTAATAGATAGAGACGTCTTTTTTCGCCACCCGACAATTTGCCGATAAGTGTGCCATGAGTATACTTTTCAAATAAAAACTGTTCTAGCAAGTTGGTAACACTGATTCGCTCTCCATTAGAAGTTTCAACTTCTTCTCCAACTTCTTGCAAGAAAGAAATAACCCGTTTGTTAGGATCCATTTCTTCTGTCATTTGAGTATAATAAGCAATTTTCACTGTTTCTCCAACGACAAGTACGCCCGAATCTAACGGAATACGTCCAGCCAAGACATTTAGTAACGTCGATTTTCCAGCACCGTTTTTCCCACTAATGCCAATCCGGTCTTTTGCTTGCACCAATAAATTAAAATCTTTGACAATTGGGTGACCAGCAAATTCCAGCGAGGCATCTTGTAAATCAAAGACCCGTTTTCCAATCCGAGCTCCCTCTAAATTCATCTCCACAGATTCATCTGTTTTGACTTGGTTTAAATTTTCTTCCAAATCAGAAAAACGATCGATTCTAGCTTGCTGTTTAGTTGTTCGAGCTTTAGCTCCGGTACGCATCCACGCTAATTCTTTGGTATACAGTTGTTTGCGTTTGTGTTCTGCTCGAATAGAGGCTTCTTGGCGTTCTGCTCTAGCGATGATATATTTTTCATAATTTCCTGTATACATAATAGCTTTTCCGTGTGACAGTTCAATCATACGATTGACAATACGGTCTAAGAAATATCGGTCATGAGTAACGAGCAGTAAAGCTCCTCGATAAGAACTAAGATAGTTTTCAAGCCACGTGATGGTCTCAAAATCTAAGTGGTTTGTCGGTTCATCTAATACTAATAGGTCCGGTTCTTGTATCAGGACTTGGGCCAAGCCTACGCGTTTTCTTTGCCCTCCGGAAAGAGTCGCTACTGATTGCTCTAAGTCGGTAATACCCAATCTCGTTAAAATCATTTTAGCGTTGGTGTCTGCCAGCCATGCATCATGATCGTTCATTCCTTGTTCTGCTTTTGAATAGGCATTTTGATAAGTTTCGTTCATTGGATCTAAAATCAATTGTTCCAAAGCTTTCTCATAATTTCTAAGAGCCACTAAGATGGGCGTATCGCCTTCAAAAACAGCATCAAAAACGTTTTGTTCTGGGTTTAAATCCGGTTCTTGTAACAAATACCCCATTCGATACCCTTTTGGTGTTTGAATTTCGCCTTTTTCACCGCTGTCTCTGCCTGTAATAACATTTAATAAGTTGCTTTTACCTGTTCCATTGACGCCAATTAATCCGACACGTTCGCCTGTTTTAATAGAAAAACTGATATCGTCAAACAGTATTTTTTCACCGTATGTTTTTGTTAAATTGATTACTTTCATTTCTTTCATACTTAATCTCCACTTTCCCATAACTAGCACGCATTTTTTAATCTGCTTTATTCTAACATACATTTACTCAATTTTATAGAGAGCGAACACCGTACAATCCAAAGCGATTCGGTTCTTTCAGCTTTCTAAAGGCAGTTCAGAAACGGAAGATCCAAATTTGAAAAGTCGGTTGATAGTTTTGTTCTATTGGTTAGTTTTAACGAACAGTTGTATAGCTATTGCTTTAACTTTGCAGCTGTCCGTTAAATATTGACGGTTCACTCAGAAAGTTCTTAAAACAAAAGCCGGAGCTGAGACTCATGTCTCAACTCCGGCCTAAAGACTAGCTGTAATTTAAGATAAGTAAGTTTTAAATAGAGCCAAATCTTCGTAAATCATCTCTAATAACTGACGATTATAAAAAATAGACGCTGGATGAAAAGTCGGAAATATCCGGTACTGTTCCGTTGTCCAGGTGTAAGTAGTGGCTTCTGGAGTAGCTAACTTTTGAATGGGTCCTTCATACAACTGACCATGAAGCTGCATGATTTTCGCCTGGTTTCCGATTAAACGTTGCAACCCTACATTGCCCATTGTTAAAATAATCGGCGGATCAATGGTTTTTATTTCATAATCTAGCAACGGCGCATGTGCTATTATTTCTTTTTTAGTCGGCGTTCGATTGTATTTGCGCATAAAACGTTCTCCAGTTTTTCTATCTATTTTCTCTTTTTCTTGATAAGGTCGACTTCTAAAAGTACTGGTAATAAAAACTTCTTCACGAGTAACCTCTAGGAAATCAAAAAACTTCATCAATTCTATTCCTGCTCTGCCTGTGAAAGGAATACCGTTTAAAGATTCAACTTCTCCAGGAGCTTCACCTACCAACATAAAACGCGGGTGGATTGGCCCTATTCCCCATAAAAAGCCTTCCACTGGAAAGTGTGCGCTTCGTTTTTCAGCTAATTCAATCAACTCTTCAGTTAAAATAGTCTCCATTTCTTAACAGCTCCTTTCTCCTCCTATTCTACCAATCCTTTCTTATGATACAAACTTAAAGGCAATGGCTGTTTCTGCTTATGAGACTCCAGCAAAGAAAGCCTCTCATATAAAAAGGAAAGAGCTTATCCTCGTATATCAGATAAGCTCCTTTTTTATTGTTAAAATAAGCCCTTGATTTCTCCATCCTCCGTAATATCCATTTGCAGAGCCGCTGGCTTCTTAGGTAATCCGGGCATGGTCAACACTTGTCCGGTTAACGCTACAATGAATCCTGCACCTAATTTTGGAACAAACTCTCTGATAGTAACATCAAAACCTGTAGGACGACCTAACTGGGTTGGATCATCGGATAAGGAATACTGAGTTTTTGCCATACAAATGGGAAGATGATCCCATCCTCTTTCCGCGAAAGTTTGCATTTGTTTCTTGGCTTTTTTACTAAACTGCACACCGGAACCACCATAAATATCAGTGACGATCGTGGTCACTTTTTCTTGAATGGTTCTTTTTTTCATATCATAAAGTGGAACAAAATCAGATGATTGCTTCTCAGCCGTTTCGATGACGGCTTTAGCTAATTCAATTCCTCCTACTGGGCCTTTTTCCCAAACAGAAGTGAGGGCAACCGGGACACCTAGCGCTTCAATCATTTCTTTTAAACAAGTTTCTTCTTTTTCGGTATCTGATGAAAATTCATTGATGGCTACTACAACAGGCAGTCCATAATTTTGCATATTCTCAATATGCTTTTTCAAATTTGCAAACCCTTTTTTTAGCGCTTCGATGTTTTCATGCGCTAATTCAGTTTTTACGACGCCTCCGTGCATTTTCAAAGCACGGATAGTCGCAACAATGACGACTACATCTGGAGCTTTTTCCAATTGCGGAACTTTAATATCTAGAAATTTTTCTGCACCCAAGTCTGCACCAAACCCAGCTTCAGTTACAGTATAGTCGGCTAGTTTCATAGCTGTCTGAGTCGCTAAAACACTGTTACAGCCATGAGCGATATTTGCAAATGGGCCACCATGTACTAAGGCAGGTGTATGGTATAAAGTCTGTACTAAGTTTGGCTTGATAGCATCTTTCAGCAATAAAGCTAAAGCTCCTTGAACTTTCAGGTCAGCAACCGTCACCATTTGACGATCATAAGTTTCGCCAATGACAATATGTGAAAGACGGTTCTTTAAATCATCTATATCAGTAGCCAAACATAGAATAGCCATCATTTCACTAGCGACAGTAATATCGAAGCCATCTTCACGAGGAACGCCATTAAAACGTCCGCCAAGTCCAACCACGATATTTCTTAATGCACGATCATTTAAATCTAATGCGCGTTTCCAAGTGATGGTTGCTGGGTTGATCTGACAGCCATTTCCTTGGTAGAGATGATTGTCAATAAAAGCCGATAGGGCATTGTTAGCTGCAGTCAAAGCATGCATATCTCCTGTGAAGTGCATATTGATGTCTTCCATCGGCATCACTTGCGCATAACCTCCTCCTGCTGCCCCGCCCTTCATCCCCATCGTAGGTCCTAGTGAAGGTTCTCTCAACGCTAAAATAGTAGATTGCTCTAAATAGTTCAATGCATCAGCCAGTCCAACCGAAACAGTGGTTTTCCCTTCTCCAGCTGGAGTAGGATTGATAGACGTAACAAGCACCAGTTTTCCTGCTGGCTTTTTTTGGCCAGCTAATTGGTTGATGCGTTTTAAATTGATTTTAGCTTTGTACTTACCATATAGTTCTAAATCGTCTTCTATTAAATTTATTTTTTCTGCGATTTCAACAATGGGCAACATTGTCGATCGCTGAGCTATTTCAATATCCGATAACATATGTACTCTCCTTTCAACTAAACGAGCAGACACGTACTAAATTTGTTTTCTCGTTTGTTTCTATCTGCTTTAAATTATACAACACTTGCTTAAAAAGAAAAACCTTGCTTCTTATTCTTGGCAAATAAACTTGTTAAATATTCAATTGGCTCAATTTCATTGAAATCTATTTGACGGAAGCGGTTAATCTTCCTATAATGTAGATAAGCCATCATTCTTGTATCCTCTTTATTTTATATGCACAAGTTGGCTTAAGTTTAAATAAACTCATCATTAAGGGGGACTTACAGATGGAAAATGGAGTAGTTAAATGGTTTAGCAACGAAAAAGGATATGGTTTCATTGAATATAATGAATCAGACGATGTCTTTGTGCATTTTACCGGAATCGAAGGAGAAGGTTTTAAAAGCTTATCAGAAGGTCAGCAGGTTACTTTCGATATTGTGGAAGGCAACAGAGGCCTGCAAGCGACAAACGTGATCGTAATTGAAAATGTTTGATTTTTGAATGCTTCTGCTTATCAAGTATTAGATAGTTCACTAAAACTTTCTAAATAAAAAACGATAAACTCTATCGAGTTATCGTTTTTTATCGCCTCTGCAGCCTTTTCATACTTGGTTGATTGCCTCTGCTGTTTCAATTAAGACAGCTGGAGCCAGTTGTTGAATCGCCGTTACCAACTTTTTCTTGTTTTTTTGATTCAAATAAAAGACAAGAGGTTCTGCGGAATCAGCAAATTCTGCTTGAATGGTGCGCTGTTCTGACAAAACTAATTTAGACAAAAGAAACATCGAATAACTCTTTTTTTTGAAGCCTCTAAAATAAGTTAGTTCAAAGGAGTCTTTTGAAAGCTTTAGTGTAGAACCAAATCCAAAATACAGCAGAATCAGACAAGTAACGCTCATAAAAATGCTAATACCAGAAAAATGTTGTCCTTCTAGAATACCAATAAGACTGATAAAAAAAGTTAACCAACAAATCGACCAATAAATAATTTGGAAAGCTGGTTCCAAGGAGAGACGAACTTTTAATGCTAATTCTGCTTTAACTATTTGGCATTCCCCCGCTTCATCTAATGAAACTACACACTTATCATAGCACAACTTTTTCTTAAGTCCAATTGAGAAGTATAGAAAGGATCAGACTTTATGTTGCGAATGTATACAGATGCTTCTACAAAAAACAACCCCGGTCCGAGTGGTGCAGGAATCGTTTTAATTGCCGATGGCTTACATGAACAGTTAGCTATTCCGCTCAAAGGAGAACTGAGCAATCATGAAGCTGAGTTCGAGGCGCTCATGACGGGGTTAATATATTTGTCAGAACACAATTACACAAATCAGTCGTTATTGATTTTTTCAGATAGTAAGATTGTCGTAACGGCTATTGAACGCAATTACGTAAAAAACAAGGTCTTTCAAGCATACCTCACCAGCATCAATCAGCTGTTGCGCTTGTTTCCGTCGTTTATGATTCAATGGATTCCTGAATCTCAAAATAAAGAAGCCGATCACTTGGCGCGTCAAGGGCTCAATAAGCACATGAAAACACGCCATTGATGCCTGCTAAACTAAAAAAAGCTATGAATCCTAATAGGATCATAGCTTTTTTAACTGCCAGTTTCTTCTTTATTTTAATTCGACGTCTTCTAATTGTGTGCCTTCATACTCTTCATCATATTTTTGTTCAGCTTGAAACGGTGTTGTTCCATCTGATAACTCACGATAAAAAACTTGTTTAGCGGTAATTTGGTAAGGTTGAATATAAAATGAAATAAAAATTGTATAAATCATTAACAGAATAAAAACGATAATAAACGCAACCATTACTCCCCCGCCGTTCATGGAGCTGTTTTCTAAGGTTTGAAGGCTGCCTAATAAGAAAATAATGAAAACGAATAAAGGCACCAATAACCATAATAAAATAGATAATTGCAAACGGAACAATTTCCATTTTTTCCCTTTCATCATCTTCCGACTTTTATCAAGTGCATCCATGATCGTTATTTCTGGTTCATCTTTTAAGATATTCAAAGCTTGACTATAACTATAAGATTTAATAATTCCTGGGATAACCAAAAGCAAAGACCACAACATAACCAAAATACTCGTTACTAGCGTAAGCCCCAACACTTTCCAGATTCGCTTTCGGCTAAAAGTTTGAAAAAGTGCTTCTACAGTAAGTTTAGCCCCATCTACCATATCCAATATACTCCAATCGTAACCAACAGAAAGGACACTGGTCAATATTCCAACAAACATACCAATTAAACTAGCCAATATACCGCTGCTGATGGTTATTTTTGAAGCCGTATAAGGATCATAGGAACCAGCATTGTCGAATAGATTGGTTAGCGTTGAAAAAGAAGCCAATCCCATTACACCAAAAATCACTTGACTGATTACTCCGCTTAAAACAGAAATAACCAGCAAGTTTAAAATAGCCACTTTCCAATTCCCTTTTAAACGCTGCCTAGCCGTCTGTTTGATTTCTTTTATTTTCATCTTTATCTCCTCCTTTTATTCGAGGCAGCAAAACCTCTGTTTCAAATTCTATCATAGTGTATAAAAATAAGTTTCTCAAATAATTTAATTTCTCAATAGGAGTCCATAACAATTTGTTTAACAATATCACTAGTTTTAATTAGAACCTCTACGGAATACAGGTACGATACAATCACAAAGAACATTCTCTGATCGGATGCATTGAGCTCTTTTCTTTTCCCATTCTAATCAGAAAAAAACAAGCCTGCTTGAAGAAATAAATGCTTCAAACAGGCTTACTTTTTATTTTATTTTTTTAAACGGTCCATTTTTCGTAATCTTCAGCTTCCATCGATTCTACCATACCTACTAAATAACCATTTCCTACTTGAGAGAAGAAATCATGATTAGAGGTTCCAGTTGAAATTCCATTCATAATAACCGGATCAACATCATTAGCCGTATCAGGGAATAAAGGATCGAAACCTAGGTTTTGCAAAGCTTTGTTCGCATTGTAACGCAAGAATACTTTTACGCGTTCAGTCCAGCCGATTTCATCATACAAATATTCTGCATATTTCACTTCATTTTGATACAATCTGAATAATAATTCATAAGTCCAGTTTTTCATCTCTTCTTGCTCATCCTCAGCTAACTGGTTGTAGCCTATTTGAAACTTGTATCCAATGTAAGTGCCATGGACAGATTCATCCCGTAAGATAAGTTTGATGATTTCAGCCACATTTGGCAATTTGTTATTGCCTAAATAATGCAATGGTGCAAAGAACCCTGAATAAAACAAGAACGATTCTAACATAACGCTAGCTACTTTACGTTGCAATTCAGTACCATTTTGATAGATATCATTGATGGTCTCTGTTTTTTCTTGCAATAAAGCATCTGTGTTGATCCATTGGAAAAGATCTTCAATCTCAGCTTTAGAGTTCAATGTACTAAAAATAGCACTGTAACTTTTAGCATGCATGGATTCCATAAATTGGATATTGTTGTAGACGGCTTCTTCATGTTGTGTCCGAATCGAGTCTTTCAAAGATTCGACACCATCTTGTGATTGCAGCGTATCTAACAAAGTTAGACCGCCTAAAACTTTTGCAAGCATCTCTTTTTCATTTTTAGGCAGACGAGCCCAATCGCCTAGATCATTCGATAATGGGATTCTTGTATCTGTCCAAAATTGTTCAACTAATTTTTCCCAAGTTAGTTTATCAATCATATCTTCTATTTTATTCCAATTTATTGCATCATATCTTTTTGTCATAGCCACAATTCACCCCTCTTAAATGCTGCAGCTTTCGCAAGCATTTGAACCTATTTCTTCTGAATTTTCTGTAAACGTACGAATATAATAAAGCGACTTGATGCCTTTACGCCAAGCATAGTGACGCAAAATATTTAAATCACGGGTCGTTTGTTTAGACGTACGTCCTTCTTTCCATTCATACATGCCTTCTGGAATGTCTGAACGCATAAAGAGTGTCAAACTCATCCCTTGGTCGATGTGTTTTTGAGCGGCTGCATAAACATCGATCACACGGCGCATATCAATATCATAAGCAGAAGTATAATACGGCAATGTTTCATTCGACAAGAATGGTGCAGGATAATATGTTTTACCTGTTTTCTTTTCTTGACGTTCTTCGATCAACCGAGTAATTGGATGTAAACTAGCAGAAGTTTCATTAACATAACTGATAGAACCGGTAGGCGCTACTGCTAAACGATTTTGGTGATACAAGCCGTCTTTCATAACTGCATCCTTCAAGTTAGCCCAGTCTTCCTTAGTCGGTACAATAAGCGAACCAAATAGTCCAGCTACTTTGTCGCTTGTAAATTGATGATCTTCCTGCGTATAGTTGTCAAAATATTCACCAGTAGCGTATTTTGATTTATCAAAATTATGGAAAGAGACTTTTCGTTCACGAGCTAATTTATTACTAGCAACAAGCGTATAGTAATTCAGCATCATAAAGTAAACATCTGTAAATTCAATCGATTCTGGTGAGCCGTATTCGATTTGGTTCAATGCTAAAAAGGTATGCAAGCCCATGGCCCCAAGACCGATTGTATGGTATTTATCATTTCCGTTTTTAACTGAAGGAACAGCTTCGATACTGGATTGATCTGTCACCATTGTCAAAGCACGTACCATAGCATCAACGGATTTGCCAAAATCAGGGGACTTCATCAAATTCACAATATTTGTTGAACCTAAGTTACAACTAATATCGGTACCTAAAGCTTCATACGTTTGATCATCATTGATCAGCGAAGGTTCTTGGATTTGCAAAATTTCACTGCATAAGTTGCTCATCGTGATTGTTCCATAAACAGGGTTTTCACGGTTTGCTGTATCAATATTGATAATGTAAGGATAACCTGATTCTTGCTGAAGTTTGGAAATCTCATTTTCCAATTCACGAGCGCTAATTTTTGATTTGCGGATTTCTTCGTTATTAACCATGTTGTCATACTCTTCAGTGATGTCTACATAAGCAAACGGTCTGCCGTAAATACGTTCAACATCATAAGGGCTGAATAAGTACATTTGCTCATCATGAGCTGCTAGTTCATAAAACTTGTCTGGTACAACTAAACCTAGAGATAATGTTTTAACCCGAATCTTTTCATCAGCATTTTCTTTTTTTGTAGATAAAAAAGAAACGATGTCTGGATGGAAAACGTTCAAGTAAACAGCTCCGGCACCATTACGTTGTCCCAATTGATTAGAATAGCTGAAACTGTCTTCCAATAATTTCATAACTGGAATAACGCCACTTGAGGCATTTTCTATTTGCTTGATTGGATCGCCAGCAGCTCGCAGGTTTGATAAGTTGACTCCAACTCCTCCACCGATACGCGACAATTGAAGCGCACTATTGACTACGCGTCCAATGCTGTTCATATCATCGGTTGCTTGAACTAAGAAACAAGAAACCAATTCGCCACGACGTTTGCGTCCTGCATTTAGGAATGTTGGTGTCGCAGGTTGATAACGCTGATTGACGATCTCATCTGCAATCGTACGAGCCAGTTCTTTGTCTCCATTTGCTAAATACAACGCATTGAATACAATACGGTCCTCGTAACGTTCCAAGAAACGTTCCCCGTCATTGGTTCTCAGAGCATATTGTGTGTAGAATTTAAATGCCGACATAAAGGAACGGAACCGAAATTTACGGCTGTAAATATCTTCAAATAACTCTTTTACGAATCCACGATCGTATTGGTTTAAAAATTCTTCTTCAATATAATCTTCTGCCAGCAAATAATTTAATTTTTCATCTAGTGTATAAAAGAAAACTGTGTTTGGATTGACGTACTCCAAAAAGTAAGCACGTACAGCTTCACGGTCTTTATTCAAAGGAATAGAACCATTTACAGGTCGATTCAATTCATTATTCAATTTAAAATAAGTTACATCTTTTGGCTTGGTTGCTAATACTGGTTTATCCAAGTTCTTTCACCGCTTTCTTCAATAGTTGTACATCTTCGTCGTTTCCTTGAAATTCAAAAGTATGTAACAAAGGCACTTTATATTCTTGTGCCAGATTTTTTGCTGTAAAAACAAATAAGTTTCCGAAGTTCAGATTTCCGCTGCCAGCAATCCCTTTAAAATAAGTACGATTATTATCTGTCTCTATGAAGTCATTTATGATTTCAGTTGCTTCTACTTCATAAGTGGGAACAACAACGATAAAAGGTTCATGAATTGAAAGATATGGATTCGTTGGCGTAATCTCCAATAAATCCATATCTAGCTTTTCCACAAATTTTCGTGTCTGCCCTGTTAAAGACATATAAACAACTTTCATACTAATTGGTCAAGCAAGTCTGGTCGGAATCCATTGAATGCTTCTTGCCCTTCAACTGTAATAACTGGGACTGAACTGAACCCTAATTCTTTTACTTCTTCTAATGCAGTTTCTGATTCAAAGATATCTTTAGCAATGTATTCAATACCTTTATCATCTAAATACTTTTTGGTAAAGTTGCATTGCATACAATTAGGTTTTGAATAAACAACGATTACTTTTTGAGCCATTTTTATTACTCCCTTTAAATTAACTATTTTTTTGGTGAAACCTGTTCTCTTTGGGTTAAACACCGAATTGCTTTGCTTCTAATATACTACACAATATATTGCTTTTTTACAATCATAAAGACACCATATATAGTTTAATTTTATATTCACAAGGGCCCCTGCCACTATATATGGTATCTCTTGTGAAATGCCAAAAACTTCTTAAACGCTTATTTTATCTCAGTTTTTTTAATTGTTCCCTACGTCTTTCACAATCATTTATTTTCTTTGTATGATTTTTTTATTTTGAAAATATATTGAGCAGCAGGTGTTTTATTAGGTCCTTTCTAAAATCTGAAAAAGTAGTCGTTTTTTAATTCTTTTTTTTAAAATAGCTTTGTGAAAAATTAAACTTTAATTTATTAAATAAAATTGAGGTAATGAGCTACAACAAAATATTACGTTAAACGGTCCAGGGAAGTAAAGCAATTTATTTTAAAAAAACTATTTTATATTCTCTTGAATTAAATTCAAAAATAGCATTGACTTTTTATTCATTATCCCATATAATAAATTCTGTTGCTAAGAAATGTCTCAGTAGCTCAGCCGGATAGAGCATTCGCCTTCTAAGCGAACGGTCGGGAGTTCGAATCTCTCCTGAGACGTATTTAACCTAAAACGAGGTAAAACCGATGACCAAAAACGTTGATTTCACAGCGTTTCATCAAATTGAGAAACATACAAGTTAAAACCATTTCGGATTTATTTCGGAATATCTCGGAAAGCAAAAAAAGCATTCACTTCAATGTGGATGCTTTTTATGTTGTTAACCAGAATAATATATTTACATATTTATGTATGTTTCACCAATTTTTATGCACAAATCTTTTACAAACAATTTTAACAGGAAGTTTTCTGTCTATGCTTTAACTAGTAGGATTGTAATTTAGTTTACCTGGTACTCATCTCTCTTGTTGCTCATATGCAAACTCCTTCTATCAGAATATACGATAAAATAACTTTATATAACTTTCCGTTGTGTTTTCAACACTTTAAGTTATACTTCAATAGTTACTTCAGGACAAGGAAACGAGTGGTTAAAAGACAGTAATAAAAGTTTTTTTGTTTAATGTTTTATTGAGATCAGTAAACATTTTTATATTTGATGCCCTTACTGATACATATTGTTTTTTAGAAAGTTCTAAAATAATTTTAGGCATATCATTTAGGAGGTAAAAGAAATGACTTTTAAAGAATTTATAGCATACATGGATAAAAACTTAACGAGTAAAGATACATTTTATGAAAAAGCATTGGAGGATCAATTGGCCAGAAATGCTAGACGCGCACCAGCTAAGAGATGGAATGAGACGAAATTAGATAGAGCGGTCGATAAATTATGGGTGGAGTTAATGAAAAATGTTTACGACAAATTTAAAATGACTATTCGTACTCAATCTTCTGATCCTTATCAAGCTTGGATCGATTATATAGAAAAAACTGAAGCTTTAGAAAATTTAGACGACATGATGATTGATTTAGAGTTTAACTAATACTTTATCGCTATAGATGATACATCGAGAAACACTCCGCTAATTAAAAAGGCCTATAAGAGTTTAACGAAAAACTTTTATGGACCTTTTTTGTTTTATGCACTTTCTTTAAAACAAATCTTTTGAATCAATATATTGTGTCGGTTCTTTAGACATCAATCCGCTAACCGATAAAAACTCAGTGTGTAAAATGCGTCTAACATCTTCATCTGTTATCATTTGATGTTCTTTTTGTTTTTTAGTTTCTGATTCTTCTTTTTTTAAAGTATAAATTTGCTTAATGCCCGCCATATTGATTCCATCAGCTAAATAATCTTTGATCTCAAGAAGCACATCAATGTCATTTAGAGAAAACATTCTTCTGTTCCCTTCATTGCGTTCAGGGTGAATCAAGTCTTGTTCTTCGTAGTACCGAATTTGACGTGCTGATAAATCTGTTAATGTCATAACTGTGCCAATGGGAAAAACTGACCTGGAGCGTCTCAACTCTTTCTCTCTCATTTTTGCCCTCCTTTCGATTACTTTTACAGAATAGCAGTGTTTTTTTTTACTGTCAATAAAAAGAAACGAAGATGTTACATTTCCTGACATCTATTTAGCGGCCTAAAAAAAGAAAGAGCTAAGACAATATTAAGTCTTGGCTCTTTCTGGTTGTATAGATCGTTATTTTAATCGAGCTCAATAAAGAGTCATGTATTTCTCTTGCTCCCATTCAGAAACTTGTTCACGATAAGCTGCCCATTCCACACGCTTAGCTGTAATAAAACTATTATAGATATGGGAACCCAACGCTTCTTTGACAACTTCGTCTTCACGCAGGTATTTCAATGCATTATGCAGTGTAGACGGAAGATCGATGATGCCTCGTTCATGACGTTCTTCAGAAGTCATACGGTAAATATTGCGGTCAATTGGTTCTGCTACTTCCATTTCGTTTTTTATTCCATCCAAACCTGATTTTAATAGAACTGCTAAAGCCAAGTAAGGATTAGCACTTGGGTCTACGCTTCGTAATTCGACCCGTGTAGACATTCCGCGTGAACTCGGTACACGAACCAGCGGCGAACGGTTACGAGCGCTCCACGCCACATAAACTGGAGCTTCGTAGCCTGGAATCAATCGTTTATAAGAATTAACGGTAGGATTACAAATAGCTGTAAACGCTAATGCATGCTTCATCGTTCCTGCTAAAAATTGATAAGCCGTTTTGCTTAATCCCAAGTCATCTGTTTCATCACAAAAAGCATTGCCTTCTTGATTGAATAAAGACATATTGAAATGCATCCCTGACCCGCTGACACCTTGCAACGGTTTAGGCATAAATGTTGCATGGAGGCCATATTGACGCGCAACAGTCTTAACAATAAGCTTAAAGGTTTGAATATTATCACAAGCTTCTACAGCATCAGCGTATTTCCAATCGATCTCATGTTGGCCCGGAGCTGTTTCATGGTGACTTGCTTCAATCTCAAAGCCCATATCTTCTAATTGCAGGACGATTTCACGACGACAATTTTCACCTAAATCCATCGGAGCAAGGTCAAAGTATCCGCCATCGTCGTTTAATTCGAGAGTTGGCTTGCCGTTCTCATCAAGTTTAAACAAGAAGAATTCTGGTTCTGGCCCTAAATTAAATTCAGTAAAGCCTAGCTCTTCCATTTCTTTCAAGACGCGTTTCAAATTGGTACGAGGATCGCCTGCAAAAGGTGTGCCATCGGGATTATAAATATCACAGATCAAGCGGGCTACTTTGTCTTTCCCAGTGCCAATTTCCCACGGAAAAACTAACCATGTAGCCAAATCAGGACATAAATACATATCGCTTTCTTCGATTCGGACAAAACCATCAATTGAAGATCCATCAAACATCATTTGATTGTCTAACACTTTATTCAATTGACTGATCGGAACTTCAACATTTTTGATCGTTCCATCAATATCGGTAAACATCAAACGTAAAAAACGAACATTTTGTTCTGTTGCACTATCTCTGATTTCTTCTGCTGTGAATTTTTTCATTGTCTTAAAAATTCTCCCTTTCATGATGTGGCTCTTTTTTTATTTTTTCTCTAACTGAACGAACAAAACTGTCCAACTTTCAACGCATTTCACATGAATAAATCTTTTATTTCTTTCCACTTTAACAAGGCTTATTTGATTTGTCAAAACTTTCCTGACATGATTGTGTGAGTTTTGCTTATATTGGTCTACCTCAAAAAACCTCCCATTAACAAAAAATCTAATGGGAGGTTTTTTTCTATTGAGGATAATACAATTCCGATACAGCAGAGCTTACTGCCAATTTGACATGTTCATATGTCAACCCGCCTTGGACATACAATGTATAAGGTGGTCTAATCGGACCATCGGCTGTTAGTTCAATACTTGAGCCTTGGATAAATGTTCCAGCAGCCATGATGACATCATCTTCATAACCAGGCATATAAGCTCCAACCGGAGTCACATGAGCGTTAATAGGTGAATACTTTTGAATCGTTTGGGCAAATTGGATCATTTTGTCTTTGTCGTTTAATGAAATCATTTGAATCAAATCTGTTCGCGGATCGTTCCATTTCGGCGAACTGTCTACTCCGCAGGTTTCCAATAAAGCTGCAGTGTACACCGCGCCTTTTAAAGCCTCTCCAACTGCATGGGGTGCCATGAAAAACCCTTGGTACATTTCTTGCAGGCTGTATAAAGAAGCCCCTGCTTCACGTCCGATTCCTGGAGAAGTCAAACGGTATCCGCAAGCTTCTATTAAATCTAAACGTCCTACAATATAGCCGCCTGTTTTAGCTAAACCGCCACCTGGGTTTTTAATCAACGAACCCGCCATTAAATCAGCTCCGACTTCGATAGGCTCTTTTTGTTCAACAAATTCACCGTAGCAATTGTCTACAAAAATAATCGCTGTTGGATGAACGGTTTTAACAACGTCGATCATCTCCTTGATTTTTTCAATCGTGAAAGAAGGACGATCAGCGTAACCGCGTGAACGTTGTATGGCAACCACTTTTGGTTTTTTTGTGATTTTTTCTTTGACTGTTTCAAAGTCGACACTACCGTCTTCTAATAAATCAACGTGGTCATACCCCATTTGATATTCTTTAAAAGACCCAATGCCATTACCGGTTACTCCAACGATTTCCAATAACGTATCATAAGGCGATCCCGTAATGTACAACAGGTCGTCTCCAGGACGCATCACTCCAAATAAGGCTGTTGCGATAGCATGGGTTCCTGAAATGATCTGCGGTCTTACTAGACCCGCTTCTGCTTTAAAAACATCAGCATACACTTCTTCCAACACATCACGGCCGTAATCGTCATAACCATAACCGGTCGAAGGCGTAAAGTTTTGTTCTGAAACTTTTTTATTTCTAAAACTGCTTAATACTTTATTTTGATTGGCCAAAGCAACTTCATGAATCTGCTCATGAACAGGTTTGATTTTTTCCTCAACCATTTTTATTTTCTCGATTAATTCGGGTGCATAGTGACTGTTCCAACTCATTTAGTGACTCTCTCCAATCCATTTTGACTCTTTATTTGCATAGCCTCTTACAATATAAACGTTTTTTTCTTCGTCATAGGTTTCTGACAGCAGCAACGTCTCTTGTTTTAAACGAACCAATTTATGGCCTTCTGCTGCGTTTACTTCAATTTGATAAGGAACCATGATCTCTCTCATATGATTCGTGATTTCTTCCAGTAAAACAGCAATATCCGCAGGTTCTTTAGCTGATATCCATACATTGGGGTATAGGCTTGGGAAAAACATACCGTCAACCAAATCCTTTTTATTGTAAACTGTCAACATAGGAATATGATCCATTTTTAACTCTTTCAATAGTTGCATAACTGTTTTTTCATGCCCAGCCATATTTTCTGCAGAAGAATCTACTACATGCAGCAACAAATCTACATTGCGAGTTTCTTCCAATGTTGACTGAAAAGCTTCAATCAATTCTGTTGGCAAATCTTGAATAAATCCAACCGTATCTGTTAATGTAACATTCATCCCTGACGGTAAGACTAGTTTGCGAGTCAAAGGATCCAATGTAGCAAACAACTGATTTTCTTCATACGTTTCGGCTTGTGTCAATTTGTTTAACAACGTTGATTTTCCAGCATTTGTATACCCCATCAACCCTATCTGGAAGGTCCCGCTTTCTTTCCGCTGTATACGATTACGGTCACGGTGTTTTTCTGTTTCTTTTAACGTACGTTTGATATCGCTGATTTGATCACGAATATGACGACGATCTGTTTCTAATTTGGTTTCACCAGGACCTCTAGTTCCGATTCCTCCACCTAAACGCGACAAATTGATTCCTTGTCCAGCTAAACGAGGCAGCATATATTGCAATTGAGCCAGTTCAACTTGCAGTTTGCCTTCTTTGCTTTGAGCACGCATAGCGAAAATATCTAAAATTAGTTGGATTCGATCAATAATTTTCACATCAATGACTTCTTGAATGTTTCGGGTTTGTCCCGGTGTTAATGCATGGTTAAAAATGACGACATCTGCTGCAGACTCTTCAACTAAATGTCCTAACTCTTCCAGTTTGCCTTTACCTAAAAATGTTCTAGGATCAAAACGCTCTCTTTTTTGAGTCAACTCGCCGACAACTTTTCCTAAAGCTGTCTCTGTCAACTGAGCGAGCTCATTTAGTGAATAGGCAAAATCTTGATCTGTTTCGTTTGTTTGAACACCGACAAGCACTACTTTTTCTTGTTCTTTTTTAGTTTCCATCGTTACATCCTACCTCTCTAGTGTAGTTTGATTTAAAAATTGCTGGACTTCCTCAATGAGATCTTTTTCAGATTCGGGACGTTCCACTAAATTCCACCATTCAACATCTTTCATTCGGTTTCTGAACCAAGTGAATTGACGCTTAGCATACCGCCTGGAATTCTGTTGGATGGATTCTACAACTGACGAAACTGTTCCTTCTCCATTAAAATAAGGCAGCCATTCTTTATAGCCTATGCCGCGCATTGCTTGAGCTTCTTGCAATCCTTGTTCAACTAACCAACGTGCTTCTGTTTCCAATCCTTGATCGATCATCTCTTCCACCCGCTTATTGATGCGTTTATAGAGAAGCGCTCGATCGGTGGTCAATCCGATAATTTTTGCGTCATATAAAGGTTCTTTTGTTTCACGTTCGTTTTGCGAAGCAGAAAAAGGACGACCAGTAACATGAAGGACTTCCAGAGCACGAATGACTCGTCTGACATTATTAACATGAATATTCTCGGCTGCGATGGGATCTGCTTTTTTTAGTTCTTCCCACACATAAAGCGAGCCATGTTCTGCAGCTTCTGCTTCTTTTTCAGCCCGAAACATTCCATCATTTTCTCCTTTTCCGCCAAAACTCACATCATACAATAAAGATTCCATGTATAAGCCCGTTCCGCCAACAATAATCGGGACCTTGCCTTTAGCACTGATTTCTTGGATCAAGCATCTAGCTCTTTTTTGAAAGTCGGAAACAGTGTAATTTTCTGCAGCTGAAACTTCATCGATCAAGTAGTGAGGAATTCCAGACCGTTCTGTTAAAGTTGCTTTTGCTGTTCCGATATCTAACTGTTTATAAATTTGCATTGAATCGCCACTGATGATTTCGCCATCAAACCGTTTGGCTAATGCAATGCTTAAACTTGTTTTGCCAACAGCTGTTGGTCCTACAATAACGATAATTTTCGGTTTAGTCACAATATTCTCCTTTGTTTCTATGATTGCCATTTTTCTCGAATTGCGAGAGCTTTTGCTGGGTAATCAGTGATAACACCATATGTTCTTTTACTGAAACAGTAGTCCAAGTCATGGCTATGATTGACGGTCCAAGGACGAGTAGGGATTTTTGGTACATTGGACTCGCTGATTTCTCGAAGCCATGTTAATTTTGGGTGCCACATAGTGACGAGAAACCGATTATCCAATATTTCTATCGCCCCTTCACTTTGTTCAAACAGTAAAGCTATTTTATTGGATTGGTCCAATTTTTTCACACGTCTAAGAGTTTGATAATTAAAACTTGAATATTCAATAGCGAACGGCCAATTTTGTCGGCAAACCAGTTCCATCACTTTTTCTTCGATACCTGGATAAGGGTATTTATTTGTTTTGAACTCAATATTTAATACACCAGTATACTGATAGCTGTTCAATAAATCAAAAACTTCTTGCAAACTAGGAATACGGCTAAATGCGTATTCCGAAGCAAACCAACTGCCCGCATCCAAAGTTTTTAATTCTTGTAAAGTAAACTCACCTACCAAACCATGGCCATCACTCGTCCGGTCTACTGTTTCATCATGGATCACCACAAGTTCTTGATCTCCACTCAGTTGGACATCTAATTCAATTCCGTCACTTCCTGCTTTTAAAGCTTCTTCAAAAGCAGGAAGTGTATTTTCAGGATGTGTTCCTTTACTGCCTCTATGAGCGATAACTTCTGTTCTTCTCATTAAAACACCTCCACTTACCAACGATAACGTTTTTATTATAACATATTCATAGAATGAACCGTTATTGTCGACTGTTAAGGCAAACGTATTTTCCTCGTATTTTTAAGTGAAATAGCGTAAAATAAACTATATCAAAGGAACGGAGGTGTGTCAGATGTATCTAACGCTTGAAGAAACTGCAGAATATCTGGATCTCACGATTTCAGAGGTCTATCGCCTTGTTCGTGAAAAACAAATCCGTACCGTATCCGATGGTGAAAATCTATTGGTCAATAAAGAACAATTTAATCTTTACTTTAAAGCTTTAGAAAAATATAAAGCTGAGTTGCAGGATTATTTAAATGAAACCTTACCCGAAGACAGCGACATTAAAGATGAAGACTGACCTGATTTTTAGTAATAGAATTTTTTCGAAAAATGCATAAAAAAATTCGCCTCTTCACTTAGCAGGCGAATTTTTTATGCTGTTATTTTTTCTTAACTTTGCCGGTCCAATCACGGTAACCGCCTTTCAAACGATACAACTCTTCATAGCCTGCTTTACGCAATTTAACTGCAGCACGCCCACTTAAAGCTTTATTGTGGTCATAAAGATAAACAGGTTGATCTTTTCTGATCTCAACCATTCTCGTTTTAAACAAAGAAAAAGGAATATTTCGAGCACCTAGAATATGGCCAGCATCAAAATCAGCTTTCTCACGAACATCAATCAATTGAACTTTCCGCATATTTTTTTTGAATTCTTCTTCTGTTAATTCAACTGCAGCACGTTTGCGGTTAAAGTATTGATACAGTTCGTAACCGCCCCATCCTATAATAATGATCAATAAAATTGTATTTAATAGTACATTTCCATTCAATTCAAAATGCCCCTCTCTTCTCGTACTCACATGAATAATTGTACACAAGAAGAAAGCATTTTACTAGCATTTTTTTATAAAGCTTGTTTTCTAAGATCCTTAAGGGGTCTCCATTGGAATCAAAGGATAGACTTTCTTTTGTTCTAAATCAATAATATACTCAAAACGCCAACCATACAAACTGTATCGACCATTTCCAGCAATGCTGATGGGTGCATTATCCGGCACATCGACGATTGGTTCAATTTTTCGCGTATCAAAATTTAGTTTACCAAATTCAAATTCACCTGTTTCTAACTCTAATTGAGTTGGCTCTTTGGCAAATACTCCATAAATAGCTTCTTTTCTGCCTGATTGTGTCAAATAAGGAAAAACTAAACGTTCATTCATTGAAACCTTTGGTACGGTAATGAATCCTTTATCGACCATAAATGGATACTGACGAGTTAAAAGCAACTCGTTTTTGCTGAAATCAGATGGTGAAAATGTGACGAACGTGTCATTGCTTAAGAAGAAGCCAGAAACTTGATTCCGAATCCGCGTCACCTCATCGTTACGAATATCGCCCATATACAATTCCCCTGTTTTCAATAAAAAGTCTCCAGTATTATCCACATATAAATAAAGGTTCTCAGAATACCAAATCGGCGTTAATGAATTCGATTTGATGTCTTTTAATTGATTTGTCTCAATGTCCCATTTTTGAACAACCATTTCTTCTTCCCATTGATAATAAGATATAAATAATTGATTTTGTTCTACTGGGTTCCATTGAACATTTAAATACCCATTCGTTTCAATTGCTAATTTTTGCTGCTCTTCTCCAGCTAAATTAATAATACGCAATTCTCCGCCAGCTTCACCAGCAACTTGAATAAAAATTTGCTGTTTATTCTCAGAGATGGCTGCGGTCAAAATAATACTACCAGCTTCGTATATCGGGGTCAATTTACCGGAAAAAAGATTAAATCGATACAATGTATCAGCATTCATTTCTCCAGCATGCACCAGTATTTCTTCATCAGAAAGCCAACCGATGACTTTTCTGAAACTTTCATAAGATATTGGAAGTTCATGATAAACATGTTCTTCTTCTGCTTTGCCAGTCTCTTTAGGGTGCTCTTTGCTACAGCTCCCCAAAAATAAAACGGCAGCAAAAAGCAGCACGAATATTCCAATTCCAATGGTTTTTGGTACTTTTTTTCTCATTTCATCACCTTATATTTTCGGTTGTTATCAGTTGAGTTGATACTGTCTACCCCTTTTCTAATCTTATTACTGTAGCTAATTATACCATAGGAATTTTTCTTTAGCATTTTTTAGCTATTCTCAAAACAGCTCTAATCAGTATTATCTTATTTTTTATCCAGTAAAAGAGTGCTTTTTCTCTATAGTAAATAAATGAGCCGCTTAAAGATAACTTTTCCTGTTTCTAACTAGAACCAGCAAATACAAAGTAAAAAAGAGAAACCCTAATGGTTTTAGGGTTTCTCTCCATTTCTTATCTTAATTTAGTCGGCTGCTTCAACTTGTTTAGCCACGATTCCTTTAATTAACGAGCTAGCGCCTATTACGCCTGCATCATTACCCAATTGTGCCAAACGTATTTTACAACTGTCGCGAACCGTCGGGAAAGTAAAGGTGTTGAAGTAATCTTGTACTTGATCTGTTAAAAATTCTCCGGCATTGGATACGCCTCCGCCAATAACAATCGTAGAAGGATTAAGAATATTCGCGATATTGCCACAAGCCAAACCTAGATAAAAAGCTACTTTATCGATCACATGAACTGCTAAAGCATCCTTTTGTTTAGCAAATTCAAACACATCTTTTGCGGTTACCAGCTGTCCATCATCGACCATAACTTTCAAGTTTGATTCGCCAGCGTACTCCTCAGCATAATCTCTCGCTAAGCGGACAACTCCTGTTGCGCTAGCCACTGTTTCAAGACATCCTTTTTTACCACAGGTACAGTCATATCCATTTGGTTCGACCGTTATGTGTCCAACTTCTCCAGCGGCGCCTGCAGCTCCATGCAGCAAGTGTCCCTCTGCTACGATTCCGCCCCCCACACCAGTGCCTAAGGTTAGAAACGCCATATCATCTTCATTTTCTCCAGCGCCTTTCCAGCGTTCTCCAAGAGCGGCAACATTGGCATCATTATCTATGGCAAAAGGAATTCCTGTGCCACTTTCAATCAGTTGTTTTACCGGTTGCAACGTTTTCCAGTTTAAATTGTAAGCCCCAATAACCGTACCTTTTTCGCGATCGACCGTTCCTGGCGACCCCATGCCAATACCGATAAAATCGGCTGCCGACATTCCAAATCGTTCAATGTGTTCATTGATAGATGCGACGATCGCTGGCACTATTTTTGCACCTTCATCGGAAATATCGGTTATGATGCTCCATTTTTGTTGAATTTCACCGGTTTCTGTCAATACCGCAAATTTTACTGTTGTTCCGCCTAAATCAATCCCAATTAATTTCTTTGACATGTACTTCTTCCTCCAACACTGCTTATTTTTTCGTCTGATTTTCTTTTGATTCTTCAACTCGATGTTCTTGTTTAAGAATCAAAAGGGCTGTCATATATTCATCATTTTCAATTAAGCCTTGCTCATGAATTTTTTTCAATTCAATCAACATCAACTCAATATCCCATAACCGTTTTCCTACATAAATAAAAATACCGTAACGTTTTAACAGCTGTTGCACATCATACATTGTTTTCACGCACTCACCACCTATTGATCAAAAAAGAAATCGAGTTCTCACGTAACCTATGACTAGGAGTAAAATCACCATGACAAGAAAAAGTCCGCCAAATTGCAAACGACGTTTTTTCCAACGCGGTAATGGATCTATCGTACTGATAGCCGTTGCTAACAAATAACCTCCTGCAAGTCCGCCAATATGCCCTGCCAAATCAATAGAAGAATCAAAAACACCAAAGACTAAATTAATTAAAACCAACAACATAAAGTTTTTTGACATCTGCTGAATAGCTGGATTATTAGGGTAGGTTTTCCCTAACATTAGAGCGGCTCCGAACAGTCCAAATATAGCGGTGCTGGCTCCTGCAGAAATAGCATTATTAAAAGCAAAACTAGCTGCATTTCCAGCAAATCCGCTTAATAGATAAATCAATCCAAAACGCCAATGACCAAAAATACTTTCCAGTTGAATTCCTAGATAGTATAAAATAATTGAATTGAGTAAAAGGTGCATCCAACCAATATGCAGAAACATCGGCGTAAATAAACGCCACCAATCTCCTAAAACAATAAAAGGATTAAATTTTGCACCGTATTCAATCAACGTATGGGTATTCGTACTGCCCCCGTTAAAGGTCATTAAGATAAACAGTAAAATTTGAAGGCCTAAAAAGGCATATGTCAAAAGCGGCTGCTTAAAAAAACGTTTTATTTTCATTTCCGTTTGGTAATCCAATTGATCAACTCCATTCTCGTCTTATTGTATCTTTTAACTAAAAAATAAAAGCGTAGCGCTATTTTTTAATTATAGCATAAAACAAGCCTGTTCACGGTAACAAAAAGAAAAGGGCTGCAGTCGATGCTCAATGTATCTTCCGTTTTCAGCAAACAAAAAAAGCCAGCTGCAAAGCTGACTCTTTACCTTATTCCATATTATCAATATTTTCACTTAAATCTTGAATCGCTTCCAAATTATGCTCTGCTCGTTCTTTATCTTCCTGTTGTTCCGATAAAGTAAACAGTTCATCTTTTGATAGTGCGAACGGTGTCGAGATAGAAACAACTTGTAAAGGATTCACGTAAACAGCTTCACCTTGTTTATTTTTTATCAAAATTAAACGGTTATCCAGTACACCCTCTTCTGTGCTCACTTGCTCAATAAAGGCTCTTTGAGACATGTTGATTCTTAGAGACTGTCCATTGCTAAAAAACACTTCACATACATCATCCATTTACAAAACCGCCCTTTCTCTTATTACTAGGAGTATACCAAAGGAACGTTTAGACACCAAACAGAATGAATTCTAAAAATCAAATAGTCTGCTTCGTTTCATTGACTGTAATTAAAAGGCCGATCGGAATATCAAAAGATTCTATTTCAAAAGAAGGTATCTTTTGCTCGTTAAAAACTAGTGAAACGGTGTTCCCAGTATAGTCAGCTAAGAAACGATCATAATAGCCGCCACCAAAACCAACACGGTATCCTTTTTCAGAAAAAGCTAATCCAGGAACAATTACCATATCAATGTCTGCTTTCGGGATAGCGGGCAAGGCAGCCGCTGGTTCTGATAAACCAAATGTTGAAGTTTCCATCGGTGTTTCTGAAGTATACCTAACGAAATCCATGATCCGGTTTTTTTTCGCTCTAGGAAGCACTACCTGTTTCCCTTCTTCCCATGCTTTCTCAATAATGGGTCGGGTGTTTAATTCCATTTCTTGTGCCATTGTAGTAGCAATGATTTTAGCTTCTTTCCATTCCACCGTTTGGAAAAGGCGTGCCAAAATAGCTGCTTCTTGTTCTTTTTTTTGCTTGCCGGTTAATTCTTTTAATCGTTCAATGGTTTGTTTGCGGATTTCTTGTTTGGTCATCGGGTAATTCCTCCTAAATAAAAAATGCTGAGAAAGAATCTCTCAGCATTTTTTACTTCGTATATGATTTATGCCACAAAAAAACAACAGAGATCTGTTGTTATTTTGTTTCACGATGTAGAGTAACAACGCGTTCGCGCGGGCAGTATTTTTTGAATTCTACACGGTCCGGATTGTTACGTTTGTTTTTCTTTGAGATGTAATTACGTTCTTTACATTCAGTACATTCCAATGTGATGTTTACACGCATGATTTTCCCTCCAAGCACTAAACAATATTTGAAGTTACATTCCGTAATCTTCTGACTTGAATATCATATCACTTTTTTCAAAAACATGCTAGTATTTTTTTAAAGGTTGTAAAGTTTTTTTACTTTACGTGTATATCTTCATGCTTGCTTCTTGCAGTAGTTAAGGACGAACAACAAATACTGCAAGAAAATACCTGACTAAAGAAAGACTTAAGCGTATTGAAATGAATCAGGCTCTTTTCTAAACTTTTAACCACACAGCTGTTGTCTTATTGATATCGTAAACAAATAGTGGTATGCAGGCTTTCGCAATAAATGTTCGTTATTCTTCTAAAAACAATACGATTGTAATGAGCTGATGTATTTTTATATTTTCATTAAGTTTTTTTTCACTTTTTACATTTCTAAACTAGAATGTGGTAAAATTGATTTTGAGTTTAAATAAAAGAGGTGAAAATAATGGACTTATGGGTAATAGTAATTGTTTTATTAGCCATCGCCATCGGATTGATTGGATGGTCTTTCTATAAAAAAGATAACGGTGAAAAAATCAAAGAAGAATTTGAAGAATTGTCTCTTCAACTGTTACAAGATATTTTTCAATTAAAGAAGCGTGTTTCTGTTTTAGAAAAAGAATTAAACATTCATACAGAAGAAATTGCAACTTCAGCCAAAATACACGATGTCTTGAAAAAACATGTCATCACCTTGTATACCCAAGGAGTAGCAATTGAAGATATCGCTAATCAAACAAGATTATCTGAAGCGACCATCAAAGTGGTTGTCGATGAATATCTCGAAAACAACTAAAAACAAATTAAAGGAGCTTTTTGAATGAGTAGACCCACATTACGTTACTTGGCAGTAGGATTTTTAGTCTCTGCCATCGTTCTTGCCGGATACCGTCTTTTCCTTTATGAGCCAGCTGCTGCTGCCAAACAACCGGCTTCAAACGAAACCGTTGAATTAAGCGAAGAAGAGTTATCCTATAAAGAAAAGTATGAACAATTGTTGGCAGAAACAGAAGTTGCCAATTTATCTAAAGAAAGTTCAGACACTGCTGAATCAGCCAGTTCAGAAGAACCAAAAGAAACAGATTCTTCTGAAAAAGATTCAAGCGAACCAGCTGTCACTAAAACAACCATTATCATTAATAATGGAGATCCTAGCAGTGTAGCTGTTCAACAACTAGCTGACCAAGGAATCATCGAAAATTCTTCTGATTTCGAAAAGTTTCTTGATGAGAATAATTATGTTTCTCTTCTGCGTCCTGGTTCTTATGAAGTTACCAGCGAAATGGATTCTCAACAAATTGCAGAGGCCTTGATGGGTCGCTAAACAGCAGAAAAACCCTTCTAATCATAGTGATTAGAAGGGTTTTTCTGTGTTATTATTCTTCGGTTGTCGTTTCTTTCTCCAGTTCATCGTCTAGCTGAGCATATTTCCCTACTCGAAAGTATGCATCTAACACTTGTCGGCCAATAGTTGTATTTTCACTGTTGGTATTTGTTATCGGTAAATAAGGAACTACCACCGTGACAGCAATTTCAGGATTATCGAACGGTGCATAGCCGATAAACGTCCGATTGATCACTGAGGAGCCTTTTGCATTTTCCACTGGTCCATCGTAGATAGCTTCAGCTGTCCCTGTTTTCCCAGCGGCATCATATGGTGCTCCGATAAAAGCACTTCTAGCCGAACCATTTGCCCCATGAATTACTTGATACATTCCTTGCTGTACACGAGAAAACTCTGTTTCGCCAACGTTAACGGTATTCAATACTTCGGAACCTAATTGAGTTTCTAAAACTCCTAGATTCCCATCTTCATCTGTTCCACGGATTTCGTCGACGATTCTTGGTGCGATTCGTTTTCCTCCATTAGCAATAGTAGATGCATATTGGAGCATTTGAATCGGCGTATACGTATCGTATTGCCCAAAAGAAAAGAAGAGCGGTTGGACGCCGGTGATATCCGAACCCACAAAACCAGAACCTTCATTCGGCAAATCGATTCCGGTTTTCAAGCCTAATCCGAATTGCGCGTAATACCCTCTTAATTTGTTAATAACTTCGTTTCCATCAATACTCAAATTTATTCCTGAACTATACGTGTATTGTCCTCCCATACGCATTGCAATTTTAGACATGTAAACGTTGGATGAACGTTCCAACGCAGTAATATCGTTCACTGCTACACTTCCGCTTCGGTTAAACACCGAACTGATAGAATTCCCCGCATTTCTTCCGAACTTTAATGGTTCATCCACTATTGTATTGTCATTTAACGTGATTACTCCATCCATATATCCAGCCAATACCGTTGCTGGCTTAACAGAAGATCCCATCGAATAAGCACTACTAATCGCGCCTAATGCATCGTCTTCAATTTTACCCGTTTTCGGGTTTACTTTTTGGCCAGTCATTGCCATTATTTCACCTGTATTTGGATCAGAGGCAATAACGTATACGCGGTCATTCAACCCTTGACGATGTTGTGCGAGGGAATTGTAAGCAATTTCTTCAACGATTTTTTGGAAATTCATATCAATAGTCAATACTAAATTATCGCCTTTTTCGCCAACATAATTTTGAATGGTATTCACAATATCGCCATTTTGATTGGTCTCTGTCGCAGATTTTGATTTAGAACCGCTTAGAACTTGTTCGTACTGCTGTTCTAAGTAACTTTTCCCAACCCGGTCATTGCGAGCATAGCCTTTAGCTAAATAAGTAGCTGCTTTATTGTCTGGCAGCCCTTCTGCTTCGGTCGTAACATCTCCTAAGATACTTCTCAGCATTTCTCCTTCTGGATATGTCCGAACCCAGTCTGTGCCGGTGTCAACCCCAGGCAAAGCCAAAAGATTTTCGCTGACTCTTGCGATTTCTTCATCGGTCACATCTTCGCTTTTGATGTTAATCGTTGACAGCGCATAGGCGCCATTCATTCGTTTAAAAATAGCTGCTGCTTCTAATTCTTCTTCTGAAAATTGGATGTCTTCATCGGTCACACGATCAATTTGCAATTGATAAAGCTCTGATCCAGTCAGCTTTTTTTCTGTTTCAGTTAACCGTTTGTTTAGTTCTTTTTCATTTGAAACTGCCCAAAAATCTTTCAAGTCTCTAATCGATAAATCAAAGTCTTTCTCTGTTTCCACTTGAGTGACATGCGGCATTTTTATATAACTTGCCAAATTCAAAGCAATTTTAGCCATATCTTCACCGGATACGCCTTTTCCTCTCGTATATGTAATGGCTTGAAGAGGATTATTTCCGACAAGCTTACGGTGCTGGCTATCGTAAATTTCGCCACGAGGTACTGTCCCAGTTGCTAATGTAGTCTCGGTTCGTTGCACTTGTGTTTCAAATTCTTCACCTTTCACAATCTGCAGATAACCTAAACGCAAAATAAGCGTTGCAAAAAGCAAAAAAACCACGAAGAACAAGAGGTTTAAACGAAAAGGAATATGGGATCTTTTCTTATCATTTTTCTTTTTGTTCGATTTCAACACTACACCTTCCTATTCCATTAAACTTTCCTCATTGTAACAAATTTGATTGAATTTAACCATTGAATGAGGAAAATTTTAATTATTCCTTAGTAATCTATGCTATTCTAGTTTGTGAGTGCCGTTTGGTTTCCGAAAAACAATCAATAAAGCTTATTAACCAACAAGATAAACCATCTATTTTAAATTGGTTTTGACGTTTCCATTCGTGCAGCGGTCTGAAGCCACTCTTCTGCTTTTTATTCTATTATTTATTGAGGTGAATCGTATGCAAAAAACAATTAAAGCTTTTTTTTATAACTACTGGCCGCTTTTACTAGCCTTTTTTGTCCCATTCCTAACGATGTCGCTCATTTACATCATTCAAGGAGTTTATCCTTTTGGGAACAGTTCGCTGATGACAGTTGATTTAGGCCAACAATACGTCGACTTTTATGCCTATTACCGGCAAACTTTTTTTGAAGACCCATCGAGTTTCTTTTACTCTTTTTCTAAAGCTATCGGCGGAGATATGGTTGGCTTGTGGGCTTATTATTTAACCAGTCCTTTCAATGTAGTTTTTTTATTTTTTCCACATCACCAACTGCCGTTTGCTATTACCTTTTTAACGGTACTGAAAATTAGTTTAACGGGATTAAGTTTTGGGTGGTTGTTAAAAAAAGGGTTCAATGGAGACGGATTTAGCTTAGCTGCTTTTTCGATCAGTTATGCTTTGATGGGGTATACCATCGTTAATCAATTAAACATTATGTGGCTTGATGGGTTGATCTTTTTACCTCTTATAGCTTTAGGAATTGAGCGGTTGTTAAATCAACACAAAGGATTGACCTATTCGATTTTCTTAGCTTTGACATTGTTTGCGAATTATTATATTGGGTATATGATTTGTTTATTTCTAGTTGGGTACTTTTTATTCCGGTTGATCGGAATGACGTATCCCTCCACCTTAACTTTAAAAGACAAAATCAAAGCAAATCTTCATTCTTTATTTTTATTTGCTTGGCATTCCTTATTAGGGGCCGGCTTAGCTGCTGGTTTATTGCTGCCAACTTTTTATTCTTTGCTGGGCAGCAAAGCCAGCTACACTAAATTGGCTTTTGACTGGGAATTAGCATATCCATTCCATGAAATGCTTTCAAAACTGGTCATTGGTGCTTTTAACTTTGACCAAATGCCTAGCGGCTACCCGAATCTTTTTATTGGAAGTCTAGCAATCGTTTCTTTTGGTTGTTACTTTTCCAATCGCGCTTTTCCTTTGCGAGAACGGATTACTGCTGTCGCTTTAATGAGTTTATATGTGGTTTCCATGAACTTAAAAGCTTTTAATATGGTTTGGCATGCCATGCAGTACCCTATTTGGTATCCTTATCGTTTTTCTTTTGTCGTTTGTTTCTTCATGATTTTAAATGGATTTAGAAGTTTCATGAATATGAAAGGCTTAAAACCACTAGAGACATTCTTTAGTGTCAGCTTAACCGCTGTTGTTTGTCTTTCTGTTTATCAAGGCAACTTCGATTTTGTTTATCCGGAACAACTTGTGTTGACCATTTTGTTTGCTTTACTGATTATTTTTATGCTGATCATTAAACCGCAACGTTATCGTTGGTTGCCGCTCGTTCTGTTTCTGATCACAACAGTGGAAATGGGAATAAACGCCCAAATTGATTTATCGCGCTTGAGCTATGTCAAACAAGACTCATTTTCGATGTACCAAAACATACTAGACACCGATATTTCCGCCATTCAAAAAGAAGACAATGATTTTTATCGAATTGAGAAGACGTTTTTACGTTCAAAAAATGACAGCTTTCAAGCAGATTACCCGAGCATATCGCATTTCAGTTCAACTTTTGAAAAAGAAATTCCGCAATTATTCGGCGATCTGGGATTCCCGGTTGGAGATGGGTTTATCGTTTATGCAAACGGAACAGTTTTCACCGATGCGCTCTTTGGAATCAAATATTACATCAGTGAACAAAATGCCCTTTACCGATTGCCTGAACAAGAAGATGAGTTGTTAAAAGATGTTTCTTTGCTTAAAACGATAGACGCTAAAGAACCTGCTCATCCTGCCAATACGGAATTTCAATTATCCTTGATGCAAACCAAGCCTGACTTACGTTCTTATCAGCCTATTGCTGAGACGAACCGTACTGTTTTGTATCAAAACCCTAATGCCCTGCCGATTATGTTCGGCAGCAATCAAGCGATTTTAGATGTTCCGCTGATCGCGGGTCAGCCAATTCAATTACAGGAGAACATATTGAACGCTTTAGTTGGTTTGCCTGAAACAAATCACTTGTTTGTTCCAACAGATTTTACGAGCACGGTTTATCAAAATGTAACTGGTGTTAGTTCTACACACAATAACACGTATACGAAACAAATTGCTAATCAAGACGCAGCAGTGTCGTTTCAGTTTACTCCTGAGACCAATGATGCTTATTACCTAACTCTGAGTCCAAATGTGAAAGACGAAGATGCTTCAATTTATTTGAATGGCGTTCCATTTACTCAATACCCAACTTATCGAGATTTATTGGTTTTAAATTTGGCAAACTTGAACAAAGAAGATACGATCACTATTAAATTCAATTTAAAAAAATCGTCTCTTAAACTCGATCACTTTCAATTGTATCGACTGGATCAAACAGTCTTTTCCGATGCCATAGATCACTTGCAACAAGGCGGCATGACTGTTTCGGAACATAGCAGTACTCATTTTAAAGGCGAAGTTACCATTCAGGATGATCAACAAGTATTGTTCACTTCTATTCCTTATAGCAAAGGCTGGAATGCTCAGATTGACGGCATTCCTGTGAAAACCGAAAAAGCACTCGATAGTTTACTGGCTGTTCCAATTACGCCTGGGAAACATACTGTCACCCTTGATTACCGAACACCACTGTTTAAAGAAGGTGTCATCGTATCTGTTATTTCTGCCCTTTTCTTATTACTGACTCACTTAATTTCACGAAAATCTACTACAACTTTAAAAGGAGATCTCTATGAGTAAATTAATTAAAATCGCACCACCTAAAATACCTGCCACTCTGACCCCAGCTACTTTTGATGAGTTAGAAGATGAGGCTTATTATACCAATGTCGTTTTTCAAGACTGCACGTTAAGCGATGCTGATTTTGAAAAAGTCTGTTTTAAGAGCGTTTCTTTTATTAACGTCAGTTTTGAAAACTGCCGCTTTCGCCAATTAGAATTGCTAGATGTGAGCTTTGAAAAATGCAACATCAGCAATACCGAATTGATTGAAGCAATCGTTCACCGTGTTCACTTTTCAAACACTAAATTTCTAGGAACAAATTTTGCTGAAGCTTCTATCATGGATACCTATTTTAAGCATTGTTTCGGCAACTATAGTTCTTTCAGCTACGCTTCTTTAAAACGGGTATGTTTTGAAGAAACAGCTTTAATTGAAAGTGATTTTTTCGAAATCAAATGGCAGCAGCTGCTTTTTAAAGCTTGTGATTTAAATGGAGCTAATTTAATGCAAACAGATCTAAAAGGACTGGATTTAAGTTCATCTACTTTTGAACAAATTGCCGTTTCCACTGACTTGCTTAGAGGAAGCATCTTAAATGCGGGACAAGCACTGGTTATTGCTGGAGCATTAGGCATTCAGATCAACTAATAGGCAAAACAAAAAGAACTTGTTTGAGAAAAGTACTATTCTCAAGCAGGTTCTTTTTTAACAGACACAAAAACAGACAGACGAATGAACGCCTGTCTGTTTTTTTTATTAGCATTACTTTATTTTGCTGCTGCGTAATTTTTTGCTGCTTCTTCCCAGTTTACTACATTCCAGAATGCTTTAATGTAGTCTGGACGTACATTTTTGTAGTTTAGGTAATAAGCATGTTCCCATACGTCTAACCCTACTACTGGAGTTTTGCCTTCAGATAATGGAGAATCTTGGTTTGGTGTTGAAGTGATCGCTAATTTCCCGCCATCTACTACTAGCCAAGCCCAGCCTGAGCCAAAACGACTAGTTGCTGCCGCTGCAAATTCTTCTTTAAATTTGTCTAAGCTGCCAAAAGTAGATTCGATTGCTTCTTTTAATTCGCCAGTTGGCTCGCCGCCGCCTGTTGGAGAAAGAATTTTCCAGAAAAAGCTATGATTAGCATGTCCGCCACCGTTGTTTCGAACTGCTGTACGAATGTCTTCAGGAACTGCAGACAAATCAGCAACCAACTCTTCAATTGATTTTTCTCCTAATTCAGGATGTTTTTCAATTGCTTTATTCAAGTTTGTTACATAAGTGTTGTGATGTTTGTCATGATGCAAATGCATCGTTTCTTCATCAATAGATGGTGCTAATGCATCATATGCATAAGGTAATTCTGGTAATTCATAAGCCATAATTAAATTCCTCCGTATAATATATATTTTGTCATTGCTTTGCTACTCTTTAAATGTAACACCTTTCATCCCAAATTTCAAAGCCTTTGCTCTTTTTTTATCGGAAACGGCCATTCTGTCAGAATCATGAGATCTTCTTCGGAGATATTGAGTTTCAAGCCTCAAAAGATTACAATAATAAAGAACAGCTTTTGTCTAAAATAATGTTAGGAGGGATTTATATTCAATTAGTCAAATTATTCATGGCTTCCGTTAGTCATCCGGAAGAATTACTTGAAGCACGTAAATTAAAAAAAGGAAAAATTTTTCTTTATCTTTTATTTCTTGCATTCATTACAGCGATCCCTACTTGGATTCAAGGAAATCGTATCTTAAATGACTTCAATAAAGATGGGCAAACCATTTCTGAACACCTTCCTGCTTTCAAGATTGAAAATGATCAATTAGTTACTGATAAACCTGAAGAAAGTTTTATTTATCAAACGGATTCCATCATTTTCACTTTCGATCCTGCTGGTGAGCAAAGTGTTGAGGATGTTGACAAAAATAGAATCGGTACGACTATCGGCATTGCGCTGCTCAAAGATCGTTTTTATATCAGCGCACCTGGTTATCCAGTTGAATTGTCTTATACCAAAATGAACGGTGTTACAGATCAATTCTTTACTGATCTTGTCCTTGGCATGCAGACAATGAATAGTTTTGTTTTGATCCTCTCTTTTGGCATTATTTGGTTGATGAGTTTAATCATTATGCTGGTTTACAATTTATTGTATACCGTTTTTGCTAACTTAGTCGCTACTTTTAGTCGACGCCCACTACGGTTTGCAGCGAATTGGAGACTTGTAGTGTTTGCTTCAACTTTGCCGACTCTTTTCTTTGCTCTTTTAAATAGTTTTGATTTAACTCCCTATTTTCAATTAGAGACAAAACTAGTAGTAACGCTTTATATTTATTATTTAGCTATAAAAAAATACCCAAAGAAACTTTACCGGGTAAATAAAAAAAACTCTGAAAAATCGAAGTCTCGATTTTTCAGAGTTTTTTTTATTTGTTGGCCTTTTTATTGGCTTTTTTGATTGCATTCGCTTGTGTACGGCGTTCAACACGACGTTTTTTCAAACTGCTTGCTTTAATAGCACGTCCCATTTTTTTCTTGTAACCAGGTTTGATGTTTTTCTTCGCTTTCTTCATCATCCCTCTTATTTCTGGGTCAATCGGATCGGTTGTTTTCTTCTCACGTTGCGCACGACGTTTACGGTCAAATGTATCCGTGATTTCACCATTTTTAACGGTTTTCGGTTCAAATGTGATCCCTAATTTTTCAATATCAGCAATCAAGTTTTCATCGCTTGGTCCATATAAAGTAATTGCCGTTCCTTTTAGGTTGTTACGTCCTGTCCGGCCTACTCGGTGAATAAAGAAATCTAAATCACGTGGTATTTCTGCATTGATAACATGAGAAACGCCCTCGATGTCAATTCCGCGAGCAGCCAAGTCAGTAGCTACAACAAATTGATAGTCCAAATTCTGCACTTGTTTCATGACACGTTTACGCTCACGTGGTGGAATATCTCCATGAATAGTGGCTACTTTTACTCCTCTCGCCTTAAGACCTCCCGCAATTTCATCAACTTTTGCTTTGGTATTAGCAAAAATCATCACTAGGTAAGGTTGGCCGATCATCAGCAATTCATAAATAACATCAACCCGATCTCTGCCTTTAGTAGAGATCAACCAGTTTTCAATGGTCGAAGAAATAACTTCTTTTGGTTGGATGTGTTCATACAAAGGATTTTCCATGTACTTTTTCAAAAACGGTTTTAATTTATTGGGAATCGTTGCTGAGAAAATCAACATTTGTAAATTAGCTGGCAATTTGCTGGCGATTTGATCGACATCTGTTAAAAAGCCCATGTCCAACGTCATATCAGCCTCATCAATCACCAATACAGGTGCTGTATGGATCAATAACGCGTTTTCCGTTACTAAATCTAAGATACGTCCTGGTGTTCCAATAACAACATGCGGTTGTGTGCCCGCCAATTTAGCCATTTGCCGTTTTTTGTCTGTGCCCCCTACATAAGTTTGCACGATAATTTTCTCAGGCGCTTTTTCTACCAATTGAAGAGCTGCTTGGTAAATCTGTTCCGCCAACTCACGACTTGGAGTCGTAATGACAACTTGAACTTCTTCTTTCCCTGGGTTGATCGCATTGATCAACGGCAGCAAGAAGGTGTGCGTTTTTCCTGATCCGGTTTGCGATTGTCCAATGACGCTTTTTCCTTTTTTTATTGCTGGAATAAGTTTATCTTGAACTTCTGTCGGTTCAGTAAAGCCTATTTCGTTAATAGCTTGTATTAAGAATGGTTGTAAATCAAATTTTTCAAATGTATGGTTCATTGTTACGCCTCTTTTCTCTCGATACTCTTTTGCATCCTTCGTATTGTAACACAAACTGTCCTATTTCGTTACTAAAATGCTAGCTTTATTAAGATTTTGCCATTGTTTTTCAAGATCAATTCTCGCTAGATTTTTCTTCAGTGCTAAGAAAAGAACAGAAAAATGAGAGAAAGAGTAATTGATTCAAACTCAAAAAAACAGTACAATGTATAAGATAACCGCGCGCTAAACATTTATAAGTAAATATAGGGGTTAGATTGAAGGAGAGGTAAAGACAAATGAGTAAAGAAAAAATCGCTCTATTCACCATTTTTGGTGGGACTGGAGACCTAGCAAAGAGAAAGTTATACCCTTCTCTTTATCGCTTATACAAAAAAGGCTTTCTGGCCGAAAAGTTCGCAGTCATTGGAACAGCAAGAAGAGAATGGACAGACGAGTACTACCGTGACATCGTAATGGATTCAATCAATGGATTGGCAGAGTCTTATGAACATGCAGCTGAATTTGCTAGCCACTTCTATTACCAATCGCATAACGTGACGGATATTGAACATTACAGTACATTGAAAAAGCTGACTGAAACGTTAGATGAAAAGTATCAATTAGAAGGCAACCGCTTATTCTACTTAGCTATGTCTCCTAACTTTTTTGGCATTATTTCACAGAACTTAAAAGACGGCTTATTGTTGACAGATTCTGGCTTTAACCGTTTGATCATTGAAAAACCTTTTGGTCACAATTACAGTAGTGCCTTAGAATTAAACGAACAAATTCGCGCATCCTTTGCAGAAGATCAAATTTATCGAATCGATCACTATCTTGGCAAAGAAATGGTGCAGAATATTTCAGCGGTTCGTTTTGCTAATAATATGTTTGAATCTATGTGGAATAATCGCTACATCGACAATATCCAAATCACATTAAGCGAATCTCTGGGGGTTGAAGAACGCGGCGGGTATTACGATACTAGCGGCGCGTTAAGAGATATGCTGCAAAACCATATTCTCCAAATGGTTTCTTTACTTGCTATGGAACCTCCTACACGCTTGCATGATAAAGAAATTCGTGCTGAAAAAATTAAAGCACTTCAAGCTGTCCGCTTATTCAAACCTGAAGATGTTCCGCATTACTTGGTACGGGGTCAATATGGCCGCAGTACGGTCAATGGCGAACACTTCGAAGGGTATCGCGAGGAGTTGAATGTTGCTCCCGATTCGCAAACGGAAACTTTTGTTGCCGGAAAAATCATGATCGATAATTTCAGATGGTCAGGTGTACCTTTCTATTTCCGAACTGGTAAACGTCTAGCCGAAAAAGGAACACAAATCGATATTGAATTTAAAAATGTCCCTTTGAATTTATTTAACGATAATAGCGATGAACCGTTGCCTCCAAATGTATTAACGATTTATATCCAGCCAACAGAAGGTTTCTCTTTAGAACTGAACACTAAAAAAGTAGGACTTGGGCTGGAAACGGAGACCTTGAAACTGGAACAGAAGCATTCTGCTGAAACGACTGCTAATAGTCCCGAAGCGTACGAAAAACTTATTTTAGATTGTTTAAATGGTGATTCAACAAACTTTACTCACTGGGATGAAGTTGCGAGCTCATGGAAGTTTGTCGATATTATCCGCCAAGCATGGGACAACGAGACCATCGACTTCCCGAACTATCCAAGCGGTTCAATGGGGCCAATCGAAAGCGATCTTTTGTTAACAAAAGACGGTTTCCAGTGGCACTGGTGTCCGACTAAAGAATAAAAAAAATAAACCCCTTTGCCTAGATTTTATAGACAAAGGGGTTTTTATTAAGCTTCTGGTCTAATAGACGTTGCTTTCATACGTTCTTGGTCGTCTGGGTCTCCCCCATAACGAGTTTCTGTATTTAATGTAGCGATTTGAGCCATGTCTTCATCCGTCAGAGAAAAATCAAACAATTCGCTATTTTCTTTAATACGGTCTGCGTGAACAGATTTAGGAATAACGACTTCTCCTCGTTCTAAATGCCAACGCAAAATAACTTGAGCAGGCGTTTTAAAGTATTTTTGGCCGATATCTACTAAGACAGGATTTGACAACAAACCTGATTTTCCTTGACCTAATGGTCCCCAAGCTTCATGAATAATGCCGTTGGCTTTCATATACTCATGAAGTTCATGCTGCGGAAATTCTGGATGTGTCTCGATTTGATTGATCATCGGTTGCATCAATCCTTGGTTTTTCAATTCTTCTAAATGATGAATTTGGAAGTTTGAAACCCCAATGGCACGAATTTTTCCAGCCTCATACAATTCGATCATTGCTTTCCAAGTTTCAACAAATTTTGGTGCAGCCCAGTGAATTAAGTACAAATCCAAATAATCGGTTCCCAATTTATCTAAACTCTCTTGAAATGCTTTTTTCGTTTGCTCGAAACCTTGGTCATAATTCCATACTTTTGAAGTCAAGAAAAGTTCTTCACGTGGTATCCCCGACTCTTTCAAGCCGCGTGCTAAGTATTCTTCGTTTCCATAAATTTTAGCTGTATCGAAATGACGATAACCAATCTCCACAGCCGATTTGACTGCTTCAACTAATTCTTCCTCATCTTTCATTAGGAAAACACCAAGTCCTAATTTTGGGATCTTCACCCCATTATACAGTTCATAACTCTCAAGTAATGCTTTCCCCATAACAAACAGCTCCTCTTTCGTATTTACTCTCTTATCATAGGACAATTCTGCTCAAAATTACAAGCGAGAAGAATCCAAGTTATCTTGTGCAGTAAAAAAGGCTTTTAAATCTTGCCGCAATTGTTTGATTGCACCCTTTTGATCGCTTTCTAGATTCAAAACTAATAATGGTTCATGTAAACTCATGCGCAGCAATAACCATCCGGCTCCATATTTCCCGCTCGTATTGACACGGACGCCTTCTAAATTATCCGGATCAACTGCTAAATCGGAGGTCTGACGAATAAATGTTTCAAATGCTGCAATGGTTTCTTTACCTATTTGCTGCACGTCTTCTCCTAAAATAGCGAAACGAACTTCATCGGTTTCTACAGGCTGCTTCAATTCTTCAATCAAACTCACAATGGTTTTGCCTTCTTTTTGTAAAATAGCGTCTGTCATTAAAATTTTAGCGACCAAATAAGCTCCGTCATCTAAAAAGTAATTTTCTTTCAGCGCTGCATGACCACTTGTTTCAATAGCTAAGCTGGTCGGGATTCCTTCTTGGTTTAATTTCAGTGCTTGGTTGATAACGTTTCGGTAACCAGTCAAATAACGACTTTGTTTGCCGCCTAACGACTCAATAAAGACCTTCAAATGTTCTGAAGTTGTAGAATTGGTAACAATCGTTGTGCCAGGTTGTTCTTTTATTAAAATAGCTGAAATAACAGCGATTAAATTGTTGCGGTTTAAAGTAACTCCATGGTTATCGACTAAAGCTGATCGGTCTACATCCGTATCAAAAATAACACCTAAATCTGCTTGATGAGCTAAAACAGCTGTTTGAATACTTTTCATCGCTTCTTTGTTATCTGGATTAGGAATATGATTTGGAAAATGCCCGTCTGGATCTAAAAACTGACTGCCTGTGATATCGGCGCCCAATTTTTTCAAAACTTCCGTTGCAAAAAAACCACCTGCACCATTTCCTGCATCTACGATGATATGACGCCCTGTTAACGGTCTTTCATAGTTAATGGGATCATTGATGCCTTTTTGTATTTTAGCGACTAAATCAGCTGCATAAGCCGTCAATAAAGGCTGAGAGGTAACCAAACCTTGATCCGTTTCCCATGTGATATTTTCCCAGTCTGCTTTTTCTAAAATAAACTGAATGTCCTCATGTTCTGCTCCGCCATCTTTTGTAAAAAACTTTAACCCATTGTATTCATATGGCAGATGACTAGCTGTAATCATAATAGCAGCATCACAATTGTATTCTTCATACTGGGTCGACATAAACATCGCGGGAGTTGTAGCCAACCCCACTTCAACAATATCGATTCCTGTATTCGTCAATCCTTTGATTAAAACCGTCTGGATGCGTTTAGCTGATAACCGACTGTCGTAGCCGATCGCTACTTTTAAAGGTTTCTTTTCATTGGTCACTTTTAATTGTTTGGCTTCTTTCAGCCAAACAGCTAAACCGTAAGCAATAGCTTCAATTCGCTCGTCCGTCAATGTAACTTCATACTGATCCGTTTGTATGGCAATTCCGCGGATATCCGATCCATTTTGTAAACTAGCCAAACCAGAAAGGGGCGTTTGTGACATCTAATGACCTCCAAGTATTATTTTTTTGATGGTTACTCATTGACCCATTTATGTAAATAATCATACATCTTAATGGCCTCTTCTTCATTTTTCGAAATAATTAAACAGGTATCGTTTCCAGCAATCGTGCCAACTTTTTCCGGGAAATCAATGGCATCCATCAGTGCTCCGATGACATGTGCATTTCCAGGAATCGTCATCAAAATCGTCATAAATTGAACTCTTGTTAACTTGATGACCACTTCCCCTAATGTCGATTGCAATTTTTCTTCATTAGACATTTTATTGTTTTGGAAAAGCGTGTATTTGACATTTCCATTTGAAGTGGTCGTTTTAACTAGATGCATCTCTTTGATATCACGCGAAATCGTTGCTTGCGTCGCTTCTACACCTTCTTTTTTCAAGTAATGCAATAACTCTTCTTGAGTGGCGATATCATAATTGTTAATGATTTGTTTGATAGCTAATTGTCGATTTGATTTTTTCATACTGTTCAGACCTCCTTATAATTAAACGATTCTTTATTATTATACCAAATAAAACATGAATACGCTTAGATTTAACGATTTATTTAAAAAAAGATGAATAAAAATTCTTTTTTTTAACTATTGGAATTGTTCAATGGGTTTGCTATAATTGGCTATAAGTAAAAAACACACTTTCGTTGATGAAGAGAGTACTGATTTTCGATTGTTTTAAGCGAGTTGGGACGGTGAGAGCCAGCAGCAAAAAATCAGGAAACGCACTTCAGAGAAAATAATTCGAACTGCAGTAGAATTATTCGGTTTTGTTTGCCGTTATCTAAAAACAAGTGGCTTCATTTTTGATGAAGCAACAAGAGTGGTACCGCGGGCTCAACCTCGTCTCTTTTTTGATCTAGTCATAGAATCAAATCAGGGCGTTTTTTTTATGTCTAAAACGAATGATAGATGAACCTCATCTAGTCATATTTAATAGGAGGAAAAATGTAATGAATTATAAATTAATCGTTGCTGAAGCACTGCAAGAACAAATTGGAGACACATTATCCGTTGAAGCTATTTTCAATTTACTTGAAAAACCAAAGTCAGCCGAACATGGAGATGTTGCGTTCCCTACATTTTCACTAGCTAAAGTTTTTCGCAAAGCTCCACAACAAATTGCTGCCGATCTAGGAGTGAAAGTAACTTCTCCAATGGTTGCAAAAATTGATGTGGTCGGTCCATATTTAAACTTTTTCTTGGATAAATCAATTGTAAGTGCAGCTGTTTTGAAGGATGTTTTAACACAAGGCGAACAATACGGAGATTTAGCGATTGGAGCAGGCAGCCAAGTTCCTATCGATATGTCTTCGCCCAATATTGCTAAACCTATTTCAATGGGCCACTTGCGTTCAACTGTTATCGGAAATGCTTTAGCTAATATTTATGCTAAAGTGGGCTATAAACCGATTAAAATCAATCACTTAGGCGATTGGGGCACTCAATTCGGTAAGTTGATCGTTGCCTACAAACTTTGGGGCAACGCTGAAGCAATCGATGCTGAACCTATTGCTGAGTTGCTGCGTCTTTACGTGAAGTTCCATGCTGTCGCTGAAGAACAACCAGAATTAAATGATGACGCACGTGAATGGTTCAAAAAATTAGAAGACGCTGATGAAGAAGCTGTTTCACTCTGGAAATGGTTCCGTGAAGAATCGTTAAAAGAGTTTAACCATATTTATGATATGTTAGACATTACTTTTGATTCCTTTAACGGCGAAGCTTTCTACAATGATAAGATGCAAGAAATTGTTGATCTGTTAGAAGAAAAACACCTATTAACGGTTGATAATGGAGCTAGTATTGTTGATTTAGAAAAGTACAACTTGAACCCTGCTCTTATCAAAAAATCAGATGGAGCTACATTGTACATTACACGTGATTTAGCTGCTGCACTTTATCGGAAACGGACATATGATTTTGCTCAAAGTTTATACGTTGTCGGCAATGAACAAAGCAATCATTTCAAACAATTAAAAGCTGTTTTAAATGAAATGGGATACGCTTGGTCTGAAGACATGCACCACATCCCATTCGGTTTAATTACCCAAGGCGGCAAAAAACTGTCTACTCGTCAAGGTAAAATCGTCTTACTAGAAGAAGTTTTAAACGAGGCCATAGACCTAGCTCATCAACAAATTGAAGCAAAAAATCCTGACTTGCCAAATAAAAATGAAGTTGCTGACCAAGTAGGTATTGGCGCAGTTGTTTTCCATGATTTGAAAAATGATCGGTTGAATAACTTTGACTTTGTTATTGAAGAGGTTGTACGTTTTGAAGGCGAAACGGGCCCTTACGTTCAATACACACGTGCTCGTGCAATGAGCATTTTGCGTAAAGCTGGCGATTTTAAAGTAGAGCCTGCTGCTGATTATATGCTGAACGACGCTTATAGTTGGGAAATCGTTAAATTGCTGCAAGAATACCCTGAAACTATTCAAAGAGCCTATGAAAAACGCGAACCTTCTGTGATCGCTAAACATGCACTGCACTTAGCGCAAGCTTTCAACCGTTACTATGCAAATAGCAAAGTTTTAGTTGAAGATGCTGGCAGACCGGCCCGCTTGGCTTTAGTCCAAACGGTTGCCATTATCTTGAAAGAAGACTTAAGATTGCTAGGAGTTAAAGCTCCAGACCAAATGTAATCTGTTCGTTCTTTTCATCGCAACAAAGAAGAACCCTTAAACCTATTTTTAGGTTTAAGGGTTCTTTTGTTCCATCAGATTAGTTTTCTGGTTTTTCAGCAATGCTGATAGTTTCATCTATAATTTGTTGTTTGAATTCAGTAATTTTTTTCAATGCTTCTTCAGATAATTGTCCCTCTGTCAGGCCAACTCCATCTTCAGCCAAGCCATAGTTCAGTACTTCTCCGCCAGGAAATTCTCCATCAGCTGAACGATTGGCAATATCTTGAATAGCGTTACCTGTTTGTTTCAATGTCGAAGTTAGTGTCACACTTCCATCATTGTATTGTCCTTCTTCAGTTTGATCACGATCTGCTCCGATGACCCATAGTTTTTCATTCGGTTTCGCATTCATCCGGTCTTTCGCTTCAGAAAAAACTCCATTGCCAGAATCTCCAGCTGCTTGGTAGATTACATCTGCTCCATTGGTATACATAGCTGCTGCAATGGCTTTGCCTTTTGCAGAATCAGCGAAAGAACCTACATACTCAACCCGTACTTCAGCTTCTGGGTTAGACATCTTCACACCTTGGATGAACCCGGCTTCGAAACGATCAACTGCCTCAGATTCTTGTCCGCCAATAAACCCGACTTGGTTAGAAATCGTCGTTTCGCCAGCTGCAACACCCGCTAAGAATGCTGATTCATTATCTTTAAAAACTAGTGAAGCAACGTTATCCATTGACGGCATCTCAACATCGATGATCGCAAAGTTCGTTTCTGGGTATTCTGGTGCTACGTCTGTTAGAGCTTCCGTTAACTTGAATCCCATCGCCACAACTGTATCAAAACCATTATTAGACAACGTCTGCAAGTTCATCGTATAATCGGATGCTGATTCTGCTTGAATGTAATCATAACCTTTGATGCCTTTTTCCATCCCATGTTCCTTACCCCAAGCTTGAAGACCTTCCCAAGCAGCTTGGTTAAACGATTTGTCATCAATTCCGCTAAAATCAGAAACTAAGCCAACAGTTTTTACTTCTGAAGCATCAGATGAACCACTCGCATTGGCAGAATCGTTTGCTCCGCATGCCCCTAATACCAAACTTACACTTAGACCAACTACGATTAAACTTAATGAACGTTGCTTTTTCACTTTATATACCCTCCAGCAATTTTATTTTCCTCTTGTTTACTTCTTTATCCTACCATTTCACCTAAGCCGTTGTAAAGCTAAAAAAACGATATATAAATAAAATAGTTGATTTAATGTTCGTGTTTAAAGGTGAAAAAGCCAACTAACTCTTCTTTTAAAATAATTTCGGCTTATTTTGAGGAACGTTTTACTTTCAGAGCCAATTGTGTTCCACCCAAGACTAATCGAAAAAATTTTGTTCTTATCCTTTTATAGGTTAAAGCGAACAGTTTTTCAGTTCTCTTATATAAAAAACCAACTCTTTATTGCATTCAACTGGAAAAAGAATTATGATGATAAATGGTGCATTTTCATATTTTATTAGGAGGAAAGTATTTTGAATAAATTCTTTCAGTTAGAAAAACATAACACAACGGTCCAAACAGAAATCCTAGCAGGTTTGACAACGTTTTTGACAATGGCTTATATCATTGTAGTCAATCCCGTGATTTTATCTGCAGCCGGTATCCCCTTTAATCAAATTTTTATGGCAACCATTGTATCAGCGGTTGTTGGAACCACATGGATGGCTTTAGCTGCTAACTATCCCATTGGTGTAGCGCCTGGTTTAGGTTTAAATGCTTATTTTGTAACAGTGGTTGCTGGTGGAGTTGATTACAAAACAGCTTTTTCTTCCGTCTTCGTAGCCGGTGTCATCTTCTTATTGCTGTCGTTCACAACATTTAGAGAAAAACTGATTGGTGCCATTCCAGAAACCTTGAAATCTGCTATTACAGCTGGTATCGGTCTGTTTATCGCCTTTGTTGGCTTGCGTTTATCAGGTGTGGTCGTCGGTGATCCAGAGAATATCGTTGCCTTAGGAGATTTACATAATCCAGCTGTTCTTTTGACATTGTTCGGTATTATGCTAAGCGTTGTTTTAACGATTTTAAATGTCAAAGGGGCTCTTTTCATTGGAATGGTTGTTATTACTCTCATCAGCTATTTTATGGGACTGATTCAATTCGATGGTTTAGTAGCTATGCCTGATTTTGGTTCTGATTTGATGATTACAAATCCTATCACACCTTTTATCGATATTGCTTCTAATGGTTTGTATGGCGCGGTCATTTCTTTCTTATTGATCACTATTTTTGATACGACTGGCACTATGATCGGCGTGACCAAAAGAGCTGGCTTAATGAAAGACGGAAAACTGGAAAATGCTAAGCAAGCCTTGCTTTCTGATGCAATCGGCACGACTGTTGGTTCTATTTTCGGAACGAGTCCAACAACTGCTTTTGCAGAATCTGGAACAGGTGTTGCTGCCGGCGGCCGTACAGGTTTAACCGCTTTGACCATTGCTGTTCTCTTTGCTTTATCCAGCTTTTTTTACCCGCTGTTTAGTGTTATTTCGAGTGTTTCAGCCATCACTTCTCCTGCTTTAGTCATTGTGGGTACATTTATGATGGCCAGTACAGCTGAAATCAAGTGGTCTGATTTTTCTGAAGCTTTTCCAGCGTTTATTGTTATTTTATCTATGCCGCTGACCGGAAGCATTGCAACGGGTCTGGCTTTAGGGTTCATCACTTATCCCATTACAAAAGCTGTCAAAGGACAAGCAAAAACGGTCCACCCGTTTGTTTACATCTTTGCCGTCTTGTTCTTTATTCAATTGTTTTTCTTAGCGTAAATAGATTGCTACAGACAAAAAATACCGTTAACGACTAAACAAGCTGTCGTTAACGGTATTTTTTTGTTACCTGCTTTTAACCAACAAATCAATTGCTTCTTGAATGCTTTCTTCACGGCTAATGCCTTCGTTCATACTATCCGATACGCACTCTACTAAATTTTCAGCAACAATAATGCCCATTGCCCGGTCTATACTGGTACGGATAGCTGATAATTGGGTAACGATATCTTTACATTCTTGGCCTTCTTCCATCATTTTCAAAACTCCGCGCATTTGCCCTTCAGAACGTTTAATACGATTGATGACTTTTTGATTGTGTTTCATTAGATTTTTTCTCCTTTCCAGGCAGAAATTCCTCCCATAACATTCACAACTTGATAGCCTGCATCAGCTAAATAATGAGAGGCTGTTGCAGAGCGGCCACCTGAATGGCACATGATATAATATTCTTTGTTTTTATCTAAGCTGTCCAAGTTCTCTGGCAAATCATTCAGCGGGATATGAATGGCTCCTTTTAAATGTCCTGCAGAAAATTCATGATCTTCCCTCACATCGATCAATGGCAGGGATGCTTTATTCCATTTTTGTTCGAATTCTGGTATTGAAATTGATTTATACATTATTTCTCCACCTTTCCGGGCCTAACAACTGAATACAGACTGAAGGCTCCATCTAAATTTATTGCTTGGAAACCATTTTGCTTTAAAATTCGTTCTGCAATATAGCTGCGTAAGCCACTTTGACAACTGACGATCAACGGCTGTTCTTTTGATAATTCATCTAAACGACTCCGCAAAGAATCTAGCGGAATATTGATTGAGCCTTCTAAACGCCCTTGAGCGACTTCATTTGGGTTACGAACATCTAACAGCAAATAGCCTTCAGCTTGCTTTTGTTCTAGTTCATACCATTGAATAGATTCCGACAATCCTTCAAGAATGTTTAATGCAGCATAACCGGCCATATTTACTGGATCTTTAGCTGAACCAAAAGGCGGGGCATAAGTAAATTCCAACTCCGGTAAATCCTCTACCGTTAGCCCAGCTTTGATAGCGGTCGCCAAAATATCTATTCGTTTATCAGCACCATCTGGTCCGATTGCTTGAGCACCGTAGATTTTACCCGTTACTGGGTGGAACAGCAATTTTAACAATAAATTCTGTGCGTTTGGAAAATAACCAGCATGGCTCTTTCCTTGCACATGAACGCTGTCATAATTTTCTCCAGCTTGCTGTAATTGGCGTTCAGAAAGTCCTGTTGAAGCAGCAACTTGATTAAAGACACGAACGATTGCTGTGCCGATACTGCCCTTATTTTTCCTTGGCAATCCGCTAATGATATCTGCAACTTGCCGCCCTTGGCGATTAGCGGGAGAGGCTAATGCAATCAATGCGTCATTACCTGTTATTTGTTGTTTGACAATAATGGCATCTCCAACAGCATAAATGTCTTTTTGACTTGTTTGGTATTCCTCATCTACCACAATACCATTGCGCAAGCCTGTCTTGATACCAGCTGTTTCAGCTAAGCTTGACTCCGGCTGAACCCCAACAGACATGAGAGTCAATTCACTTTTAATTTTTTCGCCGCTTTCTAAAACGACAACTTGTCCTTCATTTTTAAATGCCGTTACAGAGTTTCCGGTTAACACGCGTACGCCATTCTCGGCTAATTCCTTAGCAATATAAGCTGCCATTTCTTCATCTAAGGGCGGCAAAACATGTGGTGCTTTCTCAATAAGAGTTACTTTGATTCCGCGAGCTGCTAAGCTTTCGGTCATTTCTAAACCGATAAAACCAGCACCGACAACAACTGCTTCTGTCGGCTGGTGTGTGTCAATGTAGTTAGTGATGTCATCGACATCTGGAACAGAGCGTAAAGTGAAAAGATTTTTAGCTTCAGTTAAACCAGGCGCAGGCGGAATAAAAGGCTTCGCTCCGGTAGATAAAATCAATTTATCATAAGTTAATTCGTAGTTTCCTTTATCTGACTGTACGGACACGCTTTTTCGTTCAGGATCAACAGCTGTTGCTTCACTAAAGGGACGAACATCCAATTCAAAACGAGCTTGTAATTGTTGAGGTGTCTGCACCAACAAGTCAGACCGATTTTCAATTTCGCCTGCTACATAATAAGGTAAGCCACAATTAGCAAAAGAAACATAAGGACCTTTTTCTAGTACAATAATTTCTGCTTTTTCGTTTAACCGTCTTAAGCGAGTAGCTGCAGACATTCCCCCAGCTACTCCGCCAATAATAACAATACGCATTATAATTTTCCTCCTCTTGTTTGGCCTGTCCAAGACGACATGCCGCCACGGACATTCACGACATCATATCCTTTTGACAATAGCAGTTTAGCCGCTCTCTTACTCCGCATGCCTGACTGGCAAATAATGTACGTCTTTCCTTTTGGCGTATAACTGCTTACTTTTCCAAGGGGAATATTTCTCGCTCCAGGAATATGCCCGGCACTAAACTCATTTGGTTCGCGGACATCTAGGATTTGCGGTTTTTCAGCTAACTTGCTGCTTAATTCATTTATCGTGATTGATGGTGTACGTTTAAAAAACATTTTTTTCCTCCTGAAAAGTGCCTATTTATACAGCACTCGATTTTTATTTTGTCTGATTCCGTTTTAAGGTAAACTTATCAGGAACTGGATCAAATCCACCTTTAACAAATGGATGGCACCTCAAAATTCTCGCTGTCCCCATCACTGTTCCTTTTAATGCCCCATGGCGTTCAATTGCTTCTATGGCGTAACTAGAACAAGTAGGATAATACCGGCAGGTCGGCGGAAATAATGGAGAAATCCCTTTTTGATACCCTTTGATGCCTGTAATCAGTACTTTTTTCATATCTCTTCCTCGCCTTCTTAAAATCATTATACCCCCATAGGTATATAATGTAAAGCTCAAAAAAAAGAACCCTCTCCATTCCTTACAGTTCGATGAAGAGGAAGCTCTTGCTAGGCTTTTTTCTGTTTGGCTTGTGTCCGGTACATCTGAGCATACTGGCCATTTAATTTTAAAAGTGATTCATGTGTGCCTCTTTCAGCAATCATTCCTTTATCCATCACCAATATTTGGTCCGCATATTGAATGGTCGATAAACGGTGGGCAATAATGAATGTCGTTCTGCCTTCTTTAACCACCGACATCGCATGCTGAATCATCTCTTCTGTTTCAGTATCAATATTTGAAGTTGCTTCATCCAAAATCAAAATAGCCGGGTCAAATGCCAAAGCACGTGCGAATGAAATCAATTGTCGTTGTCCAGAAGATAAAGTAGCACCTTTATCCACTACCGGTTCATCTATTCCTTGCGGCATATTCTGTAATAAAATATCCCCTCCTACGGCTTCAATAGCTTGTCTGACTCTTTCTCGTGTAATTTCTTTATTTCCTAAAGAAACATTCGATGCAATCGTTCCTTTAAATAAATAAGGATCTTGCAGAACGATTCCCATTTGTTTTCGAACGCTTTTTCTTGAAACAGAAGTTGTTGCTACACTATCTAAATAAATAGCGCCTTTTGCAGGGTCGTAAAAACGGAAAAGTAAGTTCATGATCGAACTTTTTCCTGAGCCAGTATGTCCAACCAAAGCAACGGTTTCTCCTTGTTTTGTTGTAAAACTAATGTCGTTTAAAACGTACTTTTCTTCCTCATATGCGAAAGAAACGTGATCAAAAGTCACTTCCCCTTTTGTAAGAATCAATTCTTTCTTTTCTTCAACTTCCATTGGCGTTTCACGCAGCTCAAAGATTCTTTCAGCAGAAACTAAAGCCGTTTGCAGGTAAGCCCACTGAGAAACAATTCCTTGTATCGGTTGAAATAAGCGAGTGGTATAATCGACAAAAACATATAATAGCCCTACACTAACAACCAATGAACCAGCAAGATAGCCTCTGCCAAAGTATAAAACTAGCAGCAATAAAGAAAAATTCTTGATTACTTCCACAAAACTGTAAGAAGCGATCGAATCCAGCATAGTAAACTTTTGACTGTAATCAAACCATTCTTCGTTGGTTTCGTCAAACTCTTTTTCAATTGTCGTTTCTTGTTGAAACGCTTGGATAATAGACATTCCCTGAATCGATTCGTTTAACTTGCCATTAACTTCGCCAATCAAGTGACGGATTTTTTTATTGTAAGGCGCCGCATATTTTTGGTAAATAACTGCCCAAAAAATAAAGACAGGTACCAACGCTAATGCAGCTAAACCATAAACAGGATTTAAACGGCCTAAAGCCACATAGATACCGATTAAATAACAGAAATTGGTCAACATCTGACCAACCGCAATGACATAAAAAATTCGGAGCTGTTCCGTATCATTCGTGATACGCGAAACTACTTTCCCAGCAGCTAGATTATCAAAAAAATGAATCGGCAAATGTTGAACATGGTCATATAATTCGTCTCGCATTGATCGAATCACGGTATTTGCTCCGATGGTCAACGCTAAAAAACTAAGGTAGCGGAAAATTGCCGTAAGCACCGCCAGCCCTAGAAACAATCCTAAAAATTGAATCAGCAAATTTACGTCAAGCGTCCCTTTCAAAGAAGGCGCGATGATATCATCAATCACACGACGGATAATCAGAGGTCCTGCTAAGTCAGTGGCTACCGCTAAGACCAATAAAACCATTCCTATTAAAAAATGCCATTTTTTGATCATTGAATAAGACCACAACATTTTAATCGTCTTCATTTTTTTCACCCTCTTCTTTTAAGCGTTGGCGAAGAAATTGCTCTTTATACCAACCGTCTTTTTCAATCAGCTCGTGATGTGTGCCTTTTTCAATGATTCGGCCATTTTCTAACACAATGATTTGTTGAGCATGATAAACAGAAGATAAGCGATGAGTTGTGATAATAGTCGTCTTATCCTTTCTAGCGGTTTGGATATTGCGAATGATTTGTTGCTCTGTTCGGGCATCTACTGCTGAAAGCGGATCATCTAAAATTAAAATAGCAGGTTTTTTTAACAATGCTCGTGCGATGGAAATCCGTTGTTTTTGTCCTCCTGAAAGAGCTACTCCCCGTTCTCCGATTAGTGTGTCTAATCCTTCTGGCATGCGGCTTAAATCCTCTTCAAAACTCGCCAGACGAACGGCTTCCATGACTTCGTTTTCTGAAGCTGCTAGCTTTCCAAAGGCAATGTTTTCACGAATCGAACGGGAAAATAAGATATGGTCTTGGGGAACGTATCCAATTTTAGAATACAGTTGGTTCTGCTCCAATTCTTCTATCGGAAAACTGCCAATAGTCACGTTGCCAGAACCCGATGGATACTCCAGCAACAACTGTCGAATAAAGGTCGTCTTTCCGCTTCCAGTTTTTCCAACGATTCCCAATGTCGTTCCTTCCGGTATAGTGATATCCACGTGATTCAAATTAATGGATTTAGACGCTGGGTAACGAAAAACAAGATCATCAAAATGCACCGACTCATTAGCGGTCATTTCACGAGTCCCTGCTTTCCCCATATTATCCCCAGCTCTCAAAACTTCTGAAACTCGGTCCATTGATGCATTTCCTTGCTGCAGCAAGTTGATCAATTCGCCAATGGACTGAATCGGCCACACCAACATACTAAGATAAACTTGAAAAGAAACCAAACGTCCTAAAGTAATCTCGCCTTGAGAAACTAAACGGGCTCCGAAGCCAAAAGCCAGCACATAACTGATTCCTAAAAGGATTTTGATGAGAGGCTGAAACATGGAGTTTATTTTAGCTACGGCTATATTTTTTTGTAAAACTTCTTCTGTTTTTCGATTAAATTCATTCATCATCGACTCTTCTTGTACGTAGGCTCGCACCACACGCACACCTTCTACTGCTTCTAACACCTCATCATTGATTTCAGCAAAAGCATCTTGGGAAGCTTTATAGCGCACATGTACCTTATCGCCCAGTCTTTTCAGCAAATAACCTAATAACGGCAAAGGCAATATGCAAGCAAGCGTTAACTTCCAAGAAACAGAAAAAAACATCGTCGCTAAAATAAAACTAAGAAAAGCAGTAGAATCCATTGTGATCATAATGCCGTAACCGGCCATTTCAGAAATAGCATCCAAATCATTGGTCGCTCGTGCCATCAAATCACCTGTTCGAAATTTTTCATAAAATACTGCCCGCATATTCAGAAAATGCTTCATTAACTGCTTTCGCAATTGTCTCGTTAAAACATTTCTTCCTCCAAACAACTGGTAGCCCCAAAAAATCTCGATTCCGTAAGAAACGACCACAGAAAAAATAAATCCTACAGTTAACTTGCCTAACGCTCCGCTAGTCAAACGATTTAAATAAATTCCATCGATTACCTTTCCAATAATAAATGGCGGAATCAAAACAAGTCCGTTACCAATCATCATCATAAAAATAGCCCACCCATAACGCTGTTTATGCTCCAAGAAAAAAGGCATTAATTTTTTAAATAAATCAAACATAAAAAAACCTCTTCCTGTTGTTCACGAATTTTTCTTTATTGTAGCCTTTATAGAAAACGTTCACAAGAAGAATACTCCTTTTTTGCTACAAAAAAAGACCATTAAAAGAATGCTTCTTCTTTTAATGGTCTCACTTTAAATTAATCAAGTTTGTCGTTTTGATAGTGATGCGTCAATTCCATATTTACAAAGTTTTGTTGACGCAAAGCTTCATAAATCAAAATGGCAGCTGTATTTGATAGATTCAAAGAACGGATATGGGTATCGTCCATTGGGATTCTCAAACAGTCTTCTTCATGGGCACGCATAAACTCTTCAGGTAAACCTGTAGTCTCTTTGCCAAAAATAAAATAATGATCTTCTTCTGTATCAGTATAGTCGACCTCGCTATAAATACGATGTCCGAATTTTGTGATTAGATGCAGTTGACCGTTTTTCGCGTGATCTAAAAATGCATCTAAATCAGCATGATAGGTGATATTGACGTCATTCCAGTAATCTAAGCCAGCTCTTTTTAAATGCTTGTCATCTGTTAAAAAACCTAAAGGTTCAATTAAGTGAAGATGTGTATTGGTACCTGCGCAAGTTCTAGCAATGTTTCCTGTATTTGCAGGAATTTGTGGTTCAAATAAAACGATATGATTAGCCATGTTCGGTTTTCCTCCTGAATATTAATTTCTTTTAGTTCTTTTGTCTTTGATCGCGACGACTGCTTGTTTTATTTCAAAAAATGCTTCTTTATCGGTTTCTTTTTCAAGTGCTTCTTCTAAAAATTCGATAACCATGTCGTCTTGATACGAAACTATTTTAGCAATCGACCACGCAGCTGTCCCGCGAATAACTGGACGCGGATCTCTTTCCACGCACCGCAGCAAATCCGGTAAAGCCGATTTATCGCGGTAATTCCCTAAGGCTATGATTGAATTGCGCTGCAGCGGTTTTTTCCCGCGCCACGAACCTGCCATATGCCCAAATTGTTCTTTAAATTCACGATTGCTGATACTGAGCATTGGTTTCAGCTTTGGCATCACGCTTTCCGGCTCTGGTTCCATCTCGGGATGGACATTCGCATGCTTACCCTTATTATAAGGGCAAACAATCTGGCAAATATCACAGCCGTAAATGACATGTCCCATACTGCGCCTAAATTCTTCCGGCATCATGCCTTTAGTTTGAGTTTGATAAGACAGACATTGCTTGGCATTCATCCGCCCATCCCCCAGCAATGCTCCTGTTGGGCAAGCGTCTATACAACGCGTGCAGTCACCACAACCAAAAGGAACCGTTTCATCACTGGGAAAGTCTAGATTGGTAATAATTTCTCCTAAATAAACATAAGAACCAAATTCCTCTGTGATCAACAAGCCGTTTCGCCCAATAAACCCCAATCCTGCTCGCTGAGCAACAGCTACATCAACCAATTCTCCAGTGTCGACCATTGGTTTATAAGTAACTGTATCTCCAGCTTCTTGACGGATATAATCGATTAACTGATTCATTTTTTCGCGCAAAATGTCATGGTAGTCCATACCCCATGAAGCACGAGCAAATTCTCCCCGTCTTTCCCCTTTTACACGAGGCGGCGGGTTTTCAATTTTAGTCGGATAAGCTAACGCAATCGAAATGATAGAACGCGGACTTTCAAAAATCAATTCTGGATAAATCCGTTCTTTGATGACTTTGTGTTCAAAACCGGAGTGATGCCCTTTGGCTTGTTGAGCTTCTAATTTGCTTTCTAAATCAGAAAATGGTTCAGCAGTTGTAAAGCCAATTTTATTGATACCGATTCGCTTGCTTTCTTCAATAATCTTTTCTTTAAGTGCTGTTTGCATCGCCGCCAAAAAACTCACTCCTTCCTTAACAAAGGTGTTCTATTTATTTTAGCATAATTGTTTTAAAAACGAACAAAAATTATCTTCTATAGGTAAATTAAATGGTTTGTTTTAATAAAAAAACAGTCATTAGTAAAAAAGCATAAAAAAACGCATCGCTTCGGTGTCCAGCACTGCGAAACGATACGTTAATGAAGCCTTTTTTAGTCTCACTAACTTTTATCAAAATCTGATGGATTCCTGATAAAAACGAATGAACAAAATAGCTTATACGTAATATAACATCCCTAGAGATAGGTTGCAACCCTCTGGCTTACACTTAAAGGATTGTAAGCGCTAGCCCCAAAAAACAACCTTCACATTTCAGACACATTTGTCTATTACCTAGTCAGACCCAATCAATAAACAAACGTCTACGGTGATGTACGACAATGGGTGTTCCATCGCATATTGCTTAGCAGCCTCGCTAGCTCCCCAACTTAATGGAGTCATTTTCATCAAGTCTTTAAAAGCATCATCCGTTAAAGGAAATTGATACCGAACCCGTTTGGTTTCGATTGACGAAAAGTGTTCTTTAAATTTTTTGATCACTAATTCATTAGAGTAATCTTGTCGCTCTTTTTGATCACGATAAAAAAGAGCGCGCAACTCCATTAAGTAATCTTTTTCCGGCACGACTTTTAGGACTTGACCTCCCGGCTTCAATAAGCGCTCAAATTCTTGGTAATTGGAAGGGGAGAAAATATTCAAAATGGTATCGTATTGACTCGTTGCAAAAGGCGACTGGGCTAAATCAGCCACACACCAAAAAGCGCTGGTAAAATGACTGGCAGCTAACTGAATTGCATCTTTAGAAATATCGAAACCGATTTTTTGACCTTTTAAACCTAATTTTGTTAAATAGTCGAGTTGCGAACCTTCTCCGCAGCCAACATCCAAAAGATGGCCGGTTTCTTTATTTTGTATGTGCTGATACACAGAGTCCAGTAAAGGATCAAACAAGCCTGCTTGAGCTATCTGGAACCGCGCAGTTAACATTTCTTTATCGTATTCGTTTTTTGAACCTTTCAATAAAAAATAAAGAGTTCCTTTTTTTGACAAATCAAATAAATGACCGGATTCACACCGTAAGCTTCTGTTTTCTACTTGTTGGAAAGCTTGGCGGCAAACTGGACACTGAAATAAATCCATTTGTTCGGTCAAGAATTGTGCTGCTGAATCAATTTTTTTCACATTATAGCCTCTTTCTATTCTTCTGACTCGATTGTTTTTTTCAATTGGATCATCAAGGGTTTTAACCAATCTATTAAGTTGCTTGTTGGGAAACCTTCTGCTTCAATTTTAGCGACCTTTAGGTAATAATCATGAGATACACTAAACGGCGATTGATTCTCTTGATCATTTGTATAGGACACATATGCTTTTTGGGCTAGGCTTTCTTCTAACCAATCAACAAAAGCAGCAATAGAGATAGCCTGGTCAGCGCTCGCATTGTAGATTCCGCTTTTTTTATTTTCGATCAACCATACGATTGCTTTAGCTGCTTCGCTTCCTTTAATAAAGCTTGTTTTAGCATCTTTTTGATAAAAGTAAATCGGCTTTTCTTGCAGTACTTTGCGGATATAAAAATGCAAACGTTCTGTATAATCGTCTGTATCTAACACGATCGGAATTCTTAATGCAACTACTGGGAAGCGGGCTTGTTGAAACAAAACTGCTTCAGCTTGTCGTTTGCCTTCTCCATAGGTAACTTCTTTCTTTGGATCTATCTGATAATTCCAGGGATCAAAATCAGTTTCGCTATAACCTGATTTTTCTCCTTCATAAACAGCTAAAGTAGAAGTTAAAAAATAATGTCGGATTTTCCCATTCAATTTTTCAAGAATCAAATCGGCATCTTCTTTTGTAAAGCAGATATTATCTAAGACCACATCCCACGTTTCTTGTTGAAGCGCCGACCATCCTTTATGATTTCCGTCTGCCCGATCAATAATGATCCGATTGACCTGATCTCCAAAGTCATCTGAGTGGATTCCGCGCGTAGCAATGGTTACTTCATAATTTTTTTCAAGCAGCAATTCAACAGCCTTTTTGCCAAAAAATCGTGTTCCGCCAAAAACGAGTATCTTTTTCATGGTTTCGCTCCTTTCTCTTTATCTTCTGTCTTACTATACCATTATTAAGAAACGGAATCACGGCTTAATCCGGTGAAAAATAGCATCTGCTTCACTGACGAATCTCTAACAGCTTTAAAAGCTTTATTGTTTGCCCCACTCTGTTTAGAGTGTTATAACTAAATTAAGCACAAAATATGAAAGCATTTGAAAGGATGATAACTATGCCATGGGACATGAATGATTACCCTGCTTCATTAAAAAATTTCGACCCTTTGCTCCGCAAAAAAACCATTGATATTGCTAATGCACTACTGGCAAATGGCTACAAAGACGATCGAGCTATCCCTATCGCTATTTCTCAAGCTAAAGAATGGATGGAAAATGCCAGTGATAAAGAAAAGAAGGAGCTAAAGAAAGAGTCAAATCCTAAAAAGAATGATTCTCATGACACTTCTAGCGCCAATCCGGATTTATTGGATAATCCTGTTGAGGTTTTTTATGATGAAGACCATTGGGCTGTCAAAACCAAAGACGCTAAACGCCCCAGCGACACTTATGATCAGAAAATAAAAGCTGTTTCGCGTGCCAAAGAAATTGCTGCAAATAAAGACACAAAAGTAATCATTTATAAAAAAGATGGAACCAAAGAAAAATAAGTTTTCAAAGCAGAAAAGTACTTCCTTGATCAGCGTTGCTGACACGCACCTAGGAAGTGCTTTTTTTGTTTTAACTGCATGAACTAGCGGCTGTCTGCTTCATGAAGTAGTAGCTGAAGAAACAGGCTCCCTAAATTTGCTGCATAAAAAATAGCACTAGAAGAAAGTTGCTCTTCTGGTGCTATTTTCTATTCTACAGGGAAATTTTCGGCTACTGAACAGCTTCGTTCGTCACGCTTGGCCGCCAAATGCCGTCTTTCATTACTTCGGCTTGTTGAGTAAATAGAGCGTCATTTTCTATTCGGTAAAGATAAACAAAAACTTCCTGAGCTACAAACTCCTTAGCCTGTTCCTGCCAGACTTCGACTGTCACAACACTGCGTTCGTATTCATTAGCTGGATGATTTGCTCCATGGTAACCTTCTAAACCGTCTAATTGAGACAAGGTTGCTTCATAATCCAGCAGTTCAAAGATTTCGCCATATACCCAATCCGTACTGAACTCTTCAACCAGAAGAGCTGGATACCCTTTATACGGCATATCATAAAGTGAGCCTTTTATGCGGGCACACTTTGGTTCAGCGGTGAGCACTTTGCCATCTAAATAACGTTTATAATTAAATTCGCCAGCTTTTAAACTGCCATAGACAAAAACTGGACGGATAACTTCTGCTTGCATCTTAGTGAATCGCTCCTCCTACTTCTTTTAAATCTTCTTTGCCGTCAAATGCGACGATTGCTTCTATTGCAGCTGTCAATCCTTTTGTCATATCAGTCAAATTCATAAATGGTTGATCCGCTTTGTCTACTACTTGTTCAGGGATAAAAGGCACATGAATGAATCCGCCTTTGATTTCCGGATATTTTGTATCAATTAAATACTGAACTTGATACATGATATGATTGCAGACAAATGTTCCAGCGGTGTTAGAAACGGCTCCAGGTAAACCGGCTGCTTTAATGGCTGTTACCATTGCTTTAACAGGCAATTGAGTGAAATATGCTGCATTTCCTTCTTCTTGGATCGCTTCATCAATCGGCTGATTGCCTTCATTGTCTGGGATACGGGCATCATCAATATTGATAGCTACCCGTTCAGGAGTAAGTGCAAATCGTCCTCCTGCTTGTCCGACGTTTAAAACAACGTCTGGGTTAAATTCATCAATAGCTGCTTTAACAACTTCAGCTGCTTTGCCAAATACTGTCGGAATTTCTATTTTTTTGATTTCTGCACCTTTAATGGTATCCTCTAAACCTTTGACCGCTTCAAGAGCTGGATTGATTTCTTCGCCGCCAAATGGATCAAAACCGGTTACTAATAGTTTCATGTAATGTCGTACTCCTTTCAATTGTTCCCTACTTTATGAAATTTACCATATTTACTTTTAATTAGCAAAGTTAACAGGTTTTATTTAATGAATGGTTTTATTATTATACTTTTTTTAAAATGCCCAGAAGTACATCAATACAATATGAACCACGATCATAATAATGGCAAAGGGTGCTTGTTCTTTAATAACCCCATTCGGGTTTTTCATTTCTAATAAAGCAGCTGGTAAAGCATTAAAGTTAGCAGCCATCGGTGTTAGCAACGTTCCACAAAAACCAGCAGTCAAAGCCAAAGCCCCTGCGATAACTGGATCGCCCCCTTGTGCAATAACAAAAGGCAGCCCGATTCCAGCTGTAATAACGGTAAAAGCGGCAAATCCATTTCCCATGATCATTGTAAAAATAACCATTCCTAACACATAAGCGATAACACCTAATAGCCGATTGCCTTCCGGTATAAAGGTAGAAATTCCACTTGCGATAACATCCCCAACACCTGCTGCTGTAAAAATAACGCCTAATGCTGCCAATAATTGAGGCAAAATACCCGTCGTACCGACTTGCTGGATCATCCGATCGCCTTCATCCAAAACCATTTTGGGTTTTGATTTGGTTAAGAAAATAGCAATCAGTAAGGAAACAACTGCCCCTATTCCGATTCCGACTTGTCCGCCAAGTGGTGTAAATTGTGCAATTGGAACGGCCACCACTGCTAAAGCAATAACCGGAATGAAAATTTTATTGCCTAAACGGTCACTAGCTTCTAAGGCTTTGTCTTCATCCACAGTCTTGACTTCTCCTAGACGAACTTGTTTAAACAATGTCAGTACACCCATCACCATAATCAATACGCCATCTATCATGGCTGGTATGAAGTTTCCAAAAGCAAATACGATTCCTAATAAAAGCCAGAACAATGCTGTACCAAAACGTGTTGGATGGTTTACATCTCTAAAAACTTTACTAGCTGTATAAATCAGCAATAAACCAATCACGATAAAGAAAAATTCTAGTATATTCGTTACAATGGCATCCATGGGTTATTTTTCCTCCTTTTGCGTTGGCAAGCTGGTTTTTTTGCCGTATTTTCGTTGCAGTTTTCGGTCAAATAAAATATTTGATCCAGCTACCATCACCAACATAATCAACGCAATTGGAATAGAAGCTTGAGCAATCGCTACAGCTGATACTTTATATCCTAGAGATTCCAAAGTACCTGCAATCAATAAAACACCGGCTGCTGCAATAAAAGTATTTTGTGCAAAAAAGTTTCCGTAATTTTCAGTTGCAGCCGAACGTGCTTTGATTCGCTCGATATCTTCATCACTGATTTCGCCGTATTTTGTTTCAGCAGCTGCTTGAGTCATCGGCTCAACTAATGGACGGATAAATTGTGTGTGGCCTTGAACACGGACAGAAAAAAATCCGGCTAATTCACGAATAACCATGTATAAAGATAAAAAGCGGCCTGGTGTCAGTCCCTTCATCTTTTCTATCAACTTAACTGCCTGTTGACGCAACCCAAACCGTTCGGTTAATCCAATCATCGGTAAAGTAAGTAAAAATAACGTTACTAGTCGGTTAGAAACAAATGCATCTCCTAACAAAACTAAAAAATCTGTCAATGAGATCCCTGAAACTAAAGCAGTAGCCAATGCTGCAATCAATACGACCGCAATGGTATCAAATTTTAAAATGAAACCTACTACAATGATCAAAATCCCAATTAATTTAATGATTTCCATAAACTTCTCCTTCTTTTCTTATCTTTTTTTAATCTGTTTCCGATTATACGCACAATTAAAAAGAGATGCAACCTTAATTATGAAAAAGCTGCGTCTCTTTTTATCTTCTTATTCATTTTGGTTTTATGAGTACATTTTTTCTAAACTGACTAATTCGATACACAAACCAATCGCATTCATTGCTTGATCCAAGTCAGCTAATGCTACTGGTGTCGGCGCAAGGCGAATGCTGTTGTCCCGCGGATTTTTTCCATATGGATACGTAGCCCCTGCATTTGTTACTTTCACTCCGATTTTGTCTAAAGCAGCCACTATTTTGGTCGCACAGCCGTCTAATGTCGTAAGGTGAACAAAATAGCCTCCAGCAGGTTCCGTCCATTCGACTAATGGTTTTCCGTCAAACCGTTCATGCAATTTTTCTTTGATCAAATCAAATTTTGGTTTTAAAATTGCAGCGTGTTTGGCCATATGAGCCGCTACTTGTTCAGGATTTTGTAAGAACTTTACATGCCGCATTTGGTTTAATTTATCATAACCAATCGTTTGATACGATAGTTCATCAGCAATCAATGCAACGTTTGCTTTTGAAGCAGCTAATGCTGCAACTCCAGCTCCCGGGAACGTTATTTTAGAAGTTGAGCAAAACATCCAGACTCGATCTGCATTTCCAACTGTCTTACAAGTAGTCAATATGTTTTTTGCTGTTTCATGCACATCGGTTAAATGATGGACTAGATAAGCGTTGTCCCACAGAATAGTAAAATCTGGAGCTTTGGTTGTCATTGTTGCTAACCGATCAACCACCTCATCCGAATACGTTACACCCGTTGGATTGCTATAAGTCGGAACGCACCAAATTCCTTTTATTGCAGCATCATTGCTCACTAAACGTTCCACTTCATCCATCTTAGGCCCGTTTTCGTCCATCTCTACCGGTATCATTTCAATTCCTAAATGTTCAGTCATTGAAAAGTGACGATCGTATCCAGGACTGGGGCAAAGAAATTTCACTTTTTCTTCTGCTTGCCAAGGGTGTTCCCCCATAAAAAATTTCGTTGTTAATACCAAATACATCAGACTTAAACTAGAGTTCCCGCCGATGACGGTTTCTTCTATTCCTGCACCTAAAAGTTCAGAAAACAATTTTTTGGCTTCATAGATCCCGGTTAATTCTCCGTAATTACGAATATCGATGGTTTCCTGACTGATAAAATCTTCCGGTTTGTTTAATAAACCTAACATCGGTTCAGACAAAGCTAATTGTTCTTTACCAGGAACACCTCGCGTAATCGTTAAGTTCATAGGGCTCTTAAGATAGTGCTGGTATTCTTTTTCTAATTCAGCAATACGGTTGGTTGCTGCTTCTCTTGATAAATCCATCTTTTCAACACCTTTGCTTTTATTTAACTACTTTAGAAAAGTATAGCGGAGTTTCCAGGAGATATCAAAAATAATTTCTGCTCGTCATGTTATAAGGCGCTAATTCAAAAACGATAATAACACTCCAGCCGCTATGGCAGAGCCAATCACCCCGGCTACATTGGGTCCCATGGCGTGCATCAATAGAAAATTAGCAGGGTTTGCTTTAACTCCTTCTTTTTGTACAACACGTGCGGCCATAGGGACAGCAGATACTCCGGCAGCACCGATCATTGGATTGATTTTTCCTCCTGACCATTTGTTCATGACTTTCCCCATTAAAACTCCACCTGCTGTTCCGATTGAAAACGCCACTAGACCTAAAATAATGATTTGCAATGTTTCAATCGTTAAAAAGACATCCCCGCTCGCTTTTGCACCAACGGACAATCCTAATAAAATCGTTACGGTATACATAAAGGCATTTTGCAGGGCTTCGGTTATTTTCGGTACTTGACCGCTTTCTTTCACCAGGTTTCCCAACATCAACATTCCGATCAAAGGTGTAGCTGAAGGCACCACCAAACTGACAACTAATGTCGTCACTATTGGGAAAATGATTTTTTCTTTTTTAGATACTTCGCGCAACTGTTCCATTTTTATTTCGCGTTCTTTTTTGGTCGTTAACAGCCGGATGATCGGAGGCTGAATAATCGGAATCAAAGCCATATAAGAGTAAGCAGCAATAGCAATCGTAGATAATAAATGAGGGGCCAATCGGGTCGTTAAATAAATAGCGGTCGGACCATCTGCACCACCGATAATTCCAATCGACGCAGCTTCTTGAGGCGTCATTCCGAAAATCAATGCACCAAAAAATGCAACAAAGATCCCAATTTGAGCAGCTCCGCCTAATAGTAGCGTTTTGGGATTAGCGATCAGCGGTCCAAAGTCTGTAGCAGCACCTAAACAAAGGAAAATCAAAGGCGGGAAGATTCCTAAATCAATTCCTTGGTAAATGTAATACAATAAACCGCCGTTTTCTCCATTCAAGGGAGCCGACATTAAACCTGCTAAAGGCAAATTGACTAAAAGCATGCCAAAAGCAATCGGGATCAGCAAGTAGGGTTCGTACCCTTTTTGTATTGCCAAATACAGGAAAAAACAAGCTAACACCAGCATGATCAGTTCTTTGTAAGACAAATTTGCAAAACCTGAAGTTCTGAGCATTTCGTTCAGAGCATCCAACATATGAATTCCTCCAATACTTTAGAGCACCACCAAAACATCCCCGGCTTCCACAGCTTGATTTACTTGGATAGGAATACTTGAAATGATTCCGCTTTGAGGCGCCACTATTTCGTTTTCCATTTTCATCGCTTCCAAAACACACAAAACTTCGCCAGCTTTTACAGACTGTCCTTTTTTTACCGCTAGAGATAAAATCGTTCCCGGTATAGGAGCAGCTACTTCCCTATTTGAAGCTGGTTTAGCGACCGTCTCGGGACTTGCAACAGCAGACTCTGCTTCTTTGATTGTTTCTTGAGATGTGGTTGGTGTTACATCTGATGATTCAGAAAGTTCTTTAACTGAAACGTGGTAAACTTTGCCATTTACTTGAATTTCATATTGTTTCATTCCCAACACCCCTAACGAATTCTTTTGATCTCAGTTATTTGATAGCTTTTATTTTGTTGATCTTCATTAGCCAAAACTAGCGCCATTAAAGCAGCTACTAACTCTGTTTCTTCATCTTTTGCTAAAATCTGATTTCCCGCAAGTGTTGTTACTGGCGGTTCTTTTTTCCCCGTACGTTTAACCATGTAATGGATTAGTTCAATAGTGAACAGCAGAATGATCAAGGCTAAAAAAACCATGACGAGGCTGGTTATAGTGACCACGACTCCATCTATTAAAGTAAAACGCATGATGTTTCCTCCTTTACATCTTACATCACCGCAATTATTTTGATTGCCTTTTTTTCTTGTTGTTCCTTTTTACTTGCCATTGAGCTGCCCTTTACTTGGGAGTATTTCTTTTCAAGGAAAGCTTTCCCGACTTGAGGAAACATAGCATACGTTAGGACATCTTCATCTTTTTTTGCCAAATCTCCTAATTCAGCTTTTAAGCGGTCAAATTCCGGTGAAAGATGATTAGCTGGCCGATCCGTTATGACTTCTTCATTTTTGATGATCTTTTTCCGAAAAGCTTCTTTAACAGGTACCGGGCTTTGCCCATAAGAACCTCGCAAGTATTCTTTGATTTCATTTGGCACCATTTGGTATCTTTCCCCTGCCAATACATTAAAAACTGCTTGTGTTCCCACCATTTGGCTCATCGGGGTGACTAAAGGCGGGTACCCTAGATCTTCTCTGACTTTTGGTACTTCTTTTAATACTTGATCGTATTTATCAGTGGCTTTTGCTTGTTCTAACTGGCCGTACAAATTAGACAACATTCCACCTGGCACTTGGTATAATAAAGCTTTAGGGTCAACACCCATCATCTTAGGGTTCAATATGCCGGAAGCCAAATAATGGTCTCGTATCGGTTTAAAATAGTCAGCAATCTCTTCCAGCAATGCAACGTCTACTCTTGTTTTTACGTTTCCTTCATTTAAAGAAAGCACCATTGATTCAGTTGGAGGCTGGCTTGTTCCTTCTGAAAAAGGCGAAATGGCTGTATCGATTCTATCCACTCCAGCTTCCACCGCTTTTAAATAAGTCATTTGTGAAATTCCGCTGGTCGCATGAGTGTGAAGACTCAGCGGAATAGTCAGCACTTCTTTTAATCTTTTAACCAGCTTTTCAGCTGTATAAGGAGTTAGGATGCCAGCCATATCTTTAAGGCAAATGGAATCTGCCCCCATTTGCTGCAATTGATCCGCTAGTGCGGCATAGTAATCAATCGTATGGACCTCACTGATCGTATAGCAAATCGTCAACTCCGCGTGGCCGCCATGTCTCTTGACCGCTTTCAAAGAAGCCTCCAGGTTACGCGTATCATTTAAAGCATCGAAAATACGAAATACATCGATTCCGTTTTTACTAGCTTTTTCAACAAATTTGTCTACAATATCATCTGCATAATGACGATACCCCAATAGGTTTTGGCCTCTCAATAACATTTGCAGTTTTGTTTGCGGAGCTCTTTTTTTGATCTCACGCAGCCTTTCCCAGGGATCTTCATCTAAGAAACGAATAGCTGCATCAAAAGTAGCACCACCCCAACATTCGAGTGAATAATAGCCGACGCGGTCCATCTTTTCAATAATGGGCAGCATTTCATCCGTCGTCATACGAGTGGCCATCAAGCTTTGATGAGCATCTCGTAAAACCGTTTCTGTAATTTCCAAGTATTTTTCTGTCATTTTAAAATCACTCCTGTTCAGAGTAAAAAAGAAGTTAGAAAGCGCACAATTTATTTCGTTTTCATGTCATACTTGATAACTTCTGAGCAATTGAAACAGTCTGATCAGCGATTAATAATTTTTTCCAACGTTTTCAATGCTTCATCAGGTAAAACATCCATTCCATCTGCTGCGTTTTTTTCTTGTATGTGTTCTACGCGCATTTGCATGCGATCAAAAACCAATTGTTTATAGGCTTCATCCATGAAATCCGGCTCATAACCTGCTACTTTTAAATAACTCATCTGCTCATTTCCGCCAAAAGACTCAAATTCTGCAGTTCCATCAACAATCGACTCAATGCTTTTCAGTGTCACAGCAGGAGTAATTTTTTTATCTAAGAAAAAGCCGGTATTCAAAATATAACACTCTATTTCTCGCTCTTCAAAAAGCTGTTTAAATTGTTGATAGTCTTCTGCCAATGGATAAACACGGAAAGGATTTGCATAAGGGACAATTACTAATTTATCCATGTCTACTCCTTCTTTTAACCGCTCAGCTGATGAACGTTTAGTAGCCAATGTCGCTCCAAAGCTCGCTGCTAAAATAGGATCTTCTACTTTAATAACGGGCGGCAAACTTTCATCTTTCATAATCCAATAAATAGCGTCAATGGGCTCATCAATCCGGTCAACACGGTTAGGAGTAGAATAACGCGATTTAACTGTACGCCCATTTCCATTACGTAAATCCTCCGTCAGCAGAACTTTTTCTCCATTTTCATCTAACGTGACGGCCACATTTTGGACTGTAACAAAATAGTCGACTTCTTCATGATCTGAAGGGTAATCTTGTGTTTTGTCAAAGTAAGCCGGTTCCAGAGCAATGGAAGACCCATCGGTTAAAGAAATAATGAAAGCATCATCATGTAAGACTTCAATTTGGTATTTATGGTTGTGTTTAGCATGTGTCAATGTAGATTTTCCAGAGCCAGATAATCCAAAGAAAGCCGAAACATAATTTGTTCCATCCGCTAATGTGAATTTCTTTTGGCCTCCATGACAAGAAGCATATCCCATCCGATGAGCTGTGCCCCATGCTAAAGTCAATGTAGCTTTTTTCAGTTCGCCGAAATAATTCATGCCCAGAATAATAGCTGCATTGTGGTCCGTATCAAAATAGGCTAAACCGAGAGGATAATCAGGATGCTGCCAGTTAGGATCAGAATAAATAAAAATGTCCCCAGCTTCAATTTCACGAGAAGCGGCATACATTTTATTGTATAAATCGTTTGTTACTTGAAAGTTTAACAGCCAAGAATATAAATTGTTTTCTTGACCTTCTGGCACTGAAAGATGGGCCTTCACCATGAATTCTGAATCTAACCCTACATAAGCAGCTGTTTTATAACGTTTTTTCAAAGACCCCTGGTAAACAGCCTCTCTTACGATTACAGCTAACTTAGCGTCTTCATCTTTATTATTCCCTACGATTCTTCGGGCAGCTGCCGTTCTCCCAACCACTGCTCCTCCGTTTTCGACTAAAACTTTTGCATCTTTAGGCAAATCCAATTTTTCCGTATATTTTACTGATAAGTCCGTTACGATGGTACCTGGCGCATCAAGCGCTAATTCGTATGCTTCATCTAGACTCGTTACATTTTTCACATTGTTGCCGTACATAGAGGTCTCGATTACTGCTCGTAAAGGGGAAAAAAAGGGATTATCTTTTCTAATTTCTGACTTTTGAAACGTTTCTCTGGTTGACATGCGATCCTCTCCTTATTTCATTAGTAGTTGTCTCTTCAAAAAAAGCCGCAACAGCAATAAAGCTAACTGGTAATAAGAAAAAGCCGATTTCCTCCTTTCTTTAGATTCAACAATTAGAGCGGTATCGGTTGAAGCGCTTTCATTACTCGTTCTTATCATAGCAAACAACATCAAAAAATTGCAATAAAAAAGTACATTAAAACAACGAATCCTTTTTTATATCTTTTAAAGTCTTTCTTCTCAACGCCCTACGGTCTTTCGATAGCGCTTGTGTTTGCTCTACAATAATAACCGGATCAAAACGAATCGAGTAGGAGGAGCCTTACGGCTCCGACCTCTCACACCACCGTACGTACCGTTCGGTATACGGCGGTTCAATAACTTAAGTATCTCTGCTGGAAAAGTTGGTTTAGGTCTTTTAGACCCCAATTTACCAGCTTTTTCTTCGTAATCGCTCGGTGAAGTGTGTGGGTACGGGTCATACGCCAATACCCTTTTCTCGTATTAGCCACCTTCCATGCTTCTTCTTTCTCTATTCCATACTTTCTTAACATACGAAATTTAGTCGATACTTTGTTCCATCGTTTCCAACATAGTTGTCTCAATCGATGATTTAGCCAATGAGCAACGCTCTTGATAAAGCTTTTCATATCTCCAATTCCATAATAATTAATCCAGCCTTGTGTATAGAGGTTAATTTCTTTTATAATTTGTTTGAATGTACCAGGACGTTTTCGGCTCGTTAGTTTTCTCAGTCGGTTACGGAACTTGAGTTTAGCCGCCTTAGATGGGCGGCTTCTGACTTTCCCTGTGTTTTCCAGATAGTGAAACCTAGAAACTTAGCTTTAGCTGGAGTAGTCACTTTACTTTTTTCCGTATTAATCTCCAACCGGAGGTTTCCCTCTATAAAGGTCGTCACGCTTTTTAAAACTCGTTCTCCTGCTCTAGGTGTTTTCACATAGATACAAAAGTCGTCCGCATAACGTACAAACCGGTGTCCTCGCTTCTCTAATTCTCTATCTAGTTGATTTAAATAGACATTAGCGAGTAGTGGAGAGATAACTCCACCTTGAGGGGTTCCTTTATAATTCTCAATAAAGACATTGCCGTCCATAATTCCAGCTTTAAGAAAATTCCATATTAACCGCAACACTATTTTATCTTGGATATAGTAGTTGAGGTAATTCATCAACTTTTGATGATGAACTGTATCAAAATAGTTACGCAAATCAAAGTCGACAATCGTTTTGTATCCTTCGGATACATATTGTTCTGCCTGTTTAATCGCTTGATGAGCGTTCCTGCCTTTCCTAAAACCATAACTGTATGTCGAAAAGGAAGGGTCAATGATGGGTTCAATCACTTGTAGAATAGCTTGTTGCACCACTCGATCTCGCACCACAGGAATTCCCAAGTTTCTTATGCCACCATTATCCTTAGGGATAGAAACCCGCTTAACAGGTTGTGGTTGGTAAGTTCCTGCTCTCATCTTCTCTATCATTTGCTGACCATATTTTATTAAGTGAGCGTCCAATTCATGAACGGTCACTCCATCGATACCGGCAGCTCCTTTATTTTGATACACTTTCTTGCTGGCTGACTTTAAATTATCTGAATTAGCGATTTGATTGATTAATGAGATACCATCTTGTTTCATCATATCGTTACTGTAGCTCTCTACACTCTCTTGTACTCTTTCGTTTCCAACTTATCCCTCCAAGAGTAGCCATCTTTCGGTCTATACCACGATGTTTTCTGTAGTCGTGAGCTACATCCACCTCCTTGTTTATTCCAAGATTATTATTGTTCTGCCCTTCAGAGAACTGTGTTCTCCTACTATGGCGTCTGCTGACTTCTCACTATTCGTTGTTACTACGGTATTTACCGCTAGTGAGACCTCCCCGGGTAAGAGTGATAACCTTCCACTCATGTCACTGCCTCATTTACTGTAGGAGACTCGTGCAGTATCGGACTTCGCTTTGTTTGGCAAGCTCGTCCATCTCCATCCAGCCTTGTATGAGATTTCTGTTCGTCAGTGCGAGTGTTTGCGTCCAGCTTCCTTCGGATTCTTTCTCGCGAAAGACACCCTTGCTATTCGCGGTTGTACAATATTTGACGTTGGTGAGTGAAAACTTACTAACGTCTTTTTTCGTGAAAATAGAAAACAAGTGAGTTCTCCTGTAGAATTAAAGTCACCACAACTCATTCAAAGGAGAGAACTCACTTGCCTACATCAAATGATATGCGAAAAGTACTAGATATACAAGACAAAAACATTGTTTTTGAAGAGGATTGCGTAGAATACGGTCAATTCAAAGGGAAAAAATGTAAATTTATTAAAGGACGATTGACCTACATTCCGCAGGAATGTATGAAGTGCCATACACCAAACGAGCAGTATACCATCTACTGTAACGGAACACAGACCTCGCGCATTACTTTACCCATGAGTGGTATTCATCCCACCTATTTACTGCTTAAAAAGCAGCGATTCATGTGCAAAGAATGCGAGGCTACATTTACTGCGAAAACGCCTCTATTGAAAGAAAATTGTTTTATTTCAAATCATGTAAAAGCACAAATTTTAGATAAATCGTCTATGGCTCAATCTATAAAAGATATCTCTAGTCAAACGGGAGTTTCTTCAGCAACGACGCAGCGCGTTATTAACGAGCAAGCTAAGAATTACAAACCGCATTACTTCTGGCTTCCTAAACATCTTTCGTTTGACGAGTTTAAGTATGCCAATAGCACAATGGCTTTTGAATACATTGATGCCGAAAAAGGAACGATCATTGATATCTTGCCTTCTCGAGACAGTCGAACGATAAAAGACCATTTCCTTTCACGGTATAGCCTAAAGGCTAGAAAAAAAGTAGAAACCATTACAGTCGATATGAACGCTGGTTACGTCAATTTTATTCCCATTCTTTTTCCAAACGCCAAGATCATTATTGATCGTTTTCATATTGTCCAGCTGATTAATCGTTCACTGAATCGTACAAGGATAACGGTTATGAATCAATTTCATACCTCAAATGGAGAAGATATGAAAAAGTACCGTCGATTAAAACGGTTTTGGAAAAAAATCTTAAAGAAAGAATCTGAACTGTCTTATACAACCTATACTTATTATGCTTTATTTGGTCTACGCTTAGAATCAGCGATCGTCGACGAACTGTTGGGCTACAACACCGTTCTGAAAGAGACTTATGAGGTGTATCAAACGATTCTAAAGGCTCTTGAAGAGAATGACTATGATGAGCTAGTAAAGATTTTAGAAAAAGATTATCCACTTATTTCAAAACCAATGAAGACGAGCCTCAAAACATTGAAAAAACATATGAAGCACATAAAAAATACCGTTACCTATAAGTATTCAAACGGAAAAATTGAAGGAATCAACAATAAGATCAAAGTTCTTAACCGTGTGGCCTACGGCTACCGAAACTTCGTGAACTATAAAAACCGTATTCTTCTGCATTTTAATATGAAACCAGCGGCTATTAAACAGAACGAAAAAACACTTTTCATAGCAGCATAACGCCTACCATGAAAAGTGTTCAAGTTTTTTTAATTAAATAAGGGACTAAAATTCTTTACCAACGTCAGTTGACGTAGAACCCTATTCGCTAACAGTTCCTACTGCCAAGCCTGTAGTGGACTTTCACCACCAAGTTATCACCCATGCCGGGCGCACCAAAAAAAGTCTCCAACAGTCCGAAGACTGCTGGAGACTTTAGGATACCGGCGGCCGGAATCGAACCGGCACGCCCTCGCGGGCACAGGATTTTGAGTCCAGCGCGTCTACCAATTCCGCCACGCCGGCAGGATGCTGACAACAGGCAATTCATTAGATAAGGCGGTAACCGGATTTGAACCGGTGATGAAGGTTTTGCAGACCTCTGCCTTACCACTTGGCTATACCGCCATCTTTAAAATTGAGTGTTGGGTTATTCTAAAAAACTGGGCTAGCTGGATTCGAACCAACGCATAAGGGAGTCAAAGTCCCTTGCCTTACCGCTTGGCTATAGCCCATAAATGAAAAAGGCGACTGATGGGGATCGAACCCACGTATGCCGGAACCACAATCCGGTGCGTTAACCACTTCGCCACAATCGCCGTAATGTAAAAGGTTAAATATAAAAATGGCAGGGATAGTAGGAATTGAACCCACACTAATGGTTTTGGAGACCATTGTTCTACCTTTAAACTATATCCCTATCAGTTTAGATGGGTTTTAAAAAAAAATGGTGGAGGGGGGCAGATTCGAACTGCCGAACCCGAAGGAGCGGATTTACAGTCCGCCGCGTTTAGCCACTTCGCTACCCCTCCAGTTGAAAAAAATGGTGGCCTGGGACAGAATCGAACTGCCGACACCTTGAGCTTCAATCAAGTGCTCTACCAACTGAGCTACCAGGCCATAATCGAACCTTTCGGTTCCGTAATGCTTGTATTAAAAAAATGGCGGTCTCGACGGGAATCGAACCCGCGATCTTCTGCGTGACAGGCAGACATGTTAACCCCTACACCACGAGACCGTTATAAAATTGTTCAATGGAGGTTAACGGGATCGAACCGCTGACCCTCTGCTTGTAAGGCAGATGCTCTCCCAGCTGAGCTAAACCTCCTAAATGACTCATGACCCGTACGGGATTCGAACCCGTGATACCGCCGTGAAAGGGCGGTGTCTTAACCACTTGACCAACGGGCCGAAACGCAATTTTGAAACGGAGAGTAAGGGATTCGAACCCTTGAGACAGTGTGCACCGCCTACATGATTTCCAATCATGCTCCTTCGGCCGCTCGGACAACTCTCCAAGTTGGTTCTTCGACACTCTCTTTTGTGTTTCTTTTTCATAGAAATCTATGGACTCCGCAAGCAGGATTCGAACCTGCGACATCATGATTAACAGTCATGCGCTCTACCAGCTGAGCTATTGCGGAATAATGATCAATGCGCGGCAGCGTCCTACTCTCACAAAGGGAAACCCTTCACTACCATCGGCGCTAAGAAGCTTAACTGCTGTGTTCGGCATGGGAACAGGTGTGACCTTCTTGCCGTCACCACCGCACATTGGTTCATCAAGAGAACGGTGTTCTCTCAAAACTGGATAGTGTTTTTCTCTTGCAACATCGTGTCGAAACCAAGACACCGTTTAAAAAATTGGTTAAGTCCTCGACCGATTAGTATTGGTCCGCTCCATACATCGCTGTACTTCCACTTCCAACCTATCTACCTGATCATCTCTCAGGGGTCTTACTCACTTGCGTGATGGGAAATCTCATCTTGAGGGGGGCTTCACGCTTAGATGCTTTCAGCGTTTATCCCGTCCACACATAGCTACCCAGCGATGCTCTTGGCAGAACAACTGGTACACCAGCGGTGTGTCCATCCCGGTCCTCTCGTACTAAGGACAGCTCCTCTCAAATTTCCTGCGCCCGCGACGGATAGGGACCGAACTGTCTCACGACGTTCTGAACCCAGCTCGCGTACCGCTTTAATGGGCGAACAGCCCAACCCTTGGGACCGACTACAGCCCCAGGATGCGATGAGCCGACATCGAGGTGCCAAACCTCCCCGTCGATGTGGACTCTTGGGGGAGATAAGCCTGTTATCCCCAGGGTAGCTTTTATCCGTTGAGCGATGGCCCTTCCATGCGGAACCACCGGATCACTAAGCCCGACTTTCGTCCCTGCTCGACTTGTAGGTCTCGCAGTCAAGCTCCCTTCTGCCTTTACACTCTACGAATGATTTCCAACCATTCTGAGGGAACCTTTGGGCGCCTCCGTTACTCTTTAGGAGGCGACCGCCCCAGTCAAACTGCCCGTCAGACACTGTCTCCCAGCCAGATCATGGCTGTGGGTTAGAGTGGTCATACAGCAAGGGTAGTATCCCACCAACGCCTCCACCAAGACTAGCGTCCTGGTTTCATCGGCTCCTACCTATCCTGTACAAGCTGTACAAACACTCAATATCAAACTGCAGTAAAGCTCCATGGGGTCTTTCCGTCCTGTCGCGGGTAACCTGCATCTTCACAGGTACTATAATTTCACCGAGTCTCTCGTTGAGACAGTGCCCAAATCATTACGCCTTTCGTGCGGGTCGGAACTTACCCGACAAGGAATTTCGCTACCTTAGGACCGTTATAGTTACGGCCGCCGTTTACTGGGGCTTCAATTCTGAGCTTCGCTCGAGAGCTAACCCATCCTCTTAACCTTCCAGCACCGGGCAGGCGTCAGCCCCTATACGTCATCTTTCGATTTAGCAGAGACCTGTGTTTTTGATAAACAGTTGCTTGGGCCTATTCACTGCGGCTGACCAAATGGTCAGCACCCCTTCTCCCGAAGTTACGGGGTCATTTTGCCGAGTTCCTTAACGAGAGTTCACTCGCACACCTTAGGATTCTCTCCTCGACTACCTGTGTCGGTTTGCGGTACGGGCCGTTTGTTTCTCACTAGAAGCTTTTCTTGACAGTGTGACATCAGGAACTTCGGTACTTAATTTCCCTCCCCATCACAACTTGTCCTTAGAGAAGCAAGCATTTGACTCGCTTCAAGACTTGTTGCTTGGACGCACATATCCAACAGTGCGTATTCCTTAGCCTACTGTGTCCCTCCATTGCTCAAACAAAACAAACGGGTACAGGAATCTCAACCTGTTATCCATCGTCTACGCCTATCGGCCTCGACTTAGGTCCCGACTAACCCTGGGAGGACGAGCCTTCCCCAGGAAACCTTAGTCATTCGGTGGACGGGATTCTCACCCGTCTTTCGCTACTCATACCGGCATTCTCACTTCTAAGCGCTCCACCAGTCCTCACGGTCTAGCTTCGACGCCCTTAGAACGCTCTCCTACCATAGAACCTAAGTTCTATCCACAGCTTCGGTGTTATGTTTAGCCCCGGTAAATTTTCGGCGCAGGGTCACTCGACTAGTGAGCTATTACGCACTCTTTAAATGATGGCTGCTTCTGAGCCAACATCCTAGTTGTCTAAGCAACCCCACATCCTTTTCCACTTAACATAAACTTTGGGACCTTAGCTGGTGGTCTGGGCTGTTTCCCTCTCGACTACGGATCTTATCACTCGTAGTCTGACTCCCGGATATAAATCAATGGCATTCGGAGTTTATCTGAATTCGGTAACCCGAGAAGGGCCCCTAGTCCAAACAGTTGCTCTACCTCCATGATTCTTATTCCGAGGCTAGCCCTAAAGCTATTTCGGAGAGAACCAGCTATCTCCAAGTTCGATTGGAATTTCTCCGCTACCCACACCTCATCCCCGCATTTTTCAACATACGTGGGTTCGGTCCTCCAGTGCGTATTACCGCACCTTCAACCTGGACATGGGTAGATCACTTGGTTTCGGGTCTACGACCACATACTCATTCGCCCTATTCAGACTCGCTTTCGCTACGGCTCCGTCTCATCGACTTAACCTCGCATGGGATCGTAACTCGCCGGTTCATTCTACAAAAGGCACGCTATCACCCATTAACGGGCTCTAACTACTTGTAAGCACACGGTTTCAGGTGCTGTTTCACTCCCCTTCCGGGGTTCTTTTCACCTTTCCCTCACGGTACTGGTTCACTATCGGTCACTAGGGAGTATTTAGCCTTGGGAGATGGTCCTCCCGGATTCCGACGGAATTTCTCGTGTTCCGCCGTACTCAGGATACTGATCAGAGTGAACGGAGTTTCAGTTACGGGGCTTTTACCCTCTTTGGCGGACCTTTCCAGGTCGCTTCTCTTACACCGTTCATTTATGACTCTATGTGTTCAGTCCTACAACCCCAGAAAGCAAGCTTTCTGGTTTGGGCTTTTCCCGTTTCGCTCGCCGCTACTCAGGGAATCGAATTTTCTTTCTCTTCCTGCAGGTACTTAGATGTTTCAGTTCTCTGCGTCTACCTCTACTGACCTATGTATTCAGTCAGCAGTAACACCCTATCAAAGGTGCTGGGTTTCCCCATTCGGAAATCTCTGGATCACAGCTTACTTACAGCTCCCCAAAGCATATCGGCGTTAGTCCCGTCCTTCATCGGCTCCTAGTGCCAAGGCATCCACCGTGCGCCCTTATTAACTTAACCTATGGTCGTTGTTAATAGCGATCCAACATCAACTGATGCGAATCGTAAAAAAATAAAACGCGGTTTTTACTTGGTTTCTTACTTTGTTACAATTGTTAAACACTATCCAGTTTTCAAAGAACAACATTTTTGATGCATTGAGAAGATTAGACCTCTCAAAACTGAACAAAGCCAAAACGTATGTGTGAGGTTCCGTAATATTCCTTAGAAAGGAGGTGATCCAGCCGCACCTTCCGATACGGCTACCTTGTTACGACTTCACCCCAATTATCTATCCCACCTTAGGCGGCTGGCTCCTTTGCAGGTTACCTCACCGACTTCGGGTGTTACAAACTCTCGTGGTGTGACGGGCGGTGTGTACAAGACCCGGGAACGTATTCACCGCGGCGTTCTGATCCGCGATTACTAGCGATTCCGGCTTCATGCAGGCGAGTTGCAGCCTGCAATCCGAACTGAGAATGGCTTTAAGAGATTAGCTTGACCTCGCGGTCTTGCGACTCGTTGTACCATCCATTGTAGCACGTGTGTAGCCCAGGTCATAAGGGGCATGATGATTTGACGTCATCCCCACCTTCCTCCGGTTTATCACCGGCAGTCTCACTAGAGTGCCCAACTGAATGCTGGCAACTAGTAATAAGGGTTGCGCTCGTTGCGGGACTTAACCCAACATCTCACGACACGAGCTGACGACAACCATGCACCACCTGTCACTTTGTCCCCGAAGGGAAAGCTCTATCTCTAGAGTGGTCAAAGGATGTCAAGACCTGGTAAGGTTCTTCGCGTTGCTTCGAATTAAACCACATGCTCCACCGCTTGTGCGGGTCCCCGTCAATTCCTTTGAGTTTCAGCCTTGCGGCCGTACTCCCCAGGCGGAGTGCTTAATGCGTTAGCTGCAGCACTGAGGGGCGGAAACCCCCCAACACTTAGCACTCATCGTTTACGGCGTGGACTACCAGGGTATCTAATCCTGTTTGCTCCCCACGCTTTCGAGCCTCAGCGTCAGTTACAGACCAGAGAGTCGCCTTCGCCACTGGTGTTCCTCCACATATCTACGCATTTCACCGCTACACGTGGAATTCCACTCTCCTCTTCTGCACTCAAGTTCCCCAGTTTCCAATGACCTTCCCCAGTTGAGCTGGGGGCTTTCACATCAGACTTAAAGAACCGCCTGCGCTCGCTTTACGCCCAATAAATCCGGACAACGCTTGCCACCTACGTATTACCGCGGCTGCTGGCACGTAGTTAGCCGTGGCTTTCTGGTTAGATACCGTCAGGGGATGAGCAGTTACTCTCATCCTTGTTCTTCTCTAACAACAGAGTTTTACGATCCGAAAACCTTCTTCACTCACGCGGCATTGCTCCGTCAGACTTTCGTCCATTGCGGAAGATTCCCTACTGCTGCCTCCCGTAGGAGTCTGGGCCGTGTCTCAGTCCCAGTGTGGCCGATCACCCTCTCAGGTCGGCTACGTATCATTGCCTTGGTGAGCCATTACCTCACCAACTAGCTAATACGCCGCGGGTCCATCCATAAGCGGTAGCCGAAGCCACCTTTCATCCAACGATCAGGAGATCACTGGAATTATGCGGTATTAGCAGCCGTTTCCGGCTGTTATCCCCCACTTATGGGCAGGTTACCCACGTGTTACTCACCCGTCCGCCACTCTTCTTCTCTGGTGGGTGCAAGCACCCGGTAGAAAAGAAGCGTTCGACTTGCATGTATTAGGCATGCCGCCAGCGTTCGTCCTGAGCCAGGATCAAACTCTCATAAAAGTTGGCTTTGTCCGTTAGGACTTCACCCTTTTAATGATGCTTGAAGCTCATTAATTGACTTGCTAGCGAAATTTCTTTCACTTTGTTTCTGTTGATTTAACCCTTGGTTAAACCACCTTACACATTTGGTTCGTTTTGCTTTGTTCAGTTTTCAAAGGTCTAATTTGTGTTCGCTGCCGTTGTTTTGGCAACTTCTATATCATAACAAGTTCTTTTTTATTTGTCAACTACTAATTTGACTATTTTTTAATTTTTTGAATATTTATTCAATCAACTAAAAACATTATTGGAACTCGCTACCTATATACAATACCATTGGTTAGGTGTTTATGTCAACACTTTTTTAAAATAAATATATATAATGAATATTTATTCACTGTTTTCGCATCCGCATTGTTTGCTGACGACTTATAATACTTTACACTGGAACGATTAACTTGTCAATTGCTTTTTTACTTATTTTTAGAATCATTTGTTTCATACTTATAAGAACAAGTTGATCCTAGCAAAAATTAACTTTAACTGTCTTAGCTATACCTGACCTTAGCAAGCTATAAGTGCCTTCTTACGTTCATTCAGAAAGACCTCTTTCATCTATCCCCTTTCAGGATTTGCTAGATGCACAACTAATAAAACGTTGATCAATTTGCAGTCCAACGTTTTATACTACTTAAATCATTTCAAGCAAATCATTCAATGCCTCGCTCATAGTAGGATGGGTATAAATTCCATCACGTAAGTTCTTATAGGATATATTTTCATTGATTGCTAAAGCAATCAAGTTGATCATTTCATGGGCTTCATGACTGAAGAAACGTGCACCTAAGATAAAATCAGTCTCTACCTCAACTAAGACCTTTAAAAAGCCACTTGTTTCACGCAATACTTGAGCTTTTGGCACAGAGGAAACAGACATTTTAGCCGCTTTATAATTTTTTCCAGCTTCAGTTGCTTCTTTTTCATTTAAACCTACGCGTGCAAATGTCGGATCCACAAAGGTTGCTGTCGGATAAACACGACGCGTTTCTAAATTGTAGTTAGATTCTTGGCCTAGTAATTGAGGTAAAACAATGCGGTAGTCATCCAATGAAATATAAGTGAATTGAGGACCACCTTTAACGTCGCCAACTGCCCAAATGTGTTCAACAGAAGATTGTAGGTTCTTGTTGACTTTAATTTCGCCACGTTCGCCAAGTACTACACTAGCCTTTTCAACATCTAATTTACTTGTATTAGGAATACGACCAGTAGCAACTAGGATTTCGTTTAATTCAGCCATTTTCACTCCACCATTTTGTTCAACTGTTAGACGTACGCCAGTATTCGTATCTTCAACACTTTTAGCTTGGGCATTAAATTCAAAGGTTACACCTAATTCCTCTAACCTATCCAAAACAGCTTTTGCATCATCAGTGTCTTCACGCGACAAAAATGAATCATCAAATTGATAGACCGTTACTTCAGAACCGAATTCAGCAAAATAAGAAGCAAACTCTAACCCAATTGGACCAGCTCCAATAATACCTAATTTTTGTGGCAAATCAGTTAATTCTAAAATTTCTTCGCTTGTGTAAATATGCTGACTGCTTTGACTATTTTCGATTTCTGGAATAAAAGCAGTCGAACCAGTACCAATGACGATCTTAGCAGCAGTCACTTGTAAGGTTTCAGTTTCTGTATCTACTAATAGTGTATGATCATCTTTAAAGTGAGCAAATCCGTCCAATACGGTTGCATTGTCTAAATCAGCAACTTTATGGTAATTTTTTTTGTTCAATTTAGTCACTAATTCAGTTTTGTAATCCATCGCTTGTTTGAAGAATCGCTTGTTGGTTTCAGCGGTTCGTTCAATCCCAAACGCTGATAATTGTTCAATGATTTTTGCGCTGTGGGTCAACGATTTAGTCGGTAAGCAACCAACGTTAATGCAGGTTCCGCCATACATTTCAGTTGATTCTTCAATTATAATGACGGATTGCCCTTTTTTAGCTAAAGCACCTGCTAATGTTTTCCCTGCTTTTCCGAAACCAATAATAGCTACATCTGTAGTATATTTGTTCATTTTTTAATACTCCTCTCGTAATGATTTCTGATAAGCGTAAAGATGCGTCTTTCTTTACTTTGTCAGAAACGACTGCTTTTAAATTAGTTGAAATAGTATTATCTCCTTGGTCAAATCCTTTACCCATAAAAATTTGACGAACAAACCCTAATTTAACTGTAACTCTAGTAATATTTATATACAAATAGAAACCCTTCACTTAAAAAAAGTGAAGGGTTTCTATTTGGTTCTCTTCTATATAGTTAGAATTTAGCATCGAACCATTTGGTTTTGATTTCATTAAATCTGACTGCTTGGATTAACAAAAGAAAATTCGACCATGTCAAAACGATGCCGTACTTTCGAAAATTCAAAAGGCGTGCCGCTTTCCAAAAACATTACTTTGGTCACTTCCAAAACCGGTTCGTCAACAGCACAATTCAAATATTTTTTATCGTATTCATTAGGTTGTGCTGCCTTGATCGTTTGTCGGTTTCCTCCAAAGACTAACCCAAGCTCATTTTGGATATAATCATAAACAGAATGGTTGAGAATATCGGTTGTCAAACCAGAGACAATTTCAACAGGAATAATCGTATACTCAATTGAATAAGGCTTAGCATTTAATATTCTTAACCGCTTAATTTCATAAACTGGATTTTCAGGTTTTAAAAAAAGCTGCCCGCTTTCCTCTTCATTTGGAAAACGTACGCCAAAAGCTAAAATTTCATTGGTTAATTCTACGCTTTCATCAATTTGGTGAGTAAGCCCCATATTTTGTCCAATTTTAACTCCAGATTCTGATAATTGGAATGCATTTTTCTTTATATACGTTCCCGACCCTTGAATCGTATAAATAAACCCTTCAACGTACAAGACATCTAAAGCTTTTTTTATTGTTACACGACTAGTTTCAAACTCCAATGCCAATGTTTTTTGGTCTGGCAGAACTTCTTTTGCTGAGTAATAACCTTGTTGGATCCTTTTACGTAATTCATTTGCTACCTTTTTATATTTTGCCAGCATCTCTTTCACCGCCTGCTTAACGAGTCTATCGAGCTTTTTTAATACGCTCATTTATAGATGCTAGTATATCATAGTTTCTGCTCGTTTTTTTTATAAAACTTGTTTTCTATTTGTAATCTGGTTCCTCTTCCATGTCTATGGAACGGTTTTTGATTATTTCTTTATACCAAAATCCTGATTGTTTTAAAGAACGATCGCGGTTATTTTCCAAATCAATGCTGACCAATCCATAACGGTTTTTAAACGCATTCATCGGTGAAACACAATCCGTAAAAGCCCATAGCATATAGCCCTTACAATTCGATCCCGCAGCAGTTACTTCCAATAAAGCAGCTAAGTGATCTCTAATAAATTCAATCCGATAGGTATCTTGTATCACACCTTTTTCATCTTTGAATCGTTCTTCATTTTCAATGCCCATTCCGTTTTCAGTAATCAGCCAAGGAATATTGCCGTACTCATTTTTAATCCGCATTCCCATATCATAGACCAATTCCGGAAAAATCTCCCACCCTCTGGACTTATTCATTTTACGGCCTGGCAATTCAAACGGTTCAAAATAATAAGCCGGATGAAAAGGAGTCGCTTCGTTCCATTGGTAACTCGGTGCCTTTACACGATGCGGATAATATAAATTGATCCCCAAATAATCAACCGTATTTTCTTTAATGATGCGCATTTCCGCTTCAGTAGAATCAAACGCAATATTGTGTTGTTCTAACAGCGGGAAAAGTTCCGCTGGATAAGTACCTTTGACCAAAGGATCTAAAAATATACGATTATAAAACAAATCATACATTTCGCCTGCTTTTTGATCCGCTTCTGATGAAGAACGCGGGTACGTAACTTCTGGGTTTAAAACGATCCCAATTTGTCCTTTGTATTGTTTTCGGTGGTAAAGTTCCACCACTTTCGCTGTTGCCAAAACTTTGTGGTAGTTCCATTGCATCCATTTTTTTGTGTCTTGTTCATGCGGGTAGCGAATCGCATCTAAATAAACACGGGTTTGGATGACGATCGGTTCGTTAAAGGTAAACCAGTAATTCACACGATCGGCATAACGATCAAATACGATCTCAGCATATTGTGTGAATAGATCGACTACTTTCTTAGAACTCCAACCATCGTATTTATCTTGTAAAAAAGCTGGCAATTCATAATGTTCTAAGCACAACATAGGTTCTACGCCTGCCGCAATCAATGCATCTATCACACGATCGACATAACCGGCATAGTCTTCATCGACTTCAAGTGTTTCATAGTCTGTAAAAAAGCGTGCCCAATTAATGGATGTCCGAAAATGGGTTAATCCGACTTCTTTCATTAAATCGATGTCTTCTTGATAGCGTTCATAAAAGTTAGTAGCTACGCCGGGCCCATATCCTTCATGCCAAACATGGCGTTCATTTTTGTACCACGTATCTAAGTAGGAATCTTGTCCCTCTTTTTTGCCTTTCCAGCCTTCCGTTTGCCAAGCGGATGAAGCTGCTCCTATAATAAAATCTTGCGGGATAGTTTTAATCACAAAAATCACTCTCTTTCTTTTTTATTCATTTAGTTACTCTATTTTTTAAAACCGAACAAAACGAAATTTTTAAAACTAAGCTGCTTGACGGTTATTTGCAATTTTTACAAAGGGCAAGTAAATCACTATCGATACAACAATACAAATCAGTTGCGTTACAACCGCTCCGATACTGCCAGCTGTAGCGAGATATGCACTAATGATTGGCGGAGTAGTCCAAGGAATCATAACGACTGCTTTGCCGGCAAAGCCAATGGCTGTTGCAAAATAACCAATCATGCCTGTAATCAACGGAGTAATAATAAAGGGAATGGCTAAAATTGGATTCAACATGATCGGCATCCCAAAAATGACTGGTTCGTTGATATTAAAAAGCCCGGGACCAAAAGATAATTTGGCGATTTCTTTCATATCATCGCGTTTTCCAACTAAGAAGATAGCGACTAATAAACCAATCGTTACACCAGATCCGCCAATGCTCATATACATATCCCAAAATGGCATAGTGATAATATTAGGAATTTCTTTTCCGGCATTAAACGCATCTGTATTTACAGCAATAGAAGCAAGTAAAAGCGGTTCTCGGATTGGTTTGATCATTTGATTGCCATGGATTCCGATAACCCAAAATACTTGCGAAACAAACATCAGCAACAAAATACCTGGTAGACCTTGCATAACATTTTCTAACGGTCGTTGAATGATCGTATAGATGATATCGTATAAGTACATCCCAGTAAGTCGATAAACTGCAAACCCTACTGTCGCGATCAATGTAAATGTAAGGATAGTCGGGATCAATGCTGAAAAGCTGCGGGAGACATTTGGCGGGACCGTATCCGGCATTTTAATCGTCAGCTTTTCTTGTTTTCCTAGCCATGTAAACAGTTCGACGGATAAAATGGCAATAAACATTCCCAGAAACAACCCTTTTGTATCTGTATATTGTCTAGCTAAAACATCTGGAACGACTTGTAATTTTTCATTGACCATTAATTCTACTGTAGTTGGATTAACGGAAATGTAACTGATCACGGCTAATAGCCCAGGAAAGAAACCCTTGACCTTATTCAATTTTCCGACTTCAAGTCCAATTAAAAAAACAGCACTAATGGTCAGCATATTCATCGTTGCATAATTGATGGATTGAGCAATTGGTTTTAATTCTGCTAAAAAGGATAAAGCATCAAATTTGGCTAATCCCATCGTTGAATCAAATACCATATTAGAAAACAGGGTTGCAAAGGCTCCAGTAATAATGACTGGTATCAAAGCCGTAAAGGCATTTTTGATGGCGATAATGTATTTATAGCTGTTAATTTTATTGGCAAAATTTCCTAGTTTCTCAATCCATTTATTTTTGTCCACTTAAGTTACTCTCCTTTGTACTGATGGTATTTTAATAATGTAGCCCGTTCTAAAGCTGGTTCTCTTAATTGTTTAGCTGTGCTCCTTCCTATTTATTCGTTTACATCTACATTGTAAACCTTTACATTTTAGTTGTAAAGACAAAACTTATATTTGTATATACAAATATAAAAAAGAGAATAAAAAACGACTGCTAAAATTTTACTTTTAGCAGTCGCTTTTATTGAATATAGCATTTTTACTGAATAGACAAAACTCCAATAAAACAATTAGCAGGATCATACTGCTTTTTCAGTTCTTTTAATTTTTTCAGATTAGCTGGTTTGTACATCATTTCTAGCTCATTTAACTGGCCTATACCTAAAAAGTTGATATCTATTCCATTAGCGTATTTTCTTAACTGTTCCCACTTATCTTTCCAGTCCTCATTAGCTAGAAGAGCTTCTTCTGCCGAACCAAACGCTTTTCGCATGATCACCAAATAGTTGTTTTCTCGTTGCGAGTACGCCATGGCTTCATTTGATACTCTTCCAAAGTAACCGCCTAATACTTTTACTTGAGTAACCAGCTGAGGGTCGCCTGTGGTTACCAATTCTTGATTTAATTCACTTATTAGTTCATCAGGTAATTCATTTGTATAAAAGTTAAGCATTAACGTATTGCCGCTTGGATCAATAGGTGGAAATAATTTAATATAAGGAACAAAATCAACTTCGTCAAAAAGGAAACCGGAATATTTTTTTAATTCTTTAATCATTTGGTTGCCAGCAGCAGGGCTTCCTTTAATACATACCATTAATGCAATCACCAATTGACCTTTGTATTGTTCCGGCATTTGGCTAGTGAATGGGGCAGTCGTAAAGGATAACGTTCCATTTAACTCATCAGGAGCATGCAAAATATAGTCAGTCAATTGTTGGATCAGTTGCGGATCATACTGGTAAAATAAATTGCCGGCTAAGACAGTCCCTCCTGGATGTGCTTCAAATACAAATTCAGTTACCACGCCAAAATTTCCTGCTCCGCCTCGAATGGCCCAGAATAAATCCGAGTGTTCCGTTTCAGAAGCTACCAGAATTTTCCCTGTTGCATCCACGACCCGAACTTTCCGTATACGCCCTGTTGTCACCCCATATTTTCTAATAAAAAATCCCATTCCGCTTCCTTGGGCATTGCCGCCAACCCCTACGCCGCCCATGTCTCCAGAAGTGATGGCTAAATCATAAGGCACCAGAGCTTCGCCCACTTTAAACCAGTTTGCACCACCGCCCACGGTTACCAAATTAGTCGATCCATCAACTTCTACTTGATCCAAACTAGAAATGTCGATTACTATTTCTTCATCTCCCGCACTGAATCCCGCTGCGCTATGTCCAGTACATTTCACAGTAAATGCCAATTCCTGCTCTCGGCAATAACGAATCGTTTGAACTACATCTGCTTCGTTAAGGCACTTCACAATTGCCAGCGGATGCGGATCGAAAACAGTATTTTTTACCATTCTTAAATTTTCATACTTTTTATTCGTCTCGGTGTACACTTCACCATTCACTACAGCTGCTAAATATTCTTCATCAAACGTTTTCATTTCATTTTCTCCTCCTAAATCATATTGCTTTCTAATGGGTTCCAATCGCTCAATTCTCTTCATGTTCCATTGTAAAGTAAAATAATACGAACACAAAACATAACGTTTCCCAATTTTTGATGAGGCGTCTCAGCGTTTTCCTCAAATCAAGAAGCAAACCTTATTTAAAACTAACTGATTTAGAAACTTCAAGCGACTAGAATTATAAGCATTATTAAAAACCAAAAATGTGCATTGAAGGCAGTGGACATTAGGAATTGAGGATTGATCGAGTTAATTAAAAAGAAAACAAAAAGTCGGCTGGTCCTTCACTCTATCTTTAAATTACTTCTAACGCTCTCCAAAAATTTCTTTGCAGCATTTGAATGAATCTGATTCTTCTTCCAAACGATCGTCAATTTTGCTTCTAGACTTGGTTCTAAAGGACGAAAACAAAGATCACTCTCTCCAGTGGTATTTATCAGACCATACAAACACAACGCATAACCAACTCCTTCGCTTACCAACAAAGACGCATTATAAAGTAAGTTGTATGTTGCGACTATGTTATACTGCTCCAAATTATTGCCTAGCCAGTTTGATAATTCATTGGCTACATGTGTTTGACGAGACACGATCAACGGTAATCCCTTCAAATCACTTGAAACGATAACATCTTTCTTTGCTAAAGAACTGCTGTCTTGCATCAAAAGTCCCCATATATCTCTATCAGGCAAGCGGATAGCATCATATTTTTGTTTATCTGAAGGATCGATCACAATCCCGAAATCTAATAACCCATTATCTAATTTTTCCGCCAATTCGTCCGCATTGCCGCTATATAGATGAATACGAACTTCAGGATACTCATCCATTATCTCTTTGCTTATTTTGGCGATCAGCCTCATTGCCTTACTTTCACCGCCACCGATATAAATATCGCCGCTAACAACTTCTGCTTCTTTAAGGTTTAAAGTTGTTTTATCTACCAAGGACAAAATCTCTTTTGCTCGATTAACTAAATATACTCCTTCTTCTGTCAAACTTATTTTTCTGTTGCCGCGAATAAATAAAATAATGCCTAACTCTTCTTCCAGTTCCTTAAGCTGTCTGGAAAGTGTCGGTTGGGAAAGATGCAACAACTGAGCTGCTGCTGAAATACTCTCCTCTTGTGCAACAGCTAAAAAATAGCGCAAGACACGAATTTCCATACATTTTCCTCCTATGTTTGATTGCTATATAGAGTCCTTCAAATAGGTATTTAACATCTCAACTATATCATTCTATGATATAGTTAGCCATTAAGTAAGGACTTAAGAAGGAAAACTATTTGTTTAATACTATAGGTGCTTTAGCGGATATATTTTTGTTCAGCTGAATAAAAATATTTGGTTCTGCACCTAATTGTCATTATCATTCATACGTACGTGTAACAGTACTTTATAGAACAAATAAAAAAGCCCCGACAGTCCGAAGACTGTTGGAGCTTTTAGGATACCGGCGGCCGGAATCGAACCGGCACGCCCTCGCGGGCACAGGATTTTGAGTCCAGCGCGTCTACCAATTCCGCCACGCCGGCAGGATGCTGACAACAGGCAATTCATTAGATAAGGCGGTAACCGGATTTGAACCGGTGATGAAGGTTTTGCAGACCTCTGCCTTACCACTTGGCTATACCGCCATCTTTAAAATTGAGTGTTGGGTTATTCTAAAAAACTGGGCTAGCTGGATTCGAACCAACGCATAAGGGAGTCAAAGTCCCTTGCCTTACCGCTTGGCTATAGCCCATAAATGAAAAAGGCGACTGATGGGGATCGAACCCACGTATGCCGGAACCACAATCCGGTGCGTTAACCACTTCGCCACAATCGCCGTAATGTAAAAGGTTAAATATAAAAATGGCAGGGATAGTAGGAATTGAACCCACACTAATGGTTTTGGAGACCATTGTTCTACCTTTAAACTATATCCCTATCAGTTTAGATGGGTTTTAAAAAAAAATGGTGGAGGGGGGCAGATTCGAACTGCCGAACCCGAAGGAGCGGATTTACAGTCCGCCGCGTTTAGCCACTTCGCTACCCCTCCAGTTGAAAAAAATGGTGGCCTGGGACAGAATCGAACTGCCGACACCTTGAGCTTCAATCAAGTGCTCTACCAACTGAGCTACCAGGCCATAATCGAACCTTTCGGTTCCGTAATGCTTGTATTAAAAAAATGGCGGTCTCGACGGGAATCGAACCCGCGATCTTCTGCGTGACAGGCAGACATGTTAACCCCTACACCACGAGACCGTTATAAAATTGTTCAATGGAGGTTAACGGGATCGAACCGCTGACCCTCTGCTTGTAAGGCAGATGCTCTCCCAGCTGAGCTAAACCTCCTAAATGACTCATGACCCGTACGGGATTCGAACCCGTGATACCGCCGTGAAAGGGCGGTGTCTTAACCACTTGACCAACGGGCCGAAACGCAATTTTGAAACGGAGAGTAAGGGATTCGAACCCTTGAGACAGTGTGCACCGCCTACATGATTTCCAATCATGCTCCTTCGGCCGCTCGGACAACTCTCCAAGTTGGTTCTTCGACACTCTCTTTTGTGTTTCTTTTTCATAGAAATCTATGGACTCCGCAAGCAGGATTCGAACCTGCGACATCATGATTAACAGTCATGCGCTCTACCAGCTGAGCTATTGCGGAATAATGATCAATGCGCGGCAGCGTCCTACTCTCACAAAGGGAAACCCTTCACTACCATCGGCGCTAAGAAGCTTAACTGCTGTGTTCGGCATGGGAACAGGTGTGACCTTCTTGCCGTCACCACCGCACATTGGTTCATCAAGAGAACGGTGTTCTCTCAAAACTGGATAGTGTTTTTCTCTTGCAACATCGTGTCGAAACCAAGACACCGTTTAAAAAATTGGTTAAGTCCTCGACCGATTAGTATTGGTCCGCTCCATACATCGCTGTACTTCCACTTCCAACCTATCTACCTGATCATCTCTCAGGGGTCTTACTCACTTGCGTGATGGGAAATCTCATCTTGAGGGGGGCTTCACGCTTAGATGCTTTCAGCGTTTATCCCGTCCACACATAGCTACCCAGCGATGCTCTTGGCAGAACAACTGGTACACCAGCGGTGTGTCCATCCCGGTCCTCTCGTACTAAGGACAGCTCCTCTCAAATTTCCTGCGCCCGCGACGGATAGGGACCGAACTGTCTCACGACGTTCTGAACCCAGCTCGCGTACCGCTTTAATGGGCGAACAGCCCAACCCTTGGGACCGACTACAGCCCCAGGATGCGATGAGCCGACATCGAGGTGCCAAACCTCCCCGTCGATGTGGACTCTTGGGGGAGATAAGCCTGTTATCCCCAGGGTAGCTTTTATCCGTTGAGCGATGGCCCTTCCATGCGGAACCACCGGATCACTAAGCCCGACTTTCGTCCCTGCTCGACTTGTAGGTCTCGCAGTCAAGCTCCCTTCTGCCTTTACACTCTACGAATGATTTCCAACCATTCTGAGGGAACCTTTGGGCGCCTCCGTTACTCTTTAGGAGGCGACCGCCCCAGTCAAACTGCCCGTCAGACACTGTCTCCCAGCCAGATCATGGCTGTGGGTTAGAGTGGTCATACAGCAAGGGTAGTATCCCACCAACGCCTCCACCAAGACTAGCGTCCTGGTTTCATCGGCTCCTACCTATCCTGTACAAGCTGTACAAACACTCAATATCAAACTGCAGTAAAGCTCCATGGGGTCTTTCCGTCCTGTCGCGGGTAACCTGCATCTTCACAGGTACTATAATTTCACCGAGTCTCTCGTTGAGACAGTGCCCAAATCATTACGCCTTTCGTGCGGGTCGGAACTTACCCGACAAGGAATTTCGCTACCTTAGGACCGTTATAGTTACGGCCGCCGTTTACTGGGGCTTCAATTCTGAGCTTCGCTCGAGAGCTAACCCATCCTCTTAACCTTCCAGCACCGGGCAGGCGTCAGCCCCTATACGTCATCTTTCGATTTAGCAGAGACCTGTGTTTTTGATAAACAGTTGCTTGGGCCTATTCACTGCGGCTGACCAAATGGTCAGCACCCCTTCTCCCGAAGTTACGGGGTCATTTTGCCGAGTTCCTTAACGAGAGTTCACTCGCACACCTTAGGATTCTCTCCTCGACTACCTGTGTCGGTTTGCGGTACGGGCCGTTTGTTTCTCACTAGAAGCTTTTCTTGACAGTGTGACATCAGGAACTTCGGTACTTAATTTCCCTCCCCATCACAACTTGTCCTTAGAGAAGCAAGCATTTGACTCGCTTCAAGACTTGTTGCTTGGACGCACATATCCAACAGTGCGTATTCCTTAGCCTACTGTGTCCCTCCATTGCTCAAACAAAACAAACGGGTACAGGAATCTCAACCTGTTATCCATCGTCTACGCCTATCGGCCTCGACTTAGGTCCCGACTAACCCTGGGAGGACGAGCCTTCCCCAGGAAACCTTAGTCATTCGGTGGACGGGATTCTCACCCGTCTTTCGCTACTCATACCGGCATTCTCACTTCTAAGCGCTCCACCAGTCCTCACGGTCTAGCTTCGACGCCCTTAGAACGCTCTCCTACCATAGAACCTAAGTTCTATCCACAGCTTCGGTGTTATGTTTAGCCCCGGTAAATTTTCGGCGCAGGGTCACTCGACTAGTGAGCTATTACGCACTCTTTAAATGATGGCTGCTTCTGAGCCAACATCCTAGTTGTCTAAGCAACCCCACATCCTTTTCCACTTAACATAAACTTTGGGACCTTAGCTGGTGGTCTGGGCTGTTTCCCTCTCGACTACGGATCTTATCACTCGTAGTCTGACTCCCGGATATAAATCAATGGCATTCGGAGTTTATCTGAATTCGGTAACCCGAGAAGGGCCCCTAGTCCAAACAGTTGCTCTACCTCCATGATTCTTATTCCGAGGCTAGCCCTAAAGCTATTTCGGAGAGAACCAGCTATCTCCAAGTTCGATTGGAATTTCTCCGCTACCCACACCTCATCCCCGCATTTTTCAACATACGTGGGTTCGGTCCTCCAGTGCGTATTACCGCACCTTCAACCTGGACATGGGTAGATCACTTGGTTTCGGGTCTACGACCACATACTCATTCGCCCTATTCAGACTCGCTTTCGCTACGGCTCCGTCTCATCGACTTAACCTCGCATGGGATCGTAACTCGCCGGTTCATTCTACAAAAGGCACGCTATCACCCATTAACGGGCTCTAACTACTTGTAAGCACACGGTTTCAGGTGCTGTTTCACTCCCCTTCCGGGGTTCTTTTCACCTTTCCCTCACGGTACTGGTTCACTATCGGTCACTAGGGAGTATTTAGCCTTGGGAGATGGTCCTCCCGGATTCCGACGGAATTTCTCGTGTTCCGCCGTACTCAGGATACTGATCAGAGTGAACGGAGTTTCAGTTACGGGGCTTTTACCCTCTTTGACGGACCTTTCCAGGTCGCTTCTCTTACACCGTTCATTTATGACTCTATGTGTTCAGTCCTACAACCCCAGAAAGCAAGCTTTCTGGTTTGGGCTTTTCCCGTTTCGCTCGCCGCTACTCAGGGAATCGAATTTTCTTTCTCTTCCTGCAGGTACTTAGATGTTTCAGTTCTCTGCGTCTACCTCTACTGACCTATGTATTCAGTCAGCAGTAACACCCTATCAAAGGTGCTGGGTTTCCCCATTCGGAAATCTCTGGATCACAGCTTACTTACAGCTCCCCAAAGCATATCGGCGTTAGTCCCGTCCTTCATCGGCTCCTAGTGCCAAGGCATCCACCGTGCGCCCTTATTAACTTAACCTATGGTCGTTGTTAATAGCGATCCAACATCAACTGATGCGAATCGTAAAAAAATAAAACGCGGTTTTTACTTGGTTTCTTACTTTGTTACAATTGTTAAACACTATCCAGTTTTCAAAGAACAACATTTTTGATGCATTGAGAAGATTAGACCTCTCAAAACTGAACAAAGCCAAAACGTATGTGTGAGGTTCCGTAATATTCCTTAGAAAGGAGGTGATCCAGCCGCACCTTCCGATACGGCTACCTTGTTACGACTTCACCCCAATTATCTATCCCACCTTAGGCGGCTGGCTCCTTTGCAGGTTACCTCACCGACTTCGGGTGTTACAAACTCTCGTGGTGTGACGGGCGGTGTGTACAAGACCCGGGAACGTATTCACCGCGGCGTTCTGATCCGCGATTACTAGCGATTCCGGCTTCATGCAGGCGAGTTGCAGCCTGCAATCCGAACTGAGAATGGCTTTAAGAGATTAGCTTGACCTCGCGGTCTTGCGACTCGTTGTACCATCCATTGTAGCACGTGTGTAGCCCAGGTCATAAGGGGCATGATGATTTGACGTCATCCCCACCTTCCTCCGGTTTATCACCGGCAGTCTCACTAGAGTGCCCAACTGAATGCTGGCAACTAGTAATAAGGGTTGCGCTCGTTGCGGGACTTAACCCAACATCTCACGACACGAGCTGACGACAACCATGCACCACCTGTCACTTTGTCCCCGAAGGGAAAGCTCTATCTCTAGAGTGGTCAAAGGATGTCAAGACCTGGTAAGGTTCTTCGCGTTGCTTCGAATTAAACCACATGCTCCACCGCTTGTGCGGGTCCCCGTCAATTCCTTTGAGTTTCAGCCTTGCGGCCGTACTCCCCAGGCGGAGTGCTTAATGCGTTAGCTGCAGCACTGAGGGGCGGAAACCCCCCAACACTTAGCACTCATCGTTTACGGCGTGGACTACCAGGGTATCTAATCCTGTTTGCTCCCCACGCTTTCGAGCCTCAGCGTCAGTTACAGACCAGAGAGTCGCCTTCGCCACTGGTGTTCCTCCACATATCTACGCATTTCACCGCTACACGTGGAATTCCACTCTCCTCTTCTGCACTCAAGTTCCCCAGTTTCCAATGACCTTCCCCAGTTGAGCTGGGGGCTTTCACATCAGACTTAAAGAACCGCCTGCGCTCGCTTTACGCCCAATAAATCCGGACAACGCTTGCCACCTACGTATTACCGCGGCTGCTGGCACGTAGTTAGCCGTGGCTTTCTGGTTAGATACCGTCAGGGGATGAGCAGTTACTCTCATCCTTGTTCTTCTCTAACAACAGAGTTTTACGATCCGAAAACCTTCTTCACTCACGCGGCATTGCTCCGTCAGACTTTCGTCCATTGCGGAAGATTCCCTACTGCTGCCTCCCGTAGGAGTCTGGGCCGTGTCTCAGTCCCAGTGTGGCCGATCACCCTCTCAGGTCGGCTACGTATCATTGCCTTGGTGAGCCATTACCTCACCAACTAGCTAATACGCCGCGGGTCCATCCATAAGCGGTAGCTGAAGCCACCTTTCATCCAACGATCAGGAGATCACTGGAATTATGCGGTATTAGCAGCCGTTTCCGGCTGTTATCCCCCACTTATGGGCAGGTTACCCACGTGTTACTCACCCGTCCGCCACTCTTCTTCTCTGGTGGGTGCAAGCACCCGGTAGAAAAGAAGCGTTCGACTTGCATGTATTAGGCATGCCGCCAGCGTTCGTCCTGAGCCAGGATCAAACTCTCATAAAAGTTGGCTTTGTCCGTTAGGACTTCACCCTTTTAATGATGCTTGAAGCTCATTAATTGACTTGCTAGCGAAATTTCTTTCACTTTGTTTCTGTTGGTTTAACCCTTGGTTAAACCACCTTACACATTTGGTTCGTTTTGCTTTGTTCAGTTTTCAAAGGTCTAATTTGGTTGCGTTGTCGTTTTGACAACTTCTAAATATTACCAGAAGCTGACTTGCTTGTCAACAGCTTTTGTATAAAAAGTTTTTTTAATGGATAAATATCCAAAAGAGTTGTTTCAGCCAGTTAAACTTGTGACTTCCAATAGTTTAGCATAACTGTTTACCTTCTGTCAAAGCTTTTTATTATCTTTTAAATTTATTTTTCTGTAACCACTTGCATCGTTAACCTAACGACAACAATTACTATACCAACATTTTAAGATTTGGTCAACAATAATATCGTTATTTTAGCAATTGTTTTTAAAAACGAACGTTAAAATAAAACACAGCTTTAATTAGCGTATATATATACAAACAAAAATGAATAAAGGAACTTTCCTCAGAACCTATCTCCTTATCGTTCGTATTACCAAATTCAATCCTAATAAGAAAAGAGTTTTAAAGAAAAATCTTTTCTTTAAAACTCTTTTCTTTACTTCAGTTTATAAACAATAGCTTCATATGGACGTAGTACTAAATCAGTCAAGTCCACTGAGCTATCTGAATAATTACTGCTAATAACGGAAGCAGCTTTACGTGTTTTATCTTGATAAGTAACTATTGACTCATAGAAATTAATTACAATCAGCCATGTCTCGCTCTCATAACTACGTTCATAAACGTAAAGTTGTGGATCTTCAGGCAACAATTCTTGATAATCTCCCCAAATAACGAGTTCATGCTCTTTACGCAGCTGAATCAATTTTTGGTAATGTTCAAAAATCGAACTTGTTTGGTGCCGATCAGCTGCTACATTTAAGGTTTGGTAATTGGGGTTTAACGCTAACCATGGTGTCCCCGTTGTAAAACCTGCATTCACGGAATCATCCCATTGCATTGGACGCCTAGAGTTATCGCGACCTTTTTTGTTGATGGAAGCTAAAATATTCTCGGGATCATATCCTTCTGCTATACGTTCATGGTACATGTTTTTGCTTTCAATATCATCAATCTCTTCTATAGAAGAAACCGCTGTGTTCGTCATCCCGATTTCTTCTCCTTGGTAAATATAAGGCGTTCCTTTCAGCAAGTGTAAAAATGTTGCAAACATTTTTGCCGAAACGACTCGGTATTCATCTGAATCGTTGCCCCAATTGGAAACGATGCGGGGAATATCATGGTTGTTCCAAAAGAGGCTATTCCAGCCGCTGTCTCCCAATTCCGTTTGCCATTTGGTAAACACTGCTTTTAGCTCAATAAAATCCAACGGTTTAGTATCCCATTTTGGTTTGTCTGGATATTGATCTAAACCGATGTGCTCAAACTGAAAGACCATGGACAATTCTTTACGCAACGGATCCGAATACAACTTCGCGATTTCTGGCGTTGCTCCCCAAGTCTCACCTACTGTTAATACATCGTAATTGCCGAATGTCTGTTGATACATTTCTTGCAAGTACTCGTGCAGTTTAGGTCCATTAGTGGTAATGAGCTCGTCGGGTACTTTTCCAATGGTGTCAATTACATCCATCCGGAAACCACCGATGCCTTTCTTCAGCCAAAAATTCATCATACTCCAAATGTATTCCCGGACTTCAGGATTTTCCCAATTTAAATCGGGTTGCTTTTTACTGTAGAGATGCAAATAATATTGACCGGAATTTTCATCAAATTCCCAAGCCGGACCGCTGAAAACCGATAATAATTCATTCGGCAATCCGCCGTCTTCAGCTGGATCCCGCCAAATATAGAAATCACGGAACGGATTATCCCGTCCTTTTAAAGCTTCAACAAACCATGGGTGTTCATCAGAAGTATGATTGACCACTAAATCCATCACAAGCTGGATCCCTCGTTGTTTTGCTTGTGCAATCAATTCTTCCATATCGGCCATTGTACCGAATTCGGGTGAAATAGCTTGATAATCGCTGATGTCGTATCCATTATCATCATTGGGTGATTGATAGACCGGACTTAACCAAATCACATCAATGCCCAATTCAGCTAAATAATCCAACCGTTGAATAATGCCTTGTAAATCGCCTAATCCGTCGCCATCACTATCTTGAAAACTTCTGGGATAGACTTGATAAACAACTGAACGATGCCACCATTTTTTTTCCATTGATTTAAAAACTTCCTTTCTGTTCTTTATGAGACCAGTTAGCGGCAGCAGTCAAAATATCTCGCACATTTAATTCGCTTGTATCCGTTACGAACAAATCTGCTGCTTTCATAGATTCTTTACTGCCTACTCCGACTGAAAACATCCCAGCTGCATTGATTGCTTCAATACCTGCTTCTGCATCTTCAACTCCAACACATTCATCTGGTCGTAAGCCCAATTGTTCAGCCCCTTTAATAAAGATCTCCGGATCGGGCTTGCCATGTGTCAAACATGCCGGGTCTACAATCGTATCAAATAGATTTTCAATGCCCAGACGCTTCAGTATAATCGGGCCATTTTTGCTGGCTGATGCCAGTGCTAGTTGGATATCAGCTGCTTTTAATTCTTTTAGCAACTCTGAGATACCTGGCAGTAAATCAGCTGGCGAAATATTTGTGATCAATTTTTTATAATCTTCGTTTTTCTCATTCGCTAAAGCTATTTTTTCATCTTCGGTATAAGCCCTACTTTTGTTGCCATACTTCAAAATGCGCTCCAATGAATCCATCCGGCTGATGCCTTTCAGCTGTTCATTAAAAACTCGGTCAAAAGCAATACCCATTTTTCCACCTAGTTCTTGCCAAGCTAAATAATGGTATTCAGCTGTATCGGTCAACACTCCGTCTAAATCAAAAACAAATCCTTTAATCATTTACTTTGCCCCTCACTTTGTAAACTAATAAAACCCACAAATATACTGTTCTATTTGTGGGTTCAAGCACTTTACTGAATAGCTACTGAAACTTCATTAACTAATTCGACAATTTCTTCATATAACTTGATTTTCAGTGGTTCTCCTTCAATTAAAGCAACGGTGACGGTTTCTTTAGCAACTGTGATCTGCAGTAAACGTTCGCGGTATTTGATCATAAAGTTATACCCTTGCCAATTTTCTGGGCAAAATGGTTTAAAGGACAATTGCTGATCGACCGTACGCATGCCCGCGAAACCTTGAATGATAGCTAACCAGCCACCACTCATCGAAGTGATATGCAAACCATCTTCCGTATCGTTATTGTAGTTGTCCAAGTCTAACCGTGCTGTTCTGGCGTATAATTCAACAGCCTTTTCTTTTTTTCCCAGTTCAGCTGCTAAAACAGCGTGGATTGCAGGAGATAGGGAGCTTTCATGCACGGTCATTGGTTCATAGAAATCAAAATTTCTCTGTTTTTCTTCCATTGTAAATTCATCATTTAAGTAATAGATTCCTTGCAACACGTCGGCTTGTTTAATAAAACAAGAACGCAATATTTTATCCCAAGACCAGTGCTGGTTAATAGGCTGTTCAGCGGCATCTAGAGATAAAACGGAACGCAAATCTTTATCTAAAAAAGTATCGTGTTGTACGAAGATGCCTAATTCTTCATCATAAGGTTCGTACATATTTTCAATAATTTCTTGCCAATGAAGCTTTTCTTCTTGCGTTACATCCAGTTCCTTTAATTTTACTGCCGAAACTTTTTTTAAATTGTCTAATGTATAGCGCAAGGTCCAAGTGGCCATTCGGTTGGTATACCAGTTGTTGTTAACGTTGTTCTCGTATTCATTGGGCCCGGTTACCCCATGGAGCATGTATTGACCGGCTCGTTTAGAATAATGCACTCGATCGGCCCAAAAACGGGAAATATTTACTAAGATATCGATACCAGCGGTCAACAGATAGTCTTCTTTACCGGTATAATTCGTATAGTTGTAAATAGCATATGCAATCGAACCATTCCGATGGATTTCTTCAAATGTAATTTCCCATTCATTATGGCATTCAACCCCATTAAAGGTAACCATGGGGTACAAAGCCCCTTTTAGTCCTTGCTGTTCAGCATTGTGAAAAGCACCCGGCAATTGCTCATGCCGGTATTTCAATAATTGTTCGGTGACCGATTCGTCTGCTACAGATAAGTACATTGGCACAATATAAGCTTCTGTATCCCAATAAGTAGCTCCTCCGTATTTTTCTCCGGTAAAGCCCTTAGGTCCAACGTTCAAACGAGAATCTTCTCCGTAATAAGTTGAAAACAGCTGAAAAATATTGAATCGAATGCCTTGTTGGCTTTCATCATCGCCTTCGATCCTCACGTCAGCTTTGTGCCAGCGTTCTTCCCACGCTGCGCTATGTTCTGCCTCTAAAACAGCAGAACCTTTAGCAATCGCCTTATCAAGCAGTTCCGCGGCTGCATTTTTTTGATTTTCCGGTTCTACATCGCGGCTGGTCACTACACTAACTAATTTGGTAACTTTCGCTTGTTCGCCTTTTTCTAATGCATAAACCAGTTCCTCACTGACCAGCATAAATCCATCAGCTGTTTGTCGGCTTTCTGGATTCTCAGCTAGTGTCTGCATCATCGTTGTCACTGTAAATTGTTCGATGTTGAAGAGATTGGGAATGGTTTTGGTCGTCAAATAGCTTTTTTCTCCTGCTACGCGTTCTATTTCCAACCAAAAATTTTCTTCATAATTGCTGTCTTCATTGGTCACATTGCCATCCATTAATGCTTTAAATGTAACGGTGGCTGATCCTTGCAAAACTTCAGCTTCAACTTCGATCACTGCTAGTTCTTTGATCGTTAGACTGACGTACCGTTTAAAGTGAAGTCGGATTTCAAGTTCGTCTTTGATCCATGTATAACCGCGAGACAAAATACCTTTTTTCATATCTAATTCGATTTCATAGTCTTTTATGCTATCTTTAGCTAAATCAACTTTGTGATCATTGATGTACACTTCAACGGGAATAAAATTGGTCGCATTGATCACTTTTCCGAAATAGTCCGGATACCCATTTTTCCACCAGCCCACACGAGTTTTGTCAGGAAACCAGACACCAGCGATATATGTTCCTAGATGGCTGTCGCCGGAATACCCTTCCTCGAAATTGCCGCGCATACCCATATAGCCATTTCCGATAGAGGTTAAACTTTCTTGAAGCCGTTTGTCTTCTTTTGTTAATGAAGTAGTTTTAATTTTCCAAGGATCAACCTCAAATAAACGCTTAATCATTCATTTTTCCTCCCAAGTTGCCAAATCCTTTATTTGGTATTGTCTTATCATTAAAACGGGTCTGGTAAAAAATCATTAAAATCATTAAAACGAGTCCAAGCGATTGAATCGTGAGCATAACCACCACATCAAACTGGACAACTGCAGATATTAAAGCCACTAAAGTCGGCAAGCCTATCGCATTTTCAATTATATTCACCGATTCTTTATACGTCTTAATGGATGAGAAAGAACTTTTTTTCGTTAGATACAAGAACACAGCCGAACCAAAGACAATAAAAATGGTACTGATAAGTAAAATACTGAACACCAACAGCATCAAAGAACCCACGACATACAGGCGATTCTGAACAAACCACTGCCGTGAAAGGGCTGCTTTTAATTTTTGAACGGAAGTTGCATTGCTCAAATCAAAATCCTTGGTGTATTGGATTTTCGAAACTGGCAGATCACCGTCTTTTAGATAGAATCCATTTTCGGAAAAAACAAGAGCATTTTCCGCTTTCAAGGATTGTTGAACTGCTGAATCAGACACGTTCACACTAACTATTCCATTATCCGTTATCCACTCAACTTCATTGTCAATTTGCAGCGTTCCAGCTGTAACAGCGGCTTGGTTTAATTCAGAAACAACTGATTCATCTATCAAACCAAAAGCATGAGGATAGCTCCCTTCAATTGGGTAATGATCCATTTTCACATAATTTAACGCGACTGGAATCATCAATAAGCCGTTCACAAAGAACAAAACAACAATGAGTTGAAACCAATTCAATTGATGGCGCCCTTTGAATGAACCTTTAGGTGTCCAAATGCTTTTAAAATAGTTTAATGGGAACTGATCTGTTTTCATTTCGTCACTTCTTTTCTTTATGAATTTCAATTGTTAATCGATATCGAATCGACTGTTTGATTTTGTTACTTTGATCAATGGAGCTCACGCAACGGTTATCCTTTTGTTCCTCCAGAGGTTAAGCCCGTTACAAAGTTTTTTTGCAACATGAAGAATAAAACGGATATCGGAACCGCAATCAAAATCGCACCTGCCGCAAATAAAGAAACTTTTTGGTTTTGCGGGTTGCTGATAAATGTCTGCAATCCTACTGCTACAGTGATTTTTTCTGGACTTCTGAGTAAAAAACGAGCTAGCATATAATCGCCAAATGGTGTCATGAAAGCCCATAGTGCTTGAACGGCTATCATGGGACGAACCAATGGTAAAACGATTTGCCAGAAAATTCGGAAATGTCCCGCTCCATCCAACTTAGCAGATTCATCCAATTCTTTCGGAACCGTATCAAAGTACCCTTTCATCAGCCATGTATTCATTGGAATACCGCCGCCGATGTACAGCATAGATAAGAACCAGAACTGGTCTAGTGCGCCCAACAGCAAGGCCATAACATAAAAAGCAGTCAAAGCAGCCATTGTTGGAACCATTTGAATCACCAAGAAAAACATCAAGCTTTTTTTACGGCCCATAAAATTGTAGCGGCTATAGGCATAACCCGCTAAAGTAATTAAAGCAACTTGAACGATCATTGTTGAAACAGCGACGATCAACGTATTTTTATACCACGTGCCATAAAGCGTTTCTGTAAATAAACGTCTGAAGTTATTCAATGTCCATTCAGCGTTAAAGTCAAGTGCAAAAGCCGTGATATTGCCTGATTTGAAAGCTGAACTGGCTGTAATTAGTAAAGGATAAATAATGATGATCGACAATGCGATCATAAAGAAGTAAGTAAAAAATTGATTTAAGATTCTGGAAGTTTTTTGAGATTTCATTTTTGTTTTCATCTTAAGCATCCTCCATATTGAAAGCTTTTGTTTTACGGAACACAAGCAACGAAACTGCGATAACAAGTGTAGAGATGATCAACGTGATTGCGGCAGCCATTGAATATTGCGGCGATGTGCCGGTCGTCAATTTATAAATCCACGAAATCAAAATATCAGTTGCCCCTGCTCCTCCTCCAACACTTCCTGGTCCTCCATCATTAAAGAGGTAAATCATTGAAAAGTTATTGAAGTTTCCGGTGTATTGTGTGATAAACGTTGGAGCTGCCACCATGAAGATCATCGGCAAGGTAATTTCTTTAAACCGTTGAATGGCACTAGCTCCGTCAATTTTAGCAGCTTCATACAAATCTTCTGGAATAGATTGCAAAATACTAGTGGTCATAACATAGACATACGGGAATCCTAACCAACCTTGAATCATAATAATGGCTACTTTTGACCATAAAGCACTGGTTTTCCAAGCAATTTGTCCGATTTCAACAAAAGGCAGCTGGTTAATCAGTGGCAACACTTGAGTATTAATAGCACCGATACTGTCATTAAACATATTCGAAAATGACAAAATAGTGATAAATGCCGGTACTGCCCATGGCAATAAGAAAATGACCCCAAAGAAGCGTTTGCCTTTAATAAATGCTTGGTTGCTGATAACTGCGGTAAAAATCCCTAATGTGATTTGCAGTGTTGTCGCACAAAGTGTCCAAATGACCGTCCAACTGAAAACTGAAGTGAAGGCATCACGATAAGAACTCAAAAATAAGATGTTGGTAAAGTTTTTGATGCCGACCCAGTCAATTAAATTTGCTGGCGGGATATGATAGAAATCGTAGTTGGTAAAAGCCATAAATAAGGTCACTAAAACGGGGAAGATGATCGTAAAAGCCATCATTAGATAAGCGGGTACGATCAATAGATATGGAAAACCATTATCGTAAACATTGTATAAAACCGTTTTGGCAGAAGTGTTGACTTTTAAGTCCTTATTCCAACGGTGTGCTACTCTTTTTGCATCGTAAATATTTAAAGCATAAAAAGCTAAAAAGATAACTATCAGAATCAGTTGCAGGGTCCCGCCAATCATAATAAACAAAGAGTGATCTTCAATAGGAGTGCTTCCCAATGTAATCAACCCTTTGATAGCATTGGCACCAAAAATAATCATTTCATAAATAGACAGAAGAAAAATACTTAAGAATACGATTCCTTTAAACCTTTGTCCATTATAAAATTGACCCATGCCAGGAATAATGGAATACAACATGGCTTTTTTTTCGTTTTTTACCTGTTGAGGTTGTGTCTGTTTAGACATCAGCTTCTCCTCCTCTTTTTCAAATTAACACTTATCGGCAGAGAATAAATCATCCTCTGCCGATAAGGTACGTTCTATTGGAATCCTAGATTAATTCGTGTATTTTTGTTCGATTGATTCGGAAATCAATTTCACTGCATCATCGGCTGATTCTTTAGGTGTTTTATTTCCTGAAGCAGCATCAAACATTAAGTTTTCAGCACCTGTCCAAACTTCAGCCATTTCTGGAATATTCGGCATTGGTTGGGCTTCTTGGTATTGCTCGATCACTGCCGTAGTCAATTCATCTTTTTGATCGGTAGCATACATACGAGATTCTTGGTTTGCTGGAATTTCATTTGTTTCATCATAAAATTTATTTTGATTTTCTGCAGTAGTAACATAGTCTAACCATTCTTGCGCAACCTCTTTGTTTTTAGAGTAGTTGCTGACAACCCAACCTTTTCCTCCGCCAAATGCTTGATATTCTTCTCCATTGTCTAAAGTTGGAATAGTAGCTACGCCGTAGTTGACACCTGCTTCTTTCAAATCAGCAGCTTGCCAAGGTCCGCCAATAAATGCAGCAACTTTACCAGCTAAGAATTGATCTGTAATAAAGGCATCTGAACTAGTGATATCTTTCATCCCTTGAGGCCAAACATTTTGGAACCAGTCCGTTGCATATGTGATAGCTTCAACTGCACCATCATTGTTTAAACCAATATCTGTAGGGTCTGTTCCATTATCTCCGAAGACATATCCGCCATACCCGGCGACTAAACCATAAGAGAAATAAAAGTCAGTCCATTTTGCTAAGAATCCAGTATTTTTACCAGCTTCTCCGGCAAAGTCATATTTTTCGTCTTTTGCCAACGCTTCAACATCTTTAAACGTTTCAGGAGCTTGATCGATTAAATCTTTGTTGTAGTAAAGAACTAACGTTTCAATAACGGCCGGCTCGCCAAAAATTTTACCGTCAATGGTTACTTGTGCTTTATCGGTATCATCGTATTGTTCTTCATTGCCTAACGTCACTTCAGCAATGTGGCCTTGTTGTCCTAAAGGTCCAATTCGGTCATAAGCTGACATCATAACATCGGGTGCGCTGCCAGCTGGTCCATCCAATGAAAGTGCTTCTAATTGTTCAAACATATCCCGTTCAGTCACTTTAATGGTTACATCGTGTTCTTTTTCAAAATCTGCTTTGATATCGTTAACGTAATCTACATATCCTGCATCAACGGATATATGTAATTCTCCATCAGCAGAACCGCCGCCGTTTGTTGATCCTGAATCTGATGATTCCGTTCCGCTTCCACTACAAGCTGCCAAAACCAAGGCACTTGCCGAAACTAAACCTAAGGCATATTTCTTCCAATTATTCTTCTTCATTGCTAAATCCCCCTTTGATGTATGTGCTGCTTTAGCTTACAATCTTATTATCATTGATTAACCGCTTTCCTGCAACCGTTTTCTTTCTGTTAGCGGTAACAAGATGCCTTTACTATTTCATTACGTTGAATTTAGAAACGTTTGGTTTTTAATTCTCTATATTTTTGGCAGAGACCAAATACATCTCTGCCAAAATCGTTTTTTATTGAGTACTGTATTTTTGCTCGATATTGTCTTTAATCAATTGAACAGCATCATCCGCTGCTTCTTTAGGTGTTTTATTACCAGAAGCTGCATCGAAGATCATGGATTCTGTTCCTGTCCAAACTTCTTCCATTTCAGGGATATTTGGCATTGGCACTGATGAAGCGTATTGTTCAATTACAGCGTTCGTTAATTCATCATCGCCTTTACTGATAGCGGTTCTTGTCTCTTGATTTGCTGGTATCTCAGCTGACATTTCATACAATTTTTGAGAATTTTCATCATTATTAACATAGTCTAACCATTCTTGAGCAAGTTCTTTATTTTTAGAATAACTACTGATGGTCCAGCCTGATCCTCCGGCAAAAGGTTGATAATTTTCACCATTTGGCAAAGTGGGAATCGTGGACACTCCATAATTTACATTTGCATCTTTATAGCTTGCTGCGCCCCATGGACCATTAATAACGGCTGCGGTATGTTCGCCAGTAAATTGATCATTCATAAAGTTTTCAGCACTCGTAACATCTAGTGCTCCTTGCGGCCAAATATTTTGATACCAATTAGAAGCATAAGTAATCGCTTCGACTGCTTCAGGAGTATTTAATCCAATATCTGATGTATCCGTACCCTCTGCGCCAAAAACGTATCCTCCATATCCAGTGATCAAGCCTAAATAATGATACGGAGTTACCCAGTTAGCTAAAAAGGCTGTATTTTTACCTGTTTCATTTTTAAAATCAAACCGTTCATCTTTAGATAACTCTTCCAAGTCTTTAAAAGTCGCTGGTGCTGTATCTAAGAGATCTTTATTATAAAATAGCACTAATGTCTCAATGACGAATGGTGCGCCATAGACTTTATCCGAAGAAAGTACTTGTTTTTTATCCATTTCATCGTATCGCCCATCATCGGGTAATGACGCTTCTGCCAAGTGTCCTTGCTGCCCTAAAATCCCAATACGGTCATAAGGAGCAACCAAAACATCGGTCCCGATTCCAGCAGGGCCATCAAGCGGCAAAGCTTCAATAGAATCAAACATATCTTTTTCGGTTATTTTGATGGTAACATTATGTTCTTTTTCAAATGCCGGAATAATTTCATTAACATAATCTGTGTATCTTGGATCTACATCTACTTTCAAAGTGGTAGAACCTCCAGCATCTCCACCGCTAGTAGATGTTTCTCCATCTCCTCCGCCTCCGTTACAAGCAGCCAACAACAGCAAAGCACTTGCAGAGACAACCCTCAAAGCCAACCTTTTCCATCCTTTATAAGCCATAATGAAAATCCTCCTTTTAAAGTATAATAAAATGAAATATCGAACTATACCTCTATTATCCAATAAAGAACTTTTTTCAGCAACCGTTTACACTCATGACTTGTTAAGCTTCCGAAATTCAGCTGGACCTTTTCCGTAAAAAAAGGACGATTGTTTGGAAAACAACCGTCCTTAAACAAATAATCGATTAACGATCTTTAAAAATAGCAAACCCGTTTTGCTTGATGGACAACAATTGATTGTCGACAAATGCTAAATGTCCCAACAGTCCTTCTGGTTTTTCAGCTAACGTTAATTCTAAGTCTTCTTCTCCTTGATTAAAGTAAGCGATCAACGTTTCTTCTCCTAAAATGCGCTTGAATCCAACAACTCGTTCTTCGTCACGGATATCAAACCAATCTAGTTGTCCGTAACTGAATAGTTTTTGGTGTTCTTTTCTAAAGGCAATCAACTCTTTAGTAAATGCCAGCATCTTCAAATCTTGCTTGGCTTCATCCCAAACCATACATTTACGGCAATCCGGATCATCGAATCCGTCCATTCCAATTTCCGTTCCGTAATAAATACAAGGCGATCCATTTTGAGCAAATGTGAACGCTAATGCTGATTTAACGGTGTCTTTATTGCCGGCACTAATGGTTAAAATACGTGCCGTATCATGAGAATCCAGCATATTGAACATCACTTCATTGGTTTGCTGGCGGTACAACATCAACTGCTCATTTAAACCTGCAACCATTTTGTGGGCTGTGATCCGTTTTTTCATAAAGAAATCTTCAATGGTTTCCGTAAAAGCATAGTTCATTACCGCATGAAACTCATCACCTTGCAGCCAGCTTTGTGAAGAATGCCAAATCTCGCCTAAGATATAAAAATCTTCTTTCAAATCAGTCGTAACTTGGTAGAATCGTTTCCAGAAATGGTGATCAACTTCATTGGCAACATCTAAGCGCCAAGCATCAATATCGAATTCACGAATCCAATAGGCCGCAATCTCTAATAAATAATCTTGTACTTCTGGATTAGCTGTATTTAACTTTGGCATATGACCCGTAAAAGCAAAGGTATCGTAAGGTACATTGCCAACATTCTCCAATTCTTCCGTCGTTAAACTTTCGTCTAATTTCACTGGGAATTGGTGGATATGGAACCAATCAGCGTATTTGGAATCTGCTTCATTCTTGACGACATCTTCCCACTGATAAGAAAGCATGCCCATATGATTAAAAACTGCATCTAACATGATCCTAATGCCCCGTTTGTGAGCTTCATCAACTAATTTTTTAAACGTTTTTTTATCTCCAAAATCAGGATCGATTTCGAAATAATCCGTTGTGTCATATTTATGGTTGGAAGTCGCCTTAAAAACTGGACAGAAATAAATACCGTTGATACCTAAATCAACTAAGTAATCTAGGTTATCGATTACACCTTGTAAATCTCCGCCGTAAAAATCATCACGGGTCGGATGTTCTTTACTGTCCCATGGCAATGTGCCTTCCGGATCATTGCTTGTATCCCCGTTGGCAAAACGTTCAGGAAAAATTTGATACCATACAGTTTCTTTGACCCAATCTGGAGATTTGAACCGGTCGATTTCTTGAAAATACGGCATTCTGAAAAATGAATTAGCCGGTTCTAAATATTTTTCTTCATAAGGAAAGACTCCACGGTCGCCATAAAAAACTTCAATTCCGTCAGTACCTACGATATGAAAACCATAAGACAACCGTTTGAACTCTGCACCTGTTGCAATCATCCAATAATCGTGTATATCCGTACTGGCAAGCAGCTCCATGGGTGCATCATCTAAATACCATTTCTTAACCCCATGTAAATAAGGGTCCCCGCTAATAATTCCGACTTTGGCAACATCGCCTTTTTTAGTTCGTAAACGAATGTGCATTTCATCTTCTTTATAAAGATAAGCATACTCACTATCGGGCCGGTGTAAAATTGCTGAAGTTTCCATTGATTCTAATCTCCATCCTTAACAACCTATTAGCTGTTTCTTTTATTTTCAGTGCAGCTTTGCTAAAAAGTATTGATTCGTTGCTCTTCAGTTAATTCATCCGCTTCTGAAGGCTCAAAGACTAAGACTACCGCCCCATAAGGAGCTAGTTGACCACGATGACCTTCTAACGAATTGTGTTCATTTGCCAGCAAAACTGTAAAATCTTCTTTGGTAAACCGGTCATCATCGAAAAATAGCGGCTGATCTGTAAGGTTGCAGCATACTAGGGCTGTTTGATTCCCCAAAGTGCGTTCATAACAATACAGATGATCACTTGTTTTTATTAACTTAAAGATTCCTTTAGTGAATAAAGGGGTTTGTTTGTATTTCAATAGCTTACGATAATAATGCAAAATACTATTTTCATCTGCTTCTTGTGCAGCTACATGATAACCCGCTTCTTGGTTAACACCGCTCCATGGAGGCACTTCTGAAAAGCCGGCAAACGAAGTATCGTCCCATTGCATGACTCCTCTGCTCGCGTCTTTACTCGTGGCATTTAATTCACGTAAAATATGTTCATGAGAATAGCCTAAAGCTAAAGCTCTTTCATAAAATCCTTTAGCTTCCGGGGCGGCAAATTCATGGATCGTTGGGATTTCTAAATTTTTCATTCCAATTTCTTCGCCGTTTAAAATAAAGGGCATCCCTTTTTGCAGATACATCAACGTGGCTAACATTTTACTGCTGTTGTCACGGTAGTTGACGCTATCGCCAAAACGCGAAACGGCACGAGCCATATCGTGATTGTTCCAATACAATGTAGGCCCGCCAAAATCCGCTAGTTTTGATTGCCACTCCACCATCGTTTCCTTAAAAGCCTTGATATCTAGTTTACCCGACTGCATCGTTAGCGGCAGACGACTATCTTTTCTAGCATCTTCTTCTGGGAAATAACGAAACGTAATCACGGCATCACAAGCTTCATTAGCGGGATCAGAGTAATTGACCGCCAAATCAATATTGGCTGAAGCAGCTTCGCCTACTAGAAAAACATCTGGGTGGCGTTCGCGTAAAGCTTGGGCGAAGGTTTTCATATAATGATTCACTTTCGGCTGATTCGCATAATACTCTTCAGCTAAAACCAATTCCCCATCAATGACATTCGGCACATCGGGGTAACCATCAGCTTTATCCATATGAATAAATGCATCTAAACGAAAGCCGTCTATGCCTTTATCCAACCAAAAATTGGCATTATCTAACATAGCTAATTGAACTTCAGGGTTATCCCAATTCAAATCAGGCATTTCCTTGGCAAATAAATGAAAATAATATTGATCACCGGCAGGTTCTTTTTCCCAAACTGAGCCTCCAAAAAAAGAAGCCCAATTATTCGGCAGCTGACCATTTGTTTTGCCATCAGCCCAAAGATAGTAATCACGGTATAGATTGTCCGGTCCCTTTAGTGCTTCTTGGAACCAAGGATGCTGATCTGAGGTATGATTCAATACAAAATCAAAAATAACTTTAAGACCTTTTTGATGAGCTTTTTCAATTAGTTCTTCTACATCTTGCATTGTGCCAAAAATCGGATCGATCGCACAATAATCGGCGACATCGTAACCGTTATCAACTTGCGGCGAAATAAAAATTGGGTTTAACCAAATCATGGTTACGCCTAATGCCTGAATGTAATCTAATTGACTGATCAACCCAGGAATATCGCCTATTCCATCAGCATTGCTATCCTTAAAACTTCGCGGATACACTTGGTAAACAATTGCTTCTTTCCACCATTTCGTAGACATTTCTAACCTCCTAACTGTTTTATGCTTTCTCTGGTTTAAGAGTAACGAAAGACGTAAGCACTTACAATAGCAAAACGGTTGTTAGCGGTAACAAAAATAATCTTCTGTCGCCTAAAAAACTTGTTATTTTTTAGGCGAATCGGTTTCTTTTAAAAGAACAACGGCGCCATAAGGAGCTAATATGACACAATTGTTTTCAACATCATTGCCGTTATTTTGGATCAAAACGCGCCATTCTTTTTCAACAATACCATCTTCTTGCAACCTTTCTTCTGTATCGGAAAAATTACAAATGACAATCGCACGTTCATCGCCTAAAACTCTTTCATAAGAATAAAGGCTTTCTTTGGTTTCAAAAAGATGAAATGTTCCCTCTGTAAAGACAGGCATTTTTTTATACTCTAATATTTTACGGTAATACTCTAAGATGCTGTCAGGATTTTTTTCTTCTGCTGCTACATTGAATTTTACTTCACGGTTCACTCCGCTCCATGGGGCCATGCTAGAAAATCCAGCATACTCCGAATCGTCCCACTGCATTGCTCCTCGGCTTACATCCCGCGCCGTACTGTTTAACTCCATTAAGATATGCTCTTCAGTGTAGCCAAGAGCTTTAGATTTAGCATAAAAAGCTGTCGCACCAGGTGTTTCAAAATCTTGCGGATTTGTATGGTGCATGTTTTGCATACCCAGTTCTTCTCCATATAAAATGAAAGGGATGCCTTTTTGAAGATACATCAAAGTCGCCAGCATTTTACTGCTGTTTTCTCGGTAATTTTCAACTTCCCCAAAACGTGAGACTGCTCGCGCCATATCATGGTTGTTCCAATAGAGCGCTGGTCCCCCAAAAGGATCTAATTTCTTTTGCCATTCTACCATGGTTTTTTTAAAGGCTTTTTTGTCCAAAATAGCATGCTGCATATTAAACGGCAAACGCGGATCTTTTACCGAATGATCTTCTGGAAACAACATAAAGGAAATAACGACATCACACATATCGTTTTGGGGGTCTGAGTAAGTGACGGCTAGGTCCGCATTAACAGAAGCAGCTTCGCCTAATATAAAAACATCTGGTTTAACTGTGCGTAAAGCACTGGTTAAATCCTGAATATAATTTTTGATATTTGGCAGGTTTTCATTGATGAGTTGTGCAGAGACTAATTCTCCATCCCTCAGTGCCGGTTCACTAGGAAAATCATCTAATTTATCTAGATGAATAAAAGCATCTAGCCGGAACCCGTCCACACCTTTATCTAACCAGAATTTTCCGATATCGACCATTGCTTTAGCGACATTAGGATTGTCCCAATTTAAATCTGGCATTTCTTTTTTAAATAAATGAAAATAGTATTGGTTTCCCACCGGTTCTTTTTCCCAAACGGAACCGCCGAAAATCGAAGCCCAATTGTTGGGCAAATCACCATTGGGTTGAGCATCATGCCAAATGTAAAAGTCACGATGAGGGTTATCTGGTCCTTTCAAAGCTTCTTGGAACCAAGGGTGTTCTATCGATGTGTGATTTAAAACTAAATCAAAAATAATTTTTAACCCGCGTTTGTGAGCCTCTTCGATTAATTTTTCAGCGTCTTCCATTTTCCCAAAAATAGGATCAATAGCATAATAATCTGAAACATCGTACCCGTTATCGACTTGAGGAGATTGAAATATGGGGTTCAACCAAATCGCATTTGCGCCTAACCGCTGGATATAATCTAAATGCTGAATAACGCCTGCTAGATCTCCTACTCCATTCCCATCTGTATCTTGAAAGCTTCTAGGATATACTTGATAAACAATTGCTTCTTTCCACCACTTTAATTGCTGATCAACCATTTTTTACACCTCCGCCAAGATTTTGATTGTATTCCTCTATTTATCTTAGTTTAATCAATTTAGAATGAGATAGCCAAAATTATCTCTTTCGACATTCATCGAACTAGATGAACCAAAAAACAAGGACGTTAAAGCCTTCAAACAAGCCATTAAAGGTTTGATATCTAATCGGACGCAGTGTTTTCAATCTATAGATTTTGTTTTTTTCTTGTGTTATCCTTATGAAGTTAAAAGAACGTTTTTTCCACATAATGATAACCAATAAGGAGATTTACTCATGAAAACAAGTTCTATTTCCAGAAAATCAATAGCGGATTGGGAAAGCCGATTTCCATTGCTAAAAACGATCACTTCAGCCGATGAAGTCTTCTGGGTGAACCCTAATAAAGAAGATTTTAAAAAAGCTGCAGCAAAATCACCTTTATCAAAAGCCGATGTAGATGACGCAGATGCTCGCCTCGCACGTTTTGCAGCCTATCTGAAAATTGACTTTCCAGACACTGCACCAACTAATGGCATTATCGAATCGCCGATCACTGAAATCTCATCTATGAAAAACTATCTTGAACAAACATTTAAGACTTCTATCGAGGGTAACCTATGGTTAAAACGCGATGACTTACTGCCAATTGCGGGGACCATCAAAGCACGAGGCGCCATTTATGAAGTATTGAAACACGCTGAAGAACTGGCTTTGAAACACGGCATGTTGTCTTCTATCGATGAAGATTATGCCGTTTTTGCAAGCGACCGGTTCAAAAACTTCTTTGCCAATTATAAAATCGCGGTCGGAACGACTGGTAACCTTGGCATCAGCGTCGGAACGGTTGGAGCAAAGTTAGGCTTTGATGTTACTGTTCATATGTCGGTAGAAGCCAAACAATGGAAAAAGGACTTCTTACGCAGCCGAGGTGTAACGGTTATTGAGCATGAATCCGATTTTACCCAAGCAGTCACTAAGGGACGTCAACAATCAAAAATCGATCCAACCAGTTACTTTGTGGACGATGAGCATTCGCTTGATTTATTTTTAGGATACACCGTAGCAGCCAATCGGCTCAAAGACCAACTAAGCGAGAAAAACATTCTTGTCGATGCCGATCATCCTTTGTTTGTTTACTTGCCCTGTGGTATTGGAGGGTCTCCCGGCGGGATTACTTTTGGATTGAAACAAGTTTACGGAGATCACGTTCATTGTTTCTTCGCTGAACCTACCCATGTTCCTTCCATGTTGATCGGGTTGATCACTGGAGAATACGATAAAGTTTCAGTTAAAGATTTCGGCTTGGACGGTTTGACAGTTGCAGATGGTTTAGCAGTCCCAAGGACATCAGGTTTTGTAGCCAAAGTATTAGAAGATTTTTTCAGTGGAGCTTATACGATCGACGACCATATGACCGATCAGTTGTTAAGTGCTTTGATCGACCAAGAACAAATTTTTCTTGAGCCCGCTGCTTTAGCTGGTTTGCCGGGTGCCATTCGTTTGTTCCAAACAGATGCTGGAAAAGAGTATTTAGCTGCTAATCACTTAACTGCTAAAATGGCTAATGCCACTCATATCGCCTGGGCAACTGGTGGCAGTATGGTTCCTAAAGAGGATATGGATCGTTTTTATGAAAAAGGACGTCAAACGGTAAACTTGCATTAATTTTTGATCAGGCTTGTTCAGAAAATAGGATTACAACAATCAATGCTTGCATCAAATTGATCAGTGCGTTTTTAACCCAATAAAAGAACCAAACTATTCCATTTTCTTTCTCGGAATAGCTTGGTTCTTTTTCATACTCCTACCTTACAACAAAAAAGTGTTCCAACTGAAAGTTCAAATGCTAACCATCGATCAGCACTTGGATTAGCGATGAGGAGCAAAGATAGAAATATAATTATGGAAAACTTCTACCTCAATTGGAAAAGTCGGTCCCGAATCTCCATCAACGGTACAGACAAACGATTCTGTACCTTTTGTACTAAGAGTAGCTTTTTTAAATTTTTTCAAAAACAGCTTATTCGAATAGTCTTCGCTATCACGAAACAGCTCTGGAATAAGGGCAAGTTTCTCAACAGCGGTTGTTTCCCGCAGCCCCAACAGTTGTAAATAACCGTCGTCAATTTCAGCAGAAGAAAAAACTGTTCCAATTCCGGTAACTGAATTGCTTAAAGCGACTAAAACCATACTAAAACGCTCTTCCCAAGTTTCTCCGTCTACCGTTAGTTCAAAAAGAGTTGTGCGCTCATCATTCAGCGCTTTTAAACCTTGAAATACATAGGCCAACGGTCCGAACTTGGTTTTAGAATCGACATCTACTTCTTGAACCGACTCAGGAATAGGGCCAACTGAAACAGTGCTGACAAAATAAGTTTCATTCACTTTCCCAATATCGATTTCCTTTCGGATAGCGGTTTTCATTTCAGCAATCGCTTCTTCCGGCTGCATAGCAATGTCTAATGCCCGTGCGAAATTATTTACAGTCCCTAAAGGGATCACTCCCACACATGGACGATAGCCGTGCTTGGCTATTCCGTTGATTCCTTCATTGATTGTCCCATCTCCACCCATTAAAAACAGCGCATCATACTGTTGAGCAGCAGCTTCATCGGCAAACTGCATAGCATCTCCTGCTTTTGTAGTTACCTTTACCGTCATTTCATCAAATTGATTTTCTAATTCATTTTTTAATTGATCAACGTATTTTTTTGCTTCTTCACTACCTGATGAAGGATTGACCACAATCATCGCTTTTGCCATTTTGAACATCCGCCTTTTCAATTGGTCTTTTTTTATCCTTAGCTTTTCATTTTCTTGTGGTTCCTCTGCTAATCAAATCGGGTTGAAATAAAACTTCTCCTTGTGGAGCCCCTGCCTGTTCAATTTTATTTAGGAGCATCTTGGCGCATGCCACTCCCATTTCGATAACAGCTTGTTTGATTGTCGTTAATTGGGGAAAAGCAATTTGATCCAAGAAAACACCATCGTATCCAATGATGCCAAAGTCTTCAGGTATGTTTCCGCCCATCTCTACAATTCCTCGTTCGATGCCGATAGCTAACCGATCTGAACTGCAAACAAAAATAGTGTTTGGTGAGAACATCTCCCAATTTTCTTGGATAAATTGAGCAGCATAACGAGAACGATTTTCAAAACGATAAATTTTAGATGACAGCTGATTTTTTTTCATCGTTTCAGTGTACCCTTTTTCTCTGGACTGTTCAAAAAGTTCCTTAATATCGATCCCAATAAAAATAATGTTTTCGTAACCCAAATTAATGGCATATTGTGTGGACATAGCTGCTCCACTTTGATTATCAGAATCGACAAAATCATAGCCGTGGCGATTTTCACCAAATAAGACGACTGGCTTAGTTGCACGTCCAATCCATTCATAATCTTTTTCTCGAACACCGCACATGATGTAACCGTCACATGAACCAATATCAAAATTATTTTTAGTTACTAATTGCAATGAATAATGGCGAGTATCTAGTTCCTGAGCGATACCTGTCAGTAAATTCATATAATAAGGTTCAGTAGTATCCATCTCTTCTAAAATAAATAGTTTAATGATCTGGGTACGATTATTAGCCAATGCTTTAGCTGCCACATTAGGCCGGTAGTTCAATTCTTCCATCGCATTAAAAACAAGTACTTTCAGTTCATCGGTCACTTGTTCTGGATGATTGATGACTCGTGAAACGGTCATTTTAGATACATTCGCTTTTTTCGCAACATCGTTTAACGTTGTCATGCAGATTCTCCTTTTTTACGAAGCTCCTATTACTGATTAATCTTTTTTTGTTTTTTCAAGCGGTCTCTTCTGCTTTATTATCGCCTGTGTGAAAAGAAAAAACAAGCTATAGTGTAAACGGCTTTAATAAAAAATGTGATCCGACAGCAGTCAAAAGAATCAACTGCTGTCAGAACACGCTTTAATTTTTTACAACATCCAATTTTTCCTGACATTCTGGACAAATCCCATAAACTTCCATGCGGTGACGAGTCACTGTAAAACCGGTCAAGTTATGTGTAACTTCTGCAACATCATCCAAACCTGGATAATAAATATCTTCAATTTTTCCACAATTTTCACAGATAGCATGATAATGTTGCGTTGAAGCAAAATCAAAACGGCTTGATCCGTCACCATAGGTCATTTCTTCCACAAATCCAATTTTAGTAAAAAGGCGCAGGTTATTGTAAACTGTCGCTACACTAATATTTGGAAAACGCTCTACGAGTGAACGGTAAATTTCATCAGCCGTTGGGTGACTATGCGCTTCAATTAAATACTCTAGTACAGCATAACGCTGTGGAGTGATGCGTATGTTTGAAGCTTTTAACTTTTCAATCGATCGAACGACCATTTGATTAATAGCCAAGAGAGTTTTCCCTCCTTTTTTTATTTTCTGTAACATTCCCTTTAATTTCTTAAAGTTTTTCTGTCTTTCTTAATGATAACGTTTATCACTTAAGAATACAACTCTATGGTTTGAAGCAAAAAGAACTTTTATTGGCTTTCTTTCATAATAACTGCGAGATCTGCCAGTTCGCTTTTCAATAAAGCAAATCATTGCTATAATAGGAGAACTAGCATAAAATAAGAGAAAGAAAGATCAGGAATGATTTTAATTAGGAGAGGATATTTTTTATGAGAATTGGAGCAAGGACTCTGAAAACAGGCATTGCCATTACTCTTGCTTTAGCGATACCGTATTTTCTAAACATGCAGGGGGCTAGCGTTTTAGCAGCTATTTCGGCGATTTTTGCTTTACAGCCATCATTAAAGCGATCTGTAAAAACCTTGAAAGACAGAGTATTTGCCAACCTTATTGGCGGGGTTGTTGCCATTATTATGAACCTAACATTAGGCAATCACTTTATGTTTGTAGGATTAGCTGCGGTTTTATTGATTGCTATCTTAAATCAATTTAACCTTGGTCCGGTGATTGGCCTTGCAACTGTGACTTTGATCGTTATTATGATGTCGCCGGGTGACAATTTTATCTTGTCTGCTTCCATTCGAATCTTAGCGACATTTATTGGTGTTGTTATCGCCTTTTTGGTTAACACTTTATTGTTTCCTCCAAAATATGAAGAAAAATTGTATCATTTAATTGATTACACAACTTCTGAAATCATGAAATGGATACGGGCTAGCGTTCGGAAAAACATTGAGTATTCTATCTTAAAAAAAGATTTAAAATGGGTAAAGTCAGAACTGGATCGCCTAGATGTTTACTTTTCTTTATTGAAAGATGAAAGTACGTATGTTAATCAAAAGAAACGAATCCAAAATTTAAGAAAAGTTGTTGTTTACCGTCAAATCATTTCGACAACTAAAGTAGCTTACAACTTAGCTAAGATACTGCATCTCCACGAAAATTCTTTTAATCATTTCCCTGAAGAATTGCGTATCCAGATTCGGGAACGTTTAGAGACCTTGATGAGTGCTCATGAACAAATTCTATTAAAATTCAACGGGCGTGTTTCCCCAGATGAAGTAAACTTCATTGCTTATAAAGAATCATTAAGGACTAAATTAATGCAATCTTTTTTTGATGAAGCCAGTATGGAAGTAGAAATAAATAAAGACTATACACAAAGCAATGCTGTTATTCATATTATGTCAAGTATTTTAAAGTACGAAGAATATTTACTGCATTTAAATACTTTGGTCACTAGCTTTAAGGGAAATGATTGGAACCCCGAAACTCAAATTGACAACATTGAACACATTGAACAGTAGAAAAAATGATAGAACCAAAAAGGCTCAACTTCTGCTAAAAAACAGAAGTTGAGCCTTTTTTGATGTAAAAATGATTACAGACCGCTTGTGGTGTCAATAGGCGCATTTAATTGTTCAATAAATAGTTTCGAATAAATCTCCGCTCCTTGAGCATTCAATTGCTTTGCATCATCAGCTAATGTATCAGACAAATCTAAGTTATTCGTTTCCAACTCAGCTTCATATTCCGCATGCAGATCAAAAAGAGGAATAGCATTTTCTGCTGCAATTGTAATTGCTTGATCTAAATAGCTCGTATAATCTAAGGTTCTTGAATTGAAGTCTCCTTGGCGAATACTGCTTGGATTTGGCGTTACAAAAATGACCAGCGCCTCCGGCAAAGCTTTTTTAATAGCTTCATAAGCCTCGCTTAAATAGCTGCCAGAATCAGCCAAACTAATGTCTCTTACTTGATCTCCATAAACAGGAAGCTGAAAAAAAACGATATCTGAAGGTTCTTCTGATAAAGTTGCTGCAGCATTTTCTTCCAATAAACGGTAAGAGTCAAAATCTGGAAAAGGAACACGATGAACCGAGACATTTTGATTGGTTTGTTCCATTATGTAGTTCTCAACAGCAGTAGGCCATGTTTCATTTTCTGAAATATCTCCGTAAAAACTGACGGTTGCTGCTTGTTTTTTTAATGTAAGATAAGTCAAGTAATCTAAAACGGATAACTTCTCTCTTTTTTTCTCAAAATCTTCTAATTGCCCACCTGTATCTGCTGAAGATTCTTTTTTTGTCGAACTGTTAGCACTCGCTTCATTACCGGTTGGATCTAATAACTGAGCTTTTTGGTTTTTTTGGTAGTCCATCCCAAACCATATGACAGCAACAGTTAAACTAAATAATAATATAAGGGCAAAGCCTTTTTTCTTCGTCACGCATGATTCACTCCTTCATTTTTACTATTTCACCCGTTATTATACCACAGCTTAATTGTGTAAAGAAAGACACTTTTCTATATTCACTTACTCCTTAAAACGGTTCTTTGCCAAACCGTGTTAGTAGTTCTTAGAGGTTATAATTTTCTCAGGAATTTACGTGTTTGCTTATAGAAAGCCAAAGGACCTTCTGGAGCCCTGTCTCCAGTTTATCAAGCCTCTTCATGGCTACAAGCAGCCATTATCCCTCCGAAAATTTCAAGTTTGTAACATACAGTTATTTCGCTTACTAACTTCAAAAATGATAGAACTCCTTAAAACAGAAAAAAGGCACCTGCAGTAATAGAGGTGCCTTTTTCAAAAAAAATCATCGTTTGAGAATAACCATCTCATCCAGCAGAAGACCGTTTATTTGTTTGCCAATTGGCGATAACGTTTGTACCATAAGTCAACATATTCCTTAGAAAACGGACCTTTTTCTTCATTGATCCATTCAACTAAAGTTTTAACGTTTTCTTTTAAAATATGGTCGATATCATCAGGATAGCCCCACAATTTGCTATGGTCTTCGTACTCATCTACATCCAATAAACGTTTTTCGCCATCGGGAAATACCTTAATATCCAAATCATAATCAATATACTTCACTCCTTCGTCGTCTAAGGCGTAAGGCGAAGCAAGGTTGCAATAATACGAAATGCCGTTGTCGCGGATCATTGCGATAATATTGAACCAATAATGTTTATGAAAATAAACAATTGCCGGTTCTCTTGTTAACCAGCGTCGCCCATCTGACTCGGTCACCAATGTATGGTCATTGCACCCAATTAGAGATTGATCGCTTGTTTTAAGAACCATAGTATCTCGCCATGTGCGATGTAAACTTCCATCGTGTTTATAGCTTTGGATTGTGATGTATTCTCCTTCTTTTGGAACATGCATCCCTAACCCAACTTTCCTTTTCTCATAAACGCGTAGCGAGAAATTAATAAATAACTCCAGAGAGTGAATCAGTTCACTCGAACTCATTGATATTATATCACAAATTCATTCATTTAAATCAAAAAAGCTATTATTAAATGAAAGAAAGATGAGAAATCGTTATTTAAAGGGTAATAAAAAGGCTTATTTCCAAACAAGTGTTAATACGACAGCAAAATAAGCCCCATTAAGTAAAAAGACGCTTTTTCTACTTAAGGGGTTTAATTTGTTTGTTGATTATTTGTTTTCCATCTTTTCCAGATAACTTTGCCACATCTTCATTTGTGGGCCTGGAAATGTATAATCATTAAAATCATCGGGGTGCACCCACCGGCAATTTTCAGGTATTTTTATGTTTTCTTTTGACATTTGCCCGTAATAAACAGCGATGAACCACTTTAAGTGACTAAAAATATGCACTATTTCATCAAATGGCTGCTTCATCAGTGTCGGTTCAACGCGATAATGAGAATTCAATTCAGTCAATAAATTTGACAGTACTTGGTCTTGCTTCACTTCAGATTTCACTAAATGCAGTTTTCCTGGTTTAATATTTATTTCTTGTAAAACCGAACTCTCTTTTATTAAAGGAAAAATCCACATATTTGCCAACAACCCATTTGCAGGGCGCTTTTCCAACAGGAATTCATTCTTTTCATTTTTGATCAGCGCTCCAACATAATAAACCGGCTCAGCTTTTTTCTTTTTGCTCTTCACCGGATATCTTTCCCACGTCCCGTTTAAATAAGAAGCATTGAATTCAGCAATTGGGCTTAGTTCTGGATGATAATTTTTAGGCGTACAAATGCTTGAACCCAGATCCATAAAAGCCTGATTAAAATCGCCGGGTTTGTATGGGTCGATTAACTCCCGCATAACCGCTTCAAAAATTTTTCGGTTGCCAGGTTTTGCAATATCTGCATCAATTTCAAATAAACGACTTAATACGCGCATAACATTGCCATCAACAGCTGGTTCTGGTAACCCGAATGCCATGCTCGAAATAGCCCCTGCCGTATAAGGTCCAATGCCTTTTAATTTAATGATTTCTTTTGGATCGCGAGGCATCTCACCGTTATATTCTTCTGAGATTTGGATAGCTGCTTTTTGCAGATTTCGAACCCGCGAGTAGTAACCTAAACCTTCCCAGGCCTTCAATAACGTATCTTCTTCAGCTTCAGCTAAAGCTTGAATACTGGGAAACTTTTTCATGAAATTCAAATAATATGGAACGACAGTATCGACACGCGTTTGCTGCAGCATGATTTCCGATACCCAGATTCGGTAAGGATCGTTGTTGATGCGCCAAGGCAGCGTTCGTTTCTCTAAATCATACCAACTTAAAAGAGTTGCACGAAATCGTTCTATTTTTTCTTGCGGCCACATTTCAATGCCGTAAACTTCTTTAATCGTTTCTGCTTGCGCTTTACTTAATACATTTTCATTTTTCATTCTGCTTGATCTTCCATTTCTTTTTCTTCAATAAATTGATTGATCAAGTCACCAGCAAATCCTTTTTGAAACAGGCTGCTTTTGACTTTTTGTGCTTTTTTATACCCTTTCAATTTAGCTTGTTTACGCCAAATTTTATCTCCCTGTCTTTTGATTGCTGCATATTCTTCATCTTCTTCTTTTTCAACGGTTACTTCTTCTAGCACTTGTGTAATGATATCTGCATCAAATCCTTTTTGCATTAAATTTTGACGCAATTTATTATTGGTTTCGCGACTAGAATATTGCCCAGAACGTCGAATAACTTTTTCTGCTAACTGGACTCCGTTCTCAACCATTTGATCAAATGGGTATTGTTCGGCAGCTTTTTCAATATATTCTTCGCTGATCCCGCGTTTTTTTAATTCTTGTTTAATAACACGAGGACCTTTTCCTCCGACATTTGCACCAGTACGCGTATAACTTTCTGCGTACATCAAATCATCTAGATAGCCTTGTTCTTTTAATTGCTCAACAACTTCATCGGCAGCATCTGAAAAGTCATGTTTTGCTAAATCATCCCGCACTTCTTTTTCTGAGCGCAGTCCATAATTCAAATAGTTCAAAGAACGTACATATGCTTTTCTTGTTCCGTCTTCTGACTCTAATTCTTCACGAAACGCCTCAGAGACTTCCATCCCTTTGTGTAATGAAAACTTAATTAAAATAGCTTCATCCACTGGAAAAGCATATTCTTCATCTAAATAAATATTGTAGCGCCCTTTTCTTTTTTGTGTTCCTATTTTAGTTATTTTAGGAACAGAAGAACCCGCTTCTGATTTATTTGAGGAAAGGATTTCTTTTAATAAATCGTCTTTCATATTGATCTTCCTCCTCTATTCTTATCTATGCCATTATAGCATAAAAACATCCTCTAAACAGAACAGAAGTTTGGTTTGAGAAAACGTAAAAATGATGACGAGGTTCTCTTCGTCATCATTTTTACTGAAAATTATTTATTTTTTAAAATCATCCCGTAATGGATCAACGAAAGGTTGCCCAGTGATTGTACCACTATCAAAACGAGGCAAAGATTCAGAATCTTCAACGGCTGTTTCGCGAGCATTTTCTGTTTCAAAATCCGTTGAGTCTTTCGGTCTGCCTTGTAAAGGGTTGTCTGCTGGGTCGTACTCTTGCTTAAGAGTTTTGTTATTAGCTTTAATTGTTTCATCCTGTTCGTGAGGCTTAGTCTTTGAACCTGTTTTTTTATTTTCTTGAGCCGTTTCATCGATTTGTTTGTTTTCTTTGGTTATTTCAGGAACTACTGTATCGACGACCCCTTCTCTATAAGAAGGATCAGCTGCTAAATTGGTGACCGGCATCGTCGTCTCCGTTGTACTAGATACTGGTTCTTCTACAACCGTAGTTGGTTTTTCAGCCGAAATCTCATCTTCTTCTAGTGAAAACAACTTGTCATCATCCTCTTTAGTGCGTTTGCTGAGTTGTGTGTCACTATCATTGTAATGAGCACTCTCACCAGCAGGGTAAGAAGAATTCTTGACTATTCTTGTTCCGCTTCCTCCTTGACCAATCGGTGTTCCTTGTCTCGCTCGGCTAAACCCGCCGCTGGAGTCTGAGGGTTGATTATTTTTTCTGGAAAACGTTTTCGCTTCATCTGCGGTGGACATTTGTTCGCCTAAACGACTATCTTGATCATTGTAATAAGCGCTCTCACCCCTCGGTGAAGTCGTATTTACCACTGTTTTTTTTCCACTTCCTGCTTGTCCAATTGGTTTTTCTTGTTCTACCTTGGCAAAAGCTTCAGACAAATCAACTGGCCGATCGTCTAGATTGTGCCGGGTAGGAATGTCTTTTTTTTCTTCTACTAAAATAACGTAATTCCCCATTTTGATGGCATCGTTGTAACGCAATGCCGTTTGTTTATCGATACCGTAATGTTCCAAGGCTGCTGTTTCGTCAACATCGGTAAACATTTCTTTAAATTTTTCCCAAGCTGTTTTATTTCCATCAGCGGGAACACGATCGACTTCAACAAGCGTACGATTACGAATATTTGATTGATTTTCACGACTTGTGACAATCACTATGTCGCTCACTAAACGTCCTTCACTTAGTAACCGTTCTACTGCACCGATAGTTTCATCAACTGTCTGATATGAAGATTCTACTACTTTAGTCATCCTTTGATCGCTCCCATCATTTTTTTTATTTATTTATTGCCTTAACCGTTGACTACCACACCGCCATTTACATGAATCGTTTGACCAGTAACATAACTAGAGTCAGAGCTAGCCAAGTAGACATATGCCGGTGCTAGTTCATAAGGCTGTCCCGGACGTTCTAATGCGCCGTCTTTCCCCCAGCTTTCCAGTTTTTTTTCTGGAAAAGTAGCTGGAATCAAAGGCGTCCAAATTGGACCTGGAGCAACACTGTTGACTCTGATTTTTTTGTCGGTAACTTCTTTATTTTGTGAGAAAGAGCGCGTAAAGGAAACAATCGCTCCTTTCGTTGCCGAATAATCCAGCAAGGTCGAGCTGCCGCGGTAAGCCGTGATCGAAGACGTGTTAATGATCGAGGCTCCTTTAGGCAAATGAGGCATCGCTGCTTTTGTCAGGTAAAACATGCCAAAAATATTGGTTCGGAAAGTTCGGTCCAATTGCTCTGCGGTGATATCTCCGATTTTTTCCTGATAATGCTGCTCACCGGCATTGTTTACCAATACATCTAACGTGCCCCACTCAGCGATAAGTTTGTCGATGACTTCTTGAGCAAAAGCTTCGTCGCCGACATCGCCTTTATAAACTAACGCTTTTTGACCGATTTCTTGAATTCTATTTTTAGTGAATTGTGCATCTTCATCTGACTCAAAATAAACGATCGCTACATCTGCTCCTTCTTTAGCAAAAGCCAATGCTGCAGCTTGTCCGATTCCACTATCGCCTCCGGTAATCAAGGTTTTTTTTCCTTTTAATTTTCCTGCGGCTAAATAATCTGAGCTTTCTGTTTGTGGTGTTGGATTAACATTTTCACTTTCATCATCCATCAAATAATCTGCTTTAGGCTGTTGTGTCTTTACTTTTTCTTCTTCACTCATGTTTAATCCCAACTTTCTTTACCTTTATTTTCTCTCTATAGAATCATCGTAACAGATAAATAAAACGGATACAAAAAAGAACGCTTGTTAAAGTTTTGTTTTTTCTGTATTCGCTTCTTTTCAACTGCAGACTGCTCTTTGGTAAGCCTAATTTAAAAAAATGAGGCACGATTTTTTAATCGGCCTCAGCTTTTTATTATTTGCTTTCATCATCTTTAATTGTTTTTCCACCGGCGTCTTCATATTTATTACTGTAATAAGCATCGCTTTCCGGAATGTTTTTATGAGCATCCGGATGCTGTTCTTGCTTCGGTTCCGCATTCAAGGGCGAAGTCGTTGGTTCAGTATCTTCTCCAACCACTCCAGTACTGATGTTATCTGGGTAAACATGATTTCCTTCTTCTACTTGAACCGAATCCTCATCTCCTGTTAATTGCGGAAGAGTGTCTAGTGACTCACCGTCTTGAGTTGTTTCCTTTTCTGCTGGCGGTGTAGGATTTTTATCCGGCGAAGAAGCAACAGACGTTCCTTGTACATCTTCTCTAGCCGATTGTGCTTTTGTCGGATCGTATTGTTCTTCTTCCCCAGATACGGGTTTCATTGGTTCTTTTGTTGGCATCTTGCTGGGTTTTTCTTTATCTGTTTCTTCTGTTCCTGTCATAGCTGTTTCATGGTGGTTTTTCCCGCCAAGTCCAGGATCAGATAAAGCTTCAGTTGATCGATAATCTTTTTCTTCAGTAGAAGCCTGCTTTTCGGCAGCGCTGCCGTTCTCATTTCCATTTAAGACTTCTTCATTAACGGTTGACAGTTGATCATTATTGGCTGGAGCAGTACTATCTAATAAAATAATCGTTTCGCGGTTCTCTAACGCTTCGCTAAAATGTTCGGCAGCATCTTCGTCTACTCCGTATTCAATTAAAGGATTCGCTCCATTTTCGGCATTGTAGTTGCCAAAACTAAACGTTTCTTTGATTTTATCCCATAACGAAACATCTTCATCTGTTTCTACTGCTTCTACTTCTACTAAAGTTAAATCTTCTAATTCATCTTCGTGTTTATCATCCGTAATGATCAGAATTTCATCCGCTACATATCCTTCATTCAATAAACGTTCTACCGCTTTTACTGCTTCGTCTATGGATGTATAGGTTCCTTCTACTCGTCTTTCCATTATCTTCACACTCCATTTTCCAATTTTATCGTATTTCATTTAACCAAACAGAATAACTGTGGAAATGTTGTCTGATACTTTTGTAACTATTTACTATCCTTACTATTCATAATAGCAAAAATCAAAAAGGCAATCAAAGAAGAACACTTCAATCAACAGTTTTCACTGTTTTTCATTTCTCCTACCGCTGACAGGAAAGAATACACTATCAGCTTTATTCGCCTAGTCTGTGTTCCACTTCTTCTTTACTTATAAGAGAAAAGCGGTTAAGACATTTATGCCGCTTTTCTCTTTTTTCATTCGCCAAATTTCAGGATTTCAGAAAAAATAAATCTATTTTATCACCGTTTTAAACCGAACTTTTTCCCCTAAATATGCTATACTAATAGGTGCAAATTAACGAAGACGAGACCGGTCTTTGATAGGAGTGTGACCGTCAAGTGAAAGGGGAACATAAAGCTGTGATTGTGTTAGCTGGAATGATTGGTGCTGGAAAAAGTACTTATACAAAATTAATATCTGAAGCTTTAGGAAGCGAGGCTTTCTATGAAAGTGTCGACGATAACCGGATTTTAGAAAAATTTTACGAGGATCCAAAACGCTGGGCTTTTTCCCTGCAGATCCATTTTTTAAATAGTCGTTTCCGGAGTATCAAATCTGCTTTTCTACATGAAAATAATGTCTTGGATCGTTCCATTTACGAAGATGCTTTGTTTACGAAAATAAACCATGCAGAAGGCAATATGAGTGATGCAGAAATGGATACTTATTTGGATTTGTTAGATAATATGATGGAAGAATTAGATGGCATGCCAAAGAAATCGCCCGATTTATTGATTTATTTACGCGGGTCCTTGGATACTGTTTTAAGCCGCATTGAAAAACGCGGTCGTGTTTTCGAGCAGATTGAAGGAAACGAAGGGTTGTTAACTTACTACACCCATCTTCATGATCAATACGATGACTGGTTTAAAGCATACGATAAAAGCGCAACGATGGTGGTTGATATCGATACATTAGACTTAGAAAATCCTGACGATGCTGTGGAGATCATTGGACGTGTGAAAGCCCGGTTAAATGAAGTACGCTCAGAAGCTATGGTGGCTGAATAACTTTAAAAAGACAAAAGATGAACATTCATCTCTTGTCTTTTTTTGTCTTCTTATTTTGCAGCCAAACGCAACCAAACGTTTGCGAAGCAGGCAAGATAGCAGCACTTCGACCATGATTATCGTAAGCTTTAAAATAAAGTTTTCCATTTGGATCATAACCATAAGCATATACCACTACCCAATGGTTTTTATATGAACTGCCTAATAAACGTGCTGTTCCAACTGCAACGGGCAAAGGATCAGGACGATCCAACAATTCGACTACTTTTTTATCAGGGATAAAACTCATTCTCGCATGATAATCTGGATTGTATTTCAATACGACATTCAATCCATGCCAAAGGTCCCAAGGAAATGTACCGCGATAAGCAAAAGTTTCATCAATGACTGTTTTTAATCCGGTCAATAAAGACGTTTTAGATACATTAAGCCCATAAGTATGTAAGTAAACATCATGCAGCAGTACTGCACTGACATACGTTCCGCATATGCCCGGTTTTTGATTATTGATCCACGAACGGTATTTGTTAAAGCGAGTGGGTTTTAAACCTGTCCACTTTTGAGGGTGCTGTGTGTGTTTTTCTTTCATTCTGATGGTTCCTTTCCGCTTACACTTTATTCAAGTTTAACATGAAATAAATAAACGCATTTTATATTTTCAGTTCAACTCAACTCAAAAAAACACTGACGAAAGAAAGCCATTCTTTGCCAGCGCTAATGTTAACTCACTTTAAAAATGAATTGAAAATCCCATAGCCAATTCTGCAGCATCTGTCACTGTTTCAGAAAGAGTTGGATGCGCATGTACCGTACGGGCTAAGTCTTCCGCGACCATTTCCATATCAATAGCCAATGCCAATTCTGCGATTAAATCCGCTGCCCCAGCGCCCGCTACTTGTGCACCGACTATCTTTTCATCATCTGGGTGTAGAATCAGCCGAATAAAACCCGCCGGCTGGTTCAGCGATAACGCACGTCCATTTGCTTTCATAGGAAATTTACTAATCGTGTGCTTGATTTCACTTACTTCTGCTTCTTTCAACGTCATGCCTACAGTAGCTAATTCAGGTTCTGTATAAACGGCTACCGGCATCGCTTTCGCTTGAACTTTAGCATCTCCGCCAGAAATGATCTCTGCAACTAACTTCCCTTCGTAACTAGCTTTATGCGCGAAAGCTCTTCCGGGAACCACATCTCCAATACCGTAAATTCCAGGTACTGTAGTCTTTAACTGATCGGTTACCGTTAATTTACCGCTTGCGGTTAGTTCAACACCCGCTTTTTCTAAATTCAACTGATCGGTATTCGGTTTTCGGCCAACGGTCACCAAGACATAATCTCCTTCCACGGTGCTTGGAACACCACTAGCTTCGTAACGAATTATGACTCCTGTGTCAGTCTCTTCCGAATGCGCTGCAGTTACATTTGTAATAACGGTTACACCTTCTTCAACAAAGTTTTTTTTAACCAGCTCAACTAAATCATCATCAAAAAAAGAAATGATTTTTGGGTCTTTTTCTAAAATCGTAACTTTTGACCCAAAATTACTAAACGCTCCAGCTAATTGAGTTCCGACATACCCGCCTCCCAAAATAATCAGGTGTTTTGGGATTTCTTGAATATTTAATCCGCCTGTCGTATCAACGACCCGTTTTCCAAACGGAATGACATATGGTTCGTTTAAAAGTTCGACCGGTTTGCTGCCCGTAGCGATCACAGCATTTTCAAATTCGATTTCTTGTTCGCCTTCTGTCGTTGTGACGATTAAATTTTTTTGGTTTTTAAAAGAAGCCGTTCCTCGAATAATCTCGACGTTATTTTTTTTTAATAAGCCTTCTACGCCTTTCGTCAACGGTTTAATAACTTTATTGTCTTTCCATTCCTGCATTTTTTGAAAATCGATTTTAACATTGGTCGATCGTACTCCAAAAACTTCTGAGTGAATGGCTTCATAATAGCGATTGCCTGCTGAAACTAATGCTTTTGATGGGATACATCCGACATTTAAGCAAACCCCGCCGATATATTCTTTTTCAATAATAGTGATTTTTTGTCCTAATTGGGCTGCTCGAATAGCTGCGACATAACCTCCAGGGCCAGATCCGATGATCACCGTTTCTTTCTTTTCCATTATTGTTTTCATCCTTTCCGTTCTTACTATCGTTTAACCGAAAGCGAATTCAACACTTATTATTTATTATATCGTTTTTTACAACAAAAAAAACAATTCTTTTGCTTGCCCCGGTTATCAAGCAGTTCATAGTTCAGCTCCTATCTCCAACACAGTCACTACATTAGGCAACTAGCAATCGTTTGTTTTCAATTATCGTTATCATAGCTGGGTTGGTCTTTTCGCTTCAGTTTCCAAATAAGATAACTTAATTTTAAACTACTGCGCGCTACGAGATAATTCATTTGTAATTTTTTATCGTTTAACTCACTTAATTTATAATGATATAAGTTTTTTTTGAGATCATTTACCATCCAACCGTGGCTTATCTTTTGCTCATAAGCATACATTAATAACTCTAAATTAAAAGTCATGTATTGTTCTTTTAATTTGATCACATTGATTTCTGCCAAATCTTCACACAACTCTATCACTCGCGACAATGCAGTTAGTCCTGATAGATTTTCTTTATCTGTGATGAAAGAAGAAAAGGTAAACAGATATGGGCTCTTCACATAATGGTAATAAGGCGTAGGAGTATAGATGATTTTCTCGCTTTTTAAAAAACATTGGATACACATCAACAAATCTTCGAAAAGATAAATGGTTGGATCGAACCGCAGACTAGGAGGCTGTTTGAACAAATCCATCAAAAAGAGTTTGTTGTTCATAAACCCATATTGCTTCTTTCGGTTTAGTTCTTTTTGAAGCGCTTCTTCCCTCTGCCATTCAATAACTTGGTGCGGTCCAATATACTTGCTATTGCTGCCAAAGTCTTCTTCAATGTAGCCGCAAATAATAATCTCTGCTTGAGTTTTCAGCATCAGTGAAATCAAATTTTCAAACATCACCTCATCTACACGATCCATTGAACTCACAAAGCTTACATACTTTCCTTTAGCGATCAATAGTCCTGCATTATAAGCAGACGAAAGTCCATTTCTTTTTTTGTGAATGACTTTGAAACGAGAATCTGCCCTGGCAAAACGTTCGCAGATTTGCCCACTGGCGTCCGTCGATCCATCATCCACTAAAATGATTTCCAGTTTATGATAGGTTTGGTATCTTAAATCATTCAAACATTTTACAAGATAGTTTTCCGCATTATAAACTGGAACAATAATGGATATCATTCGTCTGCCTCCTTCAGTTTATTTTATGTAATCTTGCTCTGATAAAACACTAGCCATTTGATAAGACTGCAGCTTAACAAATGACTAGCTGCCAATAAACGTTTTACCATAAGTCGTTGTTTTTTTCTTTTACTTTTTGCGAATATAAATAACGTTTTAATTTAAAAAACAACAGATAAAGCCAGTACATCAGTTCCGTGTTATCCCAACGATACAACCCTACTAGAAACCGTGCTTCAAAAGACGAGATAGCTATGGCTTCTGCTTGCCTTTTGATTTCTTGATTATCTAAAACCCTTCGAAAAAAATTTAATTTGTCTTTTTTGGGGATAGCCTGGTCCTTTTTATATAAAAGAGCTAAACAATTGAAAATATACCGCATATACGTGCTGGCATAAACACGCAGCTGCTCTTCAGTATTCATGTGGTAATAATAATAAAGTTGTTTTCTGGCAATATTATAGTACTGCATTTGTTGGTACAACCGTTCACAATAACGCGGTTCACTATCCAGTTCATTTTGCTCATGGTAATGGTAATATTTATTCGGGGTAAATGTTATTCCGGTAACTTTTCTTAAATACGCTATATTGAAAAAAAGATAGTATCCTGTTATTTCTTCATTCAACAAAAGGAGTTGATTGTCTTCTATCAGGGTTCTGCGGTACATTTTATTCCAAATGTGGTGTAACTGTTTTTCCTTATCAAACTTTAAAATAGCATTGACAATGTTTTTTCTCCCCAAAAAAGTCGAATTCCAATTAGAAGACCTGCTGGTTTTTGTCTGAAGATTACTGTCATCCGTTGTAACCTCGCATACTGCCAAATCGACCCGGTTCAATTCAGTATTGTAATACATTTCTTCAGCCATCTCTTTTTCGATCCAATCTTTTGAGTGAATAAAAAGAACCGTTTCTCCTGTAGCAGCCTTCAACCCTTTGTTCAGAAGTTCATGCAGTCCATCTTTTTCAGAATAAAGCACTTGAACTCGTGGATCATATCGACAATATTCTTCATAAAGTGTGGTGTTTTGGTTCATTGTTTTGTGATCGATTAAAATAATTTCAATTTCTTCCAACGTTTGTCCAAAAAGACTGCTCATACACCGCTGAACTTCCGCTTGTGTACTGGAAACTGGAACAATAATAGAAACACAGATAGTCTTCTTCAAAACTCCCCCTCCTCAAAATGAAGGAACACCTAAAGAAATAGTAATAGTCCTAAAAGTATTCTAGTCATTCAACCGGTCGTGCTCATCAGATGGCAAATGACTAGAAAAAACACTTTAAATTGAGTTCAATAAAATGAATCGTGGTGGCCTTTCTTTTCTACTCCATAATAACTGCTATTCATATCTTCATTTTCCACTGTTCCATTGAAAACAGAACCAATAATCGTAGCTTTGGACATCTCCAATAATTCTTTAGCTTTCATAACCGAGTCTTTGGTCGATATTCCTTTACGAATAACAAAAATAGTACCGTCTGCCATATTCGCCATAATCTGAGCATCTGCTACAGCAATGATAGGGGGAACATCCACAATGATCAAATCAAATCGTTTTTTCAAATCATTCATCAGTTGCTGCATCCGTTTAGAAGCCATTAACTCAGAAGGATTAGGTGGAACGGGTCCGCACGTTAACACAGATAAGTTGCTAGAACCGATTTTGTGAATAACGCGGTCCTCATCTAAACCTTTGGTAGACAGCAGTGTTGTTAACCCATCCCGGTTGGTCAATTTAAATAAGTTATGAATAACCGGTTTGCGCATGTCCGCATCTATTAGTAGGACTTTCATGCCCTGCGAAACAAATGAGAGCGCTAGGTTTGACGCTATTGTTGATTTCCCGGCTCCTGATTCAGCAGAGGTAACAACGAAAGTTTTTAATACGTTGTCAACAGAAGAAAATTGAATGTTAGCTCTAAGTGTGCGATATTGTTCAGAAATACGAGAAGCAGGATGAGTAACCATTTCTAACTCTGAAGGGTTACCTTGTTTTACAGTTCGTGTATGTTTTCCTTTTAAGAATGCTAACATAATATCTCACCTTCCTAAATACGATTTTTATTTTTTACAGGAATTGTGTCCAATGGTACGTCAATGGTATTTTCTTTCATCATTTTAGTTTCTGCATTTTTAGATTCTGAGATATTTCCTAAGGGTACCCACTCTAATACTTCTCGGATGAACTGTTCATCTTGAATGGTGCGATCATATTTTTCGAGTATCAAGGATAGCAAGACGCCTCCACCTAATCCCATGACCAAACCTAAAATTAAATTGATTCCCAAATTTGGTGAAATCGGAGCCAAGTTCGGTTTCGCAGTTGAAAAAATCGCTACATTTCGAACGTCCATTAACGTTCCTATTTCACTTTTAAAAATGTTCGCTGTTTCATTGGCAATTTCTGCCGCAAGATAGGGGTTCGCATCTTCAACAATAATGGAGAAAACTTGTGATTGGTCGCTGCTTTCGACTGTTATTTTTCCAGCTAATTCTTCGATAGACAGAGGTGTTTTTAAATTGTTGCGAACTTCTTCCAAGATGACCGGTCCTTTAATCACATCTTTATAGGTATTGATCAATTGAATATTCGTTTGAACATCGTATGCTTGTCCGAATTCGCTTGCTCCAACAGTATGTTTCACCAGCAATTGCGTTGAAGAATGGTATTGAGGAGTAAGCAAGTAATATGTTATGCCGCCAGAAGCAACCAAACCTAAGAATCCTAAAACAAGGATCATACTAAATCTTTTTTTAAGAACCGCTACAGTTGCTTTTAAATTTATTGATTCATCAATCATTTTTGCCATCTCCCAGCTTTATTTTTTTTCCAATAGTTTCAATAAGTAAATGAATGGTTGGCTGCTTGAGTGCTAATCGATTTTGGCGAACTCAATGAGTTTGCTTTTTATCTTAGCGCTATTGTCTTGATTTAACGATTTTACAAACGTCATCACGTCATCTAATGGCCGGTTGACCGCTTTTCCAACAAATATCTTATCGTAAACTTTTTCACCGGTGTTTTCACTATCGACCAATAAAATTTCGTAAAGTTTCTCTCCTGGACGAATCCCAGTTTCAACTATTGGGATCTCATCCTCTGTAAATCCGCTCAATTTGATGACTTTCTTAGCTAGATCAACGATTTTAACGGGTTTCCCCATGTCTAGTACAAATATTTCTCCACCTTGAGCTAACGTTCCCGCTTGGATAACTAAACGACTAGCTTCTGGTATCGTCATAAAGTAACGGGTCATGCGAAAGTCGGTAACAGTAACGGGGCCGCCAGCCATAATTTGTTCTTCGAATAATGGGACCACACTTCCTCTGCTTCCCAGCACATTCCCAAACCGTACAGCTGTAAATTTCGTCTTTCCCGGTTCATTTAAATTGGTAACGATCATTTCGGCAATCCGCTTAGTCGCGCCCATAACATTTGGAGGATTGACCGCTTTGTCGGTAGAAATCATGACAAACGTACCAACATTTGCTGCTTTGGCTGCTTCAGACATGTTCTTTGAACCATAAATATTATTTTTAACAGCTTCAAACACATTATATTCCATCATAGGCACGTGTTTATGAGCTGCAGCATGGTAAACGATATCCGGTTTAAACATTTCCATCACTTCAAACATTCTTGTTCTATTTTGAATGTCCGCAATGACTGGGGTGATTTCAATTTGTCCGGCATAGAGTTTGTTTAGCTCACGATGGATTTGATAAATAGAATTTTCACCATGTCCTAGCAAAATAATTTTTCTGGGTTTGAATTTAGAAACGACGCGGCAAATTTCTGAACCGATTGAACCGCCTGCCCCGCTGACTAAAATAACTTTTCCGCTGATGTCTTCTGAGATTTGTTTCGTATCTAATGTGATTTCTTCTCGTCCCAAAAGGTCTACCACGTCTATTTCCCGTAAGCGGCTAACGGTTAATTTCCCATTGATGATGTCTTCTATTGACGGCATTAAATTGACCGTCACTTTGCTTTGATTGCAGATGTTAATGATTTGTTCCAGTTTTTCCGGTTCTAAAGAAGGAATGGCTACCGTAATTTGGCTGATGTTGTGTTTTTTCACCAGAAGAGGAATGTCTGCTACATTGCCCAAAATGGGAATACCATATAATCTTAACCCGTGTTTCCGCTGATCATCATCCACGATGCCGATCACGTTTATGTCTCGTGCTTTTTTTTGAATGTTCTTTATAAAGATATTTCCCCCATCACCCGCTCCGACAACCAGTGTTCTCACTTTTTTGAGAGTTCCTTTATCTCGTTCTAGGTAATGCCGGTATTCATTCACAACCCGAGCTAAGACACGTCCGCCACTGACTAGCAATAAGGACAGCAGATAAACAAGTAAGATATAACGGAAACTTGTTTTTTCTAAAAATACTGTTGTCAATAAGAACGTTATTCCAAAAGAAATCGTGATGGTTGTAAATAAAATGAGCATCTCTTTAATACTGGTATACCGATAAAGAGTCTCACAAACCTTGAAGTAACTAGCCAACAAAACGTAACCAAGAGTATATGTGAGCAAGATCGCAGCATAAGACTCCGTTGGTAAAAATAAATAAGGTTTTAGGAAGATAAAAGTAATGCCGCCTGAACACATTATTAAGAGTAAATCTAATGTAATGAACCGTGCTTTTTTGATTTGTCGTTTGATAAACATAACCCCACCTCGTCCCTTCATTAAATTTAATTTCAATGATGTCATTCGATTCATAGAAAACTTATTTGTTCGAATAGACTGCAATTAGAGATGATCAATTTTGCTAACAGTACTTGACCTTGTTAAAGCTGCTTGTAAGTTGCTGAACGGAATAAGAATGAAATATATGAAAGAAATAGAAGAAATGAACCGCAGAGGTTTTAAGAGGAGGGTTTGATTTGTTGTTTTTTAATAAATTGATAAAGCCGCTCAATGATGGCTTCATCTTGTTCGTTGTCGAACTTCCGGGCAAACAGGTAATGAGAAGTGATCAATTCGTTAAAATCGTCCTTTTTCCATACATACGGATTGCCTCTTTCCCAATCGATTTTTCGCATGCAGTTCAATGTGTCTAATCCGTATTTATGAATAGACAATTTATGACTGTAAGGCGAATTGTAAACTAAGGTTTGTAAAAACATTTCATCGGAACAAGAAGAATGAGAAAATGTTTTTTTGATCCATTCCCTTCTATTCAAGACTTCTTCAGCTAGCCCATGTGTGATGCTAAACCATTGGGCGCCGTATTTTATTTTATATTGATTTTGTTTTAATCGATTGATCCCAATCATCTTTTGACTCATCAGCAACAATTTGTTGACGCCGTTTAACCCATACTTGATGGGTTTAGCTTTCGCCTTATTTAAATGTTCTTGCAGAAAATGATAACTGGAAATTCTCGGCAACAGATCAGTGATTTCATCATCAGCATAATGAATAAATTCCAGTCCATCGTAATGTGCGAAAAAGCGGTGGATCTCATCTTGTGTTTTCAATGGCAAATCTACCCCTGATAGTAAATGATAGTATGCGTATTGGGATTTGGCAGCCATTTCCAGTAAAATCAACTCACATTCAATTTGACTATAGCCTCCCCAGCTCACTTTAATTCTTGGAACAAAATAAACAGTTGATTTTTTTGCTATTCTTTCAACTGTTTTAAAATCAAAATGAGAAACTTTTTTATCAATGTGGATATAAATATCATTTCTTTCATCATCTAACAGCTCAATGAGTTTTTCTAATGTCGCGAATTGATTGTGAGCGATGATCAGATAAGCATGTTTCTTCATTTTTATCACCTTCTATTTTGTATGATTTAGTTGGTCGAGTCGTTAATGAACTTTACGCCATCAGACGTTAACTTTTTTTACTTTTATTTTTTTGATAATATTCATCAATACTCCAAACAAGTAATTAAACTCAGCGGTTTTATAAAAGAAGAGGATAAAAACCAAGTTAGGGATGATAAAGCAGATGAAGAGTCTCACTATAAAATGCACTAAACTTGCATCTGAGAAAGCTAAACTAGCTAATCGAGCAGGTAATGCAGCGGCCAATAATACTCCGGAATATCCGGAAAAACGTAAGAAGTAATCTTTGACGGTCGTTTTAAAACCATTTTTATACAATACGTAAGGTTCGATCCAAAAGACTGTTGTCAACGTACTGATCAAGGTGCCTAAAAGAATGCCGACAAACCCAAAGTAAGTCGCCAGTGTGATCGAAACAATCAGGTTCACACATAATTCAACTACAGGTTTGTAACGATCGTTCCAAAATAATCCGAAAGCATCTTTAAACAATAGTGTGGTCTTTCTCATTCCTTTGATATAAAAATTAAGTACGGTTAACGTTACTAACATCTCATTCATTACATAATTGGGACCGATCCATAAAACAATAAAAGGCGTCAATAGGATCCAGAGGGAAATGGCACAAAAACCGACTAACCAAAAATTGATGAATAACATATTTTTATAGATCGTAAAGGAATGTTCCTTGCTCTCTACTGCATTCAAGTTTCCGACACTGGCTGTAACCGAATCAAACAATGGATTCAAAATAGAATTGATAGCATTGAGAACGAGCAGATAGTTGGAATACAATCCGACCCAGATGATTCCAACGAAGGCTGAAACTAAAATATTATCCGTTCCTTCTACTGCAACGCCTCCAATTCGGTGAAGAGCCATTGCTTTGACATTTTTGTAGAGCTCTTTTTTGTCTGCTTCATTCAGTTTTTCTTTATTTTTTGTTTTTAAAAAAGGATACATACTATCCGCTTTTTTTGAAAGCAGGATATTTTCGATGACTGTAAAAACGATTTGAACTAAAAGATATAAGATAAAATTTTTCGTTAGATAAAGAACCAGTATTTGGAGTATATTGACAAGTGCGAAAAAAGAACGGCTATAGTAAGTAACAATGTAATTTTTTTGATCGGCAATAATTAAGGATCGTTTATAGGCAAAAAGGTAAGTAAAAACAGAATCGAATAAAAAGAGGAGGTAAATGAGGTTCAAATGAGGAATATTCGGAGTATCTTTGATGACAAATGTTAAAAAAGGAAGGAGGATCAGCCCTAAAATCAAAACTGCCAAGCCCACTAGTTTGTAAATCAAAGCATAAAAGTTCATTAACGCTTTGATCTTTTTTTCGTCTTTGATCGCTAAAGGTTTATAGAGTCCGTAGATAACTGCTGACCCGAATCCAAGCTCTGCTAAGGAAAGAATCGATAGCACATCTGTAAACAACCCATGGACCCCTAAATATTCGGCGTTTAACAATCGGATAAAAAATGTTCTAGAAATAAACGACAATAATATCCCTAATAGTTGTCCTAAGATCACAAAGACAGCATTTTTAATAGAGTTCTCTGTTCGCATGCCTTGCTCCTTTCCATGAATGTGGCTAACTGAGGCTAACGGAATCAGCAGCTCATCATTCATTTAACTGCTAAAACCTTTAAAGTGCATAAAATTTCTGCATTTCAGTAACGGTATTAAAAGATTTTTTTTCACAATTTCTGGTGAGCTGCAGTTTCAAATCAGGATTGTCCAACACTTGCTTTATTGTTTCGTAAATTGCCGTTGCATTCATTTCAGTAATTAAACCATCTTTGCCATGAGTGATAAACTCTTTAGCTGTTAAAAAATTAGTCGCTACCACGGGTTTCCCAAAGCTGATAGCTTCTGCCATTGTGAGACAATACCCTTCATGTTTTGAAGGCTGAACATAGATGTCGCATTCTTTATAATAAGGATAAGGATTTTCTTTTGCTCCCAGCAAAATGAGTGAATCTTCAACGCCATGTTTTTTGATTTGTTTTTCCAGTTTTCCTTTTATTCGGCCTTCCCCGATTAAAAACCATTTGAAGCTATAACCGGATTTTTTGAGCTTAGCAGCTGCTTCTGGCAAAAACTCTTGGCCTTTTTCTTCTGATAACCGGCCTACCGTTAAAATTTTTGTGCCTTCATATTGAAAGTCACTGACACTTTGTTGAGCTTTTTGAATAAATTCTTGGCTATTAAAGATAGAATAAAACACGTCTGTTTTTGCTTTTAATTCAGGATAGACTTCATCGAATCTTTCTTTGGCACCTTGCGACACACAAAATATTTGGTCAAAATGAAGAAATAATTTGTGTCCCTCTTTTTTTTCGCTAGGCGATAACTTTGTGTAGTCTTCATGGACCCACATCACTTTTTTAGCCGCTTTGATTTTTTCGACTACAAAAGGAGTGGTACTTTTTGTACCGCCATCATAAGCAATTGCTAAATCAAACTCTTTTTCTTCTATTTTATACGGTCGCAGTAAGAACTTTGTCAACAGATCAGTGTTTTTTGTGATCCGAGCATGGGCCGTTAAAAAGGAAGCTTTTAAAAAAAGATACGGTTTTTTGTTTTTAAAACTCTGGGTTAGGTAAACTTTGTCTCTGATTCCCATGCCTTTATCTGTGAGGTAAACGTAAGCAGCTTTGTTTTTGATCAATGGCAATAACGTTTTATCATCTTCAGCAAAAACTACTGTGATTTCATAATCTTTCAGTTCATTTATTAACCGAATAAAGGAATGTTCGACTCCTCCATTTGTTAATGTCCTTATGACAAATACAACACTTTTCATAAAAGACACCGCCTGTTTCTTATTTTCAAAATTTCGTTAAGGATGCTTTGTATAATACGTAGAGGGGTATAAATCGATTCGTGACCGCAGTGGAAATGATGGTGATGCTTCCAGGGGAGAAAAAAGCAATGTTAACTGCAACGAAAATGGCTAAAAAGATACCGAAAACGTTTGTTTTTTGTGTAGCTAATCGATCTAGTTTCAGCACCAAAGAAACAAACAATGCCGGAACCAAAACTCCTAACGCTCCTAGCAGCCCAATGGCTTGTGTAATCGTCGGCGGGATTTGATCCGCCCATAAGGAATGACCGTAAAGAGTCGTATTAAACATTTGCACTGTGCTGGGAATAGAAGCCACAAACCGGTTAAAGTAGATCGTATTCTCTAATAGGTCTTTAAAAAGCGTTAACACTGTGTATTTGTCACCATAAAAGTCTAATGATTTGATCCCAAGAGCGATATTCTGCTGTCCTTCAAAATAAACACTGAATTCTTGTGCAATATGAGCCGTATCGTAACTGCTTAATCCTTCTGAGATATTACGTGTATTGTTAAACCGGACAATAGAAACCAATACTAAAATAAATACTAAAGAGCTTAAACAAATAGTCAAAATACTTTTTTTGTGTTTTGGAAAAACTCTAATGAGTAAATAAATATAAGCAAAAGCTTCAATGAATATCATATTTCGTGATGTGCCATTAAAAAAGGATAGGGATACTAATACGACCAACATCGAAAACCAAAGATTTTTTTTATCTTCGCTCTGCTTCTCTCTGTCGCCAAACAGCTCGATCAAGTAGACTGTCACAATGATTTTAGTCCAAGCGATAATCAATACAGACATGCCGAATGTTGAATCATCCTTTGAAAGAAAGACCGTGTCAAAAATAAAATTAAATCCGTTTAAGGCATTGGGGTCTAAGACAATCACCAAAAGAGACAATCCTGCCATCCCAAGCACCAATGATGGGTTCATACTCTTGGTATTCAATCCATTTATTTTAAGCAATTTGCCTTGTTCAACCGGCAGCTCCATCGTTGTACTTGTCTTTTTGATTTTGCTGTAAAAGTAGCTGCTGGCTAAGATGCTGACGACCAGTTCTACTACCATCAAGATCAATGCCATATTTAAATGCCGTACCGATACAGTTGTCTCATATCTGATCTGATAATGAGAAATTTTGATCAAAACCGGTGTGATACAGTACCTTATCAGCCAGATACCGTTTAAAACGAGATACCCCATGCTGAAAGCTTTAATAGGCGGAGCAAATAGTTTATAAAAAATTGAAAAGAACAAAGGCAATAGAAATTGCCACTGATAACCTGGGACAGCTTGTGGGTCAATAGTTAAAAAGGCAGCTGCGAGTCCGATAAAAACAAAGATATCTTTGTTTATGCTTAGGCTGAAGTGGTCTGTTGCAGTTGGAACCGTCAGTGACTTCATAAGGCTTCACCAACCAAACAGTTAAATAAAATAAGCCGTTTTTTAAGAAGCTTCAATAATAATGCATTCATTTTAAAACCCTCCATCATGTGCTGCTTTTTCCAAAAGGAACACCTCAAGATTTTTATGCTTTCTAAACTAAAGTTTAAAGACACGTTCATGGTATTTTTTTAAAAGCACTTTTGGAAATAATCCTACAATCAGCGGTCTAAACGAATGCAATGAATATTTAAAGGGCAACTCCATTTTTTTATGCCACATACGAGCTAATTTATACTCATTGATTCTATATTTGTATTGGCGTTTGCTAAACGAATGTTGTGCTTCATAATAATCCATTAGTATCTCCCCAAGATTGTAACCTTTATAGCCTTTGAAATATAATTTACACCACAAATCATAATCTTCTGCTCGTCCGATAATCGCTTCTGTAGAATACCCCTCGACAGCTAACAAAGCCGATTTACGCATCATAACGGAAGGATGAACAAATGTATGTCCTAAGAAAATGTCGGTCTTAGTTCTTTCGCCTTTTTCCTCGACATCTTTTCCCCAGACTCCACTTTCATCATAAAAGGTACGACCAGTTCCAACAATGGCGTAATCTGGTTGACCGTCTAAAAAAGCGACCTGTTTTTCAAAACGTTCTGGGTAAGCAATATCATCATCATCCATGCGGGCAATATATTCTCCGCTAGCAACAGCTAAACAGTTATTTAATGTTTTAGATAACCTTAAATTTTGTTCGTTTTCCAGTAAAATGATGCGTTCATCTTGCAATGCCAGCTCTTGCAGAATGGTCTTACTGTTGTCTGTTGATTTATCATCACAAATAATCAGCTCAAAATCTGAGAATGTCTGGTTGAGAATAGATTCAACGGCTCTTCTTAATCCTTTTGATCCATTATAAACGCCCATGATCGCGGATACTTTAGGCATATTGGCTGCTCCTTTCTTTCACTGCTCTTTTTTTATCTTTTTAAACCATGCTTCACTTTACCGATACTGAGGAAAATAATGATTATCGATGCTTTCATCGTTATTTTCTAATTCAAGTAAATGATGATAAATTTCAGGATCGTAAATTTTTTTTCCAATATAAAAATTCGTTGGATCTAATTTTGAAAATGATTTCTTGAATTTGTAAAGCGAGTCTACATCTGATTCGTATCCCCCGCCTAAATGGTATTTTTTATAACCATTCGCACTCCCCCATTTTGCAATTTCATAAAACAAGAGATTATTGGGTTTCAATCGATTGCATTCTCTATTTGAACCAGAGAAAAGATTATGAACATGATTCCCGTAAAATAAAATCAATGCTGAAGCGATAATGACTTCTTCAAAATAAGCATTAACTAAAAGAATGTGGTCTTTCATCGAATTTAGCGTATCGTCAAAGAAAGCTTCATTGAAATAATAATAGTCAACGGCACTATTGTGTTGCATCGTTGTTTTATATAACTCTTTAAAGTCTTTCAGTGTATTGAAATCATCTCCTACGATCACGGAAACGCCATTTTTTTCGGCTTGCTTGATTTTATTACGGCAGTTGTGCTCTAAATTGCGCTTCATTTCTTCAGGATCTGATAGATCCATATAAATGGTTTTTCTAACAGCTGATAGGTCACAATGCTGATCAAAGAATAAGTGATTGTCCATTAAAGGATGAAAACGGTCAAATTGGCTGATGATGTTTTTTTGATGGCAGTATTCTGTAAAATCTTCAAAAAAATCGGTTTTTAATTGTTCTAAATTGCCATCAGGTTCATTAACCTGAAACAGTGGACCTCCATAACCATAGACACTGCTAATATCAAAATAGAGATTCTCTTTGACTTTTCCTGCTAGCTTTTTATCTTTGGCGACATCCCGATACATAAAAGGGTAAGCCACTTTTCCATCATCAGATTGATAATAATAAAGAATCGGTTCGCCATCTCCGTTATTTTTAAAAGGAGTGAAATAATCGTAAGTAAAGTAAATGTCGGTTAAATCAAACGTATTTACAATCGTATTCCAATTTTTTTTATCAGTAATTTCTTTTAGTATCATCATGTAAATCCCACTCCTTTAAAATAAAAGATCGTCTTAAAACTGCCTTTTTCAGTTCACTCATTTGCTCTTTCTTGTTTTAGCTGGTTTAAAGCATGGATGATCACACTGTTTCCATAAATATTAACCATCGCTTTAGGCAGTTCTTCTACTTGCCACTGATTGACCCGATAATTATCGAAGTCTTCTAGATTTTCTTCTTCATTCTCTGAAATATCAGAACGTTTGATCACCTTAACGATCGTCAGAAATAATATTTTAAAATCAAATGAAAAAGAAACTTTTTCAATATACTCTATATCTAATGCGAAACGTTCTTCCCAATTTAAACTGTTTCTTCCATTTACTTGTGCCCATCCGCTTATGCCAGGATTAACGTTATGCCGCTGGATCTCTTTTTTTGTATAACAAGGCAAATAGTTTACTAATAATGGCCGCGGCCCGATAAAACTCATTTCGCCTCTTAAAATATTGATGAGTTGAGGCATTTCGTCTAAACTTAATTTCCGAATAATCAGTCCAATCGTTAATAGACGTTCTCTTTCTGTTAAGGGGTTTCCATTGCTATCCTTTTCTGCGCGCATGCTTCGAAGTTTATAAATCTTAAATGTTTTATTTTTTCTGCCGACCCTTTCTTGCAGGAAAAAAATCGGGCCAGTAGAATCTTCTATTTTTATGAGTATTCCGCATACCAGGATCAGGGGCCAAATTAAGAGCAGCAGCAACAAAGCAGCTAACTTATCAACCCCCATTTTGACTGTGAGATAATGGTTCATCTATCTTCTCCTCCTCACCATACTGCTGAAAGTGACTGTTAACTAGATGCTAGAACTGCTTTTGAGAGGTTTTTTTGTGGGGATTTACGAGGCTGTTTCCGAGGGTTCCGCTTAATGAAATAAAAGAGGCAATTCTTACTAACTTATGAGTCTGATAATCGATAAGCCGGGAAAAAAGAGGTTTCTTTGCATTGTTCTTTTAAATGATGGGCTTCCACTAATTGGTCATAAATTTCTTTATTGTGGATTTTTTTACCAATATGAAAAGGGTATATTCCGGTCTTAGCAAATTTCTTTTTGAACTTATAAATGCCGTCGTCTTCTTCATATCCACCGCCTAAAATATAATACTCTAATCCTTGTTCTTGAAGCCATTTTATCGATTGAATTTCCAAGTAAGCTGCAGGAGTTAAAGAGTAATACTCGCTTAAGGTCCCTCCAAGAAAACCATAAGCGTATTTTTTTCCATATAAATTTAAACTTGCAGAAATAACTTTTCCATCTAATAAAACATATGCATAGACGTAGTTTCCTTTTAAATTTTCGTTCATCTTTTCAAAAAATGCTTTATCAAAATAATAATAATCTGTTGCGTCATTACGGTTCATGGTTGCATAATACACCGTCAGAAATTCTTCTAAATAAGCGCCTTCTGTATCAAAAAGGACTTCCAAGTTATTTTTTTCACTTTTTTTAAAGTCCCGCTTTATGCTCTTATGGCAATCTTGCCACAGAGGTTTTTTTAGGTTTCGCGCAATGTTCATACCTACTAACATTGTCTCTCCGTAGTAATACTGCATAACATCGTTGTTTTCTAACAAATGAAATCGGATAAATTCACTAACGATATTGTTTTCTCTGCAATATTCACTGAAACTGTTAAAATATCCTGAAAGAAGTTTCTCTAAATTTTTCACATCAAATGTAACCGGACCTCCAAAACCATAAGGTGTCGTAATATCGTAATAATCTTTTTCTGATAGATTGACCGGGATTTTTCGTTTAATAAACAAGTTTTTTACTGTTCCATAATCACTATGGTATTCAAACGTTTGTACTTCGCCTTCTTCATGTTCTTCGTACAATTCTCCATATCTTTCTTGGAAATAGATATCTTTTTCTTGTTTAGAAGATTCATATTTAGTATCACTATCAACCGCTGAATAAAAATCCATTTATCTCCCTCTTCTCTTTTTGACGTTTACTGCTTCGTTATACTAAGTTATACGGATAGATTTAAATCATTTAAAGACTATTTCTATTGCAGCTGATCATAGATTTTTTCCATTTTCGTCAGTGAACGACGAATATCGAATCGTTTGGCAGCTGACACATTATTGATCCCCATCTGTTTTTTTAGTGGTATATCGTTCAGCAACGTTTGAATCGCCCCTGCAAAGCCCGCCACATCTGTTGGCTTGTTGTTAAAGCCTGTAACACCATTTACTGAATAATCGACAATGCCATGTACATTAGAAGTGATGATCGGCAATCCTGTTGACATTGCTTCAAGTGCCGCCAAACCTAGTCCTTCCCGTTTTGAAGGGAAAGCAAAAACGTCCGCGGCCTTACAAATTTCACCAATGTCTTCGCGAAAACCAAGCAATTTAACATTTTTTTCTAGCTGTAACTTTTTGGACAGCTCCATCAGATAGTTTGTCAAAGGCCCTTCTCCGCAAATAATAAAATAAATAGCTGGATTGTTTAATTGAGCGATCGCCCTAATAATGACTTCATGATTTTTATTTCGATTTATTTCACCAGCCGAAACAATTAAGAAAGCATCCGAAGGAATAGCCAGTTTTTTTCTTTCGCTTAGTTTATCAATCGTTAAGCCGCAAAACTTATGATAATCGAAACCAATACCAGGAATATATTCCGTTTTTTTGGCTTTCAAATTTTCCTTAGCCCGTTGGTAATCTTCTTCGTTGATCGTGATCAGAACATCGGTATACTTAGCCAAGTATTTTTCAATAGTGTAGTACAACAGCCAATTTTTTAAAGGGGCTCCCTTGTAAAAATGAAACCCATGAGTTGTATACAGAACCTTAACGGCCGTCATTTTTCTACAGGCAATTCTGACAACTGCTGAAGCTACTGGTGTATGAGTATGCACGACATCATAACGTTCAGATGAAATACATTTTTTTATTTTTTGATACGCTGCATAATTTTGTCTGCTTAAAGGAGACCGCTGAAAATCGATGTGGTGCACCTTACACTTTCGAATCGTTAACCGAGGGTCTATTTCATTATCTACATTACAAGCAATATCCACTTGGTGACCTTTATCTAATAAATAAAGGATATGAGGAACCATAAACCCATTGATGGTACTCGCTATTGTGGTGACATACAGTATCTTCATTTTTCATTTCCCCTTCAATATCATTCTAAAATGATGTGAACAAATGAATCATAAAACTGGAACAGATACATTCGCTTTTTTTTCTGAAAAAGCTTTCTTCAATGTGTCGATCACTCTTTCTTGTTCTTGCCAAGTCATATTAGAACCAGACGGTAAACAAATACCTGTAGCAAACAATTGGTCACAAACAGCCTCAGTTGCCTCGTTGTGCTTGTAAAACCGAACGTTTTTGTATACTGGTTGGAGATGAAGAGGTTTCCATAAATGCCGTGTCTCGATATTTGCTTCTTCCATTTTATTGATCAATTCAAGAGGTGTCATATTGAATTTTTTAAAATCCATCGTTAAAGTGGTCAGCCATCTATTGGATAATGTTCCTTCTAATTCCGGCATGAACGTCAACCCTTCTAAAGCAGACAGTTCATTAACGTACCGCTCAAAAATTTCTCTTCTTTTACTGACACGATCATCTAAGACTTCTAGTTGAGCTCTTCCGATTCCTGCTAAAATATTGCTCATTCGATAATTGTAGCCAATAACTGAATGTTGGTAGTGTTTTGCATGATCTCTTGCTTGAGTAGCTAAAAAGCGGGATCTTTCTAAAATAGCTTCATCATCACATACCAATGCGCCTCCGCCTGAGGTAGTAATAATTTTATTGCCGTTGAAAGAATAAATGCCGATTTTTCCTAACGTACCGCTCTTTCTCCCTTTGAATTCTGAACCGAGAGATTCTGCAGCGTCTTCTACGATCGGTACACCGTATTCATTTGAAACAGCCAATAATTCATCCATCTTTGCACTTTGCCCATATAAATTGACTACAATAATGGCTTTTGGCAGTCTATTTTCTTTTTTAGCATCTACTAACGCCCTTTCAAGCGCTTTGGGCGACATATTCCATGTATCAGGTTCTGAATCAATAAACGTTACATCAGCTCCTAAATAATCTATGGGTTCTGCACTAGCAACAAATGTAAAAGTTGAACAAAAAACCAGATCTCCTTTGGTTACATTTAAAATATCGAGAGCTAAATGTATGGCCGCTGTTCCTGAACTCGTCACTGAAGCACCTTTAACACCTGCATACGCAGCAAGACTTTTCTCAAATTGATCGACGTTAGGTCCTAGCGGTGCTATCCAATTTGTGCTAAAAGCTTCATTAATGTACTTTAATTCATTTCCTGACATATGCGGCGATGATAATAAGATTTTTTCCATCATTCTAATCCCATCCTTTTCATTCAATTAAATGAGAAAAGCTGAACAGATCATACAATTATGGAAGAAAAACAACGAAGTTTTTACATGAGGTCATGCAAGGAATCAAGTAGCGCAACCTAGCACGCAATAGTCCTTTATTTTTCTAAAAGGTTGACCTGTGAAGCTAAACATCACTATTGTGGTAGACCTTCTAAACAATTTAAATTCTTCTTACTAAAATAAACAATATACTTAAAAATGCTTGCGCTAAATAGGCCGTGAGGTACTGAAATAAATCAATGGAATACTGCTAAAATTAACGGTGGGTTTAGTTGCGTAAAAGGTGCTATCTGGAGGTACTGCTGAAGAGTCTTACTGAGGAATTTCTGTGGAGCTTTTAGTCTTAGACAGATTTATATGGAGAAAAACGTGTTTTTATTAATGCTATTGTTGCTTTTATTAAAGAGGGTTGGTATTAAATTAAAGAGGGTATTTTTTTTTAAGAGATATTCTCTAGAGGACTGCTTTGCTTTTCAGAGGTTCACATGCGGTAGTGCTATGTGAAAAAATGTAACGATGAGTAAATCTAGTGGTGGTGAAAATAATGCGGGAAAATACTCTAGAGAATATTCTCAAAGGGGTTAATAAGTGGATAAAGCAAAAAAACTTAAGATGGGTCTTTTAACTATTAGTTCTAACGGCCCATATGAAAAACAGACTACTGGTTTAAACGAGAATGGTAAAAAATTGAGGTTACATGGTGAATGAACCAAAGATGACTTGCTGAGGAAAAAAGAAGTCCAACTAAGAAGGGTGGAATTATCTGAATAGTTGTATTTCTTTTTTGTAGCCAAAGTATACCACTTGTTATCATGAAAGCGGTAGCTCTTTACAACCTCTGTTACCGTTTTGTAACTTAAGTGTGACAGAAAAATGTACAACTCTGTTAGAATCCTTCATTCTAATGGATTCAAGAATTGTACATTCTCCATATATTACTTACATTACAATTGTTTTGAATCTATTCACACCTTAATCAAAGTTTACTCGAAGTTAGTTTTAAGCTGCTTGTCGACACAATTCAGCACATTCTAAACAAACTTTGGCGCATTTTTGACAATGATCCATATCGTGTTTTTCGCATTCTTTGCCACAGGCTTGACAGATCGTTGCACATAAAGCGATCAAATCTGCAGCCATGGCGCTTTGACGACTTATAATAGTGGTAACAAAAGAGCAAATATCGGCACATTCGCGGTCCAAACGAATGCAGTCTACCATCATTTTCACATCGTCTTCTTCAAGGCAAGCATCGAAACATTCATTACAAACCTTTTGGCATTCAAATGTTTTTTCAGCCAGTCTTATAAACTTTTCTTCCATTAGGTTTCACCTCCTTAATTTAAACTCTTTACTTTTTTTAGTATAAAACAGTTAAACACAACTTACGAATAAAATGATTCTAAAATAAATGGTTGAAACAGTTAAAAGAAAAGGTTTACATTTTATTTAATATCGGTTACAATCAAATTGTTAATTCATTGGTATGAATTTTTATGATAGGAACTACAAATAATAGGAGGAATCACATGAAGTTTCCAGAGAGTTTTTTATTTGGAGCAGCATCAGCTTCTTATCAGGTTGAAGGTGCTTGGGATGAAGATGGAAAAGGTGTTTCAAACTGGGATGTCTTTTCAAAAATAGAAGGAAAAACGTATCAAGGCACCAACGGAGATGTTGCTGTCGATCACTACCATCGTTATAAAGAAGATATTGCTTTAATGGCTGAAATGGGGCTAGATTCTTATCGCTTTTCCATATCATGGCCTAGAATCTATCCCAATGGTGACGGAGAAGTCAACCCAAAAGGAATAGAATTCTATAATAATTTAATTGACGAATGCATCAAACACGACATCATCCCTTTTGTGACACTTTACCATTGGGATTTACCGCAAGAATTGGAAAAAAACGGCGGATGGACTTCTCAACGTACTTTAAAAGCTTTTGAACAATACGCGGATACGTGTTTCGCAGCTTTTGGTGACCGTGTCAAACACTGGATCACATTCAATGAAACGGTTGTGTTCGTCCGTCATGGCTATATTTTTGGAGCGCATCCCCCAGGTCTAATAAATGATTTCAAAAACTACTATCAAGTTTTGCACAATGTTTTCTTAACTCATGCTAAAGTTGTACTGAATTTTAAGAACTCAGGATACAAAGGAGATATCGGGATTACACATGTTTTTAGCCCAGCCTTTCCTGCCGATGATAAACAGTCTAGTAAAAAAGCAGCTGACCATGCTAACATGTTTGATACGTTCTTATATTATGATCCTATTTTAAAAGGCACTTATCCAGAATATGTATTAACTCACCTGAAACAAAAAGGCTATGATTTTGAGTTGTCTCATGAGGATCAAGAAATTCTATTAAAAGCGGCTCCATTAAACGATTTTATCGGAATCAATTATTATCAGCCTATGCGCGTTATTGCGAATGACTCAAGTGCCGCTAGAGAATTATCCAGAGAAGCCAGCACTGGCGGTGCAGGAGCTGTTTCTTACGACGGTGTTTACCAAACTGTCAAAGTACCTACTCTGTCATATACTAAATGGGGTTGGGAAATTTCACCTGAGGCTTTATTAGATGGACTCCATTTATTAAAAGAACAGTATGGAAATATACCTATTTATATTACTGAGAATGGTTTAGGAGATGAAGATCCGATCATTGATGGTGAGATCAAAGATACAGCTCGTATCGAATACATTGAAGAACACCTGAAGTTTGTGAAAAAAGGTGTTTCAGAAGGTCTCGATATCCAAGGATACTTTGCTTGGTCTGTTATTGACTTATTGAGTTGGTTAAATGGGTATAAAAAGCAATATGGTTTTATTTATGTGGATCATGCTGACCACTTAAATCGTAAGAAAAAAGATTCTTTTTATTGGTATCAAAATGTTATTGCGACACGTGGAGAAAATATTTAAGGCTGCATAAATTGAATTTGGAGGAAAAATCATGAACAAATTTAATGAATTTTTCAATAAAATGCTGGATCCGTTCTTAAAGTTTGTTAACACGAAAACCATGATGGCCATTAAAGATGGATTCTTATTAACGATGCCCATCACCCTTGTCGGTTCTCTCTTTCTTTTGATTGCCAACTTTCCTATTCCTAAATGGGATAGTTGGATGTCAAATATATTCGGCACTGACTGGTCTGCTCCGCTGAACCAAGTAGCTGGTTCAACGTTCGATATTCTAGCCGTAGTTGCTGTTTTGGGCATTTCTTACACATATGCTAAAAACGAAAAAGTCGACCCCATCAGTACTGCTCTCTTATCGTTAGTCTCTTTCCTGATTTTAACCGATTCTTTTGCAGTCACTGAAAGTGGTGAAACGATCGCTGGAGTCATTCCTAAGAGCTGGACAGGTGGAAATGGAATCATTACTGCTATTATAGTCGCTGTTATAGTCGCTAAAGTATTTGCGTTCTTTATTAAACGCGATATCCGAATCAAGATGCCGGATACAGTCCCTCCAGGCGTAGCCAATGCGTTTTCTGCTATGATACCAGGCGCTGTAGTGATGTTTGGCTCGATGGTTGTTTATACCTTAACCAGCAAGTTTGCCGGCGTCTCTTTAACCGAACTTATTTTCAAACTTTTACAAACACCTATTCAAAATGTTTCCGATACCTTACCTGGCGGACTGTTTATCACTTTCTTGATGTCTATTCTTTTCTGGGCTGGTATTCATGGACCTAATATTGTAATGGGAATCATGGGACCTATTTTAACTGCTAATGCACTAGATAACCAAGCAGTCATTGATTCTGGTCAACAACTGATAGTCGGCGAAAACACTAAGATCATGACGGTTCAGTTGATTGATGTGTTTGCTAAATTTGGCGGACAAGGCATTACGATTGGTTTACTGTTTGCCGCCTTAATGTTTGCCAAGTCAAAACGTTTAAAAGAAATTTCTAAAATTTCTATCGTTCCTAGTCTTTTTAACATTAACGAGCCGGTTATTTATGGATTGCCAATAGTCTTTAATCCAATTATGTTGATTCCCTTTATTCTTGTTCCGATAACCGCTGTTTTAATTACTTACGGAGCTATTATCATTGGTTTTATTCAACCCTTTACGGCAGTACAGGTTCCTTGGACCACACCTCCGCTAATATCTGGTTTTCTATTAAGCGGCTGGCAAGGATTGGTCGTTCAATTGGTTATTATTTTTGCCTCTGCTGGAATCTATTATCCTTTCTTAATAAAACAAGATAAACAATTTCTATTGGAAGAAGCTGAAATAGAAGCAACTGAAGAAACCGCTGATTCTCCATTAGACTTTGCAAATGAAAGCAACGTATAAATAATTTGGAAGGATTAAGCCGATCTGGTTTAATCCTTTTCCTTTCGTTATACTGAATAAAATACAGATAATAAAGCAATAAATACACTAATTATCGAAATGAGGACAATTAATGAGGAAATACAGAGTAGTAGCTGATCAGCTTTTAGACGAAATAGCTCAAGGAAAGTATAAAGATGAAGATCGTTTGCCAACTGAAGATAAATTAATGGCTGAACACAATGTCAGCCGAAATACACTGCGAAGTGCTATTGACGTATTGGTTGATAAAAGTATTCTTTATCGTGTGCAAGGGAGCGGGATTTATATTCGCAAACCAGTCTATCCTGATACGATTACCATTAATTCCATCAGAGGTTTTAAAGAAGAATTTAAAAACAAAGAAACACATTCTGAGGTCATCGAGCTGGAACAATTACCAGCAGATAAAGAGATAAGTCAAAAACTTCAGTGCGAAATAGGCACCCCAGTTTATTTTGTTCACCGGATGCGCTATATTGAAAACGAACCTTTTTCAATTGAATACAGTTATTTCAATAAAACCATTATCCCTTATCTAGGAAGAGAAATTGCTAATAACTCCATCTATAGCTATATTGAGAATGATTTAAACTTATCTATCGGCTTTGCTGACAAATACATTTCTGTTGAAAAATTATCTAAAATGGACAGCAGCCATCTTCAATTAAAAGAAGCAGATCCTTCTTTAGTTATTGAAGAAACCGTTTATCTTACGAATGGAACACTTTTTAATCATTCCAGAGTTATTCATAATTACAAACACGCTAAGTTTTTTGCATTAGCAAAAAATTGGTAATAAAAAACAAGTAAGAACCTTGAAATATAACTCTATCCTAGGGTTCTTGCTTGTTTTATTTTTTACTTAAGGTTCCTTCGTGTCTATAGCCTAATTTTAAAATTATAGGATACTTGGAAAGAAAAACAATAAATTAAAATCCTAATAGTTTCATACCAAAACAAAACCTGCTAAACGGTGCATGACATTCTTGCACACTCTTTAGCAGGTTTTTATTTAATCTAATCTACTATTAGTTATCGCTTTTAATGAGTTCCAATGGAGAAGCAATTTTCGCTTCAACTTTTTTACCAGAGAAATGATCAAATGCTGCTTGCATTGCAAGTTTGCCCATTTCTGTTGGTTGTTGAGCAACTGTTGCGCTTAGCGTACCTGCTTCAATTGCAGCTAATCCGTCTTCTGTTCCATCAAAGCCCACTACTTGAATGTCTCCAGTTTTTCCTGCAGCTTCAATGGCTTCAATCGCACCTAGTGCCATTTCATCATTTTGAGCAAAAATAGCTTCGATTTCTGGATTTGATTGAAGCATATTTTCCATAACCGTCAAGCCTTCTGCGCGGTCAAAGTTGGCTGTTTGTTGATCCACTAAGTCTAAATTATCTTTTGCATAATCATTGAAACCTTTTCCACGTTCTCTTGTTGCAGAAGCGCCAGGTATTCCTTCTAATTCAGCAACTTTTGCTTTTGAACCTGAAATTTCTTCAATATATTGGGCAGCCATTTTTCCGCCTTCTACGTTATCCGAAGCCACTAACGTTACTACTTGACCGCCATCACTTGAACGGTCAATGGCAATTACCGGAATACCGGCACTGTTTGCAGCTTCAACAGCTGGAGTGATTGCAGATGAGTCAACAGGATTGATCAATAAAATATCGACCCCTTGTTGAATCAAATCATCTACGTCATTGCTTTGTTTTGACGTGTCATCTTGTGCGTCCAATACTTTTACTTCAGAACCTTCATCACCAGCCAAATCAGTAATTCCTTCTTTAACTGAAATAAAGAATGGGTTATTCAGTGTCGATAGCGATACACCTACGACTAAATCTGATGATTCTTTTTCTTCCACTGCACCAGAATCCGTGTTTTCTCCTTCTAACGTTGCGCTGCCACATCCTCCTAAAAATAATAAAGCTGCTGCTGTCAATCCAATTAATTTCTTCATTTGTGTTTCCTCCTATTGGTTTATTTTTTTCTGTCTAATAAAACTGCGATGATGATGACGATACCTTTGACGATTTGTTGATAAAAACTAGATACACCTAATAAATTCAATCCATTGTTCAAGGTTCCCATGATCAAGGCCCCGATCAACGTCCCAACTATTCTTCCACGACCGCCAGAAAGACTGGTTCCGCCTAAGACAACCGAAGCGATCGCATCCATTTCATACGATTGTCCTGCAGTTGGCTGTGCTGAATTTAATCTAGATGTGATGATGATTCCAGCAATCGACGCCATCATACCTGAGATAGCATAAATAGCTATTTTGATTCGATCGCTTTTTATTCCAGCGATAAATGCTGCTTTTTCATTCCCTCCTATCGCAAATGTTTTTCTACCAAAGGTCATTTTGTGTAATAGAATATACAAAATGATGAAACAGATGGCCATTAAAATGACCGGAAATGGAATACCGAATAAATAACCGCGTCCGACAAATTTAAAGATGAAACTATCGCCAATCCCTGTGATTGGGTTTCCATCTGTGAAAACTAAGGTCGCCCCTCGGAAAATCGTCATTGTTGCTAATGTTGCAATAAATGGAGCCATTTTCCCTTTCGTGATCAGCAATCCATTAAACCCGCCTAACAAGCCGCCAACGACAACCGCTAATACCATGGCCAAAAATGGATCTAAGCCAGCAACGATACTGCCTGCCATCAAAGCACTGCTTAAAGCTAGTGTTGATCCAACGGACAAATCGATTCCGCCTGTTAAGATGACAAACGTCATCCCGAAAGCGATCAAGGCATTTGTTGAAACTTGTCTTAATAGGTTAAGCAAGTTGTTCGGAGACACAAAACCAGGGTTGAGAATCGTTACAAAAAAGATCAAAACGATTAAGGCTAATAGTGGTCCTAGTTTTCCAATGATGTCTTTTTTCTGCATTTTTTGTTCTTCTAATTGAACCTTCTTTAAATCTGAACTCATATTAATACCCTCCTGTTGCAAGACTCATAATTTTTTCTTCTGTTGCTTCTGATTTTCCAAGCTCGCCCGCAATGGTTCCTTCATGAACGACAATGATTCGGTCACTGACGCCTAAAACTTCGGGTAAGTCACTGGAAACCATGATAATCGCTACACCTCGATCAGCTAACTCATTCATCAATTGATAGATTTCGCGTTTAGCTCCAACGTCCACTCCTCGGGTTGGTTCATCTAAGATAAGCACTTTTGAACCGATTCCGATCCATTTTGCTAAAACGACTTTTTGCTGGTTTCCTCCTGATAAATTGGAGACAGCTAACTCGGCGCTTTGTGCTTTAACATTTAAGCGTTTCATTAACAACTGAACAAAGTCTTTTTCTGCCGTTGTATCGATCAATCCTCTTTTTTTAAATCCATCAATGGAAGGCAATGAAATATTCTCTTTAATAGAATAATCTAAAATCAACCCTTCATCTTTTCGATTTTCAGTTAAAAACCCAATACCTTTTTCAATGGCATTATTAGGATTTTTGATTTTAATGGTTTCATTCTCAAAAACGATATCGCCGCTGTCCAAAGTATCGATACCGAAAATAGCGCGCATAATTTCTGTCCGGCCTGAGCCCATCAACCCTGAAAAGCCAACAATCTCGCCCGCACGAACAGTGAAAGAAATGTTTTCGAAGATACCTTTTTTCGATAAGTGTTGAGTTTCAAAAATAACTTCGCCAATTTTTGACGTTTTTTCAGGATAATAATCTTCAAGGTCTCTTCCAACCATTTTCCTAACAACTTCATCAACCGTTGTATCTTTTGTCATAGTCGTATCGATGGATACCCCATCTCGCATGACCGTGATGCGGTCACTGATTTTAAATATTTCTTCCATTCTATGAGAGATGTAAATGATCGCAACACCTTTTTGTTTTAGATTCATAATGATCTTGAACAACGTTTCAATTTCTCTTTCAGTCAATGCCGCTGTCGGCTCATCCATGATCAATACTTGAGCGTTTGTCATTAAGGCTTTAGCGATTTCAATCATTTGCTGTTGGCCGACTGACAAGGTTTGAACTTCTAAGTGCAAATCCAATTGGATACCTAAGTCCTCGAAAACAGCTTTTGCCTTTTTTTCCATTTCTTTGGTGTTTAACCAGCCCAGTTTGTTTTTGATTTCTTTGCCGATAAACAAATTTTCAACTACCGTCATCTGAGGCCAAATGTTCATTTCTTGATGGATAAAACTGACTCCGTGTTCTTCGGCTTCTTTGGGGTTTTGATAGACTGTCTCGGTTCCATCAATGATGATTTCACCAGAATCGTATGCATGTAATCCGGTTAAAATATTCATTAATGTTGATTTACCAGCCCCGTTTTCTCCCATCAATGCGTGTATTTCTCCGCCATTAAGGTCAATGTCTACCCCTCTAAGAACAGAATTTGTTCCAAAGCTTTTTGTAACGGCTTTCATTTTAACTTCCATTGATCTGACCTCCTAAAATAGCACTCCTGATTGTAGAATAATATTGGAATATGGAGTAGCTTCTCCAGTTCTAATAATAGCTTTAGCATTTTTTGATAAATTTTTAAATTCTTCATGGCTGACATAGTTGAATGTTTGTGTCGGAAGTTTTTGTTGGATTTGTTCTAATTGTTTTGGATTGCCTGCTTTTATTTCATCGGCTAGCATTACTTCTTCGATGACCATTTCTTCCACTAGCAAATCCAGTACTTTCTGAAAAGCAGGATCATTTAAAGCTAAAGCCAAATCAATCTTTTTTACTCCATCCGGAATCGGTAAACCAGCATCAGCAATAATAATTTGATCCGTATGACCTAAATCAGCTAAAACCTTATCTATCTCACTATTTAAGATTCCATTCTTTTTCATAAAAAGCACTTCCTTTCATTTCTTCTAAAGTTGGCATGCCGCCTTGTGCACCAAACGTTTGGATCGACAAAGCTGCTGCCAAATTTCCAAAACGGATACTAGATTCCATATCAAGTCCAGATGTCAACGCTACTCCGAAAGCTCCATTAAAGGTATCGCCTGCTCCTGTTGTATCAACAGGTTGAACAAGATAAGAAGGAATCTGTACTTCTTTTGATCCATCATTAAAGTACACCCCTTTTGATCCCATCGTGACGATCAATTTATTAGGGTGTTTTTTCAATCCTTCAGAAATGCTTAACTGCGGAAACAAAACGTTGTATTCTGATTCATTAGGAGTTAAAAAAGTTACCTTTTCAATCGTTTCTTGCTTGATTTGCTTAGCTGGTGCAGGATTATAAATGGTTTGGATGCCTTTTTGAAAACAAATATCAATTAGACTTTCAATTATTTCTAACGGCGTTTCATTTTGAAGAATCACAACATCACTTTCTTCAATCGTTCTTGATGCGCTTATTACTTGTTCATGTGTAATCGCATCATTTGCCCCAGGAATATAAACGATGCTATTGTCACCGTCGACTACAGTGATATGCGCTGAACCAGAAGGCAAACCTGTAACCGATTCCACATTATCCGTGTTTATTTGATTATTTTTTAAATTTGCAATGATCTCTTGTCCAAATAAATCTGTCCCAACTGTTCCTATCATACTGACTCGGCTTCCCAAACGAGCCGCCGCTACGGCTTGATTCGCCCCTTTTCCGCCAAAGGTTGTTTTGAAATCCTTGCCGGTGATCGTTTCACCGATTTCAGGTCTTTTATCAGCACTTACGACAAAATCAGTTGATAAACTTCCTACTACTGTAATTTTACTCATCTTTATCCTTCTTTCTCAACGATTCTCTAATTTCAAGCGTTACAGGTAACTGAACGTTTTTTTCTTTAATCGGTTTTCCTTCTATGCGAGCACAGAGTATCTCAGCGCCTTTGTAACCAATTTGATAAGCTGGTTGAGCGATGGTCGATAAACTAGGATACATCAGTTTACTGTAAGGATTGTCATCGTATCCTACTATTTGCAGTTCCTCAGGGATTTTGATCCCCTTTCTGATCGCTTCCCGCATAACGGCTAACGCATGGATATCATTCGAAGCGATAATGCTGTTCGCTTTTGGGAATTTTTCCAATAAATGAACGGCAGCTTTTTCTGCTGACTCAAATTGAAACGATTCTGTTTCAAATAAGTGGTAGTTTATATTGTTTTCTTCTAGAACTTTGATGCTGCCTGCTGAGCGGACTAAGGACTTTGAAATGTCTCGTGGACCAACCATCACGATCACTTCACCCGGATTTCTTTCAACAACAGCTTGTGCAGCCAAACTTCCTCCCTGATAATCATCTGAATAAACAGAATATTCTTTGTTTGAAGCAACTCTATCCAGCATAACAAAAGGCATACCTTTCATATTACGAAAGCCGCCTTCTACCGCGGATAAGACACCGGCTACATTGTTTTGAGAAAAAGTCCGTATGTATTCATTTTCTTTATCTGAGCTTTCTTGAACATTGCCTAAAATTAAGTTATACCCCATTTGATTCATTTTATCCTCTATTCCTTTAGCCACTAATGGAAAGAACGGGTTGGAGATATCTGGCAAAAGAAAACCGATTAATTTAGATTTTTTTTGATAAAGCGAGCGGGCTACTTCATTAGGATAAAAATCTAATTCTTTAATAGCCGTTTCAACTTTCAATCGGCTTTTTTCACTGACATAACCGCTTTTATTCAAAGCTCTTGAAACCGTCGCGACGGACACACCCGCTAAGCTTGCAACATCTTTAATGGTTTTCATCCTGTTCACCTCACTGCTGTTTAGTATGTGTAACCGATTACACATTTATAATATCACCTCACCCAATAATTTGCAACCGTTATCATCAATAAAATAAAAATAATTGCTATATTCTAATGATCTATAGCTAATTCTCTCGTTTTCAGACTGGATCTTCCTTATAACATAACTTAAACACAAAATAAGTAATTGCTTTTAACCAACTATTTTTATAGTTATTAATTTTTTCTGCACAAAAAACACTTTTGCCCTTGCATTATATTAAAACTATATTAGAATAATAGTTCAGGGATTAAAATAAAATGATAAAGGTGGTTTTGATATGTCGCAAGCAGCTTTTTTAGAAACACTATATGGAGCTTACAAGAACGTTGCAGTACTGGAAAAATCCGTTTTTCCAGCAGATATTGATTTGGAGGAGGCATATCGAATTCAACACGCCTTCACTAAAGCAAAAAAAGAAAATAACGAAACATTGAAAGGTTATAAAATCAGTATGACCAGTCTTGAAACACAAGCTTTATTCGGTGCTAAAGAACCATTGTATGGACAAATGACGGATAAACAAATTTCTGGTACCGTTTCGCTTAGTGAGCAAATGATGAACCCTTTAGTTGAATTGGAATTGGTCTTTGTTGTTAAAGAACCATTGACAGCTAAATCCACTGAAGAAGAAATTATTGCAAAAACTCAGGTGGCTCCTGGTTTGGAAGTACCTGATTCTCGTTTTGAAGATTGGTTTCCTAAAATGCCCAAAGAACAAGTTTGCGCTGACGGAGCTGTTGGCGGGAAAGTTGTTTTTGGAGCAGCAAAAGATTATACTTATGCAGATTTAGACGCTATCAATGGAAAATTGATTTTGAATGGTGAAGTCCTTGATCAAGGTTCTTCATCTATTGTTATGGACCATCCCGTTAAAGCGATAAAGTGGTTATTAGAAAAATTAGGACAACATGACTTGACCCTTGAACCAGGTATGTTTGTTTCTTCTGGTACATTCGTCCTGCCGAAACCGCTAGAAGTTGGACAATATACTGGCGAATTTGAAGGTGTAGGAAATGTTCAGCTTACGGTGAATGTTTAGATTACGATTCTTAATAATATAAGTTAAAAAAGATCCTCCTAAGTCTGGCATCTGCCAGCTTTAGGAGGATCTTTTTAGGTAATATGCTTGATTTTTTGTTCAGAAGTCTTCTTGTCTGTCATTCTTGTATCCATAAAGTGTTAACAATTTCATAGGGTTTAGCTGTCTCTTCTACCGTGCCTTCAATGACTTCTTCCAGTAAGTTGCATTTTTTTGAAGCATAATTTTCTATTGTCAAGACAGCGTCTGTTTCTTTATTGGTTAAGTTGTACATCCGTGTAATGATTTCATCGCTATGTTCTTTGCGTTTGAAAGCAGTCAGTGCCATATTTTGTCCTTTCAATTCAGCATATTGATGATTAGGCGACCACTTTCCATCATGAACCGTCGTTTGGTAAGTACTAAAAGGAATTTGATAGTTGAATGCTTCATGGAACGTTCTGGTCGCCTCTTCTTTTCCATGAAAAGATAATGCGTACAGCATAGATTGTTCTCCCAAGCATTGCGCTTCTGGTGTAGCAAAATATCCCCAATCTCCTAACTCTCCAACAGCTCTCAACAATGTGACAGCAATGGTTTGTTGATTTTGTTCTTCAATGATTTCATATTCGTTCAACCCGATCCCAGCTGCTGTTACACCGTGTTCAGCGTCTTGGACATTCACAAAAGCATGGGTATGCTGTGGGTTGGAAGGATTGATCCATGCCGGATCAACGGTATTTGGCCGTTCAACAACTTCAAAGATGCTGTCTGCATAATGAACATCAGATTGAATGCCTGTCGGGAATAACACACGCAAACGGTGGTCTTTATGCTGGTTATCAAAAGTTGTTTCGAACTTGACTTGCTGGCTATGGCGTTCTAAACGTACTTTTGTTTTTAATGTTAATGTTTTACAAGTTTTAGAGCGCCCTGCTTGACGATTTCGCATCTCAATAACGGCTTTTTGTTCTTCTTCCAATTGTTCATCCGCTGAGATCGGCACTTCTAGATGATGCGTGATCTCAATTTCGCCAAAACCGACAGTATCTTCAATAATATTGATTTCTGCAGCTGTTCCTTTTGAGTAGATAGCTTGGTCATTCAAAGGCTGTCTGAAAATATATTCATTTCCTATATCGCCTACATCTTCAAAGTTCAACAACTCTGCATATGTTCGATTAGTTGATTTATTCAAAACAGCCAATGTTCCGTCTTTTTGGACATCGATTTTCAAATAGCTGTTTTCCAACGTTGCGCCGTTGTTTGAAACCAGGCTCGCCTCCGTTGCCGTGACCACCACGTCTTGTTCATCAGCTTCCACTAATATAAAGCTGTTCCAAGACAATCCTTTCATCGACTCAATCGGCAGTCTAACCTCCACATAACGAGCCATAAATGGCTGACGGAACTTGTCTTTTGGCAAGTCATACCCGAATTCTGTTCCACCTTCTGTCACGATTGCAGAAATTGTTTCGCCATCTACGGTTTTCACTACAAAGGATGGGTATTCTTTTTCTTTGAGTACTTTGTACAATTGGTCAGGTACACCGGCTGAAAACGGCAAACGTTCAATTTCGATCCGTACTTCAGCTACGCCGGTTTTTTCTGAACCGCTCGTATTGAAAACAACAAACGGGAAACCATCCATGTTTTTAAAGCTTGCGGTATCAATGGAGCGCACTAAGTGTAATGCAGCTTCATCCGCTACATAACGGCCCACTTCATTGGCTTTCTCGAAACGTGTGACCATTTCGCGGTGGACTTCATCGACACTGCAGCCGCAGATACTGTCATGCGGGTGGTTTTGCATCAATGTTTTCCAAGCATACCGCAGCATATCATGCGGGTATTCTTCCGCTGTCTCATACGCCATCGTCGCCAAAGGTTCTGCAATGCTTTCAAGCAAACGAGAAACACGAGTATTCCATTGTTTCAAATAAACGCGAGTTGATGCTGTGTTGGCTAATGTGTACCAGCCGTCAGTTTCTTGAGAAGTCAATTCTCCTGAAACCGTATTTAAATTTTCCGGCAAATCTTGTTTTAAAGCGGTTAAATATTCTTCAAAACTTGCATGTATGAATTCGATATCCGGGTACAGTTCATTAGCAACTTTAATAGCAGTCGATAAATCTTTTTGAACCGGCTGATGATCACATCCGTTCATCATCAATACATGATCAGTCGAAGTATACAATCCTGCATCAGCTAATTTGGTTTCCCAAAATGCTTGAGCTTCCGCTTTGTCTGTCGGAATTTCATTTCCGTTACTGTACCAATTGGCAAACAACAGGCCTAAAATTTTCGATTCATCTGGCCCTTTCCACCACATTTCTGAAAATTGCGAAGCGTATTTGTCATCATTGACCACCACATTATTGAATCCCGTCGGCTTGACACCGCGTCCGAAAGCAGCCACATCGAAACCAGCTTGTTCCATCATTTGCGGTGTTTGGCCTGCGTTGCCGAATGTATCAGGAAAGTAACCTAATTTAACGGGTGCTCCCCATTGTTTGCTTTCGTCCATTCCGACAATAATATTGCGGACATTTGATTCACTGCTTGTTAAGAAAGCATCTTGTAAAATATAAAACGGTCCAATTTTTAGTTTCCCATTTTTAATATGTTTTTGAATCAGTTCTTTTTTATGTGGCCGAACTTGCAAGTAATCATCGATCATGATCGTTTGCCCGTCTAAATGGAAACTTTTAAACTCTGGATCCGTTTCAAACAGCTCCAGAACATCATCCATCAATTCTACTAAACGCATATGGTGCTGTTCGTATGGTAAATACCATTCACGGTCCCAATGGCTGTGAGATAAAATATAAACTTTCTTTTTCATAATTAGCTCCTTTTGTTTCATTAGTCTATTGCATTGTTTTCAATAACCGTTTTCATCCAAAAACTGCTTTTTTTAGGTGTTCGTTTAAAGTCGTTCTCAATGTCGACGCGGTAAAAACCATAACGATTGCGGTAGCCGTTCAGCCAAGACCAGCAGTCCACAAAGGTCCACATATGGTAACCGAAACAATGGCTGCCTTGTTCGACTGCTTTGTGCAGTTCAGCTAAGTGATCTTGAACAAACTCAATTCTGTAGTCATCTTGAATAACGCCATCTTCATCCACGAAGCGCTCTTCTTCTGCTACGCCCATACCGTTTTCAGATACGTACCACGGGATATTCTTGTAATCATTTTTTATCCGCATAGCAATGTCGTAAAGTGCTTCAGGATAGATTTCCCAGCCGCGGTAAGGATTTATTTTTTTCTCCGGCCAGTCATACTCTGCATATAAATCGCTTGGCATCTTTGCAGGAACAGCAGGCTGATTCACTGCTTGTACGCGTTTAGGCTGATAATAATTGACACCTAAGAAATCAATGGTTGTTTGAGCCAGCTTTTCTTTGTCGCCTGTTTCAGTAGCTGGCAGCAAGTTATTTTCTTTTAATAATTGAACCAATTCAGTTGGAAAATGTCCTAAAACAACAGGATCGAGAAAACTCTTCACGTTTAACGCATCAGCCATATCTTTGGCTTTAATATCTTCAGGTGCATCACTTTTACTGTAGACCGGTGTTAAGTTTAAAATAATGCCGATTTCTCCGGTATGTTTACCTCTTCTAAATTCTTCAACAGCTTGAGTATGTGCCATCAAGGTATGGTAACCTACTTGAACAGCACGTTTAAAGTCAACGACTGCTGGATAATGAAATTCAAACAAGTAGCCGCATTCAACATGGACAATAGGCTCGTTAAACGTTGTCCAACGATGCACCAAATCGCCGAATTGTTCAAAGGCAACCTTAGCATAATATCCGAAATCTTCCACCGATTCCCGACTTTCCCAACCGCCTTTTTCCATCAGCCACCATGGCATATCGAAGTGAAACAAGTTGATGATCGGTTCAACACCTTTTTCAATCAAGCTGACAAAGTAATTACGATAAAAATCTACCGCTTGTTGATTGAGAGTTTTTCCATCTGGCAATAAGCGAGCCCATGAAATCGAAGTCCGATAAGAATTTAAACTCATATCTTCCATCAATTGGACGTCTTCAGCGTACTGCTGGTAAACGTTTGACGTGTCTTTCGGCCCAACACCCTTATAGAATTTTTCAGGATTCATTTCAAACCATTTATCCCATGTTGTCGGAGCTTTTCCGTCAATCAATGCTGCCCCTTCTGTTTGCGGAGCAGATGCTGCTGCTCCCCATAAAAAACCGTCTGGAAATTTTTTCACGTTGTTTGCCGCCTTTCTTACTTTTTAATCCGTAAGTCATAATAATCTAATACCAATTCGCAAAACATCATATTTGCCCAAGAGAACCATTCTCTCGTATAATTATTCGGGTTATCAACATCGAAGCCTTCGTGCATCAAATTTGTTCCTGCGTCATTTTCAACCAACAAGTCTAAGATGCGTTTCTTCTCACTTTTATCAGAAGTGGTCAAACCTTCCATCGCTAGAGCAATCGGCCAAACATAATTTTCAGGCGTATGCGAACTTCCGATACCTTTAGCATATTTCCCTTCATAAAAATAAGGATTTTCTTTGCTTAAAATTGTTTCGCGTGTTGCCAAGTAAACGTCGTCGTCTTCTGCACAGTAGCCTAGGTAAGGGGCTGCCAACAAGCTGGGAACGTTTGAATCATCCATAATAGAGTAATTCCCTAACCCATCGACTTCATATGCGTAAACTGTTTCGCCTGCTGCGTTTTTTACTTTAGCAAATTTCTCAATACCGGATTGGATCTCTTCACGCAATTCTGTAACTTCATCAACTATAGATGGTTCTTTGACTATCTCGGTATAAATTTCTTTTAAATAATCTAACACAACGACTGCAAACATATTTGAAGGCACTAAATAATTGTAGATACAGCGGTCATCACTTGGTCTAAAACCTGACCATGTCATTCCTGTTACTCCGATCGGCGAGCCTTTACCGTCGTTTACTAATGTATCTTCTTCTCTCCAAGTATCGCGTTCAAAGTTGTATGGAGAGTTTTCGTGATTTTGTTCTACTTTCCAAAGTGCTAAAATTTTCTTTACTGCTTCTTTAAATGTTTCGTTAAATTGGTCAGTTCTGCCGGTTTCTTTGTACAGCAAGTAGCTTAATTGAACCGGATAACACAATGAGTCGATCTCGTATTTGCGTTCCCAAATCCATGGATTCATTTCAGTATGATCATCTTGGTGTCCAGCACTATTGGCTTCTTCATTAAAAGCGTTTGCATAAGGGTCCAAGTTAACATACTGCAATTGCTTTTCAACTACTCCTGCAATCATATCAGAAATGTCTTTATCTTCTTTTGCTACCAGCAAGTAAGGGCGAACTTGTGCTGTTGAGTCTCTTAACCACATTGCCGGAATGTCGCCTGTCAGTAAAAACGTTGTTCCATCTGCTTGTTTTTTAACGGTTGTCAATAAGGTATTAGAGAATGAAGCATTAAAATTTTCAGCCCATCTTGGATTTTCTTTTGATTTTTCAGTAACTTTATTCATTAATATTTGAATTGATTGAGGTATCTCTTTATAAGCCATTTCGTCTCTCCATTCTTGAATTTGTATTATCTTTTATTACTTGTATTATAGAATATGATTTTTTAAATAACTACAAAACATAGGTTTCTCTCTATTTTATATAGAAAATACTAAAATTTGTTGTATTCCCAAAATGAAATGGTATATTTTGTATAAATAGTTATACCATTTGGAGGCTAAATAGTTTGAAAAAAGAACCCCTTTATAAAGTCATTTACGACTCTTTAAAAACGAAAATTTTAAATGGTACGTTTCCTTTTAACAGCCAGCTGCCGACAGAAAAAGAATTATCTGACCAGTACAAGGTAAGTCGCATTACCAGCAAACGAGCTTTAAATGATCTAGCTGAAGAAGGTTATATCAAACGTATTTCAGGCAAAGGAAGTTTTGTCATTCTTGAGAAACAGCCTCTTGCAAAAACATTTAATATCACTTTATTGCTGCCCTTTTTTAAAAATGCTGGATTAGAGCAATATGTACAAGGCATTTCAGATTGTTTGAAGTCTACTCCATTTCAATTAACGATTCATTACACACAAGAAGATCCTCTTAAACAACGCCAACTAATTCACTCTTTATCTAAAGAAACTTGCGATGGTTTGATTCTTTATCCTGATTTCCCTTCAACTTTAGTTGATCTTGTTTATAACCTGTACTTAGATGATCTCCCCATTGTTTTGTTAGATAAAGAATTGGTTGGTTTGCCGGTTCCCGTTATTTCTTCAGCAAATTTTCAAGGTGGTTATGAAGCAACAGTATATGCTATTCGACAAGGCCACAAAAAGATATTATTTTTTTCATTAGCTTCGCTTCTCGAAAATACGGCTGTTAAAAATCGTTATTTAGGCTATCTAAAAGCACTTCATGAGTACAATTTCAAATTAGATATAGGTCCATACCTGAACGATCGTCCGCTTACAATGGATCAAAATCAATTGATTCAATCTTTTCTGGAAACAACAAAAAAACAAGGCTATACCTGCATCTTTGTTGAACATGATGTCTTAGCGATGGAACTGATTTCGACCGCTGCTAATATGGGCTGGGATATTCCAACCGATATGTCTTTTATCGGATTCGATGATATTTCTCTGGCTCGCATGATCACTCCTAAGCTAACTACTGTAAAACAAGACTTTTATCAAATCGGATATACTGCAACAGAGGTTTTATTGTCAATGATCGCCGATTCTGCTAAAAAAGATACTCTCCGCTCAATTGAAGTTTCTGCCAAATTAAGGGTTCGAGAATCTGTCCAGACTAAATACGAAGCGAAAAGGGACTGAACTTAAGCGTCAGCCCCTTTTTTATTTCTATCCTATTGAATTTGATCCCTGAATTCTCTTGGTGATTGTCCTACTAAGTTTTTAAAGTTTTTGTAAAAATAGCCTTGATTTTGATAGCCAATTCGGCTTGCTATATCATTAACCGGTTCTTTTGAACGCAGCAATAACTCTTTTGCTAAATTGATTCGATAGTGATTTAAATACTTGGAAAAGCTCTTGCCCGTTTCTTTTTTAAAGACCTGTCCTAAATACATAACATTTACATGAAGGATTTTTGCAATACCTTTTAAATTTAAATCCTCCATATACTCCGTTTGCACAATTTCAATCGTTTGTTTGGTCAAGTCACTGTAAAGTAATTGTTTTTTTAATTCATCCAAAGGCAGTAAATCAGTTTCCATTACCATTGCTAATTCATTAAATGTTTCTGAATCAAAGATAGCTTTTGTTTTCTTTAAAAACTTGTCACTTTCAATAGCATCAAACTGCAAATAAATATTAACTAAAACTAAATACATCAAACGTTTAATATTTTCTGCATTCATTTGGCCATCTATTAGTTGATTGACAAACAAACTAACTTCTTTAGAGATACGTTGGATGTTTTTAGAAAAAATCCCCTCATTTAGATCGGTCACCAACCCTGATAAAGTCAAATCGGTCATATTATTTTCTTTATACTTATTAAAAACAAGTTGCTTTCCATAAAAATCAGCATGGTCTTTTGCTTTCAAGGCATATTTGTAACTTTTATAAACTTTTCCTGGTTGTTTAATACATGTCCCAATAAAGAATAAACAATTGTTTTTCAACGTTTCACTTAACTGATTTAATTCCAGCTCCATCATTTTGCTATCTTGCCCTGCTAAAATGATGACTTTTTCTGTTTCGTTTAAAGAAAAATAGAGAGATATATTTAGCTCACGGCAAGTTTCTTTAAAACTAGTTTCCCAATTTCCTTTTTGTCTACTTCGAACAATCACAACAGTAAATGATGGGTCTTCAGGCACCTTAAACAAATAATTTTCAACTAATTGGTCAAACTGATCTTCCCTCAGTTCGTTTCTTATCCATCTGCCTAGCAAACCTTCAAAAATAACTTGATCTGCTTGATTGTAAAGTTTTTCCTGTTCAAATTCTTTCAATATATTTTCAAGTGAATGATACAGTTCTTCTTTATCGATTGGCTTCAACAAATAGTTAGAAGCTCCTAGACGCATCCCGTTTTTAACGTATTCAAATTCCTGATAGCCTGAAAGAATAATAAACTTAAATGGTTGAGCTGTTTTTTGAGCTTCTTGAATAAAATCAATTCCTGATAAAACGGGCATTGTAACATCGGTCAAGATAATATCGATTGGGTGTTCCATAATATAATCTAGTGCTTTTTTCCCATTTCTAGCCGTTTCTACTATCTCCATACCAAGGCTTTCCCAATCAATTAGTTTTTTTAAACCAGCTAAAATCATGTATTCATCATCTACTAATAATACCTTATACACATTGCCTCATCCTTTTTTATTGATTTATCAGAATTCCATTATAATCGTTGTACCTCCACCGGCAGTTTCTTTTATTTCCATTTTGAAACTCTCACCAAAGTAAAGTTTCATTCGGGTATACACATTCATAATTCCAACTGAACCAGGTTTAAACAATTCCGTTTCTTTGAAAGAACGATTAATTTGTTCCATTTGACGTTTCGGAATACCTACGCCGTTATCAATAATAACTAATTTTGTTTTCCCATTTTCCTGATACGCTTTGACGCTGATAGCATTTTCTATTTTCGCAAAGTCAATTCCATGTGCAAAATAATTTTCTACCAGCGGTTGAATAGCAAATTTAGGAATCATCACTTCTTTGACATCATCACAAACCTTAAATAAATAAGCAAATTGGTCAGGATATCGCATTTGGTAAAGGTAAATGTATTTTTCACAAAACTTTAATTCATTTTCTACTGTCACTATTTTCTCGTGAGAAATATTATTTCTCAATAAAGTGCCAAAATGGAAAACCACATCTGCCAGCTCATCAGCACCTTCACTAATAGCACTCATTCGGATATACTCTAAAGTATTATATAAAAAGTGAGGATTGATTTGAGACTGCAGAGCTCGCATATCAGCATCTTTTTGTTTGAGTTCTAGTTCATATATGTCTTTGATATAACGCTGCATACTGTCCAGCATATCATTTATGCCTTCTGCTATTTGTTTTGTTTCTGCTTTTTTATCTTGGGTATTGATTCGATTGCCGCTATCGCCACCAGCAACTTGATTGATTGAAACCAAAATATCTTCTACTTGAACCACATATTTCTTAAATAAATTAAAAAGAATCAGCAATAAGATAATATCGAATAGTAAACTGAATAAAAATAGACCAAAAGTACTTTTCAACGTGCTAATGACTATCTCCCTGCGCGGTATCAATGTATAAATTTGATGAGCATTTTTAGTCAGTGATTCAGTGATATAATACTCTTTCTCCAAATCTTTCAAATCAATTTTCGAATCCACCGCCATTTGATCAACTAATTTAGTTGATAATGTTGTATTATTTTTATTATTGCTTCCTTCATAAATCAATTGATTCGTATTGGAAAAAATAAACGTTTGAACCGTGTAGTTTGTATTTTGGTTCGTCAAAATTTGATTGAAATTTTCTTTTTCAAAATCCATATGTAAAGAACCGATTGGCTGCAATGTATTGCGGTTCATAAGAATTGTTGAGAAACGAATAGCATCTGTTATTGGTAATTGCTTTACTTTCTCACCCATTAAGTTGCCAGTTTGCGAATAATAGATATCCGGATAATTTGTTAAGCTGATGCTAGCGGCTAAAAGCGAGCTCTCATTATAATAAAGACTTTCAATTGCTTTAGGCAAATAATAATAACTATCTGTCCGGTAATTCGTATCCAGCACTTCTGATAAATAGTCAGCATAAGACAATTCAAAGTATTGGTGAATGTTAGTAATCTGCTCTGGTGTTGAGGTGAGGCTGACCGCAACTTCTTCAACTTTCTCTTGATTTTTATTAACTAGAAATTCAATCCGTCCTGAAGCATTTTGAATACTTTGCAATGCTATTTTTTTATTATTTTCATGTAGCAATTGTCCTACTGCTATGCTGAAAATGGTAAAAAACAAAATCAATATAATCGAATACGTTTTTAACAAAGAGTAAATTTGGTTGCTTTTCATTTTTGTTTTCATTGTCACTGCTCCTAAAATCAGGTCTTCTGCAAGTTAATCAACTAAGATATTTTGAAACATTCTTTTGGTACTGGTACTGATAACTCCAGCTAATAACCCAGTTGAAATAAACAAAATCAAACCAGGGAATTTATAAGTTATTACACTAACTATTATCAAACCGAATATTAGCAAAAAACATTCTTTTGTCTTTGTAAAGAATTGGATGACCGATAATTTCAATGAATCGATCAAAGTAACCTCAAAAAATGTCAAAACAGCCAAATTGATAATGAATGACAATATTAATATAAATAGTACAAAAATCAACACAAAATCGAGCACTAAAAAGAGCAAACCTTTTGTTTGAAGAGCAATAAATAAATTATATCCAATAATCAGAACGACCATCAGATAAAATAAAAGCAATTGATTGCCTTGTTTGAAGTTTTGTTTGAACTTTTCAAAAAGATTTTTCCATTTGATTTGATTAAAATCCCAGTTTGCTTCATCATGTTCTTCCACAATAGTCATCATTGCTGGTGTAACACCAAAAATCACTAATCCGATAAAACTTAACCCCCAAAAATATAAACTTAATTTAATTAGGTAATACACTTTGTTAAACGTTGTTTCAATTCCTTTTGAAATCACAAATCATTCCTCCAAATCATTTTGCCAATCTCTGTTAAAACAATCGCTTTCATTTTACACTACTTGAACCAAATAGAAAAGCTGAGCAATTTTGTCAGCTTACTCTATCCTATCTATTCTGCTACTTAGTCGCTAGATAAGTCGATTCTTTAATGAAAAAGGCCGTTCTTCTTTGGTTATCTTTTTATACACAGGGGCTAACCCCAAATGCACGGTAAAACGTCCGCCGCTAAGCAAATCTGCATGAGTTAAGTACAACTTATTATATGGCACCTGGTTTTTATAAACTTCAGTCACAAAATTAGCCTGTGCTGTATTGTTTCTAGTTTCAATTTCCCATGTTTTACCATCAGGCAGATGAATGGTCACTTCATCAAAAAGTGGGATTCCTAAAACATACTCTCCACTGCCTGGGGTTACCGGATAGAAGCCCATGGAGCTAAATACAAACCAGCCTGACATACTGCCGTTATCTTCATCCCCAGGGAATCCTTCAAAACCGCTGTTGAATAAACGAGTCATTAATTGTTTAACAACTACTTGAGTTGATGCTGGTTTTCCAACATAATTAAACAAATACGGGATATGAAAACTCGGCTGATTAGAAAGTGCTAATTGTCCGTAGTCGATGGCTGAAACTTCACTCATTTCATGGATTTCAAAACCATAACTACCTACTTCGAATGAAGGCTGCGTGTTGCACAGCTCAGTCAACCGATTTAAAAAAGCTGTTTCACTTTCATAACCATCAATCAGATCTTGAATATTATGATACACACCAAAACTATTTTGCCAAGCGCTCCCTTCTGTATAATCAAAACCCCAGCGGTCAGCAGAAAAACCTTTTCTGAATTTCCCTTCAGCATCCTTCCCCCGCATAAATCCAGTTTCCTGGTCAAATAAGTTCCGATAATTTAAGGATGTTTTTTTAAACTGTTCTACTACCGGTTGCTGGTCGTTGAGCACTGCAGCAGTCTGACTGATACAAAAATCGCTGTACGCATAATCCAATGTTTGATTAACACTTTCTGATACATCTGTTGAAACATACCCTAGCCGATCGTATTCTTCAATTCCTAATCTACCGTATACAGAATTCCCACTCTTAACGGTAGCTGTTTTGATCATGGCTTCTAAAAACTCTGCTGTTTCAGCTTCTGATAATAACCCTTTAACAGCTGCATCTGCAATGACTGCATCTACTAAAGTACCTGGCATCATCCCGCGTTCGTCAGGAGAAAGCCATTTAGGCAAGAAGCCGCTTTCGTTATAAGCCGTTAAAATTCCGGCTAATATTTCTTTGTACTCTTCCGGTGCTATGATAGAGTACAACGGATAAACCGTTTTATACGTATCCCAAAAACCATTATTCGTATACAAATACCCTGATTTCACTTCTTTTGCCGTTGTATCGTAATGCACCGGCAGTCCTGCTTCGTTTAGTTCATAAAACTTTTGTGGAAATAAAAACATTCGGTACAGACACGTATAAAATGTTTTAACATATTCTTGATTTTCATGAGAAACGCTGATCCGCTCCAAATAATGTTCCCAACTTTTTTCAGCAGATCGCTTTTGTTCTTCAAATGAATCGGCTATCTCTCGTTCATAATTCAAATTAGCTTGTTTCAGGCTGATAAAAGATGTAGTTAAACTCGCATGGACTGTTTGGTGAGCAGCGTCTTCAAAATATAGAATCAGTTGTTTGCCCTTATCTGACTCAACAAGACCAGAAGTTTTCACATCGAATGCATAATCAAATCGAACCCTGAAATACATGCCAAAATCAGGATCATGACTGCCGGCAGCATAGTTGACAAATCCACTGACTGTTTTTGTTTCCGGTTCTAACTTAAACCAGCTTTTTTCCCCAGGCATATGAAAAACAATTCCTGCTTGTTTTTCAGTCCGATAAGTAAGATCTAGACGGCACCCTCGTTCGCTCGGAGTCAGCTCCGTCACAATATTATAGCGCAGTTGTTTGATCTTTAAATAATGCGGACTGAATACTGCTTCTTCAGGGCGATAAGAACTTTGATAAGAAGGAATATCATTTGAAAGCTCGCTTCCTGCGATAGGTGTCATCAACAACGGGCAAAAATCTCCCATCCAAGGACTAGGTTGATGGGACAAACGAATACCTTGAAATACTCGGTGATACGGATTAAAAAACCAGCTATCTTCATTATTTGTTTGAACAGCATAATGATTCATGCCGAATGGCACACCCGTATAAGGCAGTGTGTTGCCATTAGAAAAATTACGGTCATTGTTCGTTCCTTGTCTTGTGTCGATCAATTCTAACATAATAGTCATTCTCCTAATTCGGTTATTTTCAAACTCATATAATCTGATCTTTAAAGAAAAAGAACACCTAAAAAGCAGGCGTTCTTTTCATAAAATCAGGGGTGAACTAATTATTTGTTTGCATTGAATTCATCAAATTGTTTTTGAGCTTCTTCTTGAATTTTATCTAATCCGGCTTCTTTTAATTTTTCTAAATATTCTGGAACAACTTTTTTAGGATCAACACTACCTGTTTGTAATCCAGCAGTATATTGAGCTGCTACATTGTTCACGTTGGTGATTTCAGTTTTAACATTGTCAGTCACAAAATTAAATCCAAGTAATGGAGATTCTTCCGCTTCTTCAATGGATTTGTCTCTGTGTTCAATTTGTTCATCGGTTACTTTTTCGTCAATGTAAAGAATCGCATTGTTTGCTAAATTCCAAGCTGACATATAGCCGCTCTTAGGATCAGAATAACCATCTAATAAACGAATACGCCCTTCTTCATCGGTTTTTTCCCAGTTTCTGCCTTCGACTCCATATACTAAACCGTTTAATAATTCAGGGTCTGAGTTCAACAAATTTAAGACTTTCATAGATTCTTCTTTTTTCTTAGAATTGTTTGAAATAACAAAGTTAGCCATACGTGCTTGTGCTACCGTTTTAGCTGCTTTACTGAATGGTCTTGAAGTTATTTCTTTTCCAGTAATTCGTTGCAGCAAGTAATCGCCGTAATCATAAGGTCCTTGAGTTTCTTGTCTTACAAACCAAGTGTCTTCATCTGTATTGTATGCCGTTTGGCTAGTAGCTGCATCAGCGGGAACAAATCCTTTTGTATAGTAATCATGCATTGTATCAAGTAATGGCAATAAGCTATCGCCTTCTTCATAAGGATTGATCAGTTTTTTAGGATCGCCATTTAAATCAATGCCTAAAGGAACATTATTTCCGATTAAGTAATCCAAGTCTTTTTCGATTCTCCAACCTGAACCAGCCGTTAAGGGAACAACACCAGATTCATTATCTTTAACCGTTTGTAAAAATGGTTCCAAATCTTCCAACGTCTCAACTTTTGAAATATTCATATCGTATTTATCTAGGAATGTGGGATTGAATGTGAACATTTGTTGTGCATAAACATTGGCATTTACAGGAATGGCATATAATTTTCCATCAATGGTATTTCCAGTAATGTAAGCTTCATCTATTTGTTCCATTGTTTCAGGTGCATACTTTTGAGCTAATTCTGTTAAGTCAGCATATGCTCCTTTCTGAGCGTTGTTTAAGTAGTCTTGTGCAAAAGCAATATCATAATTTTCTCCAGAAGAAGTAATAACATTCATTTTTTTCTCATAATCACCCCAGCCGATATATTGAATTTTCAAACGGACACCTACTTCATCTTCGATCCGTTTATTGGCGATCTCCATCAATTCATCTAAATTTTCTGGCGCCACTCCGACTTGATACATTAAAACCGTATCTTTATCCCCACCACTATTTTTATTTTCGCTTTCTTTGCTGTCACCAGCTGCTAATCTGCCACAACCCACTAGAGCTGCACCGCATAAGAGTGCTACCGCTCCTTTAACCAACGTTTTCTTAAAATTGATCTTCATTTTTTTTCCTCCATTACTATTTTTTTAAAAGCTCATACCCTTTAGTTAAAAGATATAAAACAACCATAAACTATCTTTATCGAATGGTTACTCTTTCACTCCACCGATCGTTAAACCACTGATAAAATATTTTTGGAAGAACGGATAGCTTAATGCTATCGGCAGCGTTGAAATAACGACCATTGCCATTCGAGTAGCTTCTTTCGGAATACCAGCAGCACCGATCATCGAGCTCATACCTGCATTTTCTATCATGAACTCAATATTGCTTTGAATCTGCATCAATACATATTGAAGCGGCATTAGATTATCACTTTGAATATATAGTAGCGCATTGAACCAATCATTCCAAAACCCGATAGCAGCAAATAAACTGATCGTAGCAATTCCCGGTACAGCCAATGGCAAGACAATTTTCCAAAACGTTCTAAGTTCTCCTGCACCATCGATTCTAGCTGATTCGATAATAGAATTTGGTACGGAGCGAATAAAGAAGGTTCGCATAACAATAATATTGAAAGGACTCATAGCCATCGGTAAAATTAAAGCCCAAATGGTATCTTTTAGTCCCAGCAAACTCGTCATCACGATGTAACCTGGCACTAATCCGGCACTAAACAACATCGTTACTAATGCAAACATTGTAAAAAACTTGCGGAATTTAAAATCTTTACGCGAAATAGCGTAAGCATATGAAGAAGTTAACGTAGTATTGATCAGCGTTCCGACAACCGTGACAAAGACAGTAACGAAAAGAGCTTGAATAATTTGATCGCCCATTTGAGCCAAATAGCGATAACCATCAAGACTCCAAGTTTCTGGAATCAACTGATATCCGTTAACAACCATGGCTGTTTCATCACTAAAAGATAAAATAATGATAAAAATAAAAGGAAACACACAGGAAAAAGCAAATAATCCAATTAATATATTAAAAAAGATATTCGTTTTCTTTCCAAATCCTTTGTAATTGACTGAATGGATGTGCTTTTTCTTTTTCTTATCTGTATCCTTATTTTTACTTTTTACTTCTACTGCTGCATAGCTTTCTTCAGTTTGCATTTTTACATCTCCTTTCTTGTTAGAATAATGCTGATTCTTCATCAAAACGACGGACAATCAAGTTGGTGACCACAACTAAGATAAAACCGACAACCGATTGGTACAAGCCAGCTGCTGTTGTCATTCCGATGTCTCCACTTGAAGCTAAACCATTATAAATATAAGTATCTAATACTGAGGTCACGTTATAAAGCGCACCTGCATTTCTTGGGATTTGATAGAATAAACCGAAGTCAGCTTTGAAAATCCCGCCTACTCCCATAATAGTTAAAATGGTAATCAGAGGAACTAAATGTGGCAATGTAACATGTCGAATTTGTTGCCATTTACTAGCACCATCAATTTCGGCCGCTTCATAAAAAGCTGGTTCAATTCCCATAATGGCTGCGAAATAAATAACGCTGCTGTAACCGACACCTTTCCAGATACCTAAAAACACTAAGATATAAGGCCAGTAAGTCGGGTCAGAATACCAACTAATGGGCGTTCCTCCTTGTCCAACAATGATTGAGTTGATCAAGCCTTTATCAGGACTAAGGAAAGCGTATACAAAATAACTAATAATAACCCATGATAGAAAATAAGGAAGCAACATAGAAGTTTGATAGACTTTAATCATTTTTTTGGACCGCAATTGACTAACAATTACAGCAATGCTGACTGCCAAAATCAATCCCGCTAAAATGAATGTTATGTTGTAAAGAAGTGTATTTCTAGTAATGATATAGGCATTGGAAGAAGAAAATAAAAACTTGAAGTTATCAAATCCTACCCATTTACTTTGACTGATACTTCCCCAAAAACCGCCGTTTTCGATAAACCTGAAATCTTTAAAAGCTACCACATTCCCTGCTACAGGTATATAGAAAAAGAAAATCAACCAGATTGCTCCAGGCAGTGCCATAAATAACATCGCTTTGTTTCTATTTAAATGATACAAAAATCCTCTTTTTTTCTTTTTCATTTCGTTCTCCTCCCTTAATTAGTAACCGCTTTCTTTATATGTTTATTTTAACTAACTATACCGAATGAAGAAAGGAATAAATTATGGTTTATCCTACACAAACTATAGAAAGTGAGCAAAAACAACCTTTATTTGCTACTAATAGTAAGCTTAGAGCTGTTGTTTATCCTCATCAAAAATAAATAACAGCCTATACCAATAATTTGACTAATAACGAGGTATGCTTTAAGGATAAACTGGCTTTAATAAAAAACTAAAGGCAAATGGTTCAACTAACAGTTCATACTCAGCTAAAACATCTGGACCACAACTAGCGGATCCAATTCCATGTTGTTGTTTATCAAGATAGAGGTAAACCTCTTTTGTTTTCCTCAATTCATAAATGTGCTGTGCTTTATCTAAGTTTTGTTGAGTATAATGACGAGCGCTAAAATCAAAAGTCCTTGTGCCAGTAACTAGCAAACCACTCCCTTGTTCATTAGTCAGCGTCAACCAAGTTACATCCGTTCGATTGCCATTTTCTTGAGGAAAAATATAATCGAAGCTCAGTCCTTCTATGCTGCTTTCATACATTCCAAAACGGCTTGCTTCTTTTGTATCGCTATAGGATTCCCCGGGGCCACGTCCATGCCACTCAACCTGATTAAACTCCTCGGGTAAGATCAGTTCAAATCCCATTCGCGGAATGGTACGTGGAAAGTCATTTTCAGGTTGGCCTTGTGCTTGAATAAGCACTTCCCCAACACTATTAATTTCATAACTTAGTGTTGCATTGATCCCCCAAGCCAACATCGGAGGACCGATTCGTTGTTGAATAATAATTTTGACAGTCTTTTTATCCTCTACAAGAGTCCATGTAAAGCTATCTGTTCTTTGCTGCAGCCAATGAAGACCTGCGTTTTCCCACAATTTTTCCGATCGATGATCATTATTGGTCATAGCTCTCCAAAAATTCATTTCAGGTCCTTTTTCAACTAATAATTGTCCTTCGTGTATCCATGAGACGAGATGACCTTTGACTTTATGAAAAATGAATTCAAAGTTTGATCCGGAAATAAAAAGAGAACTCTGTGTTTCTTCAATCGTTAACGGCGTATCGTTTTGTCCAACAGTTCGTTTCCAACTTATTTCAGCTGGCTGTGGGAGCAAATTGAATTGTTTCCAAGCTACCTCATGTCCAATAGCTCCCCAGTTCGTTGAACTCTTTAGGGTAAATTGTACTTCCAACCATAAGCTTTCCGCTGCAAAATAAGATGCTTTTAATGGTTCAAGCGGCACGAACGCTTCTCGCGTTTGTTTTGGCTCTATTCCCATAATGGAAATCTGTCCTTTTTGAATTATTTTATGGTTTGCTTTAAGTGACCACGAGAGATTTAAATTGTCTAACGTTTGAAAATCATACTGATTGGTTATTAAGAAGAACCCTTTTTCAAGGTTAGCTGCCTCTATTTTTACCGGTTCCATAACTTTTTTTAATTCGTAATAAGCTGGTGAAGGTGTTCGATCAGGTTGCACCAAACCGTCAATGACAAAATTATAGTCATTGGGTTGGTCTCCAAAATCACCGCCATAAGCATAAAATTCTTCACCAGCTGAATTTTGTTGTCGTAAACCATGGTCAGCCCATTCCCAAACAAACCCTCCTTGCATTCTCGGATATTTTTCAAACACTTCCCAATATTCTTTCATCGATCCCGGACCATTTCCCATTGCGTGTCCGTATTCACATAAAATATGGGGTTTAAGATGAGTTGTATCTCGTCCGAGTTTTTCTAAAAGATCAATCGAAGTGTACATCGTTGAATTCACTGCTGAAATAATCGAATCTTTATGGTATTGCTGAGTATCAAAGAGCTCTTTTGTGGCACCTTCATGATGGATAAGAAATGCTGATTCTTTTTTTATCGTCCAATCTGCCATGGCTTGATGATTGCAACCATTACCAGACTCATTTCCTAAAGACCAAAATACGATCGAAGGATGATTTTTATCGCGTTCCACCATTCTTTCCATCCGATCGACGTAGGCTTTTTCCCATGTTGGATCATTGCTTAAACGATTCACATCACCTATGGTTTCGAATCCATGGGTTTCCAAATCCGCTTCATTCATAACATATAATCCATACTCATCACACAAGTTATAGAATTGAGGAGCATTAGGATAATGGGCAGAACGGACTGCATTAAAGTTCCCTTGCTTCATCAGTTGAATATCTTTTTCCATATCTTTTGTCGTTACAGATCGGCCAAAATCAGGATGAGTGTCATGACGATTAACCCCTTTAAATGTAATGGGTACGCCATTGATTAGAATCAACCCATTCTTTAATTCAACTGAACGAAAACCTATCTTTTGGGACAGAACTTCGATAACCGTCTCTTCTTCATCTATCAAAGTCAACACCAATTGATACAAGTATGGCGTTTCTGCAGACCATTTTTGGGGCTGCTTAACGAACAGGTTGAGGCTCTGTTTTGATTCTAAATCAATCATTTTCCCCGAACCATTTTGTACCTCTTTTTGGTGTTTGTCCAATAAGGTATACGTTAATTTCAAATTTTGTAAAGTCATTAAATCAGACTGATGAAAATCTAGATCAACAGTAAGATTAGCATCTGCATAATTTTTATCTAAAGAAGGACGAACAAAAAAATCTCGAATATATGTTGCTGGACGTGCTAGCAAATAAACGTCTCTAAAAATCCCGCTTAGCCACCACATGTCTTGGTCTTCCAGATAAGAGGAATCAGACCATTGATATACGCGAACGGCTATCGTATTTTCCCCATTTTTTAAATAAGCTGTTATGTTAAATTCTGCTGGCAATCGACTGCCTTTGCTGAATCCTACTTGTTGACCATTGATCCAGATATGAAAGCTGTTATCAACTCCTTCAAAGCGCAAGAAAACTTGGTGGTTTCTCCATTCCGACGGGAGATAAAAATGACGTCGATAACTACCGGTAGGGTTCTCACTTGGTATATGTGGTGGATCTACTTGAAAGGGATAAGTGACATTTGTATACTGCGGCCGGCCATACCCTTTTAACTGCCAATGTGACGGCACTTCAATGTCACCCCATTTATCGACGTCATAACTTTCTTGAAAAAACTCTTGTGGAGCTTCTACTGGGTTTTCAGCATAATGAAATTTCCACAGTCCATTTAATGATTGAAGACGCGTAGATTTTTTAGTTTCACCTACTATTGCCGTGTATTCATCAGCAAAAGGAATAAAATAAGCTCGGCTTTGTTCACGGTTTCGATGCAGCTTACCTGGGTTTTGAATATCGGTTAATCTCATTTTTTTGCCCTCCATATAAACAGACGAATAGAAGCAGCCTAGAAGGCTCTATAATCTCTAGTAATCTGCTGCTTCTATTAGCGTGGCTTTTTTTTATTAGCTTGAGAAAGCACTTGATGTAACGATACGATGATACATACTATTGCCGAGACTGCCTTCCGGATTCCCATAAGGACCTTTAAACGGTAGGCGTTTTTCTTCTAATTCTTCAATTAACACAATTTCATGATTTATCCATTGAGTTAGCCGGTAAATTGTCGTTTCATTACGTAAAAGCACACCTCCATAACGAATATCCAATATTTCCCAACCAAAGGGTTTATTTATGGAAAACCACAACTCACGATGACTTTTTCTTAAAACGTCTATTTTTCGGGAAAGTACGAGCGCAACATCCACTAACTCTTGCATTTTAAATCGATCAGCTGCATCATAAGCCGCTTTTAACTGAATACCTAACTCTGCTTTTATGCTTAACACCCGTGCAAGATTTTCATAAAAATCAAACAATAAATTCAACGATGGATTGTTTTTCTTTGCTTGTTCCAATCGTGGAACTAAATCAGCATAATGTTGATTTAAGTCTAATCCATTGATATTCTCATCAAACAATCCTATCAAGCTATCTTGCCACAATAAAATTTTTGATGTTTGAGAAGTCATGATATTATATGGACTCACACCCGTAGTCTCATCTAAATTCTGCAAAATCAAAAAATCGTCTATATTGGATCCAGTACAAAAATTGAACCGTCTAGCCACTTCAGCTTCTTCAACATCTTTATGGTACATGTGTTCCGCATACAACTGCAATCCAGGCAAGGCTGTTAATACCGGCGTTTCAGCGCCATTATCGCCCCACATAGTTGCAAAGACTTCTTTAACGCCACTCTTTTTAGCTGCTGTTAACCCTGCTTTGGTTGTCGCCCACGTTTTCCCATAATTGGGGGCAAGTCCGTTCCACGTCCAAATGCCTCCAGCAAAAATTTGATTTTCTCCCAACTCAGAATGTTTTTTCATCATTCCAGCATAGGTAGCTTCTTCAGTATGGTAATAATCCCAATAAACCATTTGAACATTTGGGATGCCTGCAATGATTTCTTCAGGAAATTCTGCGTTTATATCCGTATATTCATTCGTTTTAGAACCTAATTTAAAATACATATCACTCCACAGCATCGCTTGTAATCCAAATGACTCAGTAATTTTAACTACTTGTTGCAAATGAGAATTCATTAACTCAAAACGGTTTTTATATTCATTCAATTCTAAATATCTGCCTAACCCTAAGTCATGTGCCTCATCCATTCCAATATGAATGCGATTAGATACATAAGGCTCCGTTGCAGATTTGATTAAATTTCTTAGAAATTCATAAGTTTTAGGCTCATCAATTAATAAAATATCTTCTGTATCTCTTAATTCGTTAGCATATTCCCATTTTAAAGCTTCTCGCAAATGACCTAACGTTTGGATGCAGGGAACCATTTCAATTCCTAACTTCAAAGCATATTGATCAAGCTCTCGAATTTCATTTTTAGTGTATCGTCCGCGCATATACCCAAAATAAGGATATTCATCGACTTCGTAAGTGTCTTCAGTGTACATCATCAATAAGTTTAAACCCATAACTGACATATCACGAAGCAACTCTTTGATCCCTTTAACAGCTAAAACAGCATTTCTAGAAGAATCCAGCATTGCACCACCTGTATCAAATTGCAAAACCTCCTCAATGGCGAATTCCTCCTGGCTTTCAATAGCTTCTAAGAATAACCCTACACCTCTAAAAAAGTGGCTTTTTTCTTGATAAAAAATTTCGCCTTGGCCATTGGAATTTGTTACTTTAAGATTGCCCATTCTTTGTGTGACTTTTATAGGATAACCTTCTCTAGTTAATTGAATGGCTAATTTACCACTTAACAGTTCCAATCCTTCTATTACCTCTTGTGTATCTCCAGAAAAATAAAGTTTCACAATGTTTTCCTCCTTAAATGAATGTTTATGACTTATTAATTGAAATCCTTATTCAAAAATAATAATTAAACCTATTAAAAATAAAGCCAATAGTGTGAATCCATATCTTCCCTATTCAAGTATCTCCTTCCAAAAGTAATCGTTTTCAATTGTTATGTTTAGCTTAGCTAAAATAAAATAAGGACGTAAGAAACAAATCATAGGTATAAAACTCCAAACTATAGACTTTTTTTCGAAAAAATCGCTAAAGTAAGTTACAACAAAAAACAATCTTTTTCCACTTTGAGAATGGAATAAGATTGTTTTTTTATGAGTTAAGAATTCTTCTTCTCAACCCTAATTTTATAGTTGAAATTAGGAAGCTTTTCTCTCTATAAACTAAAGAAGCTAGCATTAAATTACTAGCTTCTTCTTTCATTTTTCCCCTAAACGATTTGGTTGATACAAAAACATCCCATTATTAGATTCGATCAAAATGTGCAATTTGTATTTTGACATTAAAAATTCGCCAATGTATTCTCTCGTATAGAAAATATCTGTTGGAAACATTTCAGTTGGCGATTTGACTTTAACTTCAAAGAAACCATCCACTACGGTTTCTACAAAGATCAAATCAGAACATTCTTGGAGCTCTTTTATTTCTTCATTGGTTAAATCTTCGATAGATCCTTGATTCATGTACCTTTACTCCTGACATTAGTTGCTGTGATAGTTGCGCTTGCTCCCATAGATTAATAGATAGAATCGGCATAGTCAATAGGCTGAATTACACTTATCTATCGTTGATTAAATCCCCCTGCTGTTCTTTTCTGTATGGTTCATTGCTTCGGTTCCAGTGACGATGCCTAATAAAGTGTCTGTTCCAGAAGTATGTCCAAATAAACGCATACGTTCTATTTTTTTTTTTGAGAATCTGTTGATCTTCTGAATAAAATAAATCTAGGAGTTCCTTAATGTTTTCATTCACTCCCCCTTCTAAAAGACAATTCAAATAAGCTAAACTGATGTCCGTCGTCTTGCCGCTTCTGACAAGTTGCTGCAACCGTCTAAGCCACTCATGCTGTTGATTAAATAAAATCAATAGGCTTGTGTACCCAATAAGAAAATCATCGCCGCTTGGCGTAAGTCCAATGCCTCTGCCTAAAAAATGATTGATGATCACACTTTGCTCATTCGCCGTCAAAGCATACGTTGGGTAGTGCCTTAAATTTTCAAGATATTTAGTGGTTTTTGCGCTCATTGGCAAACCGGTTTGCATTTGTACCGGGATGTCCATAAGTTCTTTAAAAAAAACCGTTTCTTCAATAAGTTGCGGGTGGGCATCAAACGGTACTAATTTTAAATCGGTTTCGGCAAGAGTTTCCAGCTCAATGACCAATGCGATTTTATTTAGACTGTTATAAAAAGTCAATACTTGATTTTGACAACTAACAAAATCACCGATTTCAACTGCCTTTAATAGAGAGTGGATTTTTTCATCGTTTGCTTTTATTCCGAAAGCTGACAAAGGTTCAAGCGTATCGCTCACATGAACCAATTGTTTCCCTAATTTGATATTTAAGCTGTGGTCAAATTTGCTATGCACTACTCCTACATGATTTTCTTTAAAAAACGTCCTCAGATAATTGCTTTTTTCTTCTTTATATACTCGGTTCATGGTTCCCTTCCTTTCAAATTTACTTTTATTGATACACTACAAAGACAGATTCTAACATTTTTTATGTTGGTAAGTGAAACGAATGTATTCTACAATTTTTAAATTTTTGGAGGAATAGTAGCTGCTTGAAAGCCTGGAGACCACTAAGGATCCAAACGATCCCATGGCTTTCTACAAGCAAACACATAAGTTCCGGTGGAAATTTCAATCCCTAAGAAGTCACCAATACGATTTGACAAAAAAACTAAAAACACTCGTAAACCAAATAGATTTAATCCGTTTGGTTTACGAGGCTTTGTTTTGTTGTTTCCATTTTAACGATGAATAATGGTTTCCTTTTTGTTTTCGACGGTTACTTTCCCGTCCTTAATCACATACAGTCTCTCAGGTATATCGATGATCGCATTCGTTTTGACAAATGTATCCAATAAAACTACATCGGCTTTATTTCCCACCGCAATACCATAATTTTTTAATCCGATTGCTTGTGCGGGATGATCAGTAATCATCGGCAATACCGTCGGCAAATCATCGGCTCCTCCTAAATGCGCTACTGGAATCGCCAGCATGGCTGTTTGAAGGATGTCGCCATTTCCATATGGAGTAAAGGCGTTTCGAATATTATTTGTTGCAATCGATACGTTGACCCCGCCATCTCTTAATTTGCGTATCGGGGTAACGGCTCTTCTTACATTGTATTCATCGTTTCGTGCCCCTAAGTGTAAATCAGTGGCTGGTAAAGACATCACGCTGATTCCTGCTTCAGCAATCAATTCGATAAGAGGATCCAACTGCGCTTTAGGCAATGCATGGAGTGCTGTCAGATGTCCAACTGCTACTCTTCCTTGATACCCTTCAGAAATAGTTTTTCGGCACAAATACTCAATCGACATATCATTCGCTTCGTCACTGAAGTCTTGGTGCAGATCAATGGGTTTGTCATATTTCTTAGCAATTTCAAATACCAAATCAATGTGTTCGTTAGCCGGTGCATCATTGTAAGGAATGCCTCCGACAACATCTGCGCCCATTTCCATCGCTTCATGCATCATTTTATCTGTGCCCGGAGATTTAAAAATCCCTTCTTGCGGAAAAGCTACGACTTGGATATCGACCAAATTTTTGTATTCTTCTTTTAATTTTAAGATGGTTTCAAATCCAGTAAACCCTTGTGCAGGATCAAATTCAGAATGAGTTCTGATTGCGGTCACACCGTAAGGAATAATCATTTCTAACGTCTTTTTGGCACGCTCGTAAATGTCTTCTTTCGTGAACGTTGGTTTCAGTTCAGCGGTTACTTTGATAGCTTCTTGCAAAGTTCCTGATTTGTTAGGCTTGCGATCAGCAATCAAAGCTTTATCCAGGTGAATGTGGCTTTCTACAAAACCAGGCACGAGGACTCGACCTGCTGCATCGATCACTTGATTAGCTGTTTCAGAAATGTGCTCTTCAATAGCACTGATTTTGCCTTCTTGAATCCCCACATCTTTTAAACTTTCCCCATCGTTTAGTCGAACTTGTTTCAATAAAATATCCATTTATATTCTCTCCTTTTTTGTTTTATGCAAAGACTAAGGATAAAACTAACAGCAAGACAGAAGCTAAACTGATCCATTTCACATTCCCTTTAACAATATCCAAAATAGGAAGGTCAAAACCAGAGGATAAGGCTTGCATGGTGATATTAACAAAACTCATTTGACTGCCCATTCCGACCCCAATCGTCACAAACCCTAAGGCAAGCGGCGAGAATCCTAACGAAATGGCTACCGGCAGTACCAGTGTTAAAATAGAACCGACATATGCACCAGCAGGAATCCCGATCAAAATACCTGTTAAGACCGCAACCGGAACAACCACAGCGGCGGGGGCCAATTCCGCAACACTGGCGATTACAGCAAAGGTACCCGTTTGAGCAATCACATTAATAAAACCTAAGAAGATTCCTACTTGAAAGAGACGCGTTAAGATATACGTTGATCCATCGATCATGGCTTCGACCGATTCGTTTAAATTAAATTTGGTACAGAAGAAAATCAACGCCAATGTTACCACCATATAAACCAATGGCGTAAAAATTTCGATGCCAACTAAATTGTTTACGACTGGTCCAAGAATGACTGCAAACAATAAAAAGATAGCCGGTAAAGTAATCTTGACTAATTGAGCGTTGCTCAGTTGTGCATATTCATCCGAGGCTTCTTCTTTAAATCCCATGTGCCGACGTTTGGTTCCAAAAAAAGCTAGTAAAATAGCAACGACTACAAAGAGCAACCAATAAGGACGCATCGTTGAAACATATTCGCTGATAGGAAAGCCGCCTAATTTTGAAACGATACTTGACTCAAGAGAAGCGGGCGAAGTGGTAAAAGAAGCGGCAGCCGCTAATGACATAGCTGCAATCAATTCCGGAACGACCCCTACTGCAGCAAAAGCTAAGGGAGCAATAACCATGGCACTTCCCCCGCCGATACCCGACATATACGTTGCGGCAGCTAGCAAAATCACAATAAAAGCTGAAACATATTCTACTTTCCCTTTCGTTCCTCTTTTGGCTAACATTAAGGCAGCTGTATACCCGCCAGACTTGAATACCGCCATCGCAATAGCTGAATTGACGATCGGGACAGTGATCGTCAGCATCGTCGGAATGGCTTCAAGGAACTGTTTGTTGACTTCCCCTAATCCGATACCTCCGATGATCATGGCCAGTACACCGCCTGCCAGACCGGCAATGATCATGTCTACTTTTAAAAATAATAATGTTAAGACAACGATCAGCGGGACGATAGTAATGATAGCCATGAAGCCAGTAGGCGTTTTTGTGACTTCAATTCCCTGTGCAAAAACAATTAGAGGTGTGGCGAACGTTATCAAAAAAACAACCAATAATAAACCAATATTTTTTAATCGTTTCATCATACTCTTCCCCTTTTAGCTACAGTTTTTTTTGATTCTATCTCCAAAAAATAATGAATGGCTTTGTTTATTTGCTTTCGGATGAAACTTCAGTTGTTGAATTAAAAATAGCGTAATCTATTTCTTTTTCATCATGTGCCAGAATCATGGCAATCAGTGCATCTGCGTCTACATTCAAAACGGTTCTAAACATTCCAGAAAACCAATCGATGCCCGCCAATAAAGCAATACTCTCCAACGGTAAGCCTAACGATGGAATAACGATGGCCAAGGCTACTAAACCGCCGCCCGGAACAACCACTGTACCTAAACAAGCCAATGTCGATAAAACGACCATTTGTATGGTGTCAAGTACCGTAAATTCAATACTATAGAACTGAGCCAGTGTTATTGCTGCCAAAGAAAGATACAACGCCAAACCATTACTGTTCAATGCCATGCCCAATGGACCAACTAAACGTGAGATTCTTGGACTGATGCCCAATTTCTTTTCAGAATCTTCCATCTTTACCGGAAGTGTAATCGCAGAAGATGTCGTAGTGAATGCCACTACCGTCATTCTCCAAAGTTTCTTTGTCAACATTAAAGGATTTACTTTGACATATGTTGCAGTCAGCATGATCCACAAGAACATAAAGATAACCGTTCCGATTGCCATCGCCAGTAAAAATTTAGCTAACGGCAGAATAACGGCAAGTCCTATGGTTCCGGTAACCCAAGCAATTAAAGAAAAAATACCTAAAGGAGCCATCTTCATGACAACTTTAACAATATTCAAAATCACCACGTTAAATTGTTTAATACCGCCCATTAAAGCCGATAAATCGGTTTTCGTTGACAACACACTAATTGAAAAACCAAATAATAGAGAAAAAATAATGACTTGAATCATATTCGCGCTAGACATCGATTCCATTACATTGGCTGGAAAGAAATTTAAAATAATATCATATAAACTATCCGTATTGCTTTCAATAGCAGAAGACTCTAATTGCACATTGATTCCAGTTCCTGGTTTAATCAAATAGCCAAGTACAATACCCAGTGCCGCTGCCACTAGCGTAGACCCCATAAACCAAGCAGTTATTTTAATACCCAATTTACCAATTTCCCGCGAATCTAAACTGCCTACCGCTTCAATCACAGCTCCCATCACTAAAACGACTACTGACATTTGTATCAATCTTAAAAAGATATCTCCAAAAATCTTGATGGGTGCAATTGCTGGCCCTATCAATAAACCCGCTAAAATTCCTAGAACCATTCCGATCATGATCTGGTTTGTCATACTGATGTTTTTCAAAAATTTCATAAATACCCCTCCTTTATACTATTTCATTTTCTTTGTACTTGATATAACAAGAACGTATTGAGTGTAATTGTTCCATCCATCTCCCTTTCTATTTATTATCTACTAATTAAATGTTAATTTAATTATAATAACTCGTAAATAATAAAGCGACTTTTAATACTTATAGTTTAACTAAATCAAATAAAAACTTTATAATTTTCTGTATCCTTATATCTATCCTCCTTCTTTGCACGAAGTTTTTAGTTCATATACAATAGTAATCGCTTCCAATGATTAAATCATTGTCTAAATCAGCTATAATAAGTTCGCTCTCTTTAGTTAATACAACCAAAACACCTATAATGATTTTATACTTCTAACTAGCTGATTCCTGTTTATTCTAAATTATAATAAATAACAATATGACAATTTAATGGCACGTTTTAACTCTATCGTTATTTTCAACTGATCATCCGAAATAAAGCAACAAATCATGGTTCGTTTTAAACAATCCAAACTAAAAAAAATAGCCAATTAAGCCAATGAAACTCGTTATTCATCATAGTATATTTAACCTTATGAATGATAACGCTTTCTAGTGATTGTAAGAACATTCAACTATTTTTGATTGGAAGGGGAAAAAATGGAAAACATAAGAAAAAAAGAACTAACTGCTTATCAAGAGCGTGGATATAAAGAAGATTTGCTCCCTAAAACTAAAGAAAAACGAACATGGTCGACCTTTAACTACTTTACGATTTGGATGGGTTCGGTTCATAACGTTCCCAACTATGTAGCTGTTGGAGGTTTTCTAGCTTTAGGTTTATCTCCCATTAATGTTATGCTAGCTATTGTTGTTAGTGCATTAGTTGTAGCAGGAATTATGATTTTGAATGGAGCAGCCGGCAGCAAATACGGTATTCCTTTTTCAATGATTTTAAAAGCATCTTACGGTATTCGTGGAGCATTGTTTCCAGGATTCTTACGAGGTTGTGTTGCAGCTATTATGTGGTATGGGCTTCAAACGTATACCGGTTCGCAAGCTTTACTGATTTTGATTGCTAAAATCTGGCCTGGTTTTTTGGATATAGGTGCAAATGTTAAGTTCTTTGGTATTTCTTTACCGGGCTTGATCGCCTTCGCTCTTTTCTGGGTTGTCAATCTATACATCGGATTAGGCGGCGGAGACGTCTTGAAAAAATTTACTGCTGTTTTAAATCCTTTGATTTATATCGTTTTTGGCGGAATGACCATTTGGGCATTGAACGTCGGCGGCGGTCTTGCAAATGTCTTGAAATACCGTCCGGAAGGCTTTAACAACTCTGGAACTTCTTTATTGGCTTTCCTAGTCATTATTAACGCTGTTGTTGCCGTTTGGGCTGCCCCAGCTGTAAGCGCTTCGGATTTCACACAAAACGCTAAATCATTCAAGAGCCAAGCTGTTGGTCAATTTAGCGGATTGCTGGTTTCTTATATTGTATTCGCTTTTACTAGTGTTATTATCCTAGCAGGGGCTAGTGTTTATTACGGCAATGATACATGGAATGTTTTAGATATCGTTAACAGCTGGGATAGTTTGCCAGCTATCGCTCTTGCAACAATTGTTTTATTGATGACGACCATTTCTACAAACGCAGCTGGAAATATTGTTCCTGCTGGTTTCCAAATAGCGGCACTATTCCCTTCTAAAATCAATTACAAACAAGGGGTCGTTATTGCGAGTATTGTCAGTTTCTTACTAATGCCTTGGAAGCTAATGGAAAACCAAACCAGTATTTATGCTTTCCTTGATATTATTGGAGGCATTTTGGGACCTGTTATTGGTATTATGTTAGCTCATTACTTTGTTATTATGAAACAAGATATCAACTTAGCTCAGCTGTATCCTGAAAAAGGCGATTACAGTTATTATAAAGGCGGCTTCAATATTTTTGCTTTTGTTGTAACCATCATTGCCAGTTTCCTAGCTTTCTCAGGCAAGTTTATCCCCGCTCTTTCTGCTCTTGCAAACCTGACTTGGATTGTCGGTGTCATTGCGGCTTTCATTCTTTATATCATTGGAATGTCGTTCTACCGTAAAGCAAATCCTAAGTTTGATGAAATGAATGCGGACACAGATGCTATTTAACCTTATGTACAAACTTTAAAAACCATTATATTTTAGGAGGAAAAGAAATGAACTATGATTTACTAATAAAAAATGGAACTGTAATTTTAGAAAGCGAAGCAATCGTAACGGATGTTGCGGTAAAAGATGGAAAAATCGCAGCCATCGGTTCTGATTTGTCAGATGCCAGTGAAGTGGTTGATGCTCGCGGCTTAATTGTTTCTCCTGGAATGATTGACCCGCACGTGCATATTTCTGAACCTGGCAGAACAGAATGGGAAGGTTATGTAACCGGAACAAAAGCAGCAGCTAAAGGCGGCGTAACTTCATTTATTGAAATGCCTTTGAACCAATTACCTGCTACTGTGGATAGAGAATCGCTGCAAATCAAATTTGACGTTGCTAAAGGAAAAATGACAACAGATGTTGCTGTCTTTGGCGGATTGACTCCAAGAAACTTAGATGACATCAGCGACTTAGATGAAGACGGCGTAACCGCTTATAAATGTTTCATGGCAACTTGCGGCGACCGCAGCAAACCTGAAGACTTTGAAAATGTTGATGACTATTCATTGTACGAAGGAATGAGACGGATTGCTAAAACAGGTAAAATCTTAGCTATTCATGCTGAAAATGCAGCTATCACCGATCGCTTAGGTCAAATTGCTGCTGAAACTGGTCCTAGAACATTGAAAGCTTATGTAGAATCTCGTCCAGTCTTTACTGAAGTTGAACCGATTCGTCGCGCGATCCTTTTCGCTAAAGAAACAGGTTGCCGTATTCATATTTGTCACGTTGCGTGTCCTGAAGGTGTTGAAGAAGTTACTAAAGCACGTGCTGAAGGTGTCGATGTAACCTGTGAAACATGTACTCACAACTTCTACTTTGTAACAGATGAATTAGACGCAATTGGAAATGTTGCTAAATGTTCTCCTCCAATCCGCGACAAAAAAAATCAAGACGGCTTATGGGAAAAATTATTCAAAGAAGAAATCTCTTTTGCTGTTTCTGACCACTCTCCTTGTACTCCTGATTTAAAAGAAGGCGATGCTTTCTCAGCTTGGGGCGGAGTTGCTGGATTACAAAATAACGTTGACGTTATGTTTGACGAAGCCGTTCAAAAACGCGGAATGTCTTTAGAACAATTTGGACGCATTATTTCATCTAATGCTGCTGATCGTTACAACTTAAATGCTAAAGGCAGAATCAGCATTGGAAAAGACGCTGACTTCGTCTTTATCAAACCAGATGCACCTTATGTCTTAAAAGCTGAAGACTTAGAATACAAAAACAAACTTAGTCCTTATATCGGTCGTGAAATCGGAGCTCAAGTTGTAAAAACAATTTTACGCGGACAAACCATTTACGATCAAAAAACTGGCGTAACCGAAACACCAAAAGGTCAATTTATTTTAAACTAACAACGAATCGAGTAGGAGGAGCCTTACGGCTCCGACCTCTCACACCACCGTACGTACCGTTCGGTATACGGCGGTTCAATAACTTAAGTATCTCTGCTGGAAAAGTTGGTTTAGGTCTTTTAGACCCCAATTTACTAGCTTTTTCTTCGTAATCGCTCGGTGAAGTGTGTGGGTACGGGTCATACGCCAATACCCTTTTCTCGTATTAGCCACCTTCCATGCTTCTTCTTTCTCTATTCCATACTTTCTTAACATACGAAATTTAGTCGATACTTTGTTCCATCGTTTCCAACATAGTTGTCTCAATCGATGATTTAGCCAATGAGCTACGCTCTTGATAAAGCTTTTCATATCTCCAATTCCATAATAATTAATCCAGCCTTGTGTATAGAGGTTAATTTCTTTTATAATTTGTTTGAATGTACCAGGACGTTTTCGGCTCGTTAGTTTTCTCAGTCGGTTACGGAACTTGAGTTTAGCCGCCTTAGATGGGCGGCTTCTGACTTTCCCTGTGTTTTCCAGATAGTGAAACCTAGAAACTTAGCTTTAGCTGGAGTAGTCACTTTACTTTTTTCCGTATTAATCTCCAACCGGAGGTTTCCCTCTATAAAGGTCGTCACGCTTTTTAAAACTCGTTCTCCTGCTCTAGGTGTTTTCACATAGATACAAAAGTCGTCCGCATAACGTACAAACCGGTGTCCTCGCTTCTCTAATTCTCTATCTAGTTGATTTAAATAGACATTAGCGAGTAGTGGAGAGATAACTCCACCTTGAGGGGTTCCTTTATAATTCTCAATAAAGACATTGCCGTCCATAATTCCAGCTTTAAGAAAATTCCATATTAACCGCAACACTATTTTATCTTGGATATAGTAGTTGAGGTAATTCATCAACTTCTGATGATGAACTGTATCAAAATAGTTACGCAAATCACAGTCGACAATCGTTTTGTATCCTTCGGATACATATTGTTCTGCCTGTTTAATCGCTTGATGAGCGTTCCTGCCTTTCCTAAAACCATAACTGTATGTCGAAAAGGAAGGGTCAATGATGGGTTCAATCACTTGTAGAATAGCTTGTTGCACCACTCGATCTCGCACCACAGGAATTCCCAAGTTTCTTATACCACCGTTATCCTTAGGGATAGAAACCAGCTTAACAGGTTGTGGTTGGTAAGTTCCTGCTCTCATCTTCTCTATCATTTGCTGACCATATTTTATTAAGTGAGCGTCCAATTCATGAACGGTCACTCCATCGATACCGGCAGCTCCTTTATTTTGATACACTTTCTTGCTGGCTAACTTTAAATTATCTGAATTAGCGATTTGATTGATTAATGAGATACTATCTTGTTTCATCATATCGTTACTGTAGCTCTCTACACTCTCTTGTACTCTTTCGTTTCCAACTTATCCCTCCAAGAGTAGCCATCTTTCGGTCTATACCACGATGTTTTCTGTAGTCGTGAGCTACATCCACCTCCTTGTTTATTCCAAGATTATTATTGTTCTGCCCTTCAGAGAACTGTGTTCTCCTACTATGGCGTCTGCTGACTTCTCACTATTCGTTGTTACTACGGTATTTACCGCTAGTGAGACCTCCCCGGGTAAGAGTTATAACCTTCCACTCATGTCACTGCCTCATTTACTGTAGGAGACTCGTGCAGTATCGGACTTCGCTTTGTTTGGCAAGCTCGTCCATCTCCATCCAGCCTTGTATGAGATTTCTGTTCGTCAGGGCGAGTGTTTGCGTCCAGCTTCCTTCGGATTCTTTCTCGCGAAAGACACCCTTGCTATTCGCTAACAGTTCCTACTGCCAAGCCTGTAGTGGACTTTCACCACCAAGTTATCACCCATGCCGGGCGCACCAAAAAAAGGAGCGGCTTAAAAATGCCGCTCCTTTTTTAGGCTTAAAAACTCATTTAGTTTTCTTGGTACACTTTCATGGCAGCTAGGACACCTTCGCCTTTATTGATTTGCGCACCATTGACAAGCAGCGAAGCTTCTAACGCAGCTAAGGTCAATAAAACATTCTCTTTGCGGCTGCTGTAGCCCATATTCCCAATGCGCCATGCTTTACCTGCTAAGGAACCAAAGGAACCTGCTATCTCAACCCCAAAGTTAGATAATAAAGTAGAACGCAGCGCAGCTTCGTCGACTCCTTCAGGTACTTCTATACAAGTGACTGTTGGCAATTTCGTTGCGGGATCTCCAAAAATAGACAATCCCATCGCTTTCAATCCAGTAACCATCGCTTGTTCGTTTAATTTATGACGCGCATAACGGTCCGTTAGCCCTTCTGCTTGTACAAGGCGTAAACCTTCATGAATAGCATAAATCATAGAAGTAGCTTCTGTATGGTGATTGATTCCTTCTGCGCTCCAATAGCGTTGGATTTGGCTTAAATCCAAGTAATTGCTTTTGATAAAACGTTTATTGCGTACTTTTGGATCTAAACCTAGTTCTTTTTGGTAACGAGAAGTCAAGATCTTTTCAACACGCTCGTTGTAAGTGATCGTTGACATGCCTGATGGAACGCTTAACCCTTTTTGCGTACCGCCGACAGCAATATCAATGCCCCATTCATCGACTTTAACAGGAGTACTGGCAAATGTTGCGACCGCATCGACAATAAACAAAACATCGTTTTCTTGGCAATAGCGTCCAATTTCTTTTAATTCCTGCATCTGACCAGTTGATGTTTCGCCATGCACCATTGCTAAAACTTTAGGTTGATATTCTTTAATAGCAGCAATAACTTCTGAGGGTTCAAACGTTCCGCCCCATTCTTTTTCAATCATTTTAATATCGGCTCCAGCACGTTCAGCGAGCTCTGCCCATAAATAAGCAAATCGTCCAAACGCGGGAATCAATACGCGGTCTCTTTCTTCAATCAAACCCAGCATAGCAGCTTCTAACCCTGAACGTGATGTACCATCAATCGCAAAAGTATGGGTGTTTTTGGTTTCAAATGGAATTTTCAATAATTCCGATACTTCTCCCATTAGGCCTCTGAATACAGGATCGTACTGTCCTAAAATAGGCATACTCATAGCTCGCAGAACTCGAGGATCTACTTCAACAGGGCCCGGGGTCATAATAATTCTATTTGGAATTGAAACTTCTTTCATGATAAAAAACTCCTTCTTCCATTTTTTTATTATTTGAATTCTTTAATTATTAGTGTATAGTAAAATAAGTGTGACTATCATTATTTAAATCAACCAAAGCCTATAATGATTTTAGTACAAACCGGCTAAAAAATAAACAACTACGGCTTACTATTTTACCTGATTAAATTAACTGTTTACGAATATGGGAGCGATTAAATGACTACTCTTAAAGAACTATTAGAAATACCACGTTTTTCCAACATTCGAGTTTTAAATACGCACGCTGATTTATCTAAAGAAGTAGATACGATCGAAATCACTGAAACTCCGGATGTTGCTTTATATTTACCTAAAAATACTTTCTTATTAACAACTGCTATGGCTTTCAAAGACGATCCTAAAAAGTTATGCGCCTTCATTCAATCGCTTTATGAATTACCGGCTGCAGGGTTAGGCATTAAGTTAGGCCGATTCATTAGTGAGTTAGACGAAGAAGTCATCGCCTTTGCGGACAGCCTAAACTTTCCTTTATTACAAATACCAAGCACAGTCACCTTAGGAACTGTTTCTCATCAATTGCTTTCTTATATTTGGAACCAGCAAACGGATAAATTATATTATGCATTAGATATTCAAAAGAAATTTTCTAATATGATGATTAAAGACGCTGACTTACAGGCACTGATCAGTCATTTGGGAACTATTTTAAAACGTCCTGTTATGTTGGTAAACCCGTTTACAGAAATTGTTGCAGAATCAAGACATTTTCAGCAAGACCTCATTTTTGCGAATTATCAACACCAACAATTGATTCCTTTTTTGAAAAAGGTTCAAAAAATGGATAAAGAATCATCGTTTCTTTTTGAAATAGACAATGACAATAAACTACTTGTTTCTGTATTTCCAATTAAAATCAACGCTTATTTCCCTTATTTATTAGTGATTTTTAAAGCCGATCAGATTCCTTATCCTTTTTCTCAGTTCGCTATTGAACAAGCAAACACCGTTCTTTCACATACCCTTTACAAGAACCTAAAAATAACCGAAAGCAATTTGCAACTAAGAGAAACTTTTTTCTATCAGTTAACACAAGAAACAAATCAAATAAAAAAATTAGATATTAATTGGTTAGATTATGGGAAAGATTATGGATTAGTTGATTCTTCTACCTATACTATCATTATAGTTAATTTTGAAAATCATGAATCGAATCTAATTGATAAAGAACTCGAAACAGACCGTTATCATTTAACATATGAATGGTTAGAAAGACAACTGTCTAACCATTTTGAAAATGCTCTATTGTTTCCAATTAAAGACACTATCTGCTATGGTATCCTTTTGCAAAAATCTGAACAAGCTTTGAAAGACAAGCTTTATCTCATTCATCATCAGCTAAAGGAAAGGTTGCCAATCTCGCTTCATTTTTCAATTGGTAATGAAGTAAGCGAAATAACGTCTATCCATTTTTCTTATGACGAAGCAAAAGAAACTTATAAAATTGTTTCACAAAATGAGCCTCTTGAAATTATTCATTATTACCAAACCCAAGGGTTCAGTAAATTGATTGAGAATACTCCATTAGGCCAAGTAGAACATTTCTGTATCACTACTTTAAAAAAATTAGCTTTTCCAATCAATGAAATGGATAAAGAATTAAGAAAAACATTGAAAGTTTATTTGGAATCTCAATGTGATATCACACTCACTTCCAAGTTGTTATTTATTCACCGCAATACGGTTAAGTATCGGATCGCTAAATGCGAAGAACTTTTTGAAATGCCTGTCAATGACCCTGACTTATCTTTAAAACTTAGATTAGCCCTCGAACTTTCCGAAGAAAATAAAACAAATCGAAGTTAAAAATAAAAGGTTGGAATAAAAGTGACTTTGTCATTTTTGTTCCAACCTTTTTATTTTTGATTTATTTTGCTACGATTCTAGTTCCTGAAGTTCCTGCAAGAGCATCAACAGCGTTCTCTAATGAACAGATGATTGCTTCTTTTCCTTGAGCGGCAAAGGCAATCGCTGCTTCCATTTTAGGTCCCATACTTCCGGCTGCAAAATGACCTTCCGTAACGTATTGGTTCGCTTCATCTAAAGTAACTGTTTCTAGTTTCTTTTGATCTGGTTTACCATAATTCAAGTAAACGTTGCTGACGTCAGTTAAAATCATAAAGACATCTGCATCTACTTGCTCAGCTAAGCGTAATCCAGACAAATCTTTATCGATCACTGCTTCAATTCCTTTTAACAGACCTTTTTCATCTGCTACAACCGGAATTCCGCCTCCACCAGTCGAAATGACAACGGTGTCGTTTTCTAACAACGCTTTGATTGAACTAACGCCATGGATTTTTTGTGGTTGTGGTGAAGCTACAACACGACGGTAACCGCGTCCTGCATCTTCAGCCATATTCCAGCCTTTTTCTTGTTCCAATTGTTTAGCTTCTTCTTCTGTGTAGAAAACCCCGATCGGTTTTGTCGGATTGTTAAATGCTGTATCGTTTGCATCTACTTCTGTCTCAGTTAAAAGAGTGATGACATTCCCTGAAATTTCTTTTTCAGTTAAAGCATTTTTAAGTGATTGTTCCATCATATAACCAATAAACCCTTGAGATTGTGCGCTTAATGCATCTAATGGCAATTGAGGAACAACGTCTTTGGCTTCTTCGTTTTGACGGAGAATATTCCCGACTTGCGGACCGTTCCCGTGTGTAATGATAACTTGGTGTCCAGCTTTTTTCACATTAGAAATTGAATCTGTACTGATTTCTACGTTTTTTAATTGATTTTCAAAAGTTGCTTCTTGGTTAGGACGTAAAATTGCATTTCCTCCAAGAGCAATAACGACTCTTTTTCCCATAAGTGTGTTTCTCTCCTTTTCTAACACCAGTAACCCTAATAGGATACCGGTCATTGTATCTAATCCAGATGTACTGCCATTTGTTAATAGTTGATGGAAATCGGTTTTTATGCGGTTTCCTTGGTATTCTTCGCTGGTTTCTTTCAAAAAAGATAGAATCGTTGTGCTATACAAATGGTTAACTGCATACCGAAGATAGGTTTCTGCAACAGCCGTTGTACGCGTTGTTGTTTCAAGTAATTCTACTAATAGCAGACGAACATTCTGATCTAATAATCCGTAAGCCGAATCAACACTTAGCAACCCTACCAGAAGATCATCACCTGAAGGCGTTAACCCTTTGCCGCGTCCAATAAAAAACAGCAGCGCTTCACGGATGTTCTCTTCTTTTTCTGAAATAAGACCCTTAACAGCTTGGGAAAATGAAGTGTCCATTTGTTCTAAATAAGCAAGGGAGAAAGGCAGTTTTTCGCCGAAGCCATTGCGGTCTTGAACCATCTTGGCCTCATTCAGTACTTTTGTTATCTGTTTCCAATTCACTGGTTTTTGTTGCAGTAAATGTGAGTTATAGTGACTTGCATAATCAAAAGATAGAATAAACTGGTTGTTTTGCAATCGTTTGGAATGCGAATCATACGTGAATGGATCCCCAATGTTAACTTTTTTTAGTACCTCTTTCGTGTCTTTAAACGAAAGATGCACTGCAAACGGCAATTCACCATTTTTGTCTGTTCCAATAAACAATAATTCTTTTCCACTAATGAGATTCAAACCATTTTTAAAAATACTATGGACTTTCCAGCGATGATGTTCCATTAATTTCATTTCTAACTGTTCTGAAATTTTTTGCACATAAATCACTTTATATCAGCTCCATGAAGTCGTTTTTAAAAATAAGCGGGTCAATGTTTAACCAATTGACCCGCTGGTTTTGGAAGAATAGCTTTAAATATCCATACCTAATTTTTTAGCATAAGCTGTAATGGCTTTTTCGAAACATTCGATTGGAGGTGTAACCGTTCCTGCTCCAATTTGTCCAAGTCCAGCTACTTTATGAGCGATCCCTGTATTGATAACCGGTAAAATACCTGTTTCAACAACTTTTCGCGCATCGATTCCTAAAACGATTCCTTGGAAATCCCATGTTGGAACTGGGAAGTTCGGGTTGTGATCAATAGTGATCTCAGTCATTTCATTACTCGTTTTTAAAGCGTCGTTGAATCCGCCAGTACCTACGAAACGGGTAACAGCAGGTGCTGCGATCATCGCCATACCGCCTACACCAAAGGTTTCAGTAATCGCACTGTCTCCAAGGTCCGGGTTAGCATCATCAGCTGTATAACCAGAGAAGTACAACCCTTGTGGTGTATTAACAGGACCAGTAAACCATTCGTCGCCCATTCCGCTGATCTTAATACCGAAATTTTCTCCGTTACGAGCCATAGCTGTAACAACTGTTCCAGATTCAATCATACGTGCTCCATCCATAACTGCTTTTGCTGCAGCCATCATTGGGTTTAAGAAGAATTGGTCCGTGTCAGCTAAGAACGTGATAACTTCTTGACGTTCTTTTTCGTCGATATCCAATTGAGTAACAATTGGAGCTACTTCTTTTAAGAAGTTTAATGAGGCAGCGATATTTCGTTGGTGGAACTCGTCTCCCATCGCAATTGATTTAGCAATAATAACGTTTAAGTTCATGCCTTCTTCCATCGTTTTCAACACTTTGCTTAAGACTGGGCCTAAAACATCGCGCATCCAGCGTAAACGGTTCACAACGTCTTCGCCATAAGCTCCAAAACGTAAAACGGCTCCAATACCTTCATTCATTTGACAATAAGCAATGTTTCCATCCGTACGGTTTTCTACTACTAAAACCGGCATATTTCCAGATGTGATTCCGCCCATTGGTCCAACTGCATTAACAGAGTGACAAGGGATGAATTTTACTTCACCGCTTGCTAACAACGTTCTTGCATCTTCTTCTGTTGCAGCCCACTCTTCAAAAAGAACAGCTCCTACACATGAGCCTTGCATCGGATCCGTCATGTTTTCCCATTTGATAGGAGGTCCTGCATGCAGCAAGACCTTTTCATTCAATTCTTCGATTACCGATTTTGCGGGTACAACATCCAATAAAAATGGTGCTCCGGCAACGATTTTATCGATTACTGCACGGTTTGCTTCGTCAATTGTTTTATAAGTCATAGTCAATAAACCCTCCTGTATTTTCTGAAACTCATTTGTTTGTTCGTTTTTATTTTGCAACGTAACTATTTAAGAAGTATAAAACTTTTTGTAACGTTACGTCTCCGCCTGCGCTTGGTCTCCAATCGAATTGAACAGATTTGCCGTTGTTTTCTTCAATCGCTTCAGCAAAACTCTTCAAACCAACGTTGATAACAAATGGTTTTTGGCTTAATAAAGCTAATGTTGCTTCTGATGGCGCAGAAACTTCGACAGCTGCCTCGTTAGCAATTTCTTTGACTTCTTTTGGTTCATCTTTGATGGTGTGACCCAAAATAGCTAAAGCTGTCCGAACGGCTTTATTATTGCTTTCGCACACGATTACGCCGGCTTCTTCAAGAATTTGTTTTTGTCGTGCAAAGTTTTGCGGGTCTGCTGATGTTCCAACAACCGTTCCTAAAACGACCAATTCGCGACCGTCTTTTTGAGCTGCTGCTTTCGCTTCTTTGATAGCTGGAGCTAATTCAGTTGCCATATCGTCATGCGCACCGTAACCTAAAACAACATCTAATAAAATAATCGCTGTTTCTGGGTTATCGCCAGCTTTTTTGATCATTTCAATCCGTTTTTCAGGATCGATCATTGGGTGTGGTTTACCTTGAGTGTACATATCATCGCCTAAGTCGATGATTTCATGTCCCGCAGAGTTTAAAATAAACCCTTCTTCGTGTGTTAAACCTTCAGCTAAATTTAAGCCATCAGCAATCAGCATACCTGCTTCATTTGCTAATGTTCCGCCTGAGTAATACCCTTTGATCAATGTTTGTTCTGGTTTCAATGATACCGCTGGTTTTTCAACAGTCTCATTTAATGCCTTGACTTCTTCGCCATTTAAAAGTGCTACGGCGATTTTAGCTGCTTCTTCCAAAGTATATGCATGATACAGATCTTTCTCGTTGAATGTTGGTTTTTCACCTAAGAAAATCGTTACTGCCGGTTTAGAAATCGTTCTCAATAAACCAAGGACTTTGTCTCTGACAGATTTTGCAGGTGGTTTAGAAATAACCACGATCACATCCGTATCTGGGTCTTTCTCTAAGGCAACGATACTATCCAACATAGTGATACCGCCGACTTCTTCAGACAAATCACGTCCTCCGGTACCAATTGCATTAGTTACACCTGCTCCTAATTTATCAATAATTGTTGAAACTTCTTGGATACCTGTGCCTGAAGCTCCAATGATGCTGATTCTTCCTGGACGAACGATATTCGTAAAGGCCATCGGTACACCATTGATAATACCTGTCCCACAGTCTGGTCCCATAACTAACAAGCCTTTTTCATGTGCTTTTTTCTTTAAGCGAACTTCGTCTTCGATTGCTACGTTATCACTAAAGATAAAGGGATGTAGCCCCTCGTCTAGTGCCTTCTCTGCTTCTAAAGCAGCATACGTTCCTGGTACAGAAATCAACGCTACGTTAGCATCTTTGCCTAGTTTTAAAGCAGTGTCCCACGTACGAGCTGTTTCTTCTGTATCGCCTTCATCTGCTGCTCCTTGTGAAGCTAGAAATTCATCGATTTCAGCTAAAATAGTGTCGATAACTTCATCGTTATCTGTATCTACTACTAGAGCCATATCGTTTGCTGAAGCTTTTTCAAGTTCAGGTGTTCGTAGTCCGCTGCCTTCGAAAAGGTCTTTGTTAGCTGGCGTTCCCATCATGATGGAAACCCGGTTAACTCCTTCGATCGTGTTGAGTTTGTTGGTCAAAAGCATTAAGACAACTGAGTCTTGATACGCATTTTCTTTAATTATTGTGTGTAACATTAAAATTCCCCGCAATCTCTTTGATTTTTTTTATTCCTAAGTTTATAAAACTCATTTAGTGCTCTTAATTAAAGGTATTTCTTTTTATTGATCAGCTCTTAGAGAGATAAAACAGCTGATGTATTCTACACTATTTGCTAAAACTATATTTTTTGACAATACTATTTTTCGCCAAATGCATCGGCTTTATCGTAATTGTCAAAATGGATCGTATCGCTTTGAAGGTAATCGTAAATTTCTTTTACGATTGGAATGCCGTCTTCTTCATATTTTTTAGCAACGATATTCGACAATTCTCCTGGATAAAGAACTTGGTCAAAACCTTTAGCCGGTTTAACTGCATGCAGCTCGTCCACCATCTTATTGATGTTTTCTTTGAATTCCGTTAAATCAGTGAAGTAACTAGGATTGATCAGAATATGCAATTGTCCTAAATTACGACCAGCAGTGATATCCGTATACATAGAGGAAACGTGTTTCCCAAATGGCAATCCTAACAACATGCCGGATAAAATATCAACCATCATCATCAAGCCATAACCTTTTGGCCCGGCAATCGGCAACAATGCTTTAACGTTATGCGGATCTGTTGTTGGCTCTCCATTTTCATCTACTGCCCAATTAGCTGGGATATCGACGTTACGTGACCGAGCGTCTAAGATTTTGCCCCAAGCTTGAACCGTTGTTGCCATATCAAAAACCACTGGGCTATGTCCTGCTCTTGGAGCAGCAAATGCAATAGGATTTGTTCCATAATAAGGTTCTGATCCGCCAAACGGCACAACCATTGGATCTGATTGACAAACAGATAACGCTATCAAATCTTGTGCAGCTGCTTGTTCTACAAAATACGCCAATGCGCCGCTGTGGCCCATTTGGTGAACACCAACCACTCCGATTCCAGTTTCTTTAGCTAATTTCATGCCTTCTTTTAAAGCTTCATTTGCAGCCACATGACCTACACCATTATCTGCTTCAAACACACCAGTACTTGGACCCGTTTGATTGAATTTGAAATTCGGGTTGGTATTGCTGCCACCTTTTGAAATTCGTTCAGCATAATAATCTACGCGGACTGCTCCATGGGAATGAATCCCATGAGCGTCTGCAAAGACTAACGTATCTGCAACTCCTGAAGCATGCTCTTTAGAAAGACCTGCTTTTTCAAGTTTAGCTTGAATCAATTGATGCAATTCTTCTTCTGTTACTTTGACCATTTCTAACTCAGTCATTCTTAAACCTGCTTTCTGTCTTAAATTTTCGGATCACGATTGCAATCTTTTGAGTAGATATAGCTTAACGGCTCATCGCGTCCAACAGCATAAGTTGCTTGCGGAACATAAGCTCCCATAAAGATGTAATCGCCTTTTTCGACTGGGATCCATTCGTTATCTAAAACATAAACGCCTTTTCCAGAAAGCAGCAACGCGCCGTGTTCTTGAACGTGGGTTTCAATGTACCCATGACTTGCGCCTGGTTTGAATGATAAGATATGAATATTCATATCGAATCCTAAATCAGTCGGCAATAAATCAGATAACGCTACATCGGTCATGCCTTCATAGTCTATTTTTTCAAGGTCATTTACATTTCCAACAACGTTGTGTGCTTCATAACCTTCAATGGCTTCATAGCGTTTTTTGTATAAGAACAGTTCGCTATTCTGACCGTCGTTGATGTTTTCTAAATACATCTTTTTCCCAGCTGGCAAATACACATAGCCGCCTGTTTCTAATGTATAGTCGGTTTCGCCATCGTTCACTTTGACTTTGCCTTCAATAACATAAACAAATGTTTGAACGCCTTCTTCGCCAAATCCTCTAGTGTTTTTTCCTTCAGGCAGCATCGTCACAACGTAATCTACGAAACTAGCGCCTAATTTTGGTGAACCAAGAACAGATAATTCACAATTTTCAAATCCTGGAATTCTGTTGTTCACTAATCCATCTTGTGGAATCAGTGCAAAATTATCTCGTCTGATAATTGAACGTGATGCTAATAGTTCATCACTGTAGCCTGTTCTTTTGTTTTTGTAACCCATTATTAAAAACCTCACTTTATTTTTTTATACATTATTATAAAGGAGAACATTAACAACGTTCTCCTTTATTTTTTATGCGTGTTTCTTTTTTAAACTGTCTCTGTTTGCAATTAAGAAGAAAATTGTTCCAGCTATCATAATAAAACCAGATAAATAGAATCCTCCAACTTTAGAACCGGTTAAATCAGAAATATACCCAGTTACTATGGGTGCTAAAACAGATGAACTCATTCCAAAGAAGTTGAATACACCAAACGTTGTTCCGTATCCGGTTTTTGGTGCAGCATCTCCCATATAAGAAATAATGATAGGTTCAACAGCTAACTTACCTAACAATCCATACAGAATTAAACCGACTAGCAAAATAGCTGATGAAGGAGCGAGTACAGTCAATGCTAACATCGCTGCTGCTGCTATTTCTAAAACAATAATAAATTGAATTTTTTTACTATTGAATTTATCTGATAAACGACTGAATAGTAACGCTCCTGGAATAGAAGCAAATGCAACTAATGCTGAAGAGAACCCAATTGCAATTCCTTGAAACCCACGTTCTTGTGATAGGAATGTTGGCAACCATGTTACTACCATATAATATCCATAACAAGTAGCAAAATATAGAATATAACTTGAAACCATTTTTGGAGCAAACAAACTTTTCATTGTTGGTTTTTCGTGTTCTTCTTTTTCTATTGTCTTAGCTTTTTTTCCTGCTGCAATAGGTGTTTGTTCTTTACTAGAACGTAAAACAAAAACGAAACTAACCATCAATAAAGCAATCAATACAATAACAATATACATCATCGTTTGCCAAGGAAGGTTCCAAGATTTCACCAATAGACTTGAAAGAATTAACCCAATCCCCATACCTACTGCTGAGCCACTATTAACAATTGCCGTAGAAAGACCGCGACGGTCTCCAGGAATATGTTGTGAAGTTAACGAATATGCTGAACCATAATAAGATCCACAACCAATACCCGCTAACAAACTACCAGCATAAATCATACCGATACCTGTTGATAAGGCAATCAATAAAGCCCCTAGAGCAAATAAAGTAAAACCGGGTATAAGAACCTTTTTCTGTCCGATTTTGTCGACTAAAATTCCTGCTGGAATCTGCATCGCTGTATATCCGAAAAAGTAGAAACTAGAAATAGCACCTAGTGCAGTATCACTAATTCCTCCACCAAGAGAGGCATTTAATTCTGGAAAGATTGGAGATAATGCTGAACGATAAATCCAAATTACAACCCAACCTAATGAGAGCATAATAATAATTTGCTGCCAAAATGGTAAACCTTTACTTTTCACTGTTTCATTATTATTCATTAAAATCTCCTCCTATTCAACGTATGCTAATTCATATAGAGCTGCTGCTAAAGTTTTGATGCCTTCTACTAAATCTTCATTCTTAGTATCTTCAGCAGGATTGTGACTGATTCCATTAATACTCGGAACGAATAACATAGCTGTTGGGATATAAGGTGCAATGATTTGTGAATCGTGTCCAGCACCACTGTGCATCATGCGATAATTAATATTATTTTTTTCAGATGCTTCTTTCAAAGCAGTTACTATTTTTTCATCCATAGGTACTGGCGGCTCATTCATCCATAAGTCAATAGAAATTTCCATCCCCATATCTGCAGCAATTTTTTTCATATCTTCTTCGATTTCATGTGTAAATTGATTTAATTCCTCTTGATCTGTATGGCGGCAATCCATTGTAAACAAAACTTCTCCTGGAACAACGTTTACCGTATTTGGTTTAGGTTCTACTTTTCCAAACGTCAAAACAAGCGGTTCGCCTATCTTTTCAGCTTTTCCAATAGATTGTGTCACAATTTTACTAAAGGCATACACAGCATCTTTTCTTAATTTCATTGGTGTTGTTCCTGCATGGTTAGCTTGACCTTTTAATACGATCGTATATCGTTTTTGACCTACAATACTGGTTACGACACCAACTGATTTCTTTTCTGTTTCAAGGACGTTTCCTTGTTCAATATGAATCTCTACAAAAGCTTTTAAATCTTCACGAATTTTCTCATCTTCTTTTCTGAAGTCAAAACCAGCTTTGCGCATTGCATCTACAAATTTAACACCATCGAAATCAGCAATATCTTCTAGATCTTCTTTCTTAGCTTCTAATACTAAGTTTTTACTGCCCCAGAATGCATAAGGAAAACGGCTACCTTCTTCTTCGGCCATGGAAATAACTTCTAAGTTACGTAATGGCTGTCCATACTTTTCTTGCAACATCTTTGCAGCCATATATGAAGCTAACACGCCATATTGTCCGTCTAATTTACCGCCATTAACAACTGTATCTATATGTGAGCCTGTTAGAATCGTTTCATTTGGATATTTCGACCCTTCCAAACGTCCAAATAAGTTCCCTATGGCATCAAAATGCGTTTTCATTCCAATTTCTTCAAATTTATTTTTGACGCTATTTTGAGCTTCTACCCAAGAATCAGAATACAATAACCTAGTCGTTCCTCCTGTTGGATCTGCCCCAATACTTGAAAGCCATTTCACATTATTCGCTACTTCTTGATCAAAATTCATCATTGCCATCCCTTTCTCTTTTAAAGTCTAACTTTTATTTAAAGTGACCGTTTACATCTCTTATTGTAAGCGCTGTTCAATTTGATTGCATTGTACAAATACGCTAAAAACTAATAAGATATTTTGTTCTATTTAGACAAGTGACCATTTAGCTATTGGTAAGTCTTACTATAGCTCTTCTATTCTATTTTCACTATAATTTAACTTGTTACGAGACAATAAAATTTTGAGAGGAGTTTATTTATGTTACCTGAAACGTTTACTTTTTTTGAAGACAGTTCTTTAACATTGAACGCATCTTTTTATCGTTCAACAACTAGTTCAAAAGATCAAACAATTATCTACCTACACGGCGGTGGACTCATTTGGGGTGATCGAAAAGACTTACCCTTAGAATATATCTCCCAATTTCTAAAAGCTGGTTACCATTTTTTAGCGATTGACTATCCCTTAGCACCTGAAACAGCTCTTCCAGAAATATATGCAGCTGCGGCCAAAGCAATAAATTGGTTCTCAGATCAATTCATATCTGTTTTATCACTTAAAACAGATGACTATTTTCTATTCGGCCGTTCTGCAGGAGCCTACTTAGCATTATTGTTAGCTCATGATCCAGCATTACCTAAACCTAAAAAAATCTTAAGTTTCTATGGTTATCATTCAGTGGAGGAATCATTTTATCTTTCCCCAAGTAAGCACTATCAGCAGTATCCAACAATTCCAGAGAAATTAAAAAATCAGTTAGTTCAATCTAAACCATTAGTGTCAGGCAGCTTGGAAAATCGTTATGCTATTTATATTTATTGTCGCCAAACAGGAAAATGGCTAGATGTAGTTATGCCGCAGAAAAGAGACCGTTCACAATTTTCTCTTTTAGATACTGAGCTGAAACAACTTCCTCCTGCTTTTATCGCACAAAGCAAACAGGACCAGGATGTTCCCTATGCCCTCGGCGTACACTTAGCAAACACAATCCCTTATAGTAAGTTGTTTACAGTTGAAAAACTAACGCATGACTTTGATAAAGATCCAACGAATCCAATCGCGCAACAGGCTTATACAGAAGCTATTGACTGGCTAAATAACTAACTAAAGAAGAACAAGTTATTATCTTAATCATTGATTAGAGAATAACTTGTTCTTTTTATACTACTACGTAGCCATTTTATTATCTAATTTCAACAAATCAATATTCGTTTAAAAAAAGAAAAAGTAATCTAAGTATAGCAATAGGCCGAATAAACTAACTATTATAAGTGTTAAAGGGATAATTTTAATCAATACTCTACCTTCTGACCCAAGAATTCCAGCTGTAGTTGTGCCCAAGATAATATTTCCAGGAGCAATAGAAGTTCCAACTCCTCCACCTGCTGTTTGTCCACCTAGTATAGCTGAAGTTTTTAACCCAATAAATTCAGAAACATGTAATTGAAAGTCACCAAAAAGGATATTAGAAGACATATTACTACCGGTAATAAAAGAACCTAACAATCCAACAAAAGGAGCAACTAAGACATAATAATCTTTTAATACGTTTGCAATCCCCTGAGCCAATACCTCGGTCTGGCCAGTTCCAGCCATCAACCTTGAAATCGATAATAAAGCAAAAATAGCAATGCTAGGAGATAATGATTTGGTTATTGCACGTAATAGAATAGGTTTAAATTTTTTCATTTGAATGATCTTTTTTTTCCGATAATAACAATAAGTCAACACTGAAGTGACCAGTAAAAACATACTTGGGTGCGTAAATGGTGTGATTGGTGCATAGTGTTCAATCGATTTATTTATGAAGCCATACCCAGTACTTGTTTCTGTAAAACGCGGGCCGTAACTAAAACTTCCTAAATAAGTAGCGATAAAAGGAATCAGCAAGATCGTTAAAGAGATAATAGTAACAATATAATAAGGCATCAATGCTTGATGAGTAGTTAATCCCCTCTCTTTTTTTATTTTTTCGGTTTTTATCTGTAACATGATCTTGCTATTTTCCATTCGCCATTCGTCTCGATATAACGATGTTTTTGATAACAAGATAAGCGCGCCTAAAGAAATAGCACTAGGGATAAAAGCAGCTAATTGAGGATTAATGGTGGAAAAGATAATTTGTCCAATACCTTGAATTGATGAAATAATTGCAATTGCAATAAAACCTTTTTTTACAGCTTTCCACCCTCCATAAAAATAAGCAATAGTATAACTAGAATAAATGGTTAACAGCAATAAAAAGAATGAAGCATATAAAGCAGAATGAAAAATTAAGGCATGATCCTGAATTCCTGTTTGAATAAGTAATGAATTCCACCCTAAACCCAATGTACCGAATGTGCCAGCCCAGCTATGACCCAATAATGGAATAATAACGGCCCATAGCGGAGCTACGCCTATCTCTAATAATAGTGGAGCTGTTATCAAAACCGGTACTCCAAAGCCGGTAATGCCTTGTAAAAAACTAGCAAAAACTACTCCAATAAGTATGATTCTAATTAATTCATTCGGTGCTATTTTTTTAAATAACTGATTTAACGTATCAAATGCCCTTGCTTCATAACTGATTTCATAAGATAAAATAGCTGTTAAAATCACCAGTATAATTCCAATCGAATTCCACCCTGCTCTTAAAAATTCATCGATTAGTAGTTTTCCACTTGCTTTGAAAAAAAATATACTTATTAGTGCTGTAATAACCAACGTAATCGGAGCAGCTTTTGAAACACCCCATTGAAATATGATCATAAATATCAACATTAACAAAATAGGTACGATACACAACGACCAGGAGAGCAAATTAATAGGAACCATTTTTATCCACTCCTCTTATTTACTATATTGTTTTATTAAAAAAGCTAACAATTGAGTATTAATAAAATAATAAGCAGCATTTAAAAAGATCTACTAAATAGATATGAGAAAAATGATTAATTATTCCGTAGCTCTTTTATTATACAAGGCTTAAGTATTAAAATAAAGATTAACTACTCCTCTTCGTATTTTAATCTGAATATAATTTGTATTTTCAAAAAAAGAACGATTCCTATCTCATGTGCGCCCTGCACGTAAGTTATAGAAATGGTTCTTTTTAGTCTATTACTATCTCACCCTTCCACTCCTAGCAAATCTTACCTAAGAAATTGTTCGCTTTTCTTTGCTTCTATCTGTCAAAAGACTAAAAAGTTTCATCTAAAGCAAAATTAACTTAAAATGAACAAAAAAGGTTGCTAAAGAGCACCAGTTTAGCTATACTTTAACTAAGGTTTAGGTATCCCTTAAATATTTTCGTACTTATAATTAAATGATTAAATGAAAGAAAGGAAGTTGTACATGATTGACGTGAAAAATCTTACTGTTACTTACCAAGACGAACCAGCTCTTTCAGATGTATCTCTTACTATTAGAGAACAAGCTATTACTGGAGTTATTGGACCGAACGGAGCTGGAAAATCGACTTTGTTAAAAGGAATGATGGGTTTGGTAAAAACAGAATCAGGAGTTACTACAGTTGACAATCAGCCTTTAAACAGCGTAAGGAAAGAAATCGCTTATGTTGAACAACGCAATACGGTTGATTTAACCTTTCCAATCAAAGTAGAAGAAACAGTTTTGTTAGGAACTTTTCCTAAATTAGGTCTTTTCCATCGTCCAAAAGAACGAGAAAGACAAAAAGTTACGGAAAGTTTAAAAAAAGTTAAAATGGAAGAATTTAGAAATCGGCAAATCGGAGAACTTTCCGGAGGACAACTGCAACGTGTCTTTATTGCTCGTGCGCTAGCTCAAGAAGCCGATATCATCTTTTTAGACGAACCTTTTGTAGGTATTGACATGAACAGTGAAAAAGTGATCATCGATTTACTCAAACAGCTTCGAGATGAAGGAAAAACCATTTTAGTCGTGCATCATGATTTAAGCAAAGTAACGACTTATTTTGATGACTTAGTTATCTTAAACCAATCTCTCATCAGCTATGGACCAATTGCTGAATCATTTACAACCAGTAATATAAAAGCAGCTTATGGCGATTCAATGGGTGATTTGATGATTAAGGGGGTCAAAGACTAATGATTGCACACTTTATAGATGGTTTAACTAAATACCAGTTTTTACAAAATGCATTATTTACTTCAATCGTTATCGGAATCGTATCAGGAGTTATCGGTTGTTTCATCATTCTAAGAGGAATGTCTTTAATGGGAGATGCTATTTCCCATGCTGTTCTTCCAGGTGTAGCCGTGTCTTATATTGTAGGAGTAAACTACTTTATTGGAGCAACTGTTTTTGGTGTATTTGCGGCGCTACTTATTGGCTTAGTAACGCAACACAGTAAGCTGAAAAGCGACACAGCCATCGGCATTGTGTTTAGTTCGTTTTTTGCTGCCGGAATTATTGCTATTTCTTTTGCAAAAAGCTCGACTGATTTATACCATATTTTATTTGGGAATGTATTGGCTGTTACACAAACCGATATGATCATCACTGTTGTGGTTGCTATTTTAGTTATTTTATTTGTTGTTCTTTTTTATAAAGAATTGCTCGTCAGTTCTTTTGACCCCGTTATGTCGCAAGCTTACGGTTTAAAAGTACAACTCATCCATTATGTGTTGATGTTGCTGCTTACATTAGTAGCTGTTGCAGCTTTACAAACTGTTGGAACGATACTAGTTGTGGCCATGCTAATCACTCCTGCAGCGACCGCTTACCTACTATCAAATAAATTATCTACTATGATTCTGATAGCTTCTACGATCGGTATCATCAGTTCCGTGGTCGGATTGTTCTTAAGTTATTCATATAACTTAGCGTCTGGTGCTGCGATCGTATTGACAACTACGGTATTTTTCTTAGTTGCATTCTTATTTTCACCAAAACAAAACCTACTAATAAAGAGAAGGAAGGATAAAAAATGAAAAAAATCAATTTACTCCTGGCTTTAATAGCGGTCACCGTTATTGGGGCAGCTTGCGACAATAACTCATCTGACTCGTCAGCTCCTGCTAATGAAAACGATAAATTACAAGTTGTTGCAACGAACTCCATTTTAGCGGATATGATCAAAAATGTTGCGGGCGACAATGTCGACTTGCATAGTATCGTACCCGTCGGAACAGATCCGCATGAATACGAACCTCTTCCAGCTGATATTGAAAAAGGCACTGAAGCGGATGTCGTTTTTTATAACGGATTGAATCTTGAAACTGGCGGAAATGGCTGGTTTACCAAATTAATGGAAACCGCTGGAAAAGAAGACGGAAAAGATTACTTCGCTGCCAGCGAAGGCGTCGAACCAATGTACTTGTCATCAAAAGGACAAGAAACAGAGCAAGATCCTCATGCTTGGCTGGATATCAGCAATGGTATTCAATACATTGAAAATATTACTAAAGTCTTGTCAGATAAAGATCCAGCTAACAAAGAAACCTATGAAGCCAATGCAAAAGAATACACAGAAAAACTGGCTCAATTAGATGCTGAAGCAAAAGAAAAATTCAAAGACATTCCCGACGATCAAAAATTACTCGTAACCAGTGAAGGAGCTTTTAAATATTTCTCTGCAGCTTACGGAGTAACGGGAGCTTATATTTGGGAAATCAATACCGAAAGCCAAGGAACCCCTGATCAAATGAGCGCGATTATCGATCAAGTTAGAGACAGCAATGTTCCCGCTTTGTTTGTTGAAACCAGTGTAGACAAAAGAAGTATGAACAGCGTTTCGAAAGAAACCGGTGTCCCTATCTATTCTACGATCTTTACTGACTCCATCGCAAAAGAAGGCGAAGATGGCGACAGCTATTACGGCATGATGGAATGGAATTTAACTAAGATACATGAAGGCTTAATTCAATAAAAATAAAAAAACGAATTCTCTTATAAAAGGGAATTCGTTTTTTTATTTTCTTTTTTAAACTTTTAAAGCAAAAGATAATCGTGTTCGCTTAGTAAGTAGATTGGATATTTCCTTCCACCTATTTTATCTCAATTATTTGGTTATAATTGTACCGCCTTGTCCAGTTAAAACTTGTTCAATATTTTCTAGTGACGTGATCATCGCTTTGCCTTCAGGGTGGTTTTCAACAAAAGCAATCGCGGCTTCAACTTTTGGCAACATACTGCCAGGCGCAAATTGGTTATCCTTAATGTACTGCTTCATTTCTGACACTGTAACTTTTTCTAGTTTCTTTTGATCAGGCTCGTTGTAGTTCACGTAAACATTGTCGACCCCAGTTAAAATAATCAGCAGATCCGCTTTAACCAATTCAGCTAGTTTTTGTGAAGCAAAATCTTTATCTATTACGGCTTCAACACCGATTAACTGTCCATCTTTTTCAATCACCGGTATTCCTCCGCCGCCAACAGAAATAGTCACTACACCATTTTCGACTAATTGATTGACAGCACGATATTCTTTGATGCTAACAGGTTTCGGCGAAGGAACGACTTTTCGCCAGCCGCGGCCTGCATCTTCTTTAAATAAAGAGCCAGTAGCTGTCATTGCTTGCTGAGCATCTGTCTCATTCAAAAAAGGGCCAATGGGTTTTGTCGGTTTTTCAAAAGCTGAATCGGCTTCATCAACCACTACTTGCGTTACAATAGAAACAACCGATTTAGACAGATTTCTTTTTTCCAAAGCGTTTCCCAATGCATTCTGCATCCAAAAGCCAATGCTCCCTTGAGTCATTGCTACACAGGTATCCAATGGCATTGCTGGGGTTTTTTCACTATCGGCCGCAGCTTGTTGCAGCACTAAATTGCCGACTTGCGGACCATTCCCATGTGAGATAATCAAATCATCGCCATTTTCAATAAATTTGACTAAATATTCTGCTGTACGGGCTAATGCTGCTTGTTGAGCTGCGGCACTAGCGTCGTCAGATAATATCGCATTACCGCCTAAAGCTATTACAATTTTTTGTTTTGTCATGGTTGTCCTGTCCCCTCATTTACATATTGCCAATATCAATTGAACCATTAAAAATTTGAATTAAAGCTACTCCAAATAAAACAATTATCGCCGCTGCAGCAATTAGTTCGTTTTTCGTAAAAATTTTCCGATTATTCTCTTTTTGAGCCCAAGCAAAGATAAAAATTCCTGGAGCGTAAAGCAGCATAGTGATCAATAGATAATTAATTCCTCCGGCATAAATCAACCATAAAGAAAAAATACTTCCAAAAAATCCGATCATTATATTTCTAGTACGGTTAGGAGTAGTTTTAGATTCCGATAATGATAATTTTAGCTGATAAAATGCTGTAAAGGCATAAGGAATTAAAATAGCCGATGAAGCTAAAGAAAAAGCAAAATTATAAGCTCGTTCACTGATTAGAAATGTAAATAAAAACAATTGAACAATAATATTGGTAAAAATAAGCGAATTGACCGGCGCATCATTTTTATTTTTCTTAGTAAAAAACTTCGGAAACGATCCTTCTCTGGCAGCTTGATAAGGCAGTTCAGCCGTTAACATGGTCCAAGCCAGCCAAGCACCAGCGACGGAAATGATCACTCCTATATTAATCAAAATAGCACCCCAGTGTCCAACAACACTTTCTAAAAGAGAAGCCATTGCGGGTTGATTTAGCTCAGCCAGTTCAGGACGAGAAAGGACACCCATTGATAAAATAGTTGTCAATAAATAAATACTGATCACAGTAGCTAACCCTAAAATAGTAGCTTTTCCAACGTCTGATTTTTTCGCAGCACGCCCAGAAAAAACTACGGCTCCTTCGATCCCGATAAATACCCATACTGTTACCAGCATAGTCCCTCTGACTTGGTCCATCACTTCTCCAAAACTAAAACTGCCATTTTGTGTTCCCCAAAAATCAGCGGTAAAAACATCTAGCCTAAATGCAATAAACATCGTTACAAGGAATATAGCTAATGGAATCAATTTAGCAAATGTAACGATCGTATTGATAAACGAAGCTGTCTGAATTCCTTTTAAAATCAATCCATGCACAAGCCAAAGCATAATAGACGCTCCGATAACCGAAGCCAGGTTCTGACCATTCCCAAACAAAGGGAAGAAATATCCTATCGAACTGAACATCAACGTTCCGTAAGCTACATTTCCTAAAAATGCAGACAGCCAATACCCCCAGGCAGAGTTAAAGCCCATATAATCGCCAAAACCTGCTCGTGCATAACTGTAAATGCCGGCTTCTAGATCTGGCCGTTTGGCAGATAAGTTTTGAAAGCTGAACGCCAATAACCCCATTCCTACACCTGTAACTAACCAGCCAATGATTACCGGCCCGGGGGATGCTGTTAGTGCCATATCGGACATTAAATTAAAAATTCCGCCACCAATAATTGATCCCACGACTAAACTCATCAATGGGATCAATCCTAATTTTTTTTCATTCATTTTATTTGCCCCATTCCCATACTGTATTTGTTAAGACAGCATCAGAGCATCAGGGAACCAAAACTCCTCATGCTCGTAACCTATTGGGTCAAAGCTAGACTTTAGGAATGAATAAGTTGCCTAGAGTAGCAGCCATGATCGCTTTGATCGAGTGCATTCTATTCTCTGCTTGGACGAATTGACGCGCATGCGGGCTTCTGAAAGCTTCATCCGTGATTTCCATCGCTGTGATGTGATGATCTTTTTCCACTTGTTTTCCATAATCGGTTTCGACATCATGGAAAGCCGGTAAACAGTGTAAAATAATTACATCTTCTTTACCCGTGGCGCGTACCATTTCCATATTGATTTGATAAGGCGTCAATAATTCGATACGTTCTGCAAATTTGTCTTCTTCGCCCATTGAAACCCATACGTCGGTATACAATACATCCGCGTTCTTAACTCCTTTAGCGACTTCATCGGTAATCATCACTTCGCTACCGGCTTCTTCGGCATACTCTTGTGCCATGTCAATTAAATGTTGTTCAGGGAATAGAGATTTAGGAGAAACAATCCGTATGTTTACACCTAGAATCGCTGCTGTGACCAATAAACTATTGGCGACATTATTACGTCCATCTCCGACATACGCTAAAGTGATCCCTTCTAAACGGCCAAAGTTTTCTTTAACAGTTAAAAAATCAGCAATCATTTGAGTTGGATGCCATTCATCGGTTAAACCGTTCCAAACCGGCACACCTGAAAATTCAGCTAATTGTTCTACAGAGCGTTGACTGAATCCTCTAAACTCTATTCCATCAAACATACTGCCTAATACACGAGCCGTATCTTCAACCGATTCTTTTTTGCCCAGTTGGATATCGTCTTTGCCTAAATATTCAGGGTGGGCACCTAAATCAATGGCAGCTGTTGTGAAAGCAGCTCGTGTTCGAGTAGAAGCCTTTTCAAATAATAAAGCTATATTTTTCCCCTCTAAATAATGATGAGGAATACCTTTTTTCTTCAATAATTTTAAATGTTCTGAGAACTCGATTAAATACACTAACTCTTCTTTAGTAAAGTCCTTTTCAGCTAAGAAGCTGCGCCCTTGAAATACTTGTTTACTCATCTTTATTCCTCCTAGTTTTTTTATCCTATCTCTCTTTTTAGCGTTTTATGTCTTCACGAACTAACGGCATGCTCATACAGCGAGGACCGCCACGACCTCTAGAAAGTTCACTCGAGGCAATTTCAATTACTTTAATTCCATGTTGCCGTAATAGTTCATTCGATACATAATTTCGGTCATAGGTAACTACTACTCCTGGAGCGATAGCCAATGTATTCGAGCCATCATTCCATTGCTCACGAGGGGCTGCAATGGCATCGCCTCCGCCACAAGGAATCAAATCTAATTTTTCTACACCAAGCGCTTCGCGTAAAACCTCTTGCAAATCTTTGCGGTGAGTAATTTTAAGCTTGCCGGATTCCTCACCTTGTTCAAGGATATACGTATCTACTTCTCCGCCATTTTTTTGAATACCAGGATGTATTGTAAATTTATCATAATCTACCATCGTGAAGACGGTATCCAAATGCATCATAGCCCGCACGTTAGGAATCTTAATAGCCAATATTCTTTCGAAATTTGAATGGCGATCAAACAATTCATGAGCTAGCTTTTCAATTGCTTTAGCTGAAGTTCGTTGCGAGATACCTAAAGCCAATACTTTATCATTCAGTACCAGTTCATCTCCGCCTTCAATATGAGAAGTGTGATTCCGATCTCGCCAAATTTCGACTCCTTGGTCAGCAAAACGTGGATGGTGCTTCATTATCGTTTCAATAAACATCGACTCGCGATTACGGGCTTCATAAGTCATATGGTTAACCGTCACTCCATTACCTAATGAAGCAGCCGGATCTCTAGTGAAATAAAGGTTTGGCATTGGATCCATATAAAAAGGATAGTCTTCTCCATTGGAAGCTGTCGTTAAATCATTTGACGGAATAGCGATATCTTTTTTACGAACGCCTGCCATTATAGTATCTACCATTTCCTGTGTTTCAAATTTCATTAGATGATCTTTTAATGCACTCATAACCGCTTCTGATTCAATATTTGATTCAGCTAACATACGGTCAATAAACTCTTCCTTGATATTTCCCGCATCAATAGCTTCCGCCGATAATTTTTCTAAATACAATACTTCCACACCATTATCTTCTAATGTTTTAGCAAAAGCATCGTGTTCTTTTTGAATAACTGGCAAATGAGGGATATCATCAAACAATAAACGTTCCATAATAGCGGGTGTTAAATTTTCAACTTCTTTTCCTGGCCTTTTCAATAAAACAGTTTTTAACGGTCCAATCTCTGACATAACATGAATCGGTTTATTCATTTTAGTTTCCTCCTCTGGTTTATTCTTACATCCTTATAATAGCGGTAACAAAATAAAAAGAAACGCATTAATCATCAAACAAAATGTCGAATTACTCACATTTTCACAATGGTTTTTCATATATATTCTTTATAAAGTATAACTGTTATCAATCGCTTTATTATGCTGTATATTTAATGTGTTTATACATCTTTTATAAATTTAATAATTCTAAAAAAATTTGAATAAACTCTTGTTCCAAATTGCAAATTGAATTCTGAGCTACTTTAAAGTTTGTGTACTAAAAATGGAACAGCTGGGTTAAATAGATTCTCGATACTCTTCTTTAATTACGATTTGAGATATTTCATTTAGACAATCTCACAAAAACATGAGCAGTTTAAATGTGCATTAATCATTATCTAAAGCAAAAACAACCTGTTTTAACGTTCGCGGTTTTTTTAGTTTATCTATTATACACAAAAACCTCTAAAAACATGTGAATTAAAGCGCATGACAATTCATAAAAAATTCTCTTTTAAATTATATCCTAACCTTCTTTAGTCAGAAAAAGATTTAAAATAAGTGATGTCTTTAAACGCAAAATGTTTACGTTCATATTCGATTTTCCTTGCTTCTTTTAACTGTTTCACTACACTCCCAACTGTTTCTCTGGAGCAGCCGCTGATGTCAGCAATCTCGTTGATTGTAATTGGAAAAGGAATTTCAATTAGAGCAGGTGTTGTATAGATACCCAATTCTTCCATCAAGTAAGACAATGTTTTAACAATACGACTGGTTGCACTGGAAATGGCTAAATATTGAATGCGCTTCTCTTGCTGTTTTAAAAGCACAGCGATATTTTTGTAAAGGTACAGAAGTTGTTCTGCATTAGATGTTACCTGTTCTTCAAATATTTTAGTGGGAATATAGTATACTTCAATATCAGTAACAGCATAAGCAGAAAAATAATACTCTTCATCAGAAAACATCCCCCCATACGGGAATAAGGTGTCTGGTTTAGTATAGTCGATATATGAGAAAGTATCGCTTTCATCATAGCTTTCGATTCGAACTAATCCTTTGGCTAGATAATATATTTTTTCGCGCTTATCTCCTTCATCAAATAAGACTTGGCCTTTTTTATAGGTTCTAAAAAAAAACTCGTTTTTAAGGCAGTTAAACTCTCTATCGGTAAAATTTGAAAAAACAGGTTTGTAGCGTAATTCATACAATTGGTTAAGCTTCATCTGTTTAGTTGGCATTTTACTCTCTCCTCACATATTTCGAAAATAAATGAAAGCGGTTACTTACTTGTAAGTATAATATAGCACAAAGAATATAAATTTACTTTAATGAAGCAGTTATATTAAAATATGAAGAAATTTAAATTAAAAAAATGACCTTTATTCATCCCTGAATATTAGATCATTTTTCTTATTTTATGTAAATTCCATCAAAGCAAAAAACCTTCTCTTGGTACTTTTTCAATAAATTTAGCACGCAGAACATACCGTTGTTGTTCTGTCAGGTTGCAAGTAATCAATGTCAGCATCTTTTCATCTATCTGTTCATCCCATAGCGGTATTTCTTTTGAATCTACGGTTAGACTGCTAGTCATGACATAGATATAGACCATTTCCAAATCAGTCATATATATTTTTTGGCCCTTTTTCAGCTGATGCAATGGACCGAACAATAAGTTAGAGTTATCTAAATAATTTCCAGCTAATGTGTAGTTGCCTTCGCCCATTGTTTGATCAGGTGCTAATGTAACTGCCCCTACTGCCAATCCTTCATTGGAAACGCCTTTGATGATTGGCATGTCAATTTTAGCTGTGGGAATCACAAGTTTTCCAACGATTGGCATATCTTGAATTTTTTGACTAGCTTTCACTATGGTTTTCAAATCAAGGTTCTCAATGCTGTCATAATCAAATGTACTTGCAACTTGTTGGTTACGCTCTACAGTTGCGAGTGTTAATTCTTGTTTTAAGTAGTGTTGATTCATCCAAGATACCAGTTTGTGTTTCACTGGATTGACCAATAAGGCAAAAAAAGCGCTATGCCTTTAATCATTCGATTCTTTTTATGCACAACCGCACCTCCTTATGATGTATCCCTTTACATTATGCCACATCATTTTTAGTTTTTACATTTCTTCCCCTTGGATCTATACCATTTGTTAAAAAATTAAACTTTTCTTAATGAATGAATAAATAAAAAAAGAAGAACGACGCTTTATTTTTGCGCAATGTTCTTCTTAATCCTTTTTTAGATGTCATCCTGTTCCAAATTAATGATCAGCAACCACCGTTTCTTCAGTTATTTTTTTATTGTCCCCTAATTCGATCAGCAACTGTTTTTTTTCCGCAATCTTAAAGAATGGCAAATAAATCAAATAAGAAATCACAATAGTACAAACTGACCAAATAGCGGCTGGGATATTGCCATTCGTTGCTAAGTAAGGTCCAATGATTGGCGGAATTGTCCAAGGAACGAGAAAAACAATTTTCCCGATAATACCGACTTTCATCAATACATAACTGCTTGCTCCTAGAACCATCGGTGTCGCAATAAATGGAATCATCATTAGCGGATTCATCACAATAGGAAAACCAAAAATCACCGGCTCATTGATACAAAAGATAGCTGATGGAAAAGACAGTTTCCCAAGAGAACGGTATAGTTTGCTTTTTGAACGCAGCATCGCCAATACCAACCCCATCGTGCCACCGGATCCGCCAATGCTCATAAATAAAATCCAGAACCCGTCGGCTACTTCATAAGGAATCGGCTGGCCATTTTGAAATGCCGCTGTATTAGCAGCTAAGTAGCTCAAGAAAATCGGAGTTGCGATCCCAGCTAAAACATTTGGTCCATGAATACCGCAGCTCCACAAAAAACAGGCCAATAATGTATAGACCATCAAACCTGGCAATGTGCTCAACCCAAAAACCAGCGGCTGAAAAATCCATTGCAAGATCTCATTTAAATTGATTTTCAATAAAACATGAATGATCCAAATACTGCCGATCACTGTAGCAGCTGGCATCATACTGGCAAATGACCGAGATACTGAAGGCGGAACGCCTTCAGGCATTTTTATGGTGATGTTCTTAACGACGAAAAAACGGTAAACAAATGTAGTAAAAATTGCTACCAAAATAGCGGTAAACATGCCGGTGGCATCCAATAAAGCAGGATCGATTGTGAAGTCTTCCGTTAATGTCGCTAATAGAAAAGCGACAGTTGTGATCACTGTATTGGAAATGGGATCTACACCAAACCCTATAGCGAGGTTATACCCTATTCCAATCGCCACAATTAAACCCAAAACGCCAAAAGTCACTGAAACAGGAGCATTCAACATTCCGGAAACAGGTTCTATGAAATCCGTCCAGGCTTTGATCGGCAAGTTTCCTAAAATCAAAAAAAAGCTTCCGACAATCGTAAAAGGAATCGTCAAAGTCAATCCATTACGGATGGCAACCAGTACTTTGTTTTCTCCAATTTTTAAAAAGACCGGCAATACATATTTTTCTAATCCTGCTAACATTTGGCTCTCCTCCTTCAGATTCCTTGTTATGAATAACTTTAGTTTACCCTATTAAGTTAACTGTTGGAAAATTTTTAACCTTATCACAAGCTAAAACCAAAACCTCTTAGAGAATAAAACAAGAGATTCAAACAAAATGGACAATGCCTCTTTTGGTTGAATCTCTATTTTATCGTTTGCTTTGCTTATTACTCTAACTCATCAATAAATTGTTTCGCATGTACTAAGCCCATGCCTGTCTTTTCTCTCAACAACTTAACTGCTTGAATATCTTCTCCTTTGTTTTTCAACATTGCTAACTCTGATTTCAAAGGCTCCTCAACATAATTGCTGGATAACTCTTCATAACCTGTAGCCTTTGCCAAGTCATCTAACCTCTTTTTTAATTCCTTGTTTTCTTTCTTCATTTCATTAATGGCACTCCATACTAATAAGAGCCCGATTAGAATAAACCAAAAAAACCAAAAATTCATCTATATCCACCTCTCTATTAAAATTTCATGTCCTTCATCTCATCTTTTTATGACATTATTTTTGAGTTGCGTTTCTAAACGTTTTGAATTCTTTTCGTTATCTGCGTATGACTTTTCCAATTTTTTATTGATTTTATTGATAAATCGCTTTGATTGGATCCATTTTAGCTGCGTTGATCGCTGGCATGATTCCGAAAAATAATCCGGTCAAAACAGAAACAGAGGTCGACAACAGAATCGTCTGCATCGTCAACACAGGTTGGAGTTCCATAAAATTGCCGACTAATAAGGCGATTCCATAACCAAATGCCAAACCGACTATTCCGCCGATAAACGTAATAAAAGCCGCTTCTAAAATAAATTGGAAAAGAATATTGCGCGGTTTTGCTCCGATCGCACGGCGAATCCCGATTTCTCTTTTGCGCTCAGTCACCGAAACGTACATGATGTTCATCACGCCAATGCCTCCTACCAATAAGGAAATGGCGGTAATGGCCATCAGAAAATTAACGATACCCGACATGTAACTTTCCATTTCTTGCTGCATTTCTTCATTTGAACGATCTTCTTCAAAAATTCCTTCTTCATCGGGGTAACTTTCGATTAATGATTGGGTAACAGCTTCGGTCACAGCATAACGATCCGCCGTTTCCTCTACTTTTATTTTTAATGCACTGATCGGTTTAAACCTGGTCAATTCATTATAAGAGGCCCGAGACACAACGGAAGTCATGGCAGACATATAATCTTCTTCACCGCCGCTCAGTGACATACTACCATAGTCATATGGCTGTTTGATACCAATGACTTTATACATATAGCCATTAATAGCGATGGCTTGATCGATCATCTCTTCTGGATCATCGATCATGATTCCATAGTCGAAGATATCATGAGACAAAACAATCACATCATGATTGGCATCCGCTGGTGTGATATCTCGGCCGTATAAAAGAGGCTGCTGCTTACTGTATGGCGTCAATTGGACTGAAGCCGTTTGACCAAAGTAATCGAACTCGCCGCTGATCATTTCTGTACTGCCCATACCCATTCCTTCTCCATAATCAGGTAAAACAGAAGCGACTCCATCGATTTTTTGAATGCGTTTCATGTCGATTCGAGAAAACACAAAATTAGACTCTTCATGGTACATCGTTTCTTCAGTCATCGGCAGTGTATACTGCATCCGAATTTCATTGGCATTAGCTGAATCAGCTAGTTCCAATGTCTGTTGCCGGATGCCTTCGCCTAAAGCTGCAATCGTAACGACCGAAGAGATTCCAATGATGATTCCCAGCATCGTTAGAAAGACACGGAATTTATGAGCTTTCAAACTTAAAAAAGTACTGATCAATAGATTGTGTATCATACGTTGATCACCTCTTCTTCAAAAGAACCGTCTTTCATGCGAATAACACGCGAAGCATAAGTCGTCAAATCTTCATCATGCGTAACCATCACAATTGTCTTGCCTTCTTGGTTCAACTGGCTTAACGTTTCCATGATGCTTTGTCCCGTTTCACTGTCTAGTGCACCCGTCGGCTCATCGGCCATGATCAACAAAGGATCATTGATCAGCGCCCGCGCAATTGCCACTCGTTGCTGCTGTCCGCCAGACAATTCAGTTGTTTTCACTTTCAGTTTTTCGCCAATTCCTACTAATTCTAGAAATTGTTTCGCTTTTCCTTTTTTCTCTTTTGCGCTGTTTACACCTTTATAAACCATTGGCAGTTCCACATTTTGTTGGACATTCAATGACTCGATTAAAAAAAACTGTTGAAAAACGAATCCAAAAAAAGCATTGCGGTATTCAGATTTTTTATTTTCATTCAATAAGGCTACATCTTCTCCGCGGAACAAATACGTTCCATCGGTGATACGGTCTAAAAAACCGATAATGTTCATCAAAGTTGTTTTCCCGCTGCCGGATTTCCCCATGATCATCACGAAGTCGCCTTCATTGATGGTTAAATCCAATCCTTTTAAAATATGGGATTCTTGCTTGCCACGTTTAAAGGTTTTATGGATTCCTTTTAATACAATCAATGGTTGAGGTTTCTCTATTGGGTTCATTTATTCCACCTCCTATTCTTCGCTATCGATTGGATCAACAAATTCTTGTTCTGATGATTCAGATAGCAATTGACCTTCTTCAATATCCACTTTAGAAGAAACAATAATTTGATCTTCGGCTTCTAAACCGCTGGTAACAATGGTATTCTCGCCTTCTGCTTCGCCTAGTTGAACCACTCGTCTGACCACTGTGCCGAAGTCATTAACTAAGACATACGCTTGATCGTCTTCTTGATGGATAGCAATGGTCGGAACATTGACGGTACTTTCGCCGCTGCTTACGATAGCTTGGACATGGTATCCATTACGGATGCCTTCTAATGAATCCAAAGACAGTTTTACAGGATAATTGGACATTGTTGTTTCTTGTCCTCCGTAGCTTCCCATACCATCTCCTGTATCTTCCGTGGGGTTGTGGTCAATAAATGTAACTTTTCCAGTCACTGCATGGTTATTTGAAATCACTTTGATATCTGCGATTTGATCAGGAGCTAATTTCCCAACATCTTTTTCATTAACGGTCCCAACTACATAGAAACGATCTGAAATCAGTTTTAAAATAGGTGTTTCTGCATTTTTGTCTTCAGGAATGTACACTTTCCCGCTAAAAGGCGCCACGATATCTTTGTACCGTTGTTCTTTTAAGGATTCAATATTGTTGTACAATTCTGTGATCTCTGCATCTAAATCTGATGTACTCGTATCGATTTTCACTTCTTCTAATGTTTGTGTGCGTTCTTCTTCCGGCATTTTATTCCAATTTTGAATCGCTAAATCACGTTTGTACACAGCATTAGAACGTTGTGTTTCCATTCGTGCCACTTGATTCTCTAAATCATTGATTTGTGTGGCTACTTCTGTATTTTCATATGTATATAAAAGCGTTCCTTCTTCGATAGCAGCACCATTTTCAACTTTCAGTTCTCCTATCGTTCCAAGGCCTTCTTCTTTACGAAACTCTTGCGACTGCTCAGGATTTACTGTCCCATTAACAAATATCTGTTCCATACTGGGAACTGTAAAATACTCAATCCCGTAAGGATCTTCAAGTCCTTCTTCCGCGACTTCTTCAGGTGAAAAAAACAGTGCTCTCGCTCCAAAGCCTCCTAGTAGTAAAACGACTACAATACCTAACCCAATCCAAATTTTCTTTTTCATCTTTTTGCTCCTCACTTATTGTTAGTTCAATTATTAACAAGAGTCTCCGTATTTATTAGGTCTTTATATTATTGTACTGTACCTCATCCGCCTTCCCATTTTTTATCCATTCCATCTAAGCATCCTGAGAAAAATCGCTTGCTTTTTCTGATTCTGACAATATCTTATCGTATTTTTTAAAAATTATCCATTGTTATTTTTTGGAAAAGAGATCATTTTAGCTTTTCCATAGATTTTTACATAAAAACAGCTGAGTTGAATTTTGAGGGCACAGCAAAAGCAGCAGGCTGAACAGTTCATCAATAACTGTTCAGCCTGCTGCTTTTAATTGATTTCAGCGAATTATTTTACTTCAAAATCGCTCTTGCCGCTAGTTATGATATCACGAGTCGCATCCAACGATCCTTCTACTAGGTTCTCAACTGCTGTTTCTGTATAGAACGCAATATGAGGAGTGTAGAAAATATCATCTCTCGCCATCAATGCATTGAAAATATCATCGTCAATTGCGGCGCCTTTCAAATCTTTGTTGACAAATGGGTGCTCATATTCATAGGTATCTAAAACTGCGCCCGCTAGTTTTCTGTTTTCTAGTGCTTCAAGCAAGTCTTCTGTATCCACGATCGTTCCTCTTGCTGTATTGACCAAATAAGCACCGTCTTTCATTTGAGCCAATAACTCTTTGTTAAATAAGTGGTAGTTGTCTTCAGTTGCAGGCATATGAATTGAAACCAAGTCCGCTTCTTTTACTAATTCTTCAAGTGTATCTTTATAGGTAAGAAACTTACGCGCTTCATCATTTGGGTACAAATCAAAGCCGATGATTTCAGCACCGAAACCAGCAAATAACTCGCCTGTAATGCGCCCAATACGACCTGTTCCTACGATCCCTATTTTCATTGAACGCACTTCTCTGCTTAAGATGCCTTTGTTCCAACTGAAGTTGTGGTTTTCTACATTTTTTTTGATTAAGTCCATATGACGAATCATGTTTAATGAAGCTGTAACGGCAAACTCTGCAATAGCATTAGGCGAATAAGCAGGTACGTTTGTGATTGCTAATCCGTTTTCCTTTGCCGCTTTCAAATCAAACATATCGTAACCAGCAGAACGAGTAGCCAACTGTTTGATACCCATCTCAGCTAAGGCAGGATATAAAGCTTCATCTAATTTTCCTGTTTGCTGGATCAAAACGCCGTCGTTGCCTTTTACTTTACCCAGTGTATCCATCGTAAGAATCTCCGTTGTTGTTTCAACGTTGATACCTGTTTTTTTACTCCATACCATCGCTGCATCTTTCTCATCTTCACGTGTTCCAAACATAATTAAATTCATTTATATTACCTCCATCAACTAATTTTTAATAACTGTTTTTTTTAGTGTATATACTTAGCTGTTTATTGTGCAGTGAAAAACTTAAAGATATCTTTATCGTATATTTTCAATACTTTGCCAAAAACTAAATCACCGATAAAAGCACTGGCAAATGGGATAACGAAAAACACCAAGACAGCTATACTGATATTGGTACCTACACTGCCCTCCATAAACTTAACTGCGTTGATAGGTCCGACTAATCCTGAGAAGCCGAAACCTGCTGAGAAAGGAGTACCTTGTATATTGAATAGAGCAGCAAACACCGCACTAATGACAGCACTAAATGCAATCGGCAAACAAATGATTGGGTGTTTGATCAAGTTTGGCATCATCATCTTCATTGCACCTAAACCGACTGAAGAAGTAACCCCTAGGCTATTGACTTTCATCGAACCAATGACTAAAGTCGCAGCTGCTGCACAAATCCCGATATTCGCTGCACCAGAAGCTAATCCAGACAAGCCAATAGCTGTAGCAATCGCAACGGTTGATATCGGAGAGATAATAAGAATAGAGAATGAGACTGCAATTAAGACGCTCATTAAAATCGGTTGCAACTCAGTGAAACTATTGATCAAAGTTCCTATAGTAGACGTGATCATTTTTACATAAGGCAATGTAAATGAACCTACTGCCCCTGCGCCAGCTCCGGCAATGATCGGAAGCAGCAAGATGGTCATCGAACCTAGTTTATTTCCAATAGCTCTAACAAGGATAACTGCTAACGAAGCGGTTATCATTGTGTTGATCAAGTCGCCGATTCCGACCAGCATGAATGCTCCATCAGTAATCACATACGCACCTGATCCAACAAGTGCTGCAGCTCCAACAATGATCGTTTGCATCGGGTTTAACTTGAATTGCATAGCAATCAATACCCCTACAATAATAGGAACGGAATATTGAAAACCTTGAACTACATGCAATAAAGAAATAAAGACATCCATTTTTGTACCGAAATATTTAAATAGTTCTCCCAAAATTGCATTTGGAATCAGTCCAACTACGATACCTGTTGCTGTTCCTGCTAAAACGCGGTTAAAAAATATTTTAGCTGATAATTTTGTTTCTTGTTCTGACATGATGTCTCCCCCTAGTTATATAATTCACAAGACAAAGTAAAAAAATAAGATATAATAACATTAAACCTGTGTAAACTATATGAAAACTTATTTACTGACTATATAAGATTGGCAACCAAATCCTTTTCTAATAATTATTCGTCGCGAATCATTGTGCACACATTCACTAACTTGCTTTTATTATCTATTAAAAGCGATTAAATGTCAAGCAAATTTTTGTTCTTTTAATTCTATTGTGAAGATCAGGAAGCGCCGACCTCTTATTTTATCAACGTTTTCAAGAACATCCCTAACCGAAAGCTAATTAAAATTTCATCTGTATCTTAATAAAGTTAAAGCAAAAATAAGCTAAGGAACGGGTTTCCCCAACTTTTCCTTAGCTCTCATTTAATCTTTCCTATTTCTAGAATCGTTACTGACAAGGCTCGCGGTTCGCTTCCTTCTTATTTTGTTAAACAGTACAGAAGCGATCAGCCCTATTCCAGCGCCACTGCTATCGATGAAGACATCGCTTAATCGACCGCCTCTGCCTGGAACAAACACCTGATGGAACTCATCGGAAACCGCATAAAGTGCACAAATCAGTAAGCTGAGTCCAATTCCCTTGATGCCTGCTATCCCGCTGTTGTTCAATGCATTTTTCACTAAAATGCCTAAAACCAAGTAAATAAAAAAATGAGCGTGCTTTCTAATCGCATTTGGCAAATCGGGCGGCACAACTGCATCACGCATTTCAACGGACAAAATGTAAAGCAGGCAAATTACTGCCCCGATGGCGATTATTTCTTTCATGCCAATTGTTATGCCTTGTTTTTTTAGTTTGCTTCCTCCCCAAACTGCTAAAACTAAGAAAAATAAACCTTGAAAGATTTTTATCGTTGGTATCATAATATACAAGGTTTCATCGCTCAATGTTCGCGATTGATCCGCAACTTGGTGAGACAAATAAAAAATCAGTCCCATCCATATAACTACAAAAGCCCACGAAAAAAATCGACTGTTTCCCCAATAGCGTTCTTTTGATTCCATTTTTTTCACAACCTTTTTGTTCGCTAACGTTTTTTGAACAAAGCGTTCATTTAGTTTGCTTATTATACCGATAAGAGGAGGTTCCTTCAAGTTTATTCGACTTTATGCGTTTTGGTTTAATGCCCATTTGTAAATAGCATGGGCAACTCCATCTTCTTCATTTGACTTTGTTTCGTACTTAGCCGCTTTTTTGATGGTTGCTGTAGCATTTCCCATCGCGACACTGTGGCCTGCAGCTTCGATCATGTCGATATCGTTTTCTCCATCTCCAATAGCCATGATTTCTTCGTGGTCAAAACCCAGCTTTTCAGCTAATCCAAGCAAAGCCGTTCCTTTGTTAGCGTGTTTAGGCAAAACTTCAAAGACATAGGAAAGGCTTCTGATCGGATAATACTCTTCAGAAATAAAGTCTGGAATATGTTCCACAAAATGATCCAACACAGCTTCTTCCCCAACGAACATTGACTTATAAATGGTCCGATCTTCTGGAAGTTCTTGAACGGGCATAGAGTTCAACTCCATTCCCAGCAAATGAGCATCATATTTCAATACTTCGGTTGGTTCTCCAGTATAAAAGTAATGCGTCTCATCAAAAAAAGAAAAATTTATTTCAGCAACGTCCTTCCGCAATTTTTCTATTTTCACTAAATCTTCGTGGGATAACGTTTGTTTGTACACGATTTCTTGTGTATTCGTCTTTTGGATCAATGCCCCATTTAATGAAATGACGTAATCTTCTTCTTGAGCCATCTCCAATTCTTCAAGATAAGGATAAATAGCTTTCAATGGCCGTCCGGTACACAAAACAATCTTTATTCCAGCTTCAATAGCCTCATGTAAGGCTTTTTTCACTTTATTGGTTATCAGATGAGATTCATTTAGCAATGTTCCATCCATATCAATAGCAATCAATTTAATCAATAATGTCTACTCCTTTATTCTTCAGCTTTCTTTTAATGTACCACATTCAAGATAAAAAAACTTCCACCGTTGCCTTGCACAAAGTACATACAAAAGAGAACGATGAAAGTTTTCTGTTTCAATTTCTTTATTCGTCATATTTTTGACACTCTTTGGGTTTAAGGTTCTATTCTTTTGAAATAATTCTATCTAATTACAAATAGCGAGGTATAATTAAATCACGCATCGAATTTAATGTGAAAAAGGTAATTGGAGGAATGGAAAATGGCAAAGAAAAAGTTGTACGATGAAAATGGTAATGTGGTTAAAGGTAGATTGAAAAAGCCTTTCTATAAGAAGATTTGGTTTTGGTTGTTAGTAATAGTTGTTGTAGGTTACTCATTGAATAGTGAAGAAGAAACTGCAGAACCAACTGATAGCATTGCCGTGGAGCCATCAAAAAGTGAAGAATCAGCTGAACCAGTAGTGACTTCAGATTCAGAACCTACAGAGGAAATAAAGGCAGAACCAGTAGTGAAAGAAGAACCGATTGAAACAAGTGCAGAAGAACAATATCAAGCTATTTTAGATGAATATACTCAAAAAATAAAAGAAGCTGCTCCGAAATTAGTTGAAGAATACAACGCGGAATATCCAAACAATCAAGGTGGATTAGAAGGTTTAGCAGAATTATCTAATGATAAGATTTCAGATTTAGCTGAAATTTCAAACGATGGCATCAGCGCGATGGCGGAAGTTCACTTTACTAAAGGTTCAGGGAAATACGAAGATTATGAAGAATGGGCAAGTAAATTGATGGATATCTATATGGAAGAATCTGGACAAATAACAGATGCATACATGAATTCTGCACAATAAAAAAAATGCACTCTCCTCGACCAAAGTTTGAGTGCGATAAAAAAACTATTTTTTTATAGGACTTTATACTATAAAAAAAAGAGTTTTTATCTATTTGAAAGGAAGTATTATAGCATAAAATTTAAATACATCGAATGGTATACAGTTTCTTATACCAATAAAACAAAGAGAAAATCATTGCTCTAACTTCTGATCATTTCCGAAATGGTGTGTTCCCTTTAGAGTTATTATGGATTCTGTCAGTCAAGGACAGAGCAATTTTAAAAAAAGATAAATACTTACGTAACCCGTAAACCAAATGTCGTTTTGTCTGAAACACTAAAATTTATTTGAATTCCAACTGTCCCTTTTGTGCCCCTTTTGAACAAAAAGAGAGAGAATATGTAATCCTCTCTCTTTAAAACGTTGATATACAAATGCTTTATTTCACCATAGCCAAAGCGCCCATTGGATCCCATGGTTCTAATTCAATCAGCGGCTCGTCTAAAGCCTTCAGCCATTTTTCAGGAATGTATTTTTTATCAACAGCGATTTGGTAAGTGTATTCCTCAAACCATTGATCACTCATCGAGTAAATGCCTTTTTTACCGGCTTTCTCACCCCAGCTGTTTTCCACTTTCCAAGTCAACGGCTTACCTTCGTCATCCAAATTCACTCCGACAAATACCATCGCATGAGTCAGCAGACTATCGCCATAATCTAATCGTTGGGCTTTCGACAGATTTAGCCCTTCTCCTAAGGTCAGATCATAGTCGTAACTTTTGTCGTCCATGATGCCCGCATCTTTAACCAACAACTTGCCTACATCACAGCCAAACCAAACAGGTTCGCCATTTTTAATGGAAGCAACGGCTGCTTCTTTCAAAACATCGATTGGTACATTAATGTAGCGAACCGGTTGCGCTTCTTTAACCGTGCCTAAGTACTTCACCGTATAAGCTCTGCCATAAGGTTTGTCAGCCGTTGGTGCATTCAATAAGCTAACAAGATTAGGCAAGTCCCAGCCTACATAAGATGAGAAAAACTCTTGAGGTGTAACATCTGAAATTCTGTGGTACTGATCATCCTTGTCGCGGTAATCATACGTAAAGGTCTCAGGCACCTCTCCTAAAGCTTTTACCAAAACATTGTAAACAAAATACAGCATGTCTTCTTTTTTTGCTGCCAATTCCTCAGTCGTTTGCCCCGCTTGATGGCCTTCACGTAAGACACTAGCAAATTCACGCAACTTAGAAGTCAAAATAGTGTTTAATACTGATGTATGAGCAGAATGAAATGTTTCTGGCATCACTGCTTTCGGTACAGCTCCGTATTTTTCTAAGATGCCGGAAAACATATCCCATTGTCCGCCGTCTTGAACCGGATCGGTCAACAAATGAGCAATCAATCTAGAATCTTGAGCTTCATTGACGGTGTCTAAAATGCTGTCTAAGAAATAATTAGCTTTTTCTAATTTATCCCAAAATAATGTATAGTTTTGTGAAAACTCAAAACTTTCGACATTTAATTTCTCCATTGTGCCCACGCGTGCCGTATTTAAGGCCGCAAACATCCAGCATCGACCACTGGCTTCTTGGTTAGTGATTTTACCGCGTTTGGTTTCGTCTGAAAAGACAAACGAATGCCTGCGCAAGACATTATTATCCAAAGATGCGTCATTGATACCGACTTTGGCAATTGCCCCTTTGATAGCCTGATTTTCTTGATTGCCTTCAAAGCGGTTTTTAAAATTAGCTAATAATTCATTATTGATCGTCATATAAATCCCTCCTAGAAAATGATACTTACTATGGTACTCCTTTTTCAAAAGAGTTACAAACTCCATTTAAAAGCAAGCAGCAAACTATTTGATAAATTAAACGGTCTTTTCAAACGTTAAACAGGACAAAAAAGTGCATTCTTGAGTGAATGCACTTTTTTATATTCTCTCTTATTAAGTTTTTAGCTGTTTTTACATATTGATTGTTGTTCCAACACCAAACTTTTTAGCTTTTTGAAGTATTTTTTCAGCTGTAACAACATCCAACACCGCTGTTCCAACCGTTTTAAAAACTGTGATTTCAGCATCTGTTGCTCTTCCCGCTATTTTACCCAGCATCACTTCTCCTAAATCTCCTTGGTAATGACTTCTTTCAACCAGACCTTCTTCTAATGGCGTTATGATATCTCCTGCTTCTGCTAACACGCCTTCAGTTGTATCAAAAATGACCTTATCTGCTTTTACGATAATATCAGCAGGTATTTCATGCATTTCAGGAGTATAAGCTCCAACTCCGTTAATATGAGTTCCCTCTTCAACAAATTTCCCATCAAACGTTGCACGTTTAGAAGTAGTCGCAGAAGTAATAATATCCGCTCCTGCAACAGCCTCTTCAGCAGATGTTGCAGCTATCATCTTCGTACCGAAAGCTGCGAATTCTTCTGACATTTCCTCAACAAATTTTTGACAGCGTCCTTTGTCTATATCGAAGATTCGGACCTCTTCTAACTGACGAACTGTCAACATCGCTTCCAACTGCGTAATAGCTTGGCCTCCGGTTCCAAATAAAGCAGCAACCTTGGCATCTTTTCTAGCTAAAACATCTGTAGCCGCTCCTTGTACAGCTCCTGTGCGAAGTTGTGTTAAATAGGTCCCATCCATTACGGCCTCCACAATGCCGGTTTTTGAATTAAGAACTACCATAGTTGCCGGTACACTAGGTAGATTTTTGTCGATATTATTGGGGTAAACTGAGACAATTTTTACTCCTAACGCTGACTGACTTCCTGAAACATAAGCCGGCATGTAAAGACTTTGTCCTTCATATTCCGGTACATCGATATTTGTTCGCAGCGGAACTGTGCTTTTTCCTTCAGAAAAGAGACGCAGTGCTTCTTTGTCTGCTTCAATCGCTTCTTCCATCGAAAATACCTTTTGCATATCTTCCTTAGTTAAAATAATCATTCTTTCGCTCTCCTTTTTAGATTGCTTCATTTGCAATATTTTGTTTTGATTTAATTAATTCTAATACCATGCTGACTGCTGTATATAGTAAAACAACAATGACTAACCATTGTAGCATACCCGTATTTAATGATTTTACGAAGTAAACTGCTGTCAATACTCCAAGTACTCCGAATGTAGAAGCGAATAAAGTTATTTTACGGCTGTACTCTCCAAATTTCACAAATTGCATACTTCCGATCGGAACTGAGAAAGTACAAGCTCCCATCATTATTGGGAATGCAGCTGCAGGATTCATTCCTAAAGCATAAACAGTCGCCATAGTTAAAGCATACGAGCCTATTCCAATATTATTTAATGCCCCGTATGCAAATAATAAAATTCCAGCTGTTACTAATTTTATACCATACAATTCAGTCGCTGTTCCATTAGAAGGAATCAAATTGAATTTTCCAGCCAGTATCAAAAGAGCAGCTATTGTCAAACCAATCGACACAAATTTTTTAATCGTTTTTTCGGGTAACTTCACAACAAAACGTGGGCCCACATATGCACCGATTACTTGACTGATGATACAAACAGCTAGTGTCTTGATTCCTACATCAATAGAAGTAATATACGAAAGAGCCATAGCAGCAACCGGAATCACACATTGGGCGTTTAGTGTACCTGGCAATTTTTTTAGCGGTACCCATTTTAACTTTTGGTACAATACTGTTCCAATAGCAAAATCTGAAATACCAAAAGTGGAAAGCAAAAAGGTGAAAAATGCGACAAAAGGCAACGCAATAGTATTGGCTGGTTCCTTTTTAATTTCATTTTTATGCTTTGTTATATCTTTCACAAAAGAAATTACAAAAAACAAGTTGACGATCACGATTAAAGATAATAACACTGTAGTCATTTTAGTTTCCTCCAAATTTTTTATTTCCCATAAATATTTCTGACATCCATTAAATCTTTTCCAAATACTTGTTTAGCAGGATCTTCCAGCTGATTAATCATCCTTAAATTATAAGCATCATGGATAACATATTCTTTCGACAGCTTGACCATGGAATGGTTCCGTGTCCAAATGACATCTGGTTGTCCTTTTGGAAAGGTCCCATAAACAACTTCCTTTGAATCTGCCACAACAGTAATCCACCGGCTTCCATAATCCTTTAATTTATCTTCTTCAAAACCATGTTTGTAAAATCGATTAAAAGGTAATTCATAATGACGTTTCTTGCTAAATAATATAACAATAAATTTATCAAGCCGCTTTTCCGCCTCTGTTAATAAGGTAACCATCATTTCGGTTAAATCTTCTTCCCAAATTTGCAGATAAAGGTCTTTTTGAGAATGTCTTATCAATTGAATAGATTTTTCAATCACTTGATTGTATTCTGACAAGCTCCATAAAATGTCTGTTTCTTCTTCTTTTTCTATACTGCCCAAACTCTTTTTAATTTCATTAAAATCAGATTGTACTTTTTTATTTAACCGATCGATTAATTCTTCAACCGATTTTGCTTTGTAGCGAACAGGATCTGTATTACTGCAAATAATAACACCTTTTTTTAATAAAATTTCTAAAATATTATACACTTTTGAACGAGGAACACTTGAATTTTTACTAGTTTCGTAACCAGTTTGGTTGCTTTTTTTTAACAACGCCATATACACAAGTGTTTCATATTCCGAAAATTGGTAATCTTTCATAATGGTTATTATATGTTCCATTTCATCCTCCTTCAAGTGAATTTAATCACATGTCGTAGTAGCTACCTTCAGTGACTAATATAAACCTATAACAATAAATTGTCAAGAGTATTGTGAAAAAAATATCTTTTTTTATTAAGCATTAGAAATGTATTTCCCTGCTTCATTTCTTTGGTATGTTGTGCTTTATCGTCATTGCGGTAACGAAACTGTTGTATCAAAAAATAGATTAAATAACCCTTTAGGATGACTTTTCAGGTTAATCATTAGTTCTCGAAAATGCCTGAGTTTAAAATTGCAAAAAAAGGGAGTGAGACAAGTTTCTCCTCCCCCTTTGCTATATCTGAAAGGATTGTTTTTGAACGTGTTCAAAAATAGAATTGGACAAACATGTTTGCTCTTCTCACAACCCCACTTGCTCTCTAAAGTCTTTCATATAAGAACGGCTGACAGGAATCTTCAACTGGTTTTCCAGTGTAACTTGATAGGTATGGTTAAACCAAGGTTGGATCTCATCAATTGCATTCACGTTGATTAAATATGAGCGGTGTACGCGTAAAAAAGCATGATGACAGATTTTTTTCTCAATCGCACTTAATGGTTCATTGATCGGGTATTCGCGTTTTTTTGTATAAATCGTTGTTTCCCCATTTTCAACACCCACTGCTATTATCTCTTCAATCTTTACCAAGAAGATCCGGTCATCTAATTGAACAGGAATAGCTTTTAGTGGTTCTTCTGGAAGCTCATGGACTTGTTGTTTCTCATTTTGATGTGTTTTATAAGCTTTGGTAACGGCTTGCTGAATCCGTTTTTGTTCGAAAGGCTTTAGCACATAGTCTTTCGCATTCAATTCAAAAGCTTTGATCGCATAGTCATCGTAGGCTGTGGCAAAGACGATCAATGGCGGGTTTTTCACTTGTTTGATTTTTTCAGCTAGCGTTAGCCCGCTCTCATTGGTTAAATGAATATCAAGAAAAATCAAATCCACTGTTTTTTTCAGCATTTGTTCTAACGCTTCTTCGATCGAGTCTGCTTCAGTTACCGAAGTTACCTCTTCACACTGTTCTAATAAGTAATTCAATTCATTTCTAGCCAAAGGCTCATCATCAACGATCAATGTATGCATCTTTTCATTCCTCCCTTTCACGATACGGTACAGTGCACGAAACCGCGGTTCCTTGAGTTGATGTTTCAAACTGCAGCTTTCCGCTCTCTCCAAATAAACTGATCAATCGCTTATTTAAATTTTCAAGCGCTGATCCTGTTCCTTTTTCAGACAAAACAACTTCTTTGCCTAGTTTTATTAACCGTTCAGTTTCTATTCCTAATCCATTATCTTTCACGCTGACTTGTATGCCTTGTTCGTGCTTAGTAACATCGACCCAAATTTGGTTGTCGATTTTGCGGCTTCCAAAAGCATGTTTAAACGCATTTTCTACCAATATTTGAACCAAAAAAGGCGGCACTAAAACTTCTGACAACCCGTCTTCCACTTCTATGTTTACCTGATAGCGGTCTGGAAATCGGGCTTGTTCTAAAGATAAATAAGCTTTTACTTGCTCTAGTTCTTTTGACAATGGAATCAAGTTGGTTCTCGCTCCTTGTAAATTAGACCGAAAAAAGTGGCTTAACTGAATCAATAGACTGCGGGCTTTTTCACTATCGACTCGAATCAAAGCTGAAACAGTATTGATCGCATTGAAAAAGAAATGCGGATTCACTTGAGCTTGCAGGGACTTGATTTCAGCGTCTTGCAATAGTTTTCCTTGCAACTCCATTTCGCCTAATTCAATTTGGCTGGAGAAGATATTGCCCAAGCCTTCTGCTAATTGGCGTTCGACAAAAGTTAATTTCGTCGCATCTGTAAAATACATCTTCAAGATGCCGACCGTCGCACCTTTCGATCTCAATGGAATAACGATTGCTGCTTCAAGTGGGCAGCCTGGGAAGTCGCAGCCGATTTCATCGTGCGAATGAGCTTCTTTGATTTTTCCGCTCTTCAATACTTCTTTTGATAAATTGGTCAAAATTCCATTAGAAGGTATATGGTGATCGCTGGCTGCACCGACATGCGCCAAAATTCTTTCTTGATTGGTTATGCTGACAGCAGATACTTTAATGAACCGCATGATAATTTTTGCTGCTTCTGTACACGATCGTTCATGCATTCCTGCTCGAAAATAAGGCAGTGTTTCATTGGCCAGCTGCAAAACATCATGAGTCTGCACTGCTTTTGTTTGTTCTTCATGCCGCAAAGTCGAATCAATGATCGACAAAAAGATAGCGGTTCCCAAACTATTGATCAAAATCATCGGAAAGGCAATAAATCCGACTAATGTTAGCGACGCCAAGAAATGCCCGCCAAAAATCAAGATACACAGCATTTGAATGCTTTCCATCACTGCACCAACGATCATGCCCTCTTTTACTTTCGGGTAGCTGTTTTTGCGCATGGATCTGGCCCCATAAATTCCAGAAAACAAGCCGATCAAAATGGATGAGATCACATAAATAAACGCCGCTTCGCCTCCTTGAAAATAACGAACGATTCCAGAGATAACTCCGACACTGAGTCCAACGACCGGCCCTCCGATAAAGCCAGATACTCCAATTGTCAAAGCACGCGTATTTGCCAAAGATGCATCTGCAGATAGCGTAATGAGCAATTGATCTGACACAACTTGATCACGACTGATCGCAACACCGGTAAAATTCGAAATAATAGCAAAAATACTGAATACAATAATCAATTGAACTTTCGTTGAGAACAATTGTCGCTTGGTTAAAATCGTTTTAAAATGTTGGACGTTCATTAAAATGTACGCCACCAGAATGATCAAACCCACTCGTTCAAGCATTAAGATAAACAAATTCAACATGTCTGTAACCTCCATTACTGATACCTCTAGTTTACATCAAAACATGCCAAAAACTAATGGTTTTAAACACAAAAATAAGCTCTTTTACCGTTTAACGTAAAAGAACTTATTTCATTTCATTTTATTCTTCTGCCAAATATGCCGTTCTAAAGTTGAAGTAATCGCCATACAGGTGATATTCGATGCCTTTTAATTCAGGATTGATCAAATAATTCGATGCTCCTTGGTATAAAGGTACTTGAGCAGCATCAAGAGTGCTCAAAAGGTTTTTGCATACCTTATCAACATAAATTTAAACTCTTTAAGGTACGTAAAAGGTGTTTGCGTGACTTAAGAACAGAAATTTAATCTCTTTAAGGCACTCAAAAGGAATTTGCGTGCCCTAAGGACAAAGGTTTAATCTCCTTAAGGTACTCAAAAAAACAAAATAACTTTTAATACAAACAAACGAACAAAAAGAAAGAACTCACCTGCAAATTCTTAAACCTAAAAACCCCGTAAGCCAAATTTAAAAGATACATTCGGCTTACGGGGTTCAGAGTAGGTTATATCGCTAAATGACTGCCTAGTAAGCAACATTGAGCTTTTTATTTAACAATATTGTAGTAAATTTTTGAAGTGATACGGTAAATCAACCAATAGATCAAACTAAATGCTGCTATCACACCAATGATCGACAAGATCAAAAGCTTTTGATTGGTGATTCCAAAGACAACCAGCATTTTTTGAATGATTGGGTAAGCAAAAGCGATATGGATAACCGCAATGATGATTGGCAAGAAAAACATCCAAACAATTTGCAGACGAGTGGAATCTTTGATCATCTTTTGATCTAACCCAACTTTTTGCATGATTTGGAATTTTTCACGGTCGTCATACCCTTCGGAAACCTGTTTGAAATACGTGATCAAAACAGTCCCAATGGTAAACAACAGCCCCAAGAAGACCCCAAGGAATAGGAATCCGCCGTTCATACCATACCATTCATCCCGATTCATTTCTTTGGATTCATAACTCATTGAAGGTGTGTCGTTAAATACTGCTTTTAAATCAGCAGCATAAGCCGCTTTCTCTGCCGGACTGCCTGTCGTGTCCCAATTGATCGTTCCAGAAAGACCCGCTATAAAAGTATCGGGGTTTTGCTGCATATAATTTTGAGTCACCTTTTCAATTTCTGAAATACTTGGCAAGACCAGTACCAAAATCTCTAACAACTCACCTTGACTTTCGATATCTCCTGGAACAACTGCCATTTTCTGCAGCTGATACGTTTGTTCTCCTAACGAAAGTGTTTGTCCCTTCAAAGTATCTTTTGAATGATAATACAACGCTTCATTCTCTCCTAGTTCCATCGTTTCATCCGTCCATTGATTGTAATCTTCCAATGGAAGGATAATGACAGATACTATAGAAGTAAAGTCAGTGAGTGAGGTACTCTCTGGTATCACAAATTTATTCTTTTCAAGCATTCCAAGGAGTGTTTGGTATCTGTAGCTTTCCAGCTGATCAATTTTTAAATCAGCGGCTGCAGTCTGCTCATCAATGGTTGTTTTGATCTGTTCCATCTCAGGCAGCTGACTATTTCCTGCCGATTCTTCTTGTTCTCCGCCATAGATCGTTACCGCATTCTCAAATGGGAAACGGTTATCCAAAGTCTCTTCTGTACCGACAAACATCGCAACAGTTGTCGATAAAGCCACAATAACCATGGTAGCCAGAATACAAATATTGGCTAAACCCACCGCATTTTGTTTCATGCGGTACAGCATTCCTGAGATGGAAATAAACGGACCAGGACGGTAATAGAATTTCTTGTTTTTCTTTAAAGCTTTAAGAATAAAAATCGATCCGGAAATAAAGAACAGATAGGTACCGACGATCACTAGTAAAACCGCTATAAAGAAATACTGAAGTGCATCGATCGGATTATCGATCGACAAGGAGATCCAATAACCGCCTGCCAGCAAACCGACTGAAAGGATGAACAAAACAATCGATCCTTTTGGTTCTTTTTCCCCTTCTTTACGGCCTTTTAATAATTTGATCGGATTAGAAAATGTTACTTGGCTGATATTGTAAAGCAGCCCGATCAAGAAAATGCCGATAAATAAAGCGGCCGTCAGCAAGACTTTGTCTAAAGAACCCGTATATTCCATCGGTTCAGGTAAATTCAACATGTAATTCAAGAACATGAAAAACAATTTCCCGAATACTTGCCCGGTGATCAACCCAGCTGTGATACTAAAGAAACTTGTCAATACCATTTCCAGCATCAGAACTTTCGCCACGTGTTTCTTCCCTAAGCCCAATATACCGTAAAGGCCGATTTCTTTTTTTCGGCGTTTGATCAGAAAGCTGTTGGTATATAGAATAAAGATAAACGAAAACATTCCGACCACAACAGCCCCAAAGCCAAACAACATAGGCAATGTACTTGAACGGCCTTGGACAAATTCATTAGTCAATAGTGAGACCATCAAAAAGAACATAGCCACTGTCATCGTAGAAGAAAGCACGTATGGCAAATACGTTTGCATGTTAGATCGAATATTCCGCACGGCTAATTTGGCGAAAAATTTAGTGTTCATACTGCTCACCTCGGCTAGATAAGACTCTCATGGATTGGGCAATATGATCCATAAATTCTTCCGCAGTTTGATCGCCTCGGTAAATTTCATGGTAAACAGCTCCATCTCGGATAAACAAGACTCGGTTCGAGTAGCTGGCTGCCCGCGCACTATGCGTGACCATCATGATCGTTTGTCCTGATTCGTTGATCCGTTCAAATGTTTCCAACAAATTTTGTGAAGCTCGTGAATCCAATGCTCCAGTCGGTTCATCTGCCAAAATGATTTTAGGGTTGGTGATCAAGGCTCTGGAAACAGCTACCCGTTGTTTTTGTCCGCCTGAAACTTCATACGGATAATTATCCAAATAAGCTTCTATTCCTAAATTCTTAACGATTGGTTGGATGCGGCTTTCCATTTCAGCGACCGGTGTATTGGATAAAACCAGCGGCAATAAGATATTGTCGCGAATTGTAAAGTTATCCAATAAATTAAAATCTTGAAACACAAATCCCAATGTATTCCGGCGAAAAGCAGAGATTTCACGGTCTTTGATTTTAGACAACGGCTTGCCGTCTAAATAAACTTCTCCGCTGCTGGCGGTATCCAATGTTGAGAGGATATTCAGTAACGTTGTTTTCCCCGATCCTGATTCCCCCATGATAGAAACGAACTCCCCATTTTCAACTGAAAAATTAACGTTTGTCAGTGCTTCTGTTTGTTGACTCGAAAAACGAGCGGTATAAACTTTTTTTACATTCTTAACTTCTAATAAAGGCATATGCTACCTCCTCCTCTTCTACTCTTACATCTTATGATAAATAAGGATACCTTGCATTTACCTAGTCTTACAAAACAGAAAAACAACCTTACAGTTTTGTAAGGCTGCTCATTTTTTATCACATTTAATCAAATAGCTCTAATTCTTTTCTAGCCAAGTTGATAAATACTTTTGTTCCTTCTCCCATCACGGATTCGATTGTCAGCTGATGTCCTAAACGCTGAACAATTTTCTGGCTTAGAAAAAGACCTAGGCCTGTTGATTTTTCATGGAGTCGTCCATTCAGTCCAGAATAGCCTTTTTCAAAAATCCTCGGCAAATCTTCGGCGCGAATGCCCATGCCATTATCTTCAATGACCAATGTTTCTGGCTTCTCAGGATCTAAGTAAATTTTGATAGTGCCTCCGGTCGTATACTTCAGGCTGTTTGATAAAATCTGTTCCAGTAAAATTTGAAGCCATTTGCCATCAGTCAAAACAGAAGCTCGAGTATCTTCGTATTCTAATGAGATATGGTTATAAATGAAGATAATCGAGTATTTTTTGATTGTTTTCTTAATAATGTCATCCAAATCAATTTCGATGAAATCCATATCTGTTCCACTCTCTTCAATTTTCAAATAATTCAAGGCCATATGCGTGTAATCTTCCAACCGCAGCAATTCTTGCTTCACTTGTTTCGTCAGCGGTTGTTTGGGCTGGCTTTGCATCAATAGGCTGATCGCTGCGATCGGTGTCTTGATCTGATGCAGCCAAAGGGTGAAATACTCCAGCTGTTCGCTGTTTTTTTCGCTGAACCGCTGCTCTGTTTCGCGTAACTGCGCCACCAATGAAAGGATTTTTTCTTGATACAATTCATCTGCCGGATCCATGTTATTAGGCAAATGATTCTCCAAATCGATATTGTCTTTTTGGATATTGTGCAATCCTTCGTATCTTTTTGCATAGCGGTAGAATTGCGCCAACAAATAAAGAAGAAATAAAAAGGCTGTCAGTTCAATCGTATAAAATAATAAATCTAATGGCAGCTGGCCTAACCAGTAAACGGCACTAAAAAAGAACAGCATGCCGCTATACAGAATAAATTGGGGGCGCATGGCTTTTAAAAAAGAGGTGATGAGCTGCTTATTTATCGATTTAATGAGAATCCTCTCCTTTATTCAAGCCGTAGCCCCACCCTTTTTTGGTCAAAATGAACTCTTTTAATCCGATGGCGGTCAGCTTTTTGCGTAACCGAGCGATATTAACAGCCAATGTATTGTCGTCGATGAAAGATTCATCTTCCCATAACTTGACCATGATGTCTTCTCTTGATACATACTCGCCTTTAGATAAAAATAACAATTCCATGATCTTCAGTTCATTACGGGTCAGTTCTATTTCTTGTTCTTGGTATTGGAGCTTTGATTCCCCTAATTTTAGAATCGCCTGATGATGCGTTAAAAAATTTTCCGCATCATTAAAATCGTAAGTTCTTCGCAAAAGCGCCTGCACTTTTGCAACAGCGACCGTCAAATCAAAAGGCTTGCTGATAAAGTCATCTGCTCCCATTTGGATGGCCATCACAATATCCATATTCTCGTTGCGCGAAGAAATGAAAATAATCGGAACTTGTGAAAACTTGCGTATTTCCTGACACCAATAATACCCATTGAAATACGGCAGCTGAATGTCCATCAACACCAATTGAGGTGCTTCTGCTATGAACTCTTCAATGATCGTATTAAAATCGGTCACTACTACTGCTTCATATTGCCACCGTTGCAGTTCATCGCGCAGCACATGAGCAATCGTCAAGTCATCCTCGACGATCATGATTTTAAACATCGTATCCCTCCTAACTGTTTTCTCCATTCTATGCTGCTTATGCTTACCTTATGCTATCTCTTTCTATTTCCTTAACGGCTACTTGTTTCAAATTCTTGTGATTCCCTAAATTGGATAGAATCAATACTGAAACGAGAACGATGATGATCCCCATGATTTCGTATAGACCAAATATTTGTTTGAACACAAAGACCGAAAAGACAGCTGCTAGCAGCGGCTCTAAAGCAGTCATGATGCTGGCTAACGAGGCTTCAATGTAATTCAGACTTGCTAAATATGAAATAAAAGAAAAAGCCGTACCAAATAGAACAATCACAGCTAATAACAAGTAACTTTGTCCTGTCATTTTAAATCCTGGCTGCCAGAATGGATGAATAAATTGGAAGAGGATCCCGCCAATCAACATTCCCCACCCAACAATCATCGGCGGACCGTATTTTGTTAGCAGATTGCGAGGCTGCAAGGTATAGAATACTACTGCTATTGCTGATCCGATACCTAAAAGAAATCCAAGCGGTGACACAGACATTTGTGTAAAATTCCCACTTGTTACAATGAGCAGTACACCAAAAAAAGTCGTAAAAACTAAGAATAATTCCTGTACTTTCAAGTGTTTCTCGCCTCTCAGCAGCATATAAAAATAAACAAAAAGAGGAGCTGTAAATTGTAAGATAGTAGCTACTGAGGCACTGCTTACTTCAATAGTTTTAAAGAACAAATATTGAACGCCTACCATACCAAAAATGGAAAATAACGCTAACTGTATTAAGTCTTTACTGTTGCGAATAATGGCAAAGATGTTGTCCTTTTTAACCATACTACTATAAAGCAAAATCAAAATCCCCGCTGACAATAATCGTGTGCTTACCAGCCACTCAGTTGATGCAGAGTAACGATTAAAGAGCACTTGCGCAACGACGCCTGACAATCCCCACATACTCCCGCCAAAAGCAGCTAATAAAATTCCTTTTAATTTTGTATCCATTTTTATCCCTCCATTAATAGTGTTCTTAAAAATGCATCAATGGGTTTGCACTTAGTTGATTGAATAGTGCTATTGCCTGCACAACTTTTATAAAGAACTCTGTTCCATCTTTTAAAAGATGGCTGTTTTCTGATTGCAACAAGGTATTCGCTCGAGAAACAACACACCTCGTTGCTCTAGTATACTATCAAACAGACAAAATATCTTTTCAAATTTTACTAAGCTGGAAATCCTATCCTCTTTCTCTACCAATGCCTTTTTTTTGAAGAAATACCTGAAAAAGACTACAATTAAATAAATAGGAGTAATACACAGAAAGAGGGCACATAATATGACCGAGACACCACTAGAACAAACCACAAAAATAGAACAGCAACTGATTGAGTTTCGCAGATTATTGCATTCAGAACCAGAATTAAGCGAGAACGAATTTAAAACGCAAGAAAAAATTATCGCTAAGTTGGAAGAATTTGGTATTCCGTATAAAAAAGTCGGAAAAACATCGACGATTGCAACAATCAAAGGCAAAAGTCCTGGAAAAACCGTCGCTTTACGTGCAGATATCGATGCTTTGCCGATCAACGAGGACCTAGGCTTAGATTTTCAATCTAAAAATCCTGGCGTTATGCACGCTTGTGGACATGACGCTCATACAACGATGGCCATGGGCGCTGCAAAAATATTAAATGAATCAAAAGAAAGCTTCGACGGAGAAGTCCGTATTTTCTTTCAAGAAGCGGAAGAAACATTTGAAGGAGCGAAAAAAATTGTCGCTGATGGAGGAATGGATGGCGTGGATGCGGTATTCGGCATGCACAATTACAATACTATTCCGACAGGATCTTTTTATTCTGGAGCCGGCGATTTGTTTTCTGGTTGCGATACGCTTTACGTAACGTTTACTGGAAAATCCGGCCACGGCGGAACTCCTCAACTAGGGAAAGACTCTTTCACTCCGGCTGCTCAATTTGCACTTGATTTGCAGCAAATCATTGCTAAAAATATTGATTCCCGCGATCCGGTTGTTTTAAATATTGGACGTTTTGCAAGTGGAACAAAAGCCAATATCGTTCCGAAAGAATCGACGATGGATATTTCTATGCGCTACTTTGATGAAGATAGCCGCGATATTGGGCATGAAGCCATCAAACGTCACGCTCAAGCTTTTGCGGACATGTATGAAATCACTGTCGATGTAACCATTGAGCCAAGTACTCCTCCAACTAAAAATGATGCAGCTCTAGCAAAAATAGCGACTAGTGCCGGCATGAAAATATTCGGTTCAGATAAAATTTCCGAATTTCCAAGAGCAATGAATTCCGAAGACTTTTCTTACTATCTGCAAGAAGCTCCTGGTGTTTATGGCATTATCGGAATCTACAATGAGAAAAAAGGCACCACTCATGCCCCTCATGATGACCACTATGAACTGGACGAAGATATTTTAAAACTAGGTGCCGCATGGCATGTTGAATTTGCCTTAGAGTTTTTAGGGACAGCCGACAACTAAAATCAAAAGAAGCTTATACCGATAAAAATTCGGTATAAGCTTCTTTTTTGTCTTTTTTTACTATCAGCTCTTTGGTTCAGCAACTGGTAGGGGTTGATTCGTCCGTTCACCATTAGAAGCAAACGTACCGATCGGCAAGTGATCGTTCAGCAATTCATCTGTTGGATCCAAGTTTTCTTTTTGCTTCTTCCCTGTTTTCCAATAGACTGCCAGAATAGCGAGTGTTGCAAGGACGCTGACGATATATGTTAAGGGCGTTAGTCCCATTCGGAATCCTATGGGTTCGCTAAAAATATAAACCACACAGGCAAATAACATAAAGATACCGGGAACAAGCGTTACAATATAATTCTTTCCTTTTAAGTAAAGGTAACGCGTCGAAACCAATAGTGCAATGACAGCCGTAACTTGATTAGCCCAGTTGAAATATCTCCACAAAATATTAAAGTCCGCTTTAGTCAAAAGAAACGAAATAGCGTAAAGCGGTATGGTGACCATCAAGATTTTCTTCAATGTATCTTGTTTAATGTTTAAGTAATCTGCTAGTATCGTCCGTAAACTTCTAAAAGCAGAGAGCCCAGAAGAGATTGGCAAGACGATAACGCCAATGATAGCAATCGTTCCTAGTACATTGCCCAGCAATAGAACCGAAACTTGGTTCACTACAGCTGATGGTGTCCCTGCATCGATCATTTGGCTAAGCGTTTTTCCGTCAAATAACGACATTGAAGCTGCTGTCCAAATCATCGCGATCACACCTTCAGCAATCATCATGCCGTAGAAAGTAAAGCGCCCTTCTTTTTCATTTGTAGACGTTCTTGAAACCATCGGTGCTTGTGTCGCATGGAAACCAGATAACGCTCCACAAGAAATGGTAAAGAACAAAGCTGGAAAAATCGGTGTACCTTTTGGATTAAAGTTCTTCATCGTCGCCAAGTTCAGATTCGGTATATTGTGGCCGCCAAAAATCAAACTCCCTCCAATCGCGATTGTACTGATGATCAAGATTGCTCCAAACCATGGATACACTTTTCCTAAAGCTTTATCGATCGGCAAAATTGTTGAAATAATGTAATAGACAAAAATCAATATGGTGATGACCCCTAACGTTAACCAGTCAGGTGTGATGCTTTTGATCAGGTTGGCTGGTGACGTAACAAAAACGGTTCCCACTAACATCAAAAGCAAGATAGAAAATAGGTTGACGACATGTTTGACCGGTTTTCCTAAATATTTGCTGGCCAATTCTGGTAGATGTGCTCCATCGTTTCTTAATGAAATCATCCCCAGCATATAGTCATGAACGGCTCCTCCAAAAATACAACCGATCACGATCCAAAGATAAGCTACGGGACCATAAAGCGCTCCCATTATCGGTCCAAAAATTGGACCTGTCCCTGCAATGTTTAATAACTGAATAATAGCATTTTTTGATTTAGACATCGGTACAAAATCATACCCGTCTTTTAAAGCTTCTGCAGGAGTTATTCGCTCAGGATCAATGGTAAAATTCTTTTCGATATAACGACCATAAAAAATATACCCTACAATCAGTAACGCAATCCCGCCTAATAAAGTAATCATTTTTTTACCTCCTTGTTTATGATAAATACACTAAACCAACTTAAAGAATGATTTCTTTTGATAAGTATAGTGTACTCGTAAATAAACATCATGGAGGCGTTTCCATACGAAATGACAAAAAAGCAGGCTAAGATGCACGCCTGCCGTTCTGAAATGCTATGGGGTTATCTTTATCTAATTACATATCTATTTCAAAAAAAATTATCTCATACAATGTTAATGAAAAATGCCGATTTAAACTCTTTGTGGCATTCAAAAGGAGGTTATGTGCCTTAAGGATAGAGAAATAAACTCGTTGCGGTACTCAAAAGAGGTTTGCATACCTTATTGCTAGAAATTCAAACTCTTTAAGGTACTTAAACAGGATTTGCGTACCTTGTGAGTAAAGATTTGAACTGTTTGAGGTACTCAAAAAAATGAAAGAATGTTTAAACTAGACTAAAAAAATGGTACTCATCTTCGAACGCTAAAAAATTTTGTGATTTAAAATTTCATTGGGCCGAAGAATCACAGCTAGTTTTATTTTAACAATAGCAACCTATTTTTGATAATGGTATTTTTTCTTTCTATCTATGTTAAAATCAATTTAAAACAAAGGAGGCTAATGATGTTACCTATTTTAGAAATAAAGAACCTTAAGAAATCGTTTGGTTCAAACGAAGTATTAAAAGGCGTTGATTTTGCGGTTTATCCCGGTGAAATCATTGGATACATCGGCACTAATGGTGCTGGAAAAAGCACTACTGTCAAAATGATTTTGGGGTTGCTGAAACCTGATAGCGGAGAAATCACTATTTTCGGAAAACCACTAATTCAAAACGAAACGGTTTATAAAAACCGCATTGGATATGTACCGGAAAATGCTGATTTATATGAGACTCTGACAGCAGAAGAATATTTTTTGTTTGTCGGGCAGCTGTATGGTTTAAATGAATCGGATATCCAGCAAAAAAGTTTTGCCATGATGGCCGCTATGAAAATCGAATCTGCTTTTCGCAACAGACTCTCAACGTTTTCCAAAGGAATGCGCCAAAAAGTACTGATCATATCCAGTTTATTACATAACCCTGACATTCTTTTTTGGGATGAACCACTAAATGGGCTAGATGCCAATAGTGTGCTGGTCATCAAAGAACTATTAGCTCAATTAAAAATGGAAGGAAAAACGATTTTTTATTCTTCACATATTATGGATACAGTTGAAAAACTTAGTGATCGTATTTTAATTCTTAATAATGGACAAATCGTTGCGGACGGTCCTTTTAATGAAATCCGGCATGAAGCGGAAGGAACTTTAGAAGACTTATTTAACGAATTGACTGGATTCGATGAACAGCAACAACTTGCTCAAGACTTTGTACAAGCCATGAAGGGGGAAGATAGTGATGCTTAAGCCGCTTCCTTCAAAAGAGCCGCTTTATTTAAAAATATTGGATGCCTTCTCTTCTCTTTATGAAAAAAATGGAGTGGATTATGATCAGCTGCGGTTGATTGTGAAAACAAAAATCATGATGGACGGCCGTGAGCCTAACCCCATCGTGCAGAACGGAAAAAATAAAGAAGATAAAAATTCTTTTTTCTCTTCTTTGATTTTATACTTTATTATTAGTGCTTTTATGATCGTTATCTTATTTTTCGGCGACAGTTTGATTTTACAGTATACATTCTATTTTAGTTACCTGTTTGTTATGCTGCTGTCTACGATGATTGCTAGTTTTTCTTCTATACTATTGGATACGAAAAATCAGATTCTGATTGGCACAAAGCCGGTGACTGGCCAAACGCTCAGTGCAGCTAAAGCTACTCATATTTTTGTCTACTTGTTCTCTTTAACTGTAGCGTTGGGCGGTCCAGTGACCATCGCATCTTATTTTGTTCATGGACTGATCGCTGGTTTGCTCGTCACCTTGTTGACCATTATCTTTAGTTTTTGGACGCTGCTGTTTACACTAGTTATCTATGCTGCCATCCTGAAACGGTTCAATGGAGAAAAATTAAGAAACATCATCGCTTACAGTCAAATCGGCTTATCTATCTTTACTATTTTGGGCTATCAATTGATTGGGCGGATATTTGATATCGTAGATGTCTCCATTGTGTACCAGCCAAAATTTTGGCATATTCCATTATTTCCATTGTGGTTCGCCGCTCCGCTGGGTTTGCTCCAAGAAGGCGCCAATACGTATTACGTCTTGTACACTTTGTTATTTGTAGTCGCAACTATCCTATTCTTTTTCTATTACAAAAAGAATAGTGCCCAATTGGAACAAAACATTCAAAAACTGACCTATCAAAATGAATCCATTAAAGAACACAACTGGTGGATGAATCGAACCAAGAATGTACTTTGTCTCACTAAAACAGAACGACCTTATTATCAATTTACATGGAAAATCATTCAAAACGAACGCGAATTTAAAACCAGAGTCTATCCGTCATTAGCCGCTTCTTTTATCATCCCGTTTATTTTTATCTTTAACAGTTTCAGCAGCGGTATGACACTCAGTGATATTCGGGAAAATAGTTTTCCGTACTCTGTTTACATCACGCTCTTCATGATTCCGCAATTAGCTTCTTCGTTGAATTATTCATCTTCTTATAAAGGAGCTTGGATTTTCCGAATGAGTCCGAAAAGCGATGACGGCTTGTTTGTAAGAGCTGCTGGAAAAGCTGTCTGGATGAGGCTGATCGTACCTTTTTACGCAGTATTGGGAGGTTTATTATTGTTCTTATTCGGTTGGGATGACCTTTCTGTTATCCTCAATGGCTTCTTAGCCACAACAGTTATTTTTTTCGCATACCTAAAAACGACGATGAAAACTTATCCTTTTTCACAAAAATTTACTGCTGCAGACAGTACCAATGAGTTCGTGATGATCATCCTTTTGTTTCTTTTTGCTGGTCTATTAGGATTGATCAACTTCTTTACCCGCTCCTTTATTCCGCTTGGCAGCTGGCTAATGACACTTATTTTGGCTGTTATTGCACTTTACTATTTATTTAAAACGTATAAAAGCAGTTTGTTCAAATAAACGTAATGCAACATGATCTAAGAGATTTCTCTATATGAAAAAACGATAAGGAGCTAAGATATAAGTCTTAGGTCTCCTTATCGTTTTATTTTTTATTCCATTACTACTTTAAAATTATCATTGGTTTCAGCAAAAATAACCGGATGTTCTACCAAGTAATCTGCAATCAATTCGGTCATGTCTTTTTGAACTTCTTTTATAATTTTATCTGCGCTATACATGCCATAGTTTCCACCGCCGACAGCCCGGTATTGATTGGCTGTTACGTCAAACCAATCTGCTGCGTGAATTGGTTGTCCCTTGTACAATAAGGTTGTGATCCGTTCTCCAATCGGTCGTTTCACATTGATCGTGTATTCAATGCCTTCATACATATCATAATTGTAATACTGTGGTTTAGGTTCGATAAACTGCGGATTGATCCCAATCGTTCCATCTGTTTCTGCTTGGAAAAAGGCAGCTGATTGCTCCAAGGCTGCTTTTAGATCCTCTCCTGAGATGCGCAAGACTGCTAGTGTGTTCGGATAAATATAATTGGTCACGACATCGCGCATCGTAATGATCGAGCCAAATCCTTTTCCTTCATTATTGAATAACGCCGTTCCGGAAATATCGGTTCCAGTCGCATCCATTTGAACTTTCTGGATAAATTCCACATAAGGGTGTTCCGTCAAACGAGCTTTGTCGGCATCTTGAATGGTCATATCGCCTTCTACTTTGCCTAACGGTTGATCCAGCCACTCTTCTACTTCTTCAGACAATTCTGCTAAAGAAGATAATACGGCTGCATCCGGGATTGCGTTGCCGGTTTCTAGTAATTGCGCTTCGCTGTCGGTTACCACATAAGTCCCTTGAGTATTTTGTTCAAGAGTTAAGGTGATCTCTCCGACGTATTCTCCGCGGAAGCCAGGTTGAATGATTGGAACACCGTTTAATTTAGTCGCAATCACACGGTGTTGGTGTCCTGTGATCAACGCATCGATTCCTGCCACTTGCGTCACTAGCTCATAACCTTCATTTTCACCAGTCAAAGCTTCGGTCGGCTCTCCAGTCTTCAGCTCTTTTTCAAATCCGCCGTGGTAACTCACCACGACCACATCCGCTAATTCTCTTAATTTAGGAACGTACTCTTTTGCGGTGTCTACAATACTCTTAAAGGTTAACCCATGGATATGGGTGGGGTGTTCCCAGTTTGGAATATACTGAGTTGTCATGCCTAAAACGGCGATTTTAACTCCACCTTTTTCAAAAATTTCATATGCTTTGCCAAAAGCCGGCTCCCCTTGTTCATTGACGATGTTAGCTGCCAAAATCGGGTGTTTAGCAGCGGCAATAGCTTGCTGCAGATAGTCTTTTCCATAGTTGAATTCATGATTGCCTAATACAGCAGCATCGTAATCGATCAAATTCAAAACATTTACTAAATCAGAAGGATCATTCGGCGTTTTGCGTCTGGCAATATAATAACTTAACGGTGAGCCTTGGATAAAATCACCGTTTTCAATCGTCAGCACTGGCCCTGCTGCTGCAGCTTTTTTTTCTTTGATAATGGTTGCAGCTTTTGCTGAACCAAAAGGCATATCTTGTTCTTTAGCACCGAAGTTACTTGGTTTAATATAACCGTGCATATCACTAGTCGCTAAAATCGTTAGTTTCATTTTAGTAGTTCCTTTCATAACATCCTCTTTATTTTAAAGAAGGCCAAACAAGAAAGCGTGCTTCTTGTCTGGCCTTTTGTTTGAGACAAACACACTGCATTTTGTCAGTAGTTCGTCCCGGTTTTTAAATAGTTGCTTAAATTAACTTCAGATGTCTAGCAGTCCAGCTAAAACATCATCGCAATTAGACTAATTTTTTTCTTAAAGCTCCAGAGAGGAAATCGATCAGTGTAACCATGACAATGATTCCAATCAGAATGATACCGACACGGTCCCATGAACGGGCATCGATCGCAAAGATCATTGGAGTTCCGATTCCGCCGGCTCCTACGATCCCTAAAATAGATGCTGAACGAACCGCTAATTCGAAACGGTAAAGCGTATAAGAAATAAATTCAGGAACCAATTGCGGCAATGTTGCAAAAAACAACACATCGATTTTGTTTCCGCCCGCACTGATGATCGATTCCGATGGTCCTTGATCCATATTTTCAATGGCTTCACTATATAATTTAGCTAACATCCCGATGGAATGGATACTAACGGCCAAGACACCCGCAAACGACCCCGGTCCAACGGTTTTGATAAACATAATAGCCAGAACGATTTCCGGAAAAGTCCGAATAGCGGTTAGAACAAATTTACCTGTCGTTGAAACAAACCGTTTGTTTTTCTTATTGCGCGCTGCCCAGAAAGCAAATGGCAAACTTAAAACAGCTGATATAAAGGTTCCTAAAAACGCGATCGCAATCGTTTCAATCAATAAACTGACCAAATCTTCGCCGTCGCCCATATACACGTAACTCCAGTCAGGATGGATCAAGCCGCTAAAAATAGCTTTGGATACACTGCCGGCAGTATCTTTAATGCCGCCAAATGGAATCCCTGCAAAAGCCCAAACATAGATTGCGACCAAAATAAGGACGATCAGAATCGTTTTGTACCTGTTTTTCTTTGGTTGAGTTGGTAGCATTATAGTAATCTCTCCCTTAGTTTGTTACTGATGGCATCAATGACCAGCACCACCAAGAAAATCACAATAACAATGACAGCTGTTCTATCGTATCTGAATTGGCTCAGTGACCGTTGCAAGAAAATACCGATCCCGCCGGCTCCAATATACCCTAAAACGGTGGATGCCCGGACATTGATCTCAAAACAGTACAAGAAATAACTGAAAAAGTGACTGCTGACTTGCGGAAAAATAGCGTACCGAATGATCTGCATTTTATTTGCACCGGAAGCCGTTAACGCTTCGACCGGTCCTTCATCGATCGTTTCGATCGCTTCATAAAATAATTTTGAGATCATTCCGAAAGAAAAGACGGATAAGGTAATAACACCGGCAACCGGTCCGATTCCTACGATCGCTACGAATACGGCAGCCAACATTAAGTCGGGAACTGTCCGTACGATATTCAAAACGAACCGTAGAACACCATTGATCACTGGATTTTTAACGATATTTCGAGCAGCTACTAAAGAAAACGGTAAAGCAACCAACGCTCCAAAAGTTGTTCCAATAATCGCCATTTGAATAGTTTCTAATAAAGGCTGAATGACAATGCTTATGTAACTCCAATCTGGTGAAGCCATTTGTTTCAAAATAACGGTCATTTGCTTCATATTGCCAAATAAACGCCCCATTTGCACTCCAGAAAGATCCGCACTGTAAAGAAAAATAAGTACAAATAAAATAGCCCAAATCAGATTTTTTACTTTGCTTTTTCCTTTGGGCAAGGCTGAAGAATGGGACTTCATACAGTAACCCCCTCAGGTTTAGGCTCTTCCAGAATTTTTTCACCATAGATGCCGCGTAACGTTTCATCTGTGGCTTTTGCTACTGGACCATCAAAGACAACTTCTCCATCACGTAACCCAATAATTCTTGTGCCGTATTGACGGGCTAAATCAACTGAGTGCAAGTTCACGACGATCGTTATGCCCAATTCGTGATTGATCCGCAATAAATCGTCCATCACTTTTTCTGTTGTGACCGGGTCTAATGAGGCTACCGGTTCATCAGCTAAAATAATTTTGGGTTCTTGCGTCAACGCGCGAGCAATCGAGACCCGTTGTTGCTGTCCGCCAGACAATTCATCAGCACGTGTATAGACTTTTTCTGCCAAATTGACGCGCTGCAAAGCTTCATAAGCAAGCTGTTTGTCTTCTTTTGGAAATAACCCAAACATCGTTTTAAGCGTCGAATGATAAGCTACACGACCGGATAAAACGTTTCGCAACACCGTTGACCGTTTGACCAAGTTGAAGCTTTGAAAAATCATGCCGATATCTCGGCGAATCAAGCGCAATTCTTTGCCTTTTGCCTTTGTGATCGATTTTCCATCGATTTGAATATCTCCGGAAGTAATTTCGTGCAGACGGTTGATGGCCCGCAGCATCGTACTTTTTCCCGCACCAGACAAGCCGACGACTATCACGAATTCTCCTTGTTTGATATCAATGTTTAAGTCCTTTAGTCCTTGGACTCCGTTCGGATAGATTTTGCTTACATTTTGAAAAGAAATAATCGATGCTTTTTTATCGACAATGGGTCCCATTTTTCTTCTCCTCCAATTTCTTTAATATCATACAAATAATTTGTCTTCTATAGTGTAAAGTATCCCCGCTTTTTTTACTAGAACTATTGGGCAGTAACAGAATGAAAAAAGGTTATCCTCGGATTTAACCAAAGATAACCTTTTTCAATCCATTTACTAAAGGCAGAGAACATCTCATTGTAAAAATATGGTGCTTCTATTGTCCAACTTCTTTAGCGTATTCTCTTACAATATCAAAATTGCTGTCATCTGATACGACATATCCTTCATGAGAATAGATATCAGAAATAATTTGTCTGCCTTCTTCAGATGCTCCGATAGCAATAAAAGCATCTTGGATTTTTTTATTCCATTCCGGACTCATATCTGCACGAGCTGTGATCGTGTCATTTGGAATCGGTTCAGTAATGTACATCGGTTCAACTTTTTCAAAAATATCCGGAACGTCTTTCACTACGTTGTTGCGGGCATCTTCAAAGACAAACGCTGCATCGACATCGCCGTTCAATACGGATAGAATGGCTTGGTCATGTCCTTTTACTTGTACAGTTGTAATGTCGCTGTTTTCAATATCCACGCCGGCTTTTTTCATTTCAGCTGCTGGCCAAACATAACCTGCTGAAGACGTTACGTCTTGTGTTGCAATGGTTTTGCCTTTTAAGTCTTCTAAATTTTTAATATCGCTGCCTGTTTTTACCACGATCATTGAGCTGTAAGAATCAACTAACTCGTCCGTTGGTTTTCCGCCTGGTTGTTCAACACCATAGCGTTGTGCTTGTAACAATACTTTTGCATCGCTTTGTTCATTGGCTAATACATAAGCATTTGGAGGTAAGAATCCAATATCGATTTGTTCTGAAGACATCGCTTCAATAATGGTATTGTAATCAGTAGAAACACTTACTTCAACCGGAATGTCTAATTCCGCTTCCAGTAAATCTTCTAACGGTTTTGCTTTAGCTTCAAGCGTTTCTGCTGCTTGAGAAGGAACAAACTGAACTTTCAATGTTTTAGGCACATACCCTTCATCTGTCTGGGTACCCTCACTGCTGTCCGAACCTCCGCCACATGCTGCTAACGTAGCCGTCACTGCCAAACTTAAACCGAATAAAACAAACTTTTTCATGTTTTTCATTTTACTGATTTTCCTCCCTAAAAGAGCTAATATGTAACCCAAAAGCAGCAAACCCACTCTTAAGTCCTTTATCAGTATAAATGTTATTTTATGAATTATCAATACCCTGTTAACGCTTTTACATTAACTTTACAACTATGATACGAATAATCAACAATAAATACACATGTACGTTCGCTTCTTATAAAAACAGTTTTTTCAAAAAAGGCAGCTGGATCATTGCTTTTTTTGTTAATGCTAGCGGAGAAAAACCGCACTGAATCGACAGAAAACAATTAATTCACCAGTAAGTGCATTGCGCAATTGTTAAATTTACGCTGTGAAAACATTATTGTAAACATTAATATTAATTTCGCATAATTTATTTTAAAGTTCCTAAGGAAAAAACTCCACCCATAATTAAAACAATTCCTAATAAAATAAAAAGCCATTCTTTACGTGTTTTCTTTTCTTTGAAAAAAAATACGCCTCCTAAAGTTGCAACAATTACACAACTTTGAGAAATACTAAAACTTGTTGCTACACCTAACTGGATAGTAGTCAGAAACATTCCTAGATTTGCAATGGACCAAGAAAACCCAGTTATTAAATTATAGTTTAGATTTGAAAAAGAAAAACTTCCTTCAAAATAATGTAGATAAATAATACTAGAAGCGATAAGCATACCAACAGATTGCGGTAAGATTATTTGATACCCTTCAATAGAAAACAGTTGGTTTGTTAGTACATACAGCATAAGAAATAACGAAGAGAGCAAGGTCCAGCCATATGAATTATATTTTTTACTTTCATCTGACTTTGTTTGCTGATAATTTGTGCATAGAATTCCGATAACGATCATTATAATAGACAAAGTCCCAATAATATACATTTTACTGTTGGTCCATTCACGGAATAATAGTACTGACGTAAAAGAAATAAAGATCAATTGAGAACCATTAGATAAAGGCATAATTTTAGATACAGATGAAAGCTGAATAGCTTTAAATTGAAATAATTGCCCAATACTCCAAAAAATGCCCGATATAAAACTAACTGTAAAGGAAAAAAGTGTAATTTCAGGTTTCATAATGAGCGAAGTAATTATCGAGAAGATAAACGCAAAAATAGCTGTACCTAAAAGTTGTTCGACCGGGGAACTTTTTCTTAAATTAGCAATTATTGGCATAAATCCCCATCCTAAAATAGGTAAAGACGCAGTGATGTAAGTGAGCATAGAGTCCTCCTAAAAATGATTCTTATTTTTCCTTGCATTCTAGTATGAAACAATACAAAACCTAACGATTTTATTCGTTAGGTTTTGTATTGAATTACTTATAAAAAATACTTTATATTCATACAGTTTGTTCATTAGTCATTATTTTAGCTTGATCATTAACAAGTGTTTCAAATTCTTCTCTAACTTGAGGAACGGACAATCCCACTATTACTTGAAAAGCTTTACCATTTCTTACTACTCCATGTGCTTTGCCTTTAGTAAAGGCTTCATCACTTCTCACTTTAGACTCATCTGCTACCGTAATCCGCAAACGAGTAGCGCAATTACTTATATCTACAATATTTTCTGATCCTCCAAGCGCTTCCAAATAAACGATTGCTTGATCTCGATAAGCATTTCCTTCTGAGGATGTTTTATCTTTCTTATTTTTGTAATCTTTTTTTGTATATAATTCCACTTCTTCTTCAGTTTCACTTCTTCCAGGTGTTTTAAAGTCAAACTTAAGGATTAAAAACCTAAATATAAAGAAGTAAATTGCAGCAAAAATAATTCCAAGTATTATTAGAATGGTATACGTTTGCCAATGATTAGCACCCATAGGTATTATATTCTTTGCAATCAGCTCAATTACGCCTCCTTGCATATCTCCGACAACTCCGAACATATACATTGTTGTTGCCATAGTCGCTGCTAATAATGCATGGACTAAAAATAAAATAGGCGCAATGAATAAGAACGTATAATCAAATGGTTCGGTAATACCAGCAAAAACTGCTGTTAATACTCCAGGAATTAATAAGGCAAGTACTTTTTTACGATTTTCTGGTTTAGCTGTAGAATAAAACGCTAAAGCAATTCCGGGGATTCCAAACCAGTTAGAGATCCCTTGCAATGCAAAGCCGCCTTCAGGAAATAGTTGTTTTAATGAAACTGTCGAGTTTGCAAATTCACGCAGATGTTCTATCCAATAAAGTGCGGTTCCTCCTTCAACTACTGCCGGACCATACTGGAACGGTGTATAGATAAAGTGATGCAATCCAGTTGGAAGTAATGCTTTTTCCAAAAAGATATACAGGAAAACACCGAGATTACCTGAATTGACCATAACATTTTGTAAAGATAAAATGCCTTGTTGTACATTTGGCCAAATCCATGAAGTCAAAAATGCTACTACCAACATAACAAAGAAACCAATAACTCCGACAAGAGCCGATCCTTGGAAAATACCTAGGAAATCCGGTAATTTTTTCTCAAAGAACCGATTGTGCAGATAAATAGCTAAAGATGCAATTGCAATGGCTCCTAAAACACCAGTGTCTAATGTTTTAACACCAGCAATTAATTTTAATCCGCTTTGTCCACCAGCTTCAGCGCTGTAATCAATTCCAAAAGAAGTACCAAATGTTTCTAAAATAGCGGCTATAAAGCTATTGAATGTCATATAAAGAACAAATGATTCCATAGCAGCACGGGCATGTGCATTTTTTGCAAGGCCAATCGGAAGCCCTATTACAAATAATACTTCCATATTATTAAATACAGTCCAACCCCCTGCTTCAATAATCTTCCAGAGGTTTGTCCATAACGTTCCTTCATTGGCAATACTGCCAATGATATCGGGATTTGTAAATACTGAGGCTAAAGCTACTACTATCCCAGAAAAAATAAAAAATATAACTGGACCAAACATTGCGCCACCAAAACGCTGTATTTTTGCCATCATCAGTTTTATCTCCTTTAATATATTTTATTTTAATTTAGGCCAATATTCTTTATTTGCTTCAATCATTTCATCTAATACTAATTTAGCAAGTCGAGCAGAAGGAACTGTTTGATTTAAAGTAAAAGCTTGCAATGCTTTCTGATAAGAATTTTCAAAGTACGCATCTACTAATAATTTTTCAGCTGCAACTTGAGCTTCCATCAGACCTTTATGGAAATCACCGATATTTTCCCTAAGAGAAATCGGTTCTGCACCTGTTGCACCAACATAAGCAGGAACTTCAACTACTGCATCAGATCGTAAATTAGGAATTGCACCATTGTTCGGAACAATCAACATAAAACGTTGGTGTTCATCATTCATAATGGAAGAAGCCATATCTACAATATATTGTCCATGCTCTCCAAAATTAAAATTCAATACATCTTCCGTTTTTCCTTGACGAATCTTTTCAGCCATTTCTCTTGTATTTTTTTCTCTACCTTCCATAACCATATTTGCTCTTGTATATTCTTTATCCGTTTCTTCTACGACCATGTCTGGATATAAATAATATTCTAAATAATTATTAGGAATATTTGTTGGAAAATTCTTAGTAATAACTGACATCATATTGAATGCTTCTTGCCAACTCTTATCGCCTGCATTAAAATCTGCTACTTTCATATTTTCTGTATTTAACTTCTCAATAATTTCAGGCATAACATCTCGTTCAAGGGATTTATCGTAAATTTTGGTATACCAGCCAAAATGATTTAATCCATAATATTCAGAAATCCAATTTTTCCGATCATATCCATAGTTGAATGCAATTGTTTCCTCAATAGAAATCGTCATATCACAAGCGTTCAACATTTTAGCTTTGGGGTATACTCTTCGAACGGCTTCTGAAATAATCGTTTCAGGATTTGTATAATTTAAAATCCATGCATGTGGTGCATAAGTTTGAACATGTCCTACTACTTCTAAAAGTCCAGAAATAGAACGCAAACCATAAGCAAATCCACCCAGCCCACAAGTTTCTTGTCCCACCAATCCATATTTCAATGGAATTTTTTCATCCGTTTCTCGCATCTTCATTCCGCCTACCCGGATTTGTGAAAAGATAAAGTCGCTGTCTGTAAAAGCTTCTTCTGGATCTAAAATTGCTTTTAATGTAATATAAGTTAAATTTTCTCGTTTTAGCATGTAATCTATAATTAAAAACATATCATTATTCCTTGCTTCGTCTATATCGTATAATCTAATTTCTTTAATCGGCAGTCTATCAATGTTATTTAAAATAGCCTGTATAATTCCTGGTGTGTAAGTACTGCCTCCTCCTGCAATGGTAATCTTCAAATTATCTTTTTTCATTTTTATCCAACCTCTCTGTAATTGATATACACATATTATATGTCCTACCTATCCGGAAAGCGATACCAATATTACTAATAGGGCATTAGTTCTAAAAAACTAATTTTTTCCAAAACATGGAATTTTTTCCAGCCTATTCCACTACCACTTTAAAATTATGCTATTATAGTTATATTCATTACTTTTGGAGGTGTAAGAGTGAGCTTAGAAAAAATTATCAATGCCAATCGATCCAAGCTAAGCGAAAACGATTTAGATATTTTAGGCTATATTTTAGCCAATAAAGAAAGTGTCGTTCATATAGGAATTCATGACTTATCTCTGCAATCTCACACATCAAAATCTACAATCGTCCGACTAACCCAAAAACTTGGTTTTTCTGGTTTTTCAGAATTTAAATACTATCTAAAAAATGAAAAAAAGAAAGAAATACTTCCAGAAAAAAATAATTTGTCCTTGCTTGAAAGCGATATCAAAGAAACGATGTCTTTAATCACTCAAACGAATATGCATCCTTTCTGTGAAGCAATTTCTTTGGCAAATAGAGTTTTTATTTATGGTACTGGTTGGGGAGAAAAAAAAGCTGCAGATGATTTCACACGTAATTTCATGTCTTGTAACGTTTTTATTATTCCTATTCCTTCTGTTACTGAACTAAATTGGAATATTGATTCTTTTACTAAAAATGATCTTGTTATTTTCATTTCATTTAGTGGGGAAAATTTAGAATTAGAAGACAATATTACTAAACTAAAATTACACGGTGTCCCTTTTTGTTCCGTTACTCCGTTACGCCAAAATTACTTATCCTCACAAGCCACCTATAAGCTCTATTATCAATTTACTCAGTTAAAAATTGATAATGATCCTGATAAAGAATACAATTTTTTCATCACTTTGAACATAGTAATCGATTCTTTATTTCGCTTTTATTTAGATAATTACTTTTAATTTCATTATCAATCTATAAAAAGTATACATTGTTTTTTTCTTAGACATAAAAAGGGTTGCCGGTTTAGTTTATCTAAACCAGCAACCCTTTTATTTTTTATCGTTTACTCTACTTCAAAAATGTCTTCAACGACTCGTTCAACGTAACGCGCTCCGACTACGGATGCATATAAGTTGACGCCTTCATTTTCAAATAAATCCAAAGCAATGATGTCGTCCATCGCTTTTTGTGCATCGATAGATGTTAAATCTAAAATCGGATCCTGCACGCTCATTGTTTTTGCTTTGCCTAAACTGGTATTGAATCTTAATTCTAGTGTTTTTGCCATTGTAATTCTCCTCCTTTGAGTTAGTTTGATGTGATAAAAAACTTATCCATTGAATCCTGTATTTGGTCTTTGATGTTAAACAGCTCGTGCACTTTGTTAACGGTTGTAACGGTATTCTTCGACGACTACTGTATAAGAAGCCGGCATGATGGTTAATGCTTCCACAGCACTGGTAAAGCCTTCTACTTGTTCTGGTGTTACCCCTTGAATTGTATCTGAGTAATTGCGTTTAATGAACTTTTCATTAGCAGCATCCTCGAAGTAAATAGCAACCGCGCCTTTATTCCATTCTTTTTCCATGATGAATCCCTCCTGTTTTAATAGTTTGTAAGGTTTGTCATGACTGCTTACACCAGTAATAACGAATGCGCCCTTTGGTGTGTTACCTCATTCTTTTAAAAAGACTAAAAAATGCTCAAGTTTTTTATGAATGTTCTTTTTCCATTGGTAAATGGTCTTGCGGCTGACTTGGTTTTTCTGGGCAATCTCCGTGACGGATAATTGATGGACGACCGCATCGATCAAATACCCTTGCTCTTTGGCCGTCAACAACGGCAGCATGTCTTTGAACAGTTCCATTTCCAGCCAATCCGCTTCAAACTGTGTTGGAGTATCAGGATAATTCTCTTCCATAAACTCTGGCCAAGCCGATTCGTTCTGAGTAACCCGTTTTTGTTTTTTCCGGATATCCCGAATGTGCCATTGGATTTTTCTAAACGCAAAACCGCCAAATGGATACATATGGTCCGGATCTTCTGGGTCTTGCGGAAACGTCTCATAGGCTTCAACTAATTTTAACAGGCCTTGCTGCACATAATCATCATAATCGGGATACGAACGAAGCACGCCTTCTTTTTTTAACGCACCAAATACGATCCCGGAATGCCGTTCAAAAAATGCGGCTTCCTTTTCTACTGCCAATTTCCTCAGCATATCGATCATTCCTTAAAAGAGTGTTACAAGGCCTTGTACACGTATAGAATAGCCGAAAGATACCGGTTTCGACAAAAGCCTAAACACAGCTGAAAAGACAGCAAAAAGGAAAAACAGAACCAGTATGCTGGCAAATCGTTCCAGTTTGCATCAAACTCTTTCATTTTCATAAAAAAACAGCTCATAGCAACGAATACTTCTCTCTAAAAAGAGCAAACGATTAAAAAACGGTAATAATTTAATGATAATTAAAAAACAGCTGATTTTTAAATTGAAATCGGTTACAATCTAAGCATGTTAACTTTTTAACAAAAAAAATGATTAGAAATGAGGAACGAGTATGATAGTAGATTTTCAGAAACAACAGGCATTGAAATACTTTGGAAAGGGAAAAAACGTCTATGAAAAGATAAAACACAACCAATCAAATAGCCTGGGTACACATCCTGAAAAAAAGTGTCGCTTCTATGAAGAATCGTCTTCCTATGATTTCTCTGCCCAGCAAAGACTAATCGAACCTTTAATGATCGCAGAGCAGAATATTCAAATCCTGCTCGATATTAGTTTTGAACACCATTGTATCTTGCCAGACCATGAAACCTTTTATGTAATGGATATTAGTCGCTTTTCCGCATCGCCATTCAATACAGTAGTATTCCAGCTAAACCAAGCACCACTAAAGACAACCGAGTATTCCCACACTGTTATGGATCGTTACTTTGAATACAAAGGAATTCCCTATGATTATATCCGTCTCCTTGGGAACAGCATCGGTATCAAAAAGTGTTGTCCTTATGTATTAGGCGAAGAAATCTTTGTACCTGAAAAAGGTGCCCTCTCTTCTGACATGAATACGAGTTGGTATGGATTGCACCACGTTTTACGCAGTGAGAAAAATACCAAAGACGGTTTGACTTATTTGGTGTGCCGCAACCACCATCGCTTAGTGCTGCCTATAGGAAAGCGCAGCTATCAAAAGCAGCTGAATCGAGCAGCCAATCTTGCTTACATTCAACAGCTTTTTATCAATAGAATGATGCATTCTTTTGATTTGACTGTCTATTCTACTCCTGAAAAAGAACGAAACGTGGTTCAGCAAAGACTGCAGCTTTATGCGACGAATTTCCCAGATTGCTTTACCTTTCAAGACTATTTTGATTACTTAAATTATTTTAAAACTCATGAACAGTTAGTTTTAATATTAGGCGATGGAGATCCCTATATCGAAGAAATCATGGATTCCTTTAAACTGCCGCCTTTTCCCTTCAAATTTTGACTTGGATAAGGCACTAAACTGAACCTCTCATCTCTTTGAGATGCAAAAAAATAAAGCAACAAAAGAGGGAATGTCTCCGCCTTTCGTTGCTTTTACTGTTTTAAAGATCTGCTGTTTGTCTAATAAACCTTAGTTTGATACTGTTTCCCTTTTAGACTTTCTTTAATTAGTACTTGATGAGCAAGAGGTTGCTTGCTTTCCGCTACCTCTGAAGTTAATTCGCCCATTTTCAAACACGTTTGGTAGAAACTTTCTGCTTCTTGTTCTGTATCAAACACATAAGTATGTGCCAATTCCTGACTTTCTGCATAATGCAGCACTACTTCTTTTCCTTCTACATACCCACTGAAATAACCTGAAAAAACATCTTGATTTTCCATTCTATTCCTCCCTGTTTTCTATTTTTTAGATGTATGTGAATAAATTTCATAAGGCTCTTATTTTAAAGCGGTTACATCATCAATAAAAAGCTCTAAAAATCTATCCGCTTTTATGATACCGCTTATTTCCTAAATACACTAGGGATTATGTTCGTTTATTAAAAAAGGTTAATCTGAGATAAGTCGACGACCGTTTTAAATGTATTATCTTGATATAATAAAGGAGTAGAAAGTTAAGACGGTGGCTATCTTTGAAAGGTGGTGGTGCTTATGGAAATAAGTGCTGAAATCTCAGAAAGGAGAAGCCTTTTGTCAGTGACAGAATCTTTACAATTCATGATTGGTTTTGGAAGTCTTTTAATTTTCTTAATTAGTCTAGTAGTTGTTCTGATAACGCAAAATAACGACAAAAAAATAACCGTCTATAAACTTTAGCGAGTTAACGGTTATTTTTAACGCTGTAAATTTGCTACCGTCTTAAACGGTTCTACTTTTGAGGGCATGTATCCAGCATGTCCTCTTTTCTATTATTATTGTATCATTTTACCATGAAATAAACAAACCTATCAAACTATTTTTGGTATTTTTTCGTGGGTAAAATAATTTTGAAGCAAAAGCAGGAGTAAAGAGAACAGTTGGTCTAGGAAGTTCGGAATCGAGACAAACTACTGCTAAAAAGTAGTGTGCTTGCCTCAAAACAACAAGATCGGGACAAACTACCGCTAAAAAGCAATGAGTTAGTCCCGAAAGCATAAAAACAGAAAAAACCATTTTATTAACTATGCATTTTCCCCAGAGCCAAGGTTTTTTCTCTTTTTAAAAGGTTCAATCTTTCTCTTCCACCGTATACAGTTTCCCGTTAAAATCAACGATTACTAATTCTCCATCTTGAGTTACGCCAAATGACGAAATCATCAAATCCGTATCCGCCAATTCTACGTTTTTACCTTCAGTTGCTTCATCGGGCTTCCATAACGCCCAAACCTTACCAGAAACAAAATCGCCATAGATATAGCTGCCGGTTAAACTTGGATTTTCTTTGCCAGGATAAACATACCCACCAGTGATGGACTGTCCTTCTGCATGGTCGTACTCAAAAATAGGATCTCTTAATTCAGTTGGATTTACAGTTCCAGCTGGGTTAAATTCATTGGTTCCTTCTTTCAAATTCCATCCATAGTTCAGTCCATTTTCAATCCAATCGATTTCTTCAATGGTATTCTCCCCGACATCTGCTAACCAAAGCCGATCCTTTTCCGTATCGAAACTAAAACGCCATGGATTCCGTAAGCCATAAGCATAGATTTCTTCGCGGTAGTCGTCTGTATTGGCTGTAAAGGGATTATCTGCCGGTATCCCGTAAGCTTGCCCATTATTGGATTGATCAACATCGATGCGCAGCAATTTGCCATAGAGTTCGTTTAAGTCTTGCGCGTTTCCTTCTGGGTCTCCGCTTCCTCCACCGTCGCCAACGCCAATATACAAATAACCATCTGGACCAAATGCTAGATGTCCGCCGTTATGATTGGCGTAAGGTTGCGGAAAGGTCAACACAGTCGATTCCGTTTCCATCTTTACTTCAAGCGTTTCTGGATCTGCTTCAAATCTAGCAATCACTGTACCGTCATTGGAAGTATAATTCACAAAAAAATAACCGTTTTGGTCGAAATCGGGATGAAACGCCAGTCCTAAAAGACCCATCTCATTTCCTTCCATATTGATTTTACTGCTTAAATCAATAAAGGTAATTGTTTCTTTAGTATCCATTTTGTTTTCAAAATACCGGATCTTCCCCGTTCGTTCCACTACAAAAGCTGTATTGTCTTGATCATTGGTTGTTGTGTAATACAACGGCTCTTCAAACATCAAATTCGGATAAGCCTCTACCACTTCGACACTTGCTGGCTCAAATTCTTTTTCTGTCGTTGTTTTGGACTCCGCATTTTCTGAACTAGACACTTCCGATTGAGAAACAGAGGCTTCGGTTTGAGAACTCTCTTGCATTTCATCCACACGGGAACAAGCCACCAACACTAAAGGAACTAGCAATAGCCATTTCTTCATCTTTTTCATAGAGCTATTTCAATGTATAACCCTATGCACTCCTTTCTCTTTTAGGGAAGTAAGGACGGAGAATCTTCGTAAAGGGCTTTGTCACAACTGAAACGGGTAACGTTTTCTATTAATGCTACTATACCAAATGCTTTTTTTCCGTTCAACTATATGACCTAAGCAATACTTAACCTTAAATTTGTAGAAAGCATTGAAAAAGACCTTCATAAGATTGAAGGCCTTTCGATTAATTTATCTACCATTAAAGATTTAATCAGCGTTCTCAAACTGACTTAAAGGCATTTCAGTAGGTTTTTGCTGTTCAAAAACTGTAACCGTTGAAACATCGTGTTTCTCTAATAACGCAATGGCGTCATCAAAATGAAAACCGTAATACGCAGCAACATAGAGCTAAGTTATTCCACTTTTTAGCCTGAACCAAAAAAGCACATGTCATGGTGGATTAATACCGGCCATGGCACGTGTCTAATTTCTAAAATGAGATATGGACTAAAATTTTTAACCAACCTCATGAGATAGTAATTTTTTCTCAATCATTACTTCTTGACAAACGAACTAGATTAAACCTTAAATTTCTTTTTTATCAAAAAATAAATTCATATCTGTTTTATCAGCATCATGAGCTAAAGCTTCTTCAATCATGTCTTGAATTTGTAACATTTTAGCTTTGTCAAAAAATGGAACTGAAACATAAAAATCATTACCAGCTCTTTGAATAATTAATACAGTTAACATACCACTCCCTAATACACCAACACCAATAAGCAAGAGAATTAAACCAGCTAAAAAGCTATCTCCTAGCATAGAAAGAGAAATAAATATTAAGATAATTCCAATAATAATGGGTTTGATTTTATAACTTGTAGACATTCTAGTTGAACTTATATTCTTCAATGGAATAGACTGGTCGTCTTTACCAGCTGGAATAAACCCTAAAATAGTATTTGCTCCACGAACTTTAACAAACCTTGAATCAACAGAGATAAACCCTTTTACCCAAAAAAATAATAATGACAATGAATATTCTATCTTTTTACCCAAATGAAACACTCCCTTATAATTTAATAAAAGAACTGATACTTATATCAAGTTCTTATCTTTCTAATAACAAAAGCACCCATTTGTTGTACTTTAAATTCTTAGAAATTGTTTTTCAATAAATATAACTTGTGGTTTCTAAACAAATACTATAAAAAATTTAACTCAATCACAGACACTTTAGAATCTAGGTTGGCAAAATAACATTTATTTTTAACAGAAGGAATTTCTTTTTACGCAAAATTCTTAAAGATACCCCTGATCCTAAATATGTGTCTTCTACAAGAAGAGATATGTATTTTGATTATTTTTTTTATTTATTATCAGATGATGATCGCCAACATTATTTGAGTGATTTAAAAACTGATTATTAATTTTCTCGTTTTTAGTTAATTCATCTCCTTACGCATGTAGTTCAATTTTTTTAAATTCACATCAATACTATGCTTTCATCTGTTATTAGAATTTACAACAATTATACTTATTGCATATTAATTATATAACACTTTTTATAAAAATACTGTTATTTTTATAAAATAATCTATTATGCCTAAAAATTATTATTTTAACTTTTGTGCAGTAAAAAAACGTCCCTATCTCCAATCCAATAATTTATAGAAGTAACTTATCAAGTTGGGCATTGAAAAATATATACGACAAATAAAAAGAGAAAAAGACTCTATTATAGATAAGAGCCTTTTTCTTTAATTTATCTATTACTAGAGAATTATTTAACGTCTTTAAACTGACTCGAAGACAGTTCAGCAGGTTTTTGCTGTTCAAAAACCGTCACAGTTGAAACGCCATGTTTCTCTAATAACGCAATGGCGTCATCAAAATGAAAACCGTAATACGCAATAGAGTGAGCATCTGATCCTAGAGAAAAAGAGTTTCCACCCAATTCCAGATACCAGCTGATCATTTGTTCATAGAGATCCACATTGCCGTATTGGTACATGCTGCGCGTATTCAATTCAAAAGCCATATTTTTATCGATAACTGTTTGCAAAACTTTTTTCAATATCGATTGATGCTCTTGCAACTCTTCTACTGAAACTTCAAATAAACGAATGCCGTAATCAAAGTGGCTCAGTACATTAGCTGTTGGAAAATTCTCCACTGCTTTTAACAACAAAGGGAAGTATTCGTTCATCACGTCTTGAACTTCTTTTTCTTTGACGATAGGCTGCAGAAAATCGTATTCTCCATTTTGGTGCACACTCAACAGCTGCACATCAAAGTCTTTTCCAATTAAGTAGTCTTGAATTTGCTGGTGAGAATCTTTGGTGTACCCTATTTCAATGCCTTTGCGAATCCGATTATTGTACTGTGCATTTAGTTCATCGATGGTTTTGCTGTATTTTTCATAATCCAGTATGGTGTCTTTTCCGCTGAAAGGATCATTGAAGTCCAAATGCTCCGTCGTCACAATAGGACCAGATGTCTGTTTTAAATATTCCTCAAACACTTCAGACGCGTCCGGTGAGAAATAAGTGTGCATATGCTGATCGTATATAGCCATGATTTACTCTCCTCCACTTCAAATTAAAAAGCAGACAAGTAACTATCTGCCCTTATTAATGACCTTACTGGTATTTTGATTAAACTTCAAGGCAATTGCGCTTTTCAAAACTCAAATGAACGTCTTCTCCAACTTTAAATAAGTTAAACGAGCGATACAATTCATCTACCCGCAAATTTATTCCCGAACAATCGACATAGTAACTTAATATATTGCCGCTGGTCGATTGGTCCACTATTTTCCCGTATAAAGCATAGCGTTCCTCATCCGGCTCAAAAGGCATTTTAGAGGAATCGATCACTTCTGGTCGAATGGCTATGCTGGCCCCATTTGTTCTTCCGGAAAACTGTTTGAACTGTTCAGGTGCCAAAACATTATAGTTGCCCATAAAAGAAGCGACAAAATGGGTTTTGGGGTGCGTATAAATATCGGTCGGCTTGCCAGACTGTTCCACTTTACCTTGGTTCATAACATGAACCACATCAGATAGGATCATGGCTTCGTCTTGATCATGCGTGACAAAAATCGTTGTAATGTTCAGTTCTTTTTGAATGCGGCGGATCTGTTTTTGCAAACTTTTGCGCAATTGGGCATCAATAGCCGATAACGGTTCGTCCAGCAGCAAAACTTTCGGTTCATTAACGATCGCACGCGCCAAAGCCACGCGTTGTTTTTGTCCGCCAGACAATTCTTTCGGGTATTTTTTCTCTTTCCCTTTCAAATCTACGATATCGATCATCCGCGCTACTTTTTCTTTAATGCTCGCTTTCGCTTGTTTTTGCATTTTTAAGCCAAAAGCAATATTTTCTTCGATCGTCATATTGGGAAAAAGCGAATATTGTTGAAAAACCATGCCAATCTCACGCTTACCAGGCGGCAAATTGGTGATGTCTTTGCCATTGATGGTGATCGTGCCGCTGTCCAAGCTTTCAAAACCGGCTAATGAACGAAGCAGCGTAGACTTTCCGCAACCAGAAGGCCCTAGCAAGGTAACCAAATGGCCTTCTTCAACCGATAAAGATAAGTCTTTTAAGACTAAATTTTCTCCATCATACGATTTTTGAATATTTTTAAACTCGATATAACTCATGCTTTGCTCTCTCCTTTTCTGCTGAACTGCCAATTTTCACCGCTTTAACGGCTTGTTTTTGTTTAGCTGATTTCCGTTTGGTTTTTGTGTCTTTATTCAATTGATTCACGCCAAAAGACAACCCAAGCATCACGAGGAACATGATCACTGAAACCGCGCTGGCTGCATGTCCGGATGATCCTCGGATTTCATTCAAGTAGATCCCCATTGTTTTGTAGTAGCTTCCTGCTAAAATATTGACCAATACAAAGTCTCCGAATAAAATTCCTATGGACAACAACATAGTTGCGAATAATCCTTTCATCATGCTGGGAACCACAATTCTAAAATAAGCATAGACTTTGTTGGCTCCTAGAATTTCCGCAGCTTCCAAAATTGGCAGCACTTCAATCGTTAACAAGGCGTTCTTGATGCCTTGATACATGTACGGCAAGATAATGATGCAATACGCGCAAATGAGCAGCAAAATCCGGTTGGATAAAATCCCTCCTCCACCGGTATACAGCGAAAGAATACTGACCGCTAATATCACACCTTGGATTCCATAAGGTATTTTCGATAAAATATCTAAGTACTTATCCAACTTAGGAAAGTAAACTTGCACGGCGTACATCGCTAAAAGCAATAGCACTAGTAAAATCACCGTCGGCACCACCGCAATCACTACTGTCCGCAGCAATACCGGCAGCAGCTGATTGTCGCCCGTAAACAATTCAGCGTAAAATGATAACGTGAATCCTTTTGGAACGATGCTCGTGAAGTCTCTGAAGAGGGAGTTTAAAAGAGTTCCAATCAGCGGCAAGACTAGAACAAATGAGAGGATAAACAGAATCGCATTGCTGACCCATGGATGTTTTTTCTGCATACTAGCCTTCCTTTCGCATTTTTTTCAATAAATTGGTGCTGATGACCGTCATCACGCTCATTAAAAGCAATAAGATCACTGACAGCGCACTGCCCAGTTCAACTTGCTGAACAACGTCTCCCGTAAACATAGCCGAAATTCGAATCGGCAATAGAGCGTAGTTATTGCCCATCAAAGCATACGGCGTAGCGTAAGCGGCTAATGCATTTGAAAAGAGTACGGAAAAGGTTCCAAATATGCTCGGTAAAACAATCGGAATGCCCACACGCATCCAAAAGCTGAATTGAGAAGCATTCAGCAGCATAGCGGCTTCTTTGTATTCTTGGTGGATCGCATCAAATGACGGATACATCAACAACGTTGCCAACGGAATTTGAAAATAAACAAACGTCAGCAGAATACCTGTGCTGGAATACACATCGAAGTTTGCTAAAAAATCAACGCCCATTTGCTGTCCGATCAATACCAATACTCCAGCATTTCCCAGCAATATAATAAACGCAAAAGCCAATTGGATGCCTTGAAAATTTGACGTCATATTGATGAGGTTGATAAAAAACCGTTTCACTTTTGGTGTCGCATGATGGATAGCGTAAGCCCCCAGAACAGCAACCACTAAACCGATCAGCGAAGAAAAGACCGCGATCATTAAACTGTTGCGAATGGACATCATGTAATAGTCGCTGGCGAAAATACTCGTAAAGTGATCCAGCGTAAAGCCGCTGGTTCCAATGGGCGAAACGCTGTTGATCACAATGCTCAGCAATGGCAAAAGTTCAAACAACACGATCAGTACCATAAACGGCAGTAAAAACAATAGATAGGTTAAATTTGTTTTTTTGACGGTCACAACATTCTTCCCCCTTAAATAAATGTCAACTCCTGCATCGCGGCGCTTTTCCCAATGCCCAATAAGTGACACAGCAGCGGAGCCATTTGCAATTGCGGCACAACCGTTTCTCGGTAATCGCCAGCAGCGACTTGTTCAGAAAAGAGATACAACGGAACCTTTCTCTCGTCATCCGTTACGCCATTGTGAGTACAGTATTCATTCATGCCATGATCCGCCGTCACAACGACTTGATACCCTTTTTCGAGCCAATCCATCAGATAATTGGACAAGATGGCGTCTATCGTGACAGCTGCCTGGACATACTCTTTGCTTTGCGAACCGAACTTGTGCCCGATATCATCAATATTCATCGAATGGATCAGTGTATAATCGGTTTGCTTCTCGCGGATCAAATACGCACCATCCGCCATCAAATGATTGTCCGGGTAATGGTCTTCAAAATAAAACAACCCGTTTTGAATGGCGTGTTCCGTATCCAGTTGAATGCGGTCAGTCAGTGGATCAAACGGAGCTTTATTGTACAGTTCGCTTACCCAATGGTAGCTGGCAGCTCCTGTCTTCAACCCTGCTGCTTTTGCCAATTGAAACACACTGGCTTCTTTCGAACGTTTTACCGTTCCATTCGACACAATGCCATTCAGATATGTCGGCACTCCCGTTTGAATAACTTCATACAGCGGTCTAGATTGTGCCGGTAATTCTGCTTTTACCGTATACGCGGCACACTGCTTGTTTTCAATTAAATGTTCCAGAAAACCCATGTTCGTATGAGCTGTTCTGGCATTTAATCCATCTAATACGATTAAAATCACTTTGTTCATTTCTTTACACTCCCAAACCGATTGATTAGTTGATTTTCGTTAAAACTTCTTCTTGCCATGTTTGGCCTAATCCAGCTGCTGCTTTATCCCAAGCCGCTGTGTCTTCAATTGGTTGGGCCGCTTCGTATTGATCAGCAGCGATCAATTTTTCTTGCACATCTGCCGGCAGTTCGACCGATTCACGAATCGGACGTGCATAACCTTTTGCTAAGTTGATTTGCCCTTCGTCCGATAAAATGTATTCTCTTGCTAATGCTGCTGCATGAGGATTTGGCGCATAGGCATTGATAATGGTTGCATAGCCGCTTTGAACGGTACCATCTTGAGGAATCGTGACAGCAAAGGCTGCATCCGGGTTGCCAGCTTCAATAGAGTCGGCGTAATTCAAAGCATTAAAGTCCCAATAAATGCCCACTTCAATTTCGCCAGCTTCTAAACGAGCTAAATCAGTATCGCCCATGTCCAATCGGCCTTGACTCGCTAGTTCTGCGAAAAAGGCGATTCCTGGTTCAAGGTTGGTTTCATCTCCGCCATTCGCAATTGCTGCTGCTAAGACAGCATTTTGAGCCTGAGTAGCTGCATTTACATCACCTATACTCACTTTGTAGTCACCTTCTAAAATATCTGCAAATGAGGTTGGGGCTTCTGCTACAGCATTTGTGTTGGTGATAAAAGAAATCGTTCCGGTATACCCGACTACCCAGTCGCCGTCATCGTCTTTCGCCCATTCTGGAATTTCATCCCAGTAAGACGTTTTATAAGGAGTTGTCACTCCCTTGTCTTCCGCAATCGGGCCAAACGATTGTCCGACATCTCCGATATCTTTGGTTGGATTATCTTTTTCAGCTTCAAATAAGGCAATTTCTTCTGCAGAGCTCATATCCGTATCGGCTTGAGTGATGCCATAGCTTTCTTCGATTGCAGTCCATGTTTCGCCCCAATTCGCCCATGTATCCGGCATTCCAACAGATTGGAATTTTCCTTCTTCTTTGGCTTTTGTCTCGATTTCTTCAGTCGTTAACGTATTTAAATCAACGGCTGCCGTTTCAGTTGCTTCACTTTCTGCTCCACAACCGGCCAGCAATGCTCCTGCTAATAAAGTTGACACTAATCCTTTTTTTAAATGATTCACGTTTTATTCCTCCTTAGTAGTGTTTACTGTTTGATGCTTTCGCATAGTGTTAAAAAGAGTTCGTCGCTTTTTCTCTAGAGGCTGTATTCCTTTCAACACCCAAAGCTTACCAAGTTCATGTGGATTTTAAATCAACTTCTTGTTAAACGTTTGTAAAAGGTTCTCTCATTTGTAAAGTTTTTACTATCAAAAAAACCGTTTCTCAAAATGAGAAACGGTTACAAACGCTAGATAACAATAATTTTTTATGTAAACAAAAAGGCTGTCCTAAAATGAAATAGGCAGCCTTATTTTAACTTATCTATAAAAGTTCTCTCTTTTAATAAAGCATATTATGACTTTGAAAACTAGACGAGTAGAAAGCTCAGTTGTTAGACTGGCTCAGTTTTTCTTGTATTGTTTTTATATGTAATTGCTTTATTTTCTCATCAGCATGCATGAAGGGTTTAAGTACTTGAAAATATATTTTTATATCCTCTGAGGTTAACTTAGGCATAACATTAGTCAATTCTCTTCTTAAAGTGCGTTTTATTTGATTTTGCTTAATCACATGAACATTAGAACTCGTAACCGTAATTTTTTTTAATTCACAATTATTGCTAAATACAATTAATGAGTGTATCAATAAATCATCAGCAATACCTAATATTTCTTGTAAAGCTTTGATATGTCCTTTATTTTGCCAGATAGGGTTAAAAAACTTGAACTTTTTTTTATTTGAAAAGGTTTGTGTCCAATTACGATTTTTTTCATTTCCAAATATCCATCCACTATAATTTTTTGATTCTATAACGAAAAAACCAAGTTTCGTAATCATTAACAAATCGATTTCTGTTGTACTCCCATCTTCTTTAGGAATATAAAGATTCGTCAATAATAATTTTGTTCCTTTTATTTTTTCAAGCTTGCGGTATATGTTGTACTCTCCCATATTGCCTTTATTAAAAAATGTTTCCCAAAAAGTATGATTACTTGCACGTTGGTAATTAGAATTGTTGAAATCTATATAATTTTTTAAAATCACCATTCCAAATACCATACCATATATAATCAATAACATTACCATAAATCCTACCATTAAACTTGCATCCTCCATAGTTCTATATAGTTATTTCTAGCTTATACATCATAACCTAAATTGTATAGAATAAAAAAATAAACAATTTAAGCTAAAAAAGAATACCTAAGGATTGCTCTTCAGGTATTCATTAACTAATTCTATAAAATTACTAAACTTACGATCAAACAACGAGACTATTTACCAGACTTTATTACAGAACTTGATGCTCTTCATCATGCTGCTTTTAAACCTTTATTTTTTATCTGTTTTGAAATTTCTCTTTTAATTTAGTCAATCAGACATCAAATGACAAAATTCTTAATAGATTAATTCCATAACACTCTCTTCAATTATCTTATCTTCCTCATTGGAAATCAAAACTGATTCTGATAAAGGTGCAATTGATGACATATAAACCTTATGGAATTTACTAGAATCACAAACAAAGTAAACTTCTTGTGATTTTTCAATAACTTTTCTTTTCTTAATGGCCTCACTTAAGTCAGGAGTTGTGTAACCAGATTTGCTATCCACACCATTTGCTCCAATAAAAGCACGGTCAAAATTAAAATGCTCAATATTCTGTACTGTTAAATCGCCTTTAAGTGAATTATTCGTAAAGTTAACAAAACCGCCAAGAGAATATACTTGCGCTTCTACATCTTGTAGAGGGATTTTGAAATTCGTAACCGAAGTAATAATTGTTACTTTTTTCTTTACTAATTCTATTAATAATTCTTCGCCAGTCGATCCTGAGTCTATATAGATTGTTTCTCCCAATTTAACCTCTTTGGCCGATAATAGGGCGATTTCCTTTTTCTCATTGCGGTTTAAAGTTGTTCTTTTCGTTATTGGAACATCTGTAGACCGAGAAAATAATTTTGCTGCGCCGCCAGGCAATAATGTCACTTGGCCTGCTTTTTCAAGGTCTTTTAAGTCACGTCGAATAGTAGAAACAGATACACCAGAAAGCAATGTTTTTAATTCATCAAGTATAACGATATCTTGCTTGTTTAGTTCGTTTAAAATCATTTTTTTTCTTTCATACGGAATCATAATGAACACACACCTCAATAAAAGAATTTGTCACCTAATCATTCCACAAAAATGGTTAGGTGACAAGCTTTTATGGCTATTATAAGGAAATGTTTTAATTTTTTATAAGTTTTTCATCAATTCTTGTAACAAAATATGCGATTACAGCTGCTACGATTAATGAGATAGCAAGACCAATCATCGCATTAATGAAGTTTGATGAATTTTCGCCTACAAATGCTGGGAATGTGGTCACGCTTCCAAATACAAAAGCATTTGCATATACATTAGTCAGACCTAAGTAAGCACCACCTACTGCCCCACCGATAATTTGTGCCATAAATAATTTTTTGTTTTTAAGCAATAGCCCAAATACGGTTGGTTCAATTATAGCTGACAAAGCGATTGTTACCATTCCGGTTATTGAGAAGCTTCTGATATCACGGTCTTTTGCTTTAAGCAATACCCCTAAAGCGGTACCAATTGTTGCAAAGTTACATGCAAAAGTAAATGGCACAATGTAGTCAAGTCCGTAAGTTGCGACGTTATTTATCATAATTGGGTTAACTGCCCAGTGAATGCCTAAACTTACTAGGACAGACCAACCGCCACCAACGACAATACCAGCTAGAATACTGCTTCTTGCGATCAACCAGTTTACTGCACTTGCAATGACTTCCCCACCGTAAACGCCTAAAGGACCAATTACGATAATTGTCAACGGAACCATTACCACTACAGACACTAAGGGTAATACAACAAGTTTAAGTGTTTCTGGTATTACTCGGTCAAGCCACTTATATAGGTATGAGAAAACCCAGATAGCTAAAATAATAGGAACGACTGTTGAGTTATAGTTCATCAAAATTGTTGGAATTCCTAAGAATGTAGTTGTTGCCCCATTTCCGATATCTCCCAGTAAGGCAATAAAATCAGGGTGCAATAACGCTGCACCAATCAATGCTGAAATAAACATATCGGCGCCAAATCTTCTGGCTGATGTAATGGCAAGCAATACCGGTAAGAAATAAAACACAGTCATTGAAGCCGCTGACAAAATTTGGTAAGTCCCACTTGCTTCGCTTAACCATCCTAATTGGACAAACAGCAGGAGCAATCCTCTCAAAATACCAGAACCTGCCAGTGCTGGTAGTAATGGTGCAAAAATACTTGAAATAGCTGAAAAAATTGATCCAATAATGCCTTGTGCAGACCTGTCAGCCTTTGTTGATTCAGTTGATGCTGCCTTATCAGCACCAACTAAATCTTCCATTTCAGCATATAATTTAGGCACATTCGTACCTATCAAAATTTGATATTGTCCAGCTTTGTTGATAACGTTTACAACGCCATCAACTTGTTCAACTGCTGCTGTATCTGCTTTAGTAGTATCTCTTAAGTTAAATCTTAATCTGGTCGCACAGTGGGTCATGCCAGAGATATTTTCTTTTCCACCAATATGCTCTAAAATCTCTTTTGCCCCAATTTTATAATCCATCGCCATGGTTCTTCACCCCTAATTTTTTTAATAATAATATTATTTATTTGTTAAAAACTTCATCATCAATTCGCTTGCTGCGATTGCATCATTACGATCGATGATATCTTGGATATACTCTAAGCCGACATTATCAATTAAACCGTTCAATAATTTAATCATTTTTATGTTTTGTTCACATTCTTTTACTGCATGTTCAATAACAGGGAACGTATCAAAGTAAAATGGCGCATCATAGTTATGCTTCTTAACATAGTAAAGGAATTCCAATGTCTTGAACGGTGTTGCTGTAGCAATCATTAAACCATCATCGTTAAGGCCGTAACCGTCATTGATATGAACACCAAACAATTTATTACGGCTCCCAAAAATCTCTGCACCAAAAGCTGGATTTTCATGTTTCATCAACATATGGCAATAATCAAGTGTGACCCCTACATTATCGCAGTCGATATCGTTTAACATCATGCCAGCGATGCCCATGCTGTCGATAAAGGCATATGCTCTAGGTTGGAATGGTTTGTATTCAATGCTGATTTTCATATCTGGTGCGTAGTTAGCAATCTCTTTAAATGCGGCAACTAGTTGTGCCCATACTTTTTGATAATTGATTTGGAAACTATAATCGAAACCATCAAAACCTAACCAAATGGTGACAACTTCGCCTCCTACTTCCCTACAGTAATCTACCGCTTCTTTACACAGTGTTAATGCTTGTTGAGCAATCGCCTCATCTGCATTTCCTAGTTCGCCATTAATAAATTCTTTTCTGAAACGTAATGCCACTCCGTTAGCCTTTAAGTTATTTTCATTTAACAACGTTTTCATTTCTGTACTAGAAAATCCTTTTGCATGTTCTGGATAGTTTAAATCCACATGAGTAAGACCTAAGTCTTTAAACTTTGAGAAAACTTGCGTCAAGTCATTTTCGTATACCGGTAAGAATGAGTTTATTCGTGTAGCTAATTTCATTGTCTAATTCCTCCAATTCATTGATGAGCTCAGTGTAGCATCAATAAATTCCAAAATCAATCATTTCTTATCAAATATATTCATTTATTTTCATTTAATTCCAAAAGTACTCATGAAATCAATTAGTAAACGGCAAATAATTGATTTTCCGTGTTACCGTTTTCTAAAAATCGTACAGTCAATTGTGACTGACCCGAGGATGGCAGTCACAACATTATTTAGATAACTGTAGAACTAATGAGCTACGTGAACAAAAAACGTCTCGTTTAATCTCCTATATAACGGCATTCAATATCTTCTATCATATTGACTCTATTTCCATGACGGCCGCCTTCAAACTCTGCATCCAACCATTCTTTCACAATCATTTTTGCTAAATCTAATCCGACTACACGAGAGCCAAACGCTAAAATATTTGTATTATTATGTTCTTTTGACAACTTCGCAGAATAGGGCTCACTACAAACAACTGCGCGAATTCCTTTTACTTTGTTGGCAGCGATAGAAATCCCTACACCAGTTCCACAAATTAAAATCCCGCCATCAAAATTACCGTTTGCAACTTCTGTTCCTACTTTTTCAGCATATTTTGGATAATCTGTTCTTTCAGTCGTATAAGGACCGTAATCTTTTACCTCATGTCCCAAGTCTTCAAGATAGTTAATAATCTCAGGTTTCAATAATTGCCCTACATGATCTCCGCCAATAGCTAATTTCATTAGTTATTCTCCCCTTTTAAGTTTCTAATAATTTCTTTGTAACTTTCATTTTTCCCAAACAAAGCAGAAGTTCCTAAAACAAACCCCTTTACGCCTAGTTTGCTTAATGTCTCTACTCGTTCATTTGAAATTGCACCGTCTACTACTAGTTCAAAATCATATTCGTTTTTCATCGCAATAAGTTTTTTTATCTTGTTATCAACATAAGGCAAATATTTTTGTCCAGCAAAACCAGGATTCACAGTCATCACTAATACATAATCAGCTAAATAAAGCAATTCTTGAATGGTTTCTATAGAAGTTCCTGGATTGATTGCAATACCTGCTTTCTTTCCTCTCGCTTTTATTTTATCTAAAGTTCTTGCTGGGTGCTGATCTGTTTCAGGATGAAAATAGACAATATCTGCTCCCATATCTATGAATTTTTCGACATAATCTGCTGGATTTTTAACCATCAAATGCACATCGATCATTTTTTTAGTCGCTTTGCGAATAAATTCAAAGTCTTGTAATCCCATTCCATAGTTGGGAACAAAAACACCATCCATTATATCAATATGGAAAACATCAGCTCCTGCTTCATCTAGTGCAGCAACCTCTGTTTTTAAAGAACCAAAATCCGCACACATCATAGAAGGACATATTAATTTTTCCACTATTTTTCTTCCTCTCTTTTTTAAATTATTCCTTGGGTAAACGATTACTCAATTGGTAAAAAGATTGTTACAACTGTTACTGATTCCCCTAAAATGAAATAGAAATATTAGTTTAAATGGTAAATGTTTGAATACATTATATTAAAACTAACTGGGTAATCGATTACCCAAATGGTAAAAAACGACTTTTATGTCGTTTCTCTTTCAATTAGTTTAGTAGCTACATTAATGTAACGCTTGTTTATTTGCATATCTGGTTTAGACATGAGTTGGTATAATATATCAGCCGACTTTTCAGCAATACCGGTAACATCTTGATGGATAGTAGTAATACTAGGTGAAGTATATTTTGAAATACTATCATCATCGAATCCAACAACTTTAACTTCATCAGGAACGGATATTTTATTCTTTTCCAATGTCTGTACCGCCCCATAAGCTAACCAATCGTTTGTAGCAAATATACCATCAAACTTCAAGCCTTTAGATAATACTTCTTCAATAGACTTTTGAGCTGTTTCGAATTTCGACATCTTTTTAGAAGATGCTCGTACAATTAAATCTGAATCAACCTGCAAATGGGAATCTTTGAGAGCCTTTTCATATCCAGCGATCCTATCATTACTGGAAGTTGTATTATTGTCTTTTGTTAACAGCAAAATCCTTTTACAACCTTTATCGATAAGAAACTTTGTTGCTGTATATCCCCCTTCGGAATGATCAGATCCAACGATTGCTATGTTGCTGGATACTTTAGGTTTGCGGTCAATACACACAATCGGGATATCTCTCGAAAGTTGCGTTTCATCAATTTCTTCTTGTCCAGAAATACAAATAAGTCCATCAATTAATTTAGCATCTAACGATTTTAGGTAAGCTTTTTCTTTTTCTGCATCTTTGTTCGTATTACAGATGATAGTAGAAATTCCTTTATCAAAAAAGTAACTTTCAATTTGTGTGATTAAAGAAGAGAAAAATTCGTTGCTAATATCCGGAACAATCATGCCAATGGTATTCGACTTCTGCTCACGCAATGTTTTTGCGACAGAATTTGTAGAGTATCCAAATTCTTTTACAACAGCTAATACTTTCTCTCTCGTTTCTTTTGAGAATCTTCCATTGTCATTCAGGACTCTTGAAACTGTTGCAGTAGATACATTGCTTAATTTTGCAATATCTTTTATAGAAAGCTGCTTTTTCATAGTTCCCTCGCTTTCGTTGAGTAATCGTTTACTCATACATATTATCATAAATAAAAATTAATTCAACAAAAAACTTTTGCTGCTTTACTCATCAGTATAGATTCTACTAGCCTCATCAATTTTTCTTTAGTTTTAAATTATACTACCACAAAATAAATATTTCTAATTACAGAAAAAAATCAGTCGTAAAAATGGCTACCTTATCGTCTTATTTTCAGGTTTTTAATGCAACATCTTAACCGGCATATCCAATCGGTCTTTTAACAGTTCAAACCACATCTGATAGCCTTCGCCATTTGGATGAACATGATCAGACAATACATCTGCAGGAAATATATTTTGATCGTACATTTTAGCTAACAGTAAACGATATGTATCAATAAACGGCCACTGCTGTTCTTTAACGTATTCAGCAATCTCGACATTGTATTGCTCATATGTTACTTTCCCTTGTTCTAAAAACACATTATTATAAATCGTAGGATTTGCGGTTTGCAAAATGACCAATGTCTCCGGCAATTGTTCACTGAAAGTGTCCATGATCCATTGGATATCCGCTTTTGTTTGGTTAATATCATTTTGCGGATGGCGGTTATTGTTGATCAAACACAATTCAAAAAGAATAATATCCGGTTTGTCCTTAATCACTGCCTCTACCTTATTCTTTGAAATTAAATCTGCTGTACTGTAGCCATTGTACCCGTGGTTAACTACCCTAGCTTTGATTCCATCTGTCTCATTTAAGTTGGCTTCCATTAAATTGCCCCACACCGGCTGTTCTTCCGTAGCGCCTTTTCCAAATGTTACACTGCTGCCTAAAACAACGATATCGACTGCTCCATCTCTTTCCGTTACAAACCTTGCACGGTCTAGCAAACTCTCTTGTTTATATGTATCCGATAATTGATAATTTTTAGTCATTTGTGCCAGGGTTTTATTCTCTTGAGAAATACTGAAAAAAAAGATAAAACCGGAGACTAACACAACAACTATTCCAACCTTTAAACCCCTTCGCTTTGAACTCCTATTTAGTTTCATTTTAAAGAACCTCCAACTGTTATTCCAAGCAGTATACCACGTTTTTAAGTAGTAAAATAAGTCGAAATTCCGACTATTTGAAAGACGAAATTTTCGAGTGCATTCCTCTTTTTATTGTTTGTTTTATCGAAGTAATTTTGAATCTAAGCTGCTTACTCTTTTGTTCAATCAGCAGTCTATCATCTTTCATTAAGCCATTCCTCAATTTTTGTGAAAAGCAAAACAAGCTTTATCATAATCATTAAAATAAAGCTTCTTCCATCATTTATTCAGATATACTCTTTCTGTACTGATTAACTCTGTAAATATATTCCGTATTACTGTAACTAAGTCTGTCCATTTTTTCTGCCTAGTCTTTTGAAAACTGCTCTGCTAGTTCTGAAGTGTGTTTTCCGCCATTTTCTTTGATGTAATATTTGTATCCTGAGACATAATTATAACTTTGAATACCCATGTCCAAATCAACACCTGCTTTGATACTTCGAATATGATAGCAATAAAATAATATTAGTATATTGTTTAAATTCTTAATGGTAGGGCAATATATATTTATAATAATTCCCAAAAAAATGAGAGATAGAATGCTTTCTTATAGGAGAAAGCATTCTATCTCTCATTGAATATGGTGGTATATAATTACAAGAGCTATTTCTATTTTTATAAGATACTGTAACCTAATGATTTTATATCTTCGTTAAACATCTTAACTGTATCTAATGATAATTCTTTTAAATCTTTGCCAATATTATTTAATTTCCCAATTATTTCTGGAGCACAAGTAATAATATCTGCCCCTACGTCATTTGCTTGGAAAATGTTAAGAACTTCTCTTGAACTAGCCCATAATAAATCTGTTCCAATTTTTTCATGACAAATTTCTGATGATTTTTTCATAACTTCAATAGGATCAATTCCCGTATCTGCAATGCGTCCAGCAAATACAGACACAATATTATTAGTTCCTTCTTCAAATGCATCTACTGTTTCTTTTACTTGATCTAATGTTAAGATAGCTGTGACATTTAGCGATAGCCCTTCTTTTGACAGTTCTTTAATTAAAGGAATAGCAGATTCACCTTTCGTATTTGTAATCGGGATTTTTACGAATACATTTTTTCCATATTCTGATATCTTTAACGCTTCTTTTTTCATAGTCTCAAAATCATCAGCAAAAACTTCAAAAGATATCGAAACATCCGGAAACTCTTCTACAACAGCCTTAGCGAAGGCTGTATAACTCTTAATTCCTGCTTTCTTCATTAAAGATGGATTAGTAGTAAACCCAGTAATCTTGCCACTTTTATATGATTGTTTCATTTTTTCTATATCCGCACCATCTGAATAAATTTTTACAGTTAAATTTTCCATTATTAACATCCTCCTATTAATCTTCGTCTATTTCAATATTGTTTATTGCTACTTTAGATGGTCTCAGTATACTTGGTAAAATCAATGCTATTAGCACCACAACTATAATGACATAAATTCCCGCTGATCCCATCCAATCACCTGTCTTACCTAAAAGTATTCCAATGATTCCAAAATCTACGTCTCCAAAAGTTGTGTTATTGAAACCTAAGTCGCCAAGTACTGGTAACAAAAGAGCTGGTATGAATGCTAGTCCTAAACCATTAATAAATGAGCCTACAACTGCACCTCTTCTCCCGCCTGTAGCATTACCATATACACCTGCTGTTGCCCCGCAGAAAAAATGAGGCACTAAACCAGGGATAATTAAAATGCTACCAGCATAACCTAAAATAAACATTCCAATAAGTCCACCTACGAAACTACTTAAAAACCCAATGATTACTGCTGTTGGTGCATATGGGAAAAATACTGCAGCATCAACTGCTGGTACTGCATTCGGAATAATTTTAGTAGCAATTCCTTGAAAAGCAGGAATTAAATCAGCTAGTATCATACGAACACCAGCATAGACCACGGTTACCCCTACTGCAAATTTCAATCCTGAAAGTAAAGCAAATATATAAGGAGAGGTTCCATCAGCAATTGTCGAAACATAGTCAGAACCTGCTGCGAATGCAGCAATGAGATAAAAAATAACCATAGTTAGAGCAGTCGAAATTGTTGTATTCCTCAAAAAGCTCCATTTTTCTGGTACTTTAATATCTTCAGTACTTTTACTATTTTTTCCAACAAGGCTTCCAATTGCTGCGGATATATAATACCCAATACTACCAAAATGTCCCATGGCTACCTCATCACCATCTGTTGCTTGAAGAGTATATTTCTGTCCAATAGCTGGAGATATTGCACTCCAAGATCCTAAGAAGAAACCTCCAATTAAGACAAGTCGCCATCCTTCAAATCCAATAGCGCCTAATACTGCAGACAATAAGCAAGCCATAAAGAAGCTATGGTGGCCTGTTAAAAAAACATATTTATAACGAGTGAAACGAGCGATGAGTACATTAAAAACTAATCCTAAAATAAGAATTGACATAGTTTCTACACCTAATAACTCTTGAGCAACAGAAGTTATGGCTTCATTATTAGGAACCACACCTCTAATATTAAATCCCTTTTCAATCATTTGTGATAAAGGGGTCAAATTTCCTGAGATAACGTCAGCACCCGCTGAAAGCATAAGATAACCTAATATTGGACCTAATGTTCCCGTCAATACCTTATGCCCAGGAGATTTTAATGCCAGTAAACCAATCATTGCAATTAATCCCATTAAAAAAGCGGGTTCCCTTAGTATATCTCTAAAAAAGTCTAATACTGCCATTGTCTATTCCCCTATTCTATTTTTTATTTTTTGACATTTCCAATAAAGTTGGGAGCACATCTTCTTTAATTTTTTTCTTATTCATATAACTTCTAGTAAAAACTACTTTCTGATCTTCAGTAAAAATGTCAGCAAACTCTTTAACTGTAACAAATAAATCTGCACCTTTACCTACCGCAGCATTTGAATCGATTGACTCTGCTTCAATTTCTATACCATTATCTTTCGCTAATTCCTCAACTTTCATTTTCAACATTAAGCTACTTCCAATACCATTTCCGCACACAGTAACAACTTTTAACATAAAAATTCCTCCTCTTTATCTTTCTATAATTTCGTTTATTTTATTAAATAAATCTCTAGCATTTGTTGTATCGATTAATTCAGTAATATTTTCTTCATCTTCTAAAATTTTAGATAATTGTTTTAAAGCTTTTAAATGTCCTGTGCTGTCGACAGCAGCAAGTATGAATATTAGTTTAACTTCTTTGTCTTCATCGTATTCATCGCTCATATTGAAATCTACTGGTTGCTCAAGATGCAGTAAACTTATCCCAAGCTTCTCTACGCCTTCTTCAGGTCTAGCATGAGGAATAGCCACTTTAGGAGCTAAAACGATATATGCTCCCATTTTCTTTACCATCCTGATCATTGCTTCAATATAGTTTTCATTAATATATCCTTCTTTTAAAAGAGGTGTAGCAGCTACTGAGATTGCCTCTTGCCAATCCATTTTTTTATTGCTGAATTTTATTAAGTCCTCCTGTAATAATTCTGTCAAGTTTTTACCTCCTTCATAATTTCTATCCGTTTCATAGAGAATATTAGAAATACTTTCATAAAGTTCTTTTCTATTCTCAATTATTGCGTGTTGCTCAATCGCTTTTATCAGTTTTTGTATATCAAGATTTTGGGTTCCAATGTCGATATCAAAATTTTGACTTACTTCAGTTTTTAATATCTCTTGTTCTACTTTATTTAAAATCGGTTTCGTTAAAAAAAGTTGCTTCTCTGTTTGAAAATATGTTGTAGAAAAAACCATATCGTATTCTTCTATACATAATGATTTTGCTTCCTCTAAACTATGCACACTACTAAATTCTATCGAAGGAAACAACTCTTTCAATTGTGTTCTCATAATTAAAGAAGAACTTATTCCGTTTGGACAAATAGATAATCCTTTATAGGTTCTTTTTTCTTCTTTCTCTAGTGACAAAAAACCGCCAAAATGCACTGTAAAGTAAGCTACCTCATCTTCTGGTATTGTTTTACCAGTAAGTTCTGCTAACGGTGTTAACCCCTTCTCAACTAAATAGTATAGCTCGTTATATTCGCCTTTTATTTGGGTTGTATATGGATTTTTAGAAACGATATCAAATTTTATTCTAAAATATGCTGGTACTAAATGTTCAAAAAGATTATCAGCTAGTTCTTTTGGATTTTCAAATACGATACCCGTGATAGCTTGAACTCTTGCAATAATATTTTTTGTAACTTCTTTAAAAGATTCTTCCTTATAGAACTTTATATTTCCCTGAAGAGCGCTCAAGAGCCTTATCGTTATATATAATTTTTCTTTTTCACAATCTTTATAAAAAATATCTTTTACAATAAAACAACCCATTTTGTATAAAGGATGTTTTTTTAAATACATTGCATCTTCATCATCAAAATTAAGCTTAAGTGAATTTTTTCTTTTTTGTAAAAAGTCAAAAAAGTAAATAACTTCTTTTATTCTATCGTAAGTAAATGTCACGTTATATTCTTTCGAAAGCTGTATTATCACTTTATTTATTGTTTCTTTGTTAGAAGTATAATTCCAAGATTCAAAGATATAGTTAATTAACCATTCTCCAATGGTTAAAGACAATATCTTTCCTATTGAATAAGATGCTAAACTTCTTATATCGTATTCTTCTCCAATCAGTTCATAGCCATCACTTCTCGTATAAATCAAATTAATATTATATTTTTTACAAATTTCTTTCACTTTTTTTAAATCTAATAATATTGAATTTTTACTTAATTGAAGCAATTCTTGATAGTGATTATTTGAAATAATATCTGCTTTTATAAATGTATATAATATAATCAGGTAAACCCTTTCATCTTGTAACACTAAATCTTTCTTTCGAAAATTACTCTTTTCAGCCGCCCATATTTTTTTCGATTCTTCAGAAAAAATGACTTTTTCATCTTCTAAAACTATTTCTGGGATTTTCATCATTCTAAATTCAGAATTAATCTTATTAAGTTCCTGCCAAAATTTTTTTTTAGTGATATGAAGAATACCTGAAATTTCTGATACAGATCGTCTATCATTTTCCACTAAAGAACGAATAAAAAGAACTGATTCATTATTTAACATATTCTTCTCCTTTCATTTACTATCTTATGGTAAAACGCTTACTTTCCAAAGCATTATTGGGCCCAAGTTTATAGACTCGTTTTCTAATACCACAGTGCTCATCTGAGCCTTAAAATAATAAATAACATCAAACAACGCAACACACTTAAGAACAATCGTTTTTTAAACTGTTTGTTAAAAAATAAAAACCATGTAACCTCTATTAAAATCAGGCTACATGGTTTCTCATTTGTTTACTTTAGTTTTTTTAGAAAAGATTCCCCGTGTTGCGGCTTCTTAACTCCAAAATACTCTGCTGCTGTTGCCGCAACATCTGACATAGTCTCTCTTTCTCCTACTTCTCTTCCTTCAAGACCTTTACGAAAAACCAACAATGGAACTCGTTCTCTAGTATGTTGACTATGACCGATAGTTGGATCATTTCCGTGATCAGCCATAACTATTAAAATATCTTCTTCATCTAATTGTTTCATTATCTCACCAATGTTTTTATCACTCAATTCCAATCGATCAGCATAACGCTCGACATCTTCTCCGTGTCCTGCCAAATCGGTTTCTTGGACGTTTAAACAGATAAATCCATTATCTATTTCCCCAGTCTCTTGCAATAAGTAATTGAACAATTGCTGAGTATCAACACCAGGATAGAGATGAGTACTTGACGTTTGAATAATATCCGCTGCCTTACCAATTAATACAACTGGAATTTTTTGGTAATCTAAAATCGTCGGAATTTGAACCTCTGGATTTATTCCATATCCCAAATGAACAACTTGATATCCTTGATCATATACGCCAGATTCAGGAGCATCCACACCAGAAAATTTATTTTTTTTCACTTTTCTTGCTTTCAATAAATCATTCAGTACAATGCTCTCTCCACCAAACGCAATGACACGCGATACTTTTACTACGTTACGAACAACTATACCTAATTGTTTGACTTCTTCAAAGGGCATAATATCAAGGCAAGCTGACACATTGTACACTTGGCCTAAATCTGTTTCTAAATTGTCTCCAACTGTTGCACACTCGTTGACTACTAAGATTTTTGGTTCGGTTTCTTTTCCTTGACGTCGAACAGAATAGCCTTTTTTCACCAAATGTTCTTCTACTTCATCAATGACTTCATTAAAAGGCATATTAAAAGGAATTGGAGGAGTTGTTCCCATAATTTCTTGATGCCCAAGAAAAGAATCCGCACCTTGATGAGCTAAATTAGAAGTTCCCCAATTAGCTTTTTTTGATTTTTTTAGTTTTTCTGTTTCTTTACCGATCGCATTCATTAGACCTAGCTTAACTAAATTTTTTATTTGTATATCTGGCTTTCTTTCAATAATATGATAGGCTGTATTACTTCCTACATCTTCTGGACGAACTTTAGATACATCATTCATATATCCTACTCCAAAGCTATCTAGTACGATGACGATAAATTTCCCCATTTCTTCACCCTCTCAAATAGTTGCCTTGACTATCATAGATACCTTCTATCTTTGGTTTTCCATCTTGTATGCCACTCACTAAAGCAACTTCACTTCTTGTCACAAAAATTTGTGTACGAAAAGCCATGATAGCTGTAGCGCCAACTGGCTCTTTTTCGTCAACTTCTAAATAATAATCGATATTTTCATCTGAAAGAACATTTATATGAGCTTCTGTTTGTTTTCCATAGTTATCAATTAAGACATTGTTCAGATGCCCTCTTCTGTAAAATCCACCACCATAAAGATAACCTTTTCCTTTAAAGTTATGAGAAACTTCACTTATATAGACCATTGCTGGCTTTTCAGCTAATTCTTTTTCAGCATGCATTGGTGTTGTCCCGGTTAATGCATGACCTGGTTCCCCCTGTGTACCTCCGATTTTTTTTATGAAAGGGAGTGTATAAACAGAAGTTGCTGAAGGCATATTTAGTTCTTGAATACAGAGGCCTGCTTTTTCAAATAACTTTTTAGCCGCTTTTACTGTTTTTACATTATGCGTCGGTTCTAAGGTTTCTTTTTCAGCATCATATAAAAAACATGGAAAAGAGGTTAACCCTGAAATTTCGATATACTTTAATTCATTGAATAAGCTGATTAATGAAGGCAACTCTTCAAGCATAAACCCTCCGTATTGCCCCGGATAAAGCTCATCATCTTCACTTACTACTCTTAATAAAACTTTTTGCTTTATTCCTATTTCTTTTGCAAGTGCATCAATAGCTTGTAGTTTTTCTAGTGAATAAACCGTTAAATATTTTGAACCATATGTCATAATCTCTTTTAGTAACATCTGTGGAATCTGTACAAGATGTCCTACATTTCCTAATGGAATATCGTTTTCCATCATTATTCGTGCTTCTCGAAAATCTACTACTACAGCATTTCTAATTCCTAATTCAACCAACATCTTTGCTATAGCAGGATTTCTTCCAATCTGTTTAAGCATGAAAAATAATTCAATATTATTTTGCTTAGCTGTCTCTATTAGTTTTTTTGCATTTTCACGGATAATATCTAAATCGAGTACATACGTATCTGGAAGAATTTCCTCTGATTGATGCAGTGTTATAGCTTCTTGGATAAGTTTAGGATTTCTTTTTTTTACAATATCCATAAACATGGTTCTTCCTCCTAAACTTCTATTAATTATTCAATAGTGTTACCAAATGTAAATGGAAATATTCTGCCTCATTTTCCCGAAAAGAAATCGGAGCTAATGCAGCAATTTTCTTCCAATATTTTAAGGCTTCGTCATACTTTTCGTCAGCTGTTATTTGTTCACTTATCATTTTATCGACTGAATCAACTGCTTCTTCTGTATATTGTCGTGCAGTAGCCATTGCTAAATGAGTAATGAACGTATCTGCTTCATCTTCATTACTGATAATATTTTGAACTTTCATAAATTCCAATACTTCTTGTGCGTAATCATATACTAAATCATTGATGACATTGTTTTCTTTTAAAATGGTTAATTTTTCTTGAATCATTTTAATATTCTCTCCTTTTAGTAACGAGGTGTCATTGTCCCATTTTTTATTTTATTTTGAGTTTCCAACATTTTCTCTATCGCTATATTTTTTTTACAAATCGATTCAATGACTAAATTATCTTTTTGACAAATGATAACAGCTTCATTCATGGCTTTATGTTGTTCCTTTAACGGTATAAATTGGACGTTTAAATCCTCATAGTTTTTATCTATAATTTCGTCATAATTCCATATACCAGCATCAATTTGGTTTTCTCGTAAGGCATAAATCAACTGATTCGCTGGAACTTCTATTAATTCAATATTTTTTCCTTGAACATGTTCATTTGTCAGCATGAGATGATCTAATGAATCACGGTCAATACCGACTCGCATACCGTCCATAATAGTTTTATGCTTCTTTGAAGCTAATAATAATACGTGTTCTGAAAGATACGACTTCGGTCCAAACTTTAAGGCTATATCAATATTTCCATTTGCTTGAATTTCATGTTCAGCAGCAAATCTGGAAACTACTGCCATATCATATAAACCCTTCTCGACAGCCTCTATCCGATCTTCTGAACCACGAATATAAACCATATTTAACTTAATGTCTCCTTTTTTAAAAGCTAAGTATAGTCCAGTAGCAAACCCTTCGTAGAGTTTTGAATAGGGTAAAGGCATCGTTGCCGTTAATTGGTCTTTGACCACATATGATTGAAGAATTTGATAATTTATTTCTTTAATATACGTTCCTAAATGTCCTTTACTTTCAGTTTCAATTGCCCCTACTTCTTTTAAAAATGAAAGAGCATTTTGAACTGTTCCTCGTGACAACTCATATTTTTCTTGTAACTCACTAATAATAGGCATTCTGTCATCTTTGGATAACAAAAATAATTCTGCGGCTATTTTTTCAATAGCTAACCCTTTTTTTTGATAAAACGTTTCTTTCATAATGCTATAATCCCTTCAAATTCAAACTATTAGCTATTTTTTTAAGATCCCGCTATAATCGCTTCACGCAAAATTCTTATGATAGTTTCACTGCCTGCACGCATTGGATTGATTCTAATCGTTGTTCTTTCTGCATCTGGATTGGCTGCTCTAAAAGTGCCAGATAAACGATAAAACATCGGTACAAATTCGTATTGTGATTCTGCACCTACCGGATTAGGTGCTGCCCCCAGCTTTTCAGCTTCTTCTAGAATGGCATTTGCTATAGGCTCATTTAACTCCACTAAAATAACTTTCGATTGAGCATTAGCTATATAGGCTTGTTTTACGCCTTGGATTTCTCCAGCATTCAAGCGTTTTTTTACTTCTTCAAGCACTCCAGCTGAGAGTGCTAGCGAAACTGGCGCATAAATCATCCCTCTCAAAACATCAATTGCTTCATGCCCTTGTACTTGTAATCCACCAGAATAATTTTCTGCTTTCAACTTTTCAATAGCTCTTCGATTTCCAACAATACATCCGATTCCTTCAGGACCTAATAATTTAAATGTCGAGAAACAAGCTAAAGTAGCTCCCATTTGTGATCCGATTTTTGGCGTTTTTAATACTGCATAATTATCATCTGTTATAATAGGTGTATTCGGCAAGTAATTTTGGATACATTCTATCACTTCTTTGGCATCATAAGAATCATCCGGTTTTTGTCGTGTGATTTGAATCAATACCCCATCAATATCTTGGCTTTGCAGCGCTTCTTGTAAATTCTTCAAATCATTAAAGTTCGCTTCAATTGTTTTTAATCCCATGGTATCAATAGATACTTTTGTGGTTGGATAAACGGGAGCATCATGTACTAACAAAGTATCACCAATTTTCATTGTTGCATGTAGAGCCATTCGAATTGCCATAGTCCCCGCTCCGCGAACCAACATCGCTGCTTCAGCATCAAAGTAATTTTCTAGAACCTTTTCGACTTTGTTTGTTGTTTTAGGCTGATTCAAGCCAGGAACTACCCCAAGATCGCCACGTGTTAAAATTTCGCTTCCTCTAAAGACCTTAGTAATTTCATCAATTAAAGAAAATTGTTTTTTTGTAGCATCTTCTATATTTAAACTAGTAAGAGGATATGTCTTCATTTTTTCCCGCCTTTTTGTTATTGCTTTATAAATAAAATTGCTGAGGATTTTTTACCAACATTTTTTCAACAAATACTTCTGAGATACCGCCTTTTAAAATCATGGGCACAAATGTATCCAATAAATAAGTATAACCAATTCCATTTTTATACTTTAGATTGGATTTTCTCGTTATGTCCATTGATAAGAAAACTTTATCCGTGAATCCAGCCGCTTCTATAGCTAATAACATTTCCAACCGCTTCTCATCCGGCATATAATTATCTTTTCCCACGGTATCAAATTCAACGTAAACTCCTTCTTTCAGTAAAGACAATACATAATCAGTATCACCTGTTAAATCAACATGACCAATTACGACTTTGTTTAAATCAACTTTGTTCTCTTTGAAAAATTGAACTTGTTCTTTTCCGTATGTTCCTAAAGTTGTATGCGTCGTAATAGGAACTCCTGTTTGTTTGTGAGCAATGACAGCTGCTTTAAAAACTTTTTGTTCTCGTTCAGTCATTTGATTTTTACTTGTAGCAATTTCGCCTATCAGTTCAGCTTTATTATCTGTTCTGTCTATTCCAACAGTAATGTCTTGGATCATGACTTCTGCCATTTCTTCTATTGTATGTTCGTCTACAAAAGCCGGAAGAAATTTATCTTGATACCATCCAGTTGACTGAATGATGTTTATGCCAGATAATTCGCCGACTTTTTTCACGTAATCTGGATTACGGTTCATTCCTATTACAGTCACATCGATGATATTTCGAACGCCTTTTTTATACAGCTCCTTATATTCCTCAACTGTTTCGTCAAAGCAATTCAAATTTGTATCATCAGATTTTTTTAAAGAAGATAGGTCAATTGTCGTATGCTCATGAGCGTACGTTATTCCTTCTATTAGAGGCATTTTACCACTCCGTTTTTCAGATTAAAGGCGAAGGGCATTAAATTAGTAAAAATAATTTAATACCCTGCCTTTTTATTGTTTAACCTACTACAATTGGTGCCCATAGACCTAAAACATATAGAATATTTACAATTATCCCTAATGCAATAGCAGCTACGGGGCCTACAGCCATATTAACCAATGGTTTTTTAGCTGTTTGATTTAATAAATAAACTCCTATCAGCCAGAAATAACCAATTCCTGGTGCAATTTGTTCACTTGCCAACGCACCACCGATAAGTAACGCGATTTCTAACACACGATTCATCGAAGTTCGAATGTGCTCCCCCATTTCTCTAACTCCCGGGAAACGGTCTAATCCTTTAGCAGCTCCATTCAATAACATAATTTCAATAAACATAACAATTGCTCCAGCAATGAAAGCAAATACAGGATGGCCTTGTAATAAAATACCAATAACAAAAACAAAAGTAGTTCCAGATGGGCTATATACCCCCGTTACAATAGCGGTAGAAAAGACTAAGGGGATAAATCCAATTCCACGTGCAAATGCAGCTAATGCTGCTTCTCCAAATTTACCTTCACTCATCAAATTCAATGAAATGGGATCTCCGGCAATAATAACTAAACTTGTTGCAGCAGCGACTAATCCCCCAGTAAGTGATAATAAAAGTGCATTTTTTTTAATTCTTGTTACACGTTCTACGAAGATGCTGACAAGGTTTTGATTATCTGTTCCTTCGCCTTTTACGCGGACAGCAAAGAACACCATCAAAATCATTCCAACTAATAATGCCATCCCTTCGGCACTTAATGTAAAAGTAGTTCCACTTTCTAATGTAATCGTTCCAAATTTCTTAACTAATACCAAGGCCAACGTGCTAAGTCCTAAAGTAAGTGCTCCTTTTTTAAACCCATGCTGATAGGCAATAGCTAGAGCCGGGAAAACAGCAAATCCTACCACAATTGGTGTTCCAACTGCTCCTAAAGCATCTAAAAAGTTTACCGGCATCAAAGCAAATAGATCGACTACAACTTGTAAACCAATCGTAATTCCGATGCCCCACAAAGCTCCGATGATTCCTGCAATGATCGTTCCTTTTTTCCCTTCAGGTGTCCAAGTTCCAATAATATCTGTCATTAAAAGAATACTATGAACTAAAATAACACTTGCCCCAAGTGAAACTGGGATTCCAAATCCAATAACCAATCCAAAACTAACAGCAAAACTTGTTGCCGCTAATTCTTTTTTCCCAATTACACCCTCTAAATACTCTGGCATAACTGGACGTAATCCATCGTTAAAAACAGCAATACCTTTATTGGCCATCATGGCTGCTAAAGCACCCAAAGCTCCTACAACTACTAATTGAATGATATCCACTTTGCTCTCTCCTTCTAAACTTTCAATTTATTTTTTTTAGCTCGTCCATAATAATTGGAATAACAGTTTCTTTATGCTGAGCTGTAAATCCAAAAGCTTTTTTGCCATTATTAACATTCTCCCTGATTTTTTCATCAGTCATAAGATTACCTGGCATAGATACAGTAACCGTAGCATCTCTTCCAACTAAAGCAATCGCCATTGCAAGTGCTCCTCCACCGCCTGTGTTACAAGCCCCAAAATAATAATCAGCTAAACCATTTTTTAACGCCATTGCTGCCTCTAGGTCACTCTTAGTTTCTATTTCAAACTGTCCCTCCCCATATTTTTCTACTAGTGCCGCTACTTCTTTTTTATCAATTTGTCCTCCGATAACAATTTTTTTCATTGTTCTCTCCCCTTTCAAATTTCAATATACATTTTTTTGTATATTGGTAAAGAAAACGTTCTCTTTAGAAAGAGTATAGCTAATATGTTAAAGAGATACAAGTATTAATTCATATTTTTTTTATTTGCTTATTTGATTTTTAGAGGTATCATAAATTTAAAGACAGAAAAGGAGTTTACCTATGAATAAGAATCCAGTTATAGAGGCAGCAAAAAAAAGCTTTATCGCTTTAAAAAATCCTTATCAATCTGTAGCAAAAGTTTTTCCTGGAACCTTGAATCATTTTGAAAAAGAAAATACAACCTACCACTATATCGGCGTTAAAAATAAAAAGCATATCCCTCGTTCCCTTTTAGAAAAGTTAGCAAAAAACGGAAACTATCTCTTACATACATTGGATGTGTACAGTTTAGGTGGAAGAGCTATTGACATTTCTTTACAAAACCCTATCAGTGGAAAACTTATGACTGGCTCTTCAAGTGGCACTGCAATCAATGTTTTGGTTGGTATCAATGATTTAGGCATCGGAACAGATGGCGGCGGATCGGTATTAGCACCGGCAATGTCAGTAAATCTTTTTGGTTTTATTAGTAATCTAATCGAAGAAGAACATGTAAAACAATTTGTAAACCATTCAACAGATGATATTTCCTTTACTGTCTCTCTTGGATATATCACCCGTACTTTCCAAGAAATGCAGCGCGCATTAAACGCTACTTTCCCTGAGTTACAACTAACGGTAGAAAAAACTAAACAATTGGTAATTTCTACATTAGCCGAACAAAAAATTCCTTCTGTTTTAATCCAAACAAACAAATATGATAAAGTTATTTCTCTTTCTCATCCTGATATTTATGGCCCTAGAGAACCGTTAATTGCTTTTCTGAAAACGCATCTAATCAACTGCGACTTCCTCATTTCTGAAGAAGGTCCTATAGATTATCAAGGTTTTGGAGATACAGTCATCGGACATATGGGAGAACAAACATACGAACAACAAGTATCAGCTAGAAAAGGATTAATTCGAGTGGTAAACATGGCCAATGCAACAGCAATCGTTGTTCCTAAGAAAGAATTTGCTACTGGATATGTTTTGATATGTGAATCTACTTCTGAAAAAATCCCACTTATGCTAAGCTTTGCTAAAAAAATTGCTTTACCTCCAGATGAATTAATTAACCGTTATTTTTCTAACTTTGATCATTATTTTCCCGAAGAGTTTATGTAGGTAGTGAAAGATTTTCAATATGATGTGGATATGATATTCAATCGGGTATATGACTGCTAATCTGTGCATAACCTTCATGTCAAACTTCTTAGCTAGAAGTAGATAACCTAATTTCCCACGTTGATACTCCTCCACGAGCCTCTATTTAGCTGATTCGCTCTGTTTGTTTATACAAATACACCCCGAGAGTTAGATTTTCTTTAACTTTCAGAGTGTATTTGTATATTTTTTTACTTTATATTATATTTAAATTTGAAAAGAACTCTATTGATTTTACTAGTTTAATTTTTATAGAAAATAAACCATAGTTAGATTTCTTATAAATTTTCTCCATTTGAATTTATGCATTTTTTGTACCATTCAAATGAATCTTTTTTTCTTCTTTTTCTACTTCCATTACCATCATCATCTAAGTCAACATGAATAACACCATAGCGTTTTTGCATTTCAATCGGACCGCAAGAAACGATATCAATGATTCCCCACATAGTGTAACCAATCATTTCAACACCATCACGAATTGCCTCTTTCATTTGTTCTATAGTAATAATTAATCCGATATACATCATGAATAGAGTTATCTTCAATTTCATCATGAGCGTCAAAACCATTTTCAGCAATAGGAATAAGTAAAGTGTCTAAAACAGAAAGAACCTCAAGAAGCTAGGTTCTTGAGGTTCTTTCTGTATACACACGAAGTTATTTACTTATTATAGATTAAACAATTACTATATAAAGCAATGCGGCGATAGCTCCACCTATCATCGGTGCTACTACTGGAATCCATGAGTAACCCCAATCTGAAGTGCCTTTGTTTGCGATCGGCAGAAATTGATGTGCGATACGCGGACCTAAGTCACGTGCAGGGTTGATTGCGTAGCCTGTTGATCCTCCTAGAGAAAGACCAATTGAAAGAATCAATACACCTACTACTAGAGGGTTTAGCCCATCAGTGAATGTATTTTTTCCGAACATCATAAGTGCGAATACTAATACGAAAGTACCAATTACTTCAGACATCACGTTGCTGACAGTGTTACGGATAGCAGGACCTGTTGCAAATGTTCCTAAGATAGCACCTTGGTCTTTTGTTTCTTTGAAATGTGGTAAGTACGTCAACCAAACTAGAACGGCTCCTAAAATACCTCCAAGTACTTGAGCAATAATAAACGGCACAACCAAAGCCCACTCAAAATTACCAATAATAGCCATTCCAAGAGTTACAGCGGGGTTTAAGTGAGCTGGTCCCATAGAACCTGAAACATATACTGCAATCGTTACAGCTGCTCCCCATCCAAGAGCAATGGCAACCCACCCTGCTCCTTCTGCTTTACTTTTTTTCATGTTAACGGCAGCACATACACCGTCACCCAATAAAACTAAAATCATTGTTCCTAAAAACTCACTAAAAATCGTTAATGTATCTCCAGTCATCTATTTCCATCTCCTTTTAAGTTTTTTAAATCAGACTCTCCAATAGCAATCTCTAATTCTTTTCTGTAGCGAGCTCTTGTTTCTTCTGTCCAGTCATAGTAACGGGCCATTTCAGCAATCACTGGTTCAATTATAGCATTCAAAGTGTCGCGCATAAACAACATATGATTTGTACGTCGAATCAAGAAGTCGCTTGGTGTTAACGCCATCTCTTCATCCATAGCGTAATATAAGCTTAGCGTATCTGCTAAAGTCAGTCCTTCTACTTGTTCGACTTCATCTATCAACGCAAATACTTTAGGAGCATTTGAACCGTATAGATGAGCAAGGTAAAGCCCTGCTGAATCGCTGAGGCCTTTTTCAACACCCATTTGCGCTAATGTTTCTGTTTCTTCTTCGACTTCTTGCGGGTTGAGTTCTCCACCGGATACTGGGTATTTAGCAGAATCAATCAACTCGTAAGATAAGTTGAAGTCGCTTTGCAGTATTTCGATGACGGCTTTCATCGCGCCAATCGCCATTTTGCGGTAGTCGGTCAATTTGCCGCCAGCTACGGTGATCAAGCCGTCTTCATCAATATCTAACGCACTTCCACGCGAAATCGCTGAGGGATTGGCTTCTGATTCAGAGTTGCTGGTTTCGATATTTTTCAATGCGTCTTCTACTGTATAACGATCAACGTTGCCTTTTTGGTATTGTTCGATCGTAGAAATCACCTTTTCAAAGCTTTCGTCTGAGATTGGTTGGCTGTTTCCACCGTTGTAGTCAGAACCGCCATTTGAAGAGATCAATGGGCGTAATCCTGCCCAACTAGATTCGATATCGTCAATCGTTATGTTTGCTGAAGGGTAGCGAGTGTTAACGATATCTAAAAGGTAATCGACATCCTCTTGGTCAACCGTTGGATGTGCAAAATCGCCTTTGTAATCTGTGTCGGTTGTTCCAAAATACGTTTTTTCTTCACGCGGAATCACAAAAACCATCCGGCCATCATTTTTACCTGTATCAAAGTAAGTTGGTTGCGGCACATATAATTTTTTGTTGTCGACTACCAAATGAACCCCTTTTGTGGGGCGCATTTGTGGAACAGCGTCTAGTTTAGCATCCATTTGGCGAATCGTGTCAGACCATGGACCCGTTGTATTTAAGACAACACGTGCTTTGATCGCAAATGTTTCGCCGGTCAATAAGTCTTCCACTTCTGCTCCAGAAACTTTGTCATTTTCATCGTGTAAAATACCAACGACTTTGACACGGCTCACCATGTGTCCGCCGTCTGCAGCAGCGCGTTTGATGTTTTCAATCACCAAGCGGCTGTCGTTATTGCGGTAGTCCAGGTAGACTCCAGCACCTAATAAGCCTTCGCTTTTCAGCTGCGGTTCGCGTTTTAAGACTTCTTCTTTTGTCAATGTATAATTGGCATATTTAGTTCCCGTAACACTTGCTAATCGATCATAGAGATCCATTGCTATTTTCAAAGAAAACATTGAGAACGTTGAACCGGGTTCGTCATAGATCGGCAAAATCATCGGATCGGCTTTTGGAATGTGCGGTGCAATTCCTTGTACGACAGCCCGCTCTTGAACCGTATCCGCTACAACTTCAACATCGAAGTTTTTCAAGTAGCGTAATCCGCCATGAACCAATTTGGTCGAGCGAGAAGAAGTTCCTTCTGCAAAGTCCTGCATCTCGACAAGTCCTGTTTTAAGACCAGAAGCGCTGGCTTGTAAAGCCGTTCCAGCGCCTGTGATCCCTCCACCGATAATTAAGACATCCAATGTTTCTTCTTTTAATGCTTTGATATCCTGCTTTCTTCGTTTAATGGAAAAAACCATGATTTTTCGTGCCTCCTTTTACGCTTCCGGCTTAAAGACTTGTGTAGCTTTGACTGCTAATTTCCAGTTTTTGTATAATTTTTCGCGTTCTGCTTCTGGCATTTGCGGTTCAAAGATAGCCCCTTGCTCGTACATGTCTTGAATTTCATCCATACTTTCCCAGAATCCAACAGCTAAACCAGCTAAGTAAGCTGCTCCTAAAGCAGTGGTTTCTAAGTTGTGTGCACGTTGGACTTTAGTACCTAAAATGTCTGCTTGGAATTGCAATAACCAATCGTTATTTGCGGCTCCGCCATCTACTTTCAATAATGGAATGTCGATGCCAGCATCTTTGTTCATGGTATCTACAACGTCACGTGATTGGTAAGCAATGGATTGTAAAGTAGCTTTAACAAAGTCTTCTTTCGTTGTACCGCGAGTTAATCCAAAAACAGATCCTCGTGCATCTGAATCCCAGTAAGGTGCACCAAGTCCAGTAAAAGCCGGCACAACGAAAACTTCATTTTCACTTGTAGAAGCTTTAGCTAGAGCTTCTGATTCAGGTGAGTTTTCAATCATTTTTAATCCGTCACGCAACCATTGAATAGCGGATCCAGCTACAAAAATACTTCCTTCTAAAGCATAGTAAATTTTGCCGTTAATGCCGTAGCCAATCGTTGTTAACAAGTTGTTTTCTGATAATTGCGGTGTTTCGCCTGTGTTCATCACGATAAATGAACCCGTTCCGTAAGTGTTTTTCACCATTCCTGGTTCGAAAGCCATTTGGCCAAATAAAGCGGCTTGTTGGTCTCCAGCCATCCCTGAGATAGGCGTGTTAGCACCGTAGAAATGGTAGTTCGTTGTATTTCCGTAAACTTCTGAGTTGGATTTTACTTCCGGCATCATCGCGCGCGGAATATTCAATAAATCTAATATATCTTGATCCCATTCTAAATCATGAATGTTGTACAACATTGTCCGGCTGGCATTTGAATAGTCGGTAACGAATGATTCGCCGCCCGTTAATTTCCAGACTAACCATGTGTCGACTGTTCCAAATAGCAATTCACCTTTTTCAGCGCGTTCTTGAGCGCCTTCTACGTGGTCAAGGATCCAGCGGATTTTAGTAGCTGAGAAATACGAGTCAATGACCAAACCGGTTTTTTCGTGGATCATTTCCGAGTGTCCAGCTTCTTGTAATTCCATTGCAATTGGTGCAGATTGGCGTGATTGCCATACGACCGCGTTGTAAATCGGGCGTCCTGTTTTTTTATCCCAAATGATGGTTGTTTCACGTTGGTTCGTGATACCAATTGCAGCGATTTCTTCTGGTTTGACACCGGATTCAATAAAGGCCCCAGCAATTACAGATTGTACCGAATTCCAAATTTCATTCGGATTGTGTTCTACCCATCCGCTTTGCGGGAAAATTTGAGTAAACTCTTTTTGTGAGCTCCCAATGGTGTTTGTTTTTTTATCGTAAATAATTGCTCTCGAGCTGGTCGTTCCTTGGTCAATTGCCATAATGTATTTTTTCTCTGTCATGTTATTTTCCTCCTTATGTTTGAAAACGATTTCTTAATACATTTATTGTAACCGTTTTTCCCGATGATAAAATGTCATCTTTTTTAGACTTTCGAAATTTTTTGAAAGGTTTTTACATTTTGTGCTTTTCGGCGGTAGCCGAAAAGGTCCGACTTGATGGGGAAAGTCTGTTGCGTGCCCTAACTAAGATGCAGCAATGGACTTAGGGCACGGTAAACTTCTTTCCGTGACTTAACTGGTTATGATTCCTCTTCCTATGTCACGCAAAACCTATTTAAGTGCCTTAACAAGTAATAGATCCTCTCTTTAGGTTACGCAAATCAAATTTTTAAAGCATTTCAATGCGGTACATTTCGGGTGTGACCGAAATGATCTGACTTGAGCCGATAAAGTTCGTTACGTGCCCTAACTAAGATGCAGCAACAGACTTAGGGCAGGGTAAACTTCTTTCCGTGACTTAACTGGTTATGATTCCTCTTTTTATGTCACGCAAAACCTATTTAAGTGCCTTAACGAGTAATAGGTCCTCTCTTTAGGTCACGCAAATCAAATTTTTAAAGCATTTCAATGCGGTACATTTCGGGCGTGACCGAAATGATCTGACTTAGGGTGATAAAGTTCGTTGCGTGCCCTAACTAGAATGCAGCAACAGACTTAGGGCAGGGTAAACTTCTTTCCGTGACTTAACTGGTTATGATTCCTCTTTTTATGTCACGCAAAACCTATTTAAGTGCCTTAACAAGTAATAGGTCCTCTCTTTAGGTCACGTAAATCAAATTTTCGAGAGATTTTCAATGCGGTGCATTTCGGCTGTGCAGCCGAAATGATCTGACTTGATACCGATAAAGTCCATTACGTGCCCTAACTAAGATGCAGCAACGGACTTAGGGCACGGTAAAATTCTTTCCGTGACTTAACTGGTTATGATTCCTCTTCTTATGTCACGCAAAACCTATTTAAGTGCCTTAACAAGTAATAGATTCTCTCTTTAGGTCACGCAAATCAAATTTTTAAAGCATTTCAATGCGGTATATTTCGGGCGTGACCGAAATGATCTGACTTGATACCGATAAAGTTCGTTACGTGCCCTAACTAAGATGCAGCAATGGACTTAGGGCACGGTAAACTTCTTTCCGTGACTTAACTGGTTATGATTCCTCTTCTTAGGTCACGCAAAACCTATTTAAGTGCCTTAACGAGTAATAGGTCCTCTCTTTAGGTCACGCAAATCAAATTTTTAAAGCATTTCCATGCGGTATATTTCGGGCGTGACCGAAATGATCTGACTTGATACCGATAAAGTTCATTTGTTAAACAGAGTTACATTTATAGGAAGAAAAAAGAAGTTTTTGCGGACATTTAGATAAGAGGAGTGGATAAAATGATATATAAAAAACGTAAAAAGTCTGACAAATTACTTATGCTGGAGTATTTGAAAAATCGAATTAAGTTTTCTCAAGAAAACTGGAATGAGTACCAGAACCAAGTAAAAGGTTATCCAGGTGAGTGTCACTTAGATACACTGACAGTTGAATTAACCGACGATTGCCTCGTTTTGAATGATTTACCACTAGCAATCGGCAGCACTCAATTTCAAATTGATGCATTGATCATCACTGCGCAAGAAATCATACTGTATGAGGTAAAAAATTATGGAGGGGAATATATCTATAAAGATGGATTTCTTGTATCTATCTCATCTGGAAATTCCTTCCATAGCCCTACAGAAAGAATTAACCGGAATACTTCTTTACTGCAAAGCTTACTGGAAACCCTTCAAATAACAATGCCCATTAGGCCCTTTGTTGCATTTGTGCATCCTGAGTTTATGTTATACGACGTAGAAAACATGCAAAAAGTTTTGGTGCGCGCAACTTTTCCAAAGCATTTCAGAAAATTAACTGCACAGTTAGAACCTCTTTCTGCAAAACACTTTCTCCTCGCTAAAACATTATGCGAACTATCTGCTCAAACAAAGCCCTATTTAAATGGCGTGCCGGAATATACTTATGAGGAATGTAAAAAAGGCATCATCTGCTCAGAATGCGAGCGATTCATCCCAGGGATTAAACACAAAAATAAATTTTATAGATGTAAAATATGTGGTCATAAAGAACGTGTTTCAACGATCATTTTAAGGCACGTATTGGAATTCAAATGCTTGTTTCCAGATAGAAAACTGACTGTACCAACTATTTACGATTGGTGTGGCGGATTGTGTTCTGAGAAGAGAATTCGTTCTGCCTTGCAAAAGGAATACGTGCTAATTGATACAGGAAGAGCTTCGTATTATGTATAACCAAAAAATAACCATCCCAAGCGGTTATCGCTTTTAGATGGTTATTTTTTATTTAGGACGTTGCGTAACCTAACCCTTTATATAGAGCAACATTAGGTCACGCAAAATGGATTTCCCTTCCCTAACTTGATGAACTCATGCTAGTTAAGGCACAAGAACCAGTTTTCCCTGCCCTAAGCATGTAGAACAAACCTCGTTAAGGCAGGCAAACAATTTTTCCAAACATAATTCATCGGCCATATATGATTTAACACCTATCGCTAGGCATTCAACTGCTGCACGATCCTTTGAATGTTCTTCATGTCGAAAGGTGACAAGATCTCAGAGAGGACGTACACTTTGGCTTCCCCGTAGTGGTCCTTTTGGGTGGGTTGCTCATTGGTTAGAATGAGGTCGTACGTTTTACCCGGCTGGCAGGCTTCTACGCGGATGCCGTTGATATGGCGCATCTTCAGGATAAGCAGCTGATTCAGCGTTTCCGTATAAATGTTTTCCATTTTTAAATCGATCCCGATTTGCACGATGGCTGTCATCTTAAACGAAATAATGGCCAGTAAACTGCTGTATTTCAGCAACTCCATTTTCAATAGACTGTTTTCTTCTGCTTCTTTGATCCCGAATTTGTTTGTACTGATGGACAGTAATGTATGCGCAAATGAAACCAAGTCCCTGCCGGTAAACTGCTTCTCTTTGGCCAGCATTTCTTCATAGTCATAGATTTCAATATCGCCTTGGAAGAAATACAGTTTTGTGTGGATATGAGACAGGTGATAATACATATCACGTTCCAACATGTACGGCAATCGGCGGAACTTGTAATGAATAATAATGGTCTCCACAATGTACGTATCCAGATCCGCAATAGGTGCACGGCGGTCACGTTCCAGCCTATATTCGTGAAAGTCATATTCAGTCAGGATCGGAAAAGCTAGTAGAAAAGCAAAGTGCAGCATGGCTTCTTCTTCATCGACTTCAATCGAATAACGGCTGAAGTAGCGCAAAACCATAATGCGGATTTTTTGGTACAACGGATCTTCTAAGTAAGGCTGCATTTGCTTGTGCAAATGTACGTATTTCTTCTCTTTGCAATTGACGCGGTTTTTACTAATGAGCATCCAAACGTTTAGGCGTTGTTTGTTTTCTGATTCAATCGTGACTTCCAGAAAACTTTCTACGGCTTGTGCCATTTGAGTCACGTGCTTATCTGTATACGAAGGGCTGAGCGCATCTTTGTCTTCAACATAACTATAAAATTGGAAGTAGAAATACCGAATGTGCAACTCTTCGCCGTGCAGCTGTCCATTACGGATTTTGATACCAAACTCTTTCAAATAGCTGTTCAATTCTTTGATTTTACGGAATAATGAAGAATCGCTGATTGCCAGTTTTTGTGTCAGCTGTGTAATCGAAAATTCTTGGTGCTTAAATAAAAAACTGATCAGCTTTACTTTGACCGACTGATTCAAATAAAGCTGATAAATTTGCTGCAAAGAAAATTCATCGCTCATGGTTAAGGAAATGGATTGACCGTCATAGTTGATGTGCACCTGATCAGCAAGCGGTTGAATCCGAAAAGAAATGGATTCCAAATCTCTATCTAGCGAAGCTTTAGCGACACTCAAATAGTCCAGCATGTCCGCATAAGAGAGTTCACCGCCATTCAACACGAGTTGTTTAAAAATGGTAACTTCTCTGATTTCATTTTTTTCAAGAAAGTGTTCAATTTTCATTTCCGTCATCCCTCGCTTCTAGCCAAGAAACAACATTGGTGGCCGAAATCATTTGGGTAAATGATGGATGGAAGAAATAATCTTTCTGCTGCAAATCCTCCAAGGTTTGTTTCGTTTGAATGGCCAACGCCACTGTATTGATTTTTTCTAAAATATTTGAAGTCGAAATCATTTGTGCTCCAAGCAAGACGTGACTGGCTGCGTCATAGAGCCATTTGATCGTTACGGTATCGGCATCCGGTAGACTGGTTAAGCGCACTTCTTGACGGTAGGCTTTAACCGTTTGACCCGTGAACAAACTTTCGGCTTCTGTTACGCCGGTGCTGGCAATGTAGTAGCCTAATATAGATGTCCCAATCGTGCGTAAAGAGCCTTTGAAGGTCCTTTCTGGTTGGATAAGGTTAGCTGCCGCTACGATCCCTGTCCGGACGGCATTGTTCACGAGCGGAATGTACACCGTATCGTCGTCTTCGCCAAACGTCAATTGAATGCAATCCCCCACGGCAAAAACATCTTCCACCGACGTGCGCATATAGCGATCGACGGCAATCGTTTGGTCCATATGGAGTTGAATGTGTTCATCTAAAAAGTGCAAATCCGGTCTCACATTCACCCCTAAGATAGCTGTATCACTCGTAATCGCTTCATTTCCAAATCGAACCGTTACCTGTTTATCCGCATCAGTTGTAATAGAAGAAACCGTTTGGTTCAAGCGCAACTTGATTCCCTGTTCAACCATTTTTTGCTGCAAAGGCTGGATCATGTCTCTATCAAAGTATTTGAATAACACATAGTCCATACTTTCGATCAACGTGACTTTCTTTTTCTGTTGGCTCAGCAAATCGGCTGCTTCTACTCCGACTTGTCCAGCTCCAATAATGGTTACACTTTGGCTGGCTTCCATTTTGGCGAGAGCAGCTTGGGCTTCATGGTGCCGTTTGTACTTCAAGACGCTTTCGCCACTGCTGCCGCTGATTTTTTGCGACAACTGGCTCGAACCCGTTGCGATAATCAATTTATCATAAGCGATCTTTACTTCTTGTCCATGACGGAGATAATCGACTGTTTTGTGAACCGTGTGAATTTTTTCAACAGAGGCTTCTAAGCAATAGCGAATGCCTTGCTTTCCCAATTGCTCTTTAGTAATGAAGTAAGCTGATTCTAAGTCGTCAATCTTATTCTCCCAGTACAAATGCAATCCATTCGGAATATACCCTAACGTAGACTGCTTATCCAGCAACATAATTTCTGCATCGGACTGTTTTTTCCGAACTTCTAAAGCTGCTGCTACCCCAGCAAAAGAAGCTCCTATAATGACTACTTTCATGTTATTACTCCTTATCAATGCGTTTACAATTAGTATAACATAGTGAAGAAAACTTTCGCATAGGCGAAAGTTACTGGTTTGGAAGAAATCGGGCCATTTCGGGCTCCGCCGAAATGAACCTCATTGAAAATCTCTCGAAAATTTGATTTGTGCGACCTAAAGATAGAGAATTCTAATCTTTAAGGCACTTAAATAGGTTTTGCGTGACCCAAGAAGAGGAATCGTAACCTATTAGGTCACGGAAAGAAGTTTACCGTGACCTAACTCTGTTGCTGCATCCTTGTTAAGGCACGCAACAGTTTTAATAACCTTAAGTCAGACCATTTCGGCGCAGCCAAAATGCACAAAACGATTAAAATCTCTCAATAGTTGATTTAAGCACCTTAAGTAGAATAAAGTTTCATTGTTCCGGTATTTAAAAGGTGTTTGCGGACTTTCACCATTGCTTTGCTTATGAGATAAGGTATGCAATCTACTTTTATCTACCTTAACAAGTTTTTCATGATTAAAATAGTTCAATTAGAACATAATAAAAAAATTTGCAAAAAATTAACCCTATCTCTTAATGAGATAGGGCTAGTTATGCTAGTAGTTTATTTTTTGTCCGATGTAAATTTTATTAGCATCTTTAATGCCATTTTTGTCTTGCAGCTTCTTAACGGTTGATCCCAATTTCAATGCAATTCCACTTAGAGTATCGCCTGATTTAACGGTATATGTTTTATTCGTTGAAGTAGCCGGTTTTACAGCAGGTGCTTTAAGCTTCAATACTTGGCCAACATTGATGATGTTTTTATTTTTAATGCCGTTCCACTTAACTAAATTATCTATGCTCACGCCGCTTCGGTTAGAAATCGCTGACAATGTGTCTCCCAACTTAACACTGTAGCTGTCACCAGTGATTTTATTGTTTGCTGGTTTGGACGGTACTGATGACGGTTTGCTAGGAGCAACGGCTGCACCACTTAATACTTGTTTATCAAATTTTGCCAAATCGTTTGCTTCAATAATAGAAATAATTTTAGTTTGATAATGCGGATCTGTAGCATAGCCGGCTTCGTGAATGGCTTTAATCTGCTTTTTGTAATCCGTTAAACCTAAAGCTTTTTTATAGTGGCTGTTTACATTTAGAAACACGCCGTAGTCTTTAACCGAAGTTGCCCAGTCAGGATAGGATCTAAAATTAGCGGTAATATTATAGGTTATACCGCCATACACCTCCCAAGTAGCCATGTTCGCCGCATTCCCGCCATAGCTGCCTTTGATGCCAAACAAATTATTGTGATTAGCAGCAAGACCAGACGTACCCCACGCTGATTCTAGAGCAGCTTGAGCAATGGCCACTGATGGTAGAACTTTATAGACGGGCCACAATGCTGCAGCCCCTCCTTTTACTTTGTTGATAAAGTTTTCTGTTTGTACACTCATTATAAAACTCCTCCTTTTGATTCTTTAATAAACCAAATACTATGATAATAACGACAAACAACACTACACCTGTAACCCCTGAAAACTCAACTGCCCAAATTTTTAATAAATTATTGTTTTATTTAATAGCATCAGTACACTAACAAAAAATACGATAAAGATGATTAGTTAAATACTGCCATCTTTCACTTAAAACAAAAAAGGAACCTTTATCTTATTATAGTAAAGGTTCCTCCATCATCTATTTAGTTATATTCTTTCTATACTGATTAACCCTGTAAACATATTCAATATCACCATAACTAGACCAGTCCATTTTTTCTGCCCAATCTTTGGAGAACTGTTCTGCTAGTTCTGAAGTGTGCTTTCCACCGTTTTCTTTGATGTAATCAATGTATCCTAAGCCATAGTTATAGCTTTGAATGGCCGTATCCAAGTCAACATCGGTTTGTTCCATCCGCTCAATGCTCTGCTGAAAATAATCGACACCCGTTTTGATGCTGCGGACTGGGCTTTTAATTGTATTGGGCGGCAGCTCGATCGATTCACTCGATTGCATCACATCCAAGTTTCTTCCGCCTGATTCTTGTGCAAGAATAGCAAGCACAACCGGAGTATACTCTTCCAAATCATATTTTTTCAATTCTTCTTTAACAAGCGGCTCCCAAACTTGGACAGCTAGCGGAATAGTGCCAAGGTAAAAAAACAGTACGGAAAATAAAGCAATCGCCCCAAGTATAGAACTCAAAAGAATGAGTGCTTTTTTTAACCAACCTTTTCCGCTCTTTTGCTCCAACTATCTCACCAGCCTTGCTTTTTCAATAGACTCTATTCTAACACAATTTGATCTTTGTTAGAATACGAACCGATCCGTTACCTTTCATTATTAAGATAAACGCTTTGTTAGTGCGCATAGAAGAAAAGAGGACGTGTGGTTACTTATTACTTACGTCCTCTAACGAATTCAAACGCCTAATTGGATAGGTTACACTTAACTGGACAATTATTATAAGGTCTCTAGAATTAGAATCAATAGAAACTAAAAAGGAGATTTTTATAATGACTAGAAGACCAAGAAGGGCCTATTCAGAAGAATTTAAAAAACAAATTGTTTTACTCCACAATACAGGCAAATCCAGAAAAGAAATTTTAGCAGAATATGATCTAACGCCTTCGGCCTTTGACAAATGGGTTAAACAGAATTCCGAATCAGGATCATTTAGAGAAAAAGACAATAAGACACCTGAAGAGCTTGAGTTAGAAAAGTTAAGGAAACGAAATGCTCAATTGGAAATGGAAAATGATATTTTAAAGCAAGCAGCGCTGATATTTGGACGAAAGTCCTAGTCATAAAGAATAATGCCCATAAGTATGCCGTATCAGCGATGTGCCAGGTTTTATCTGTTCCAAGGAGTACCTATTATTACCTTTTAAAACAGAACCGAGAAAAGAAACAAGACCTCTATACAGAAGTTGTTATAAAAATTTTTCGAGATAGTCGTGAGAACTATGGAACCAGAAAAATTAAAGTCGAACTTTTAAAGAAGAAAATCCTATTATCTAGACGTAGAATTGGAAGAATTATGAAAGAAAATGGTTTAGTATCTTCTTACACTATTGCTCAGTTTAAGCCACAGAAAACACCAACAAATGAAGCGAAAATCATGAATCATTTGAACCGTGAATTTAACCAAAAGGAACCATTAAGAGTTGTCGTTAGTGATTTAACTTATGTTAGAGTGGGTGGCCAATGGAATTACGTTTGCCTGTTTGTTGATTTATTTAACCGTGAAATCATTGGTTATAGTGCAGGCAACCGAAAGGATGCACAGCTCGTTTACCAAGCTTTAGCGACGATCAAGACAGATTTGACCAATATCAAGGTATTTCATACAGACCGCGGAAATGAGTTCGATAATCGTTTAATTGATGATGTTTTAACTGCGTTTTCTATTCAACGATCGTTAAGTAATAAAGGAACGCCTTATGATAACGCTGTTGCAGAAGCCATGTTTAAAGTTTTTAAGACAGAGTTTGTTAGAAATCAGCACTTTGAGAACTTAGTCAGTTTACAAACGGGGTTAATGGACTACGTCCATTGGTACAATACGATTCGAATACATGGAACCTTAAATTATTTGACGCCTGAAGAGTATAAAATGAAGCACCTTATAAAATCTGTCTAACAAAGTGTTGCCTATCCAAATTTTTCTTTTAAAGCTTCGGTAAGCGTCAAAGAAAAGTTGATGCCTTTTTCATTCCCTAACACATTTAAATAGTTTGAAGCTGTTAATGGATATATCTCTGCCTTCTGTAATGAAAGAAACCGGCACTCAAACCTAGATTACTTTTCACCAAACAAATATGAATTACTCCATAGCCAGTGTAAAATAATCCATTGCTCGTAAAAGCACCAGTCTTGCTTCTTGATAACTCGGTCAAATAGGCACCTTATATTTTTAGATTCCTTGCCAATGGTATTTCGATCTTGGTTTTTGGGTTTATTTTTCAAACCATTTTTGTTTACTTTCTTGATAGTACTCTAATATTCGATAAAACTTTTCCGAAATTCACCAATTATAGAAAATTTTGAGCAATTAACAATAGTCTTGTCTAATCAACTAATCGTTGATCGAGGCAGACAGCATTATAAAAAAGAAATTTATTTCTGATTTATGACTAGAAGAATGGAAATTTTAGTTTGCCCCAAGGAGAATCATTCTAACTTTAAAGAGAATCAATTTACTCTACTGGCAATAACTAATACTTTTGTTTAACAAAAGTTAATACTATAATTTATAACTTTATACTACCTAGTATATAACTTAACAATTTTTTGTTAGACACGACACTTTGCCGATAATTTAATTGTAAATACAGTTAAAAGTAATATGAATACATTAGCAATCAGACCAATAAATCCAAATGAAATAAATGATAAAATTGAACTATTAATTAATATAACTTTTTTAAAATATAATACAAAAAGTAAAGAAATACATATAACACTGACAGTATATGTAAGATATTTAATAATTTTTGTTATTGAAACATATCTTCTTATTGAATATAGTCTATATATAAAACCAATTACTTCTGAGGCAACGTAAGCAATAGAGGCGCCGATAAAAGAAAAACTAGAATCTAATAAAATATTAAAGAATATCCCAATAATTATCATAAATATAATTGAAAAAGAGTAATGATTATCTTTCTTTAAAGGAATCAATAACCCATTTGCAAAAAAAATACTCATCGGCATTACAATAAAAGATATGCTTGTAATTTTTATAACAGTGCTTACACTTTCATAACCATTTCCATAAAAAAATAACACAAAATAATCTGAAACAGAAAAAATCCCTGTAATAATTACTATTGAAAAAACGTTACATACCTTAATTGCTTTTTCAATATAAAAATCGATTTCTTTGAATTCTTTTCTTGAAACATGAGATGACATTCTTGGCATTAGAGCATTCAGTGAAGAATTAATAACAGAAAACACTAAATTTATAATTTTTATTCCTTGGTCATATATACCAACACTTGAACTTACACCAGAAAGAGATCTAAGTAACGACCTATCTATGGAACTATATGATGATTTCAACAAAGTTGGAAGTAAAAGTTTAAAAGATTCTTTAAAAGATTCTTTTTTTATTTTTAAACCTAGATATTTTATATTTATAAAGTTTTTTAAAGGAAAAAGTAAAGATATATTTCCAAGAAAAATACCAAAAATATTAATAAAAGAATATAAAACTAGTTCAGTATTCTTATTTATAAAAATAAAAATGCAGAAAGTTGTAAAAAATTTCATAAAGAAATTTCTCAATATAGTCTTTTTTATTTCTTCAATACCGATATAAAACCAAGAAATATCTAGTATGTTTACTAAGATTAAAAATGAATGGATGTAAAATAGTTTTTTATTCCCAAGTTCTATAAAAAAGACAAATATAATTATATATGTTATAAAAGATACAATTGAACATATAAATTGCATTATCCATAATTCAGAAAACAATTTTGTTCTTTCTTCTATATTTTTAGTTTTTGCAATTTCTCGACTGCCATATACCGACAAACCAAAATTTGCAACTATCACAAAAAAACCAGAAATACTAGCCGCAAGACCATATTGTCCCATTTGACTTATGCTAAATATACGAGTTATATAAGGTGTAGTAATTACTGGTACAATCATTATTAAAACTTGATATAATCCACTGTAAATTATATTGTTTTTCAGCTTTTTTTTATTGAGCCCTCCAAAATTATCTCCCATATTATTCCCCTTACAAGTAATATTTATTTCAATGACATAGTAAGTATTAGCACTTAATTTCTTATCAAGAAAATTTTTTTGGATTTTTAATAGTACAACTTATTTTTTTAACACAAAGCATATGTTGAAAATATTGTAAGCGCATTTTTATATTCTCGTCAATTGGTTAAAATGATTGCTTTTCAAGAGATACCTGCATTTAACATTATATTTAATATAATGTTAAAAAATAACGTTTTTGGCTGATATTTTCTGGTTTTACTATACATATGAAATCGCCATTATAAATATTTCACGATGAACTTGTACTAGTTTTTCTATCGGAGCTTCAAAAAAAGTTAAGGAAAAGAAAATATAAGCTCAATAGATATGTAATACTCAATAAAACGGAGACAAAACAAGAAACGTTGTGGTAGGCACTCTATTTCTTTACCACATAACTAATTAGAATACATTTAAATGAAAGTTTCTCAAGGATAGCCCCAGATGTGATCATTGGGTCGTGCTGAAAGACCAATTTCTTGTTCCGTACGTATATTATATCGACAGTTCGGGAAAGGGATTTTCAATCAAGCAACTCTTCCAATGAAAGGAAAACGTGGGAAATAGGCTTTCAAACGGAATATATCCGAAAGACTAAATGATTATCCTCTTTTCAAAAAAAGTTTGATCACCTAGAGGGTGACTCAATCGTTAGAATTCATCATAAACATGCAGTGCTCACACTCTTTGAACGTCTGACAAAAGCCATTATTGCCTTGAAGTCCAACGGACGAAAAGCACAAGATATTGAAGCAGCTATAAACAACTGGCTCCGCTTTATTTCAAAAAAACTCTTCAAATCAATCACTTTTGATTCTGGAAAACCGCCAGTATCAAAGTAATTTGGCTATCTACTTTGCTGATCCAGGAACGCCACCTCAACGAGCTTTAAATGAGCATTCCAATGGACTAATTCGAAAAGACAGTTTGCCAAAAAAACGGATTTTAACCAAGTGGATCAATCCTTTGTTTCTGGAGTAACTTCGATAAGAAAAAAACCCCCAGAGTTTTTTCTCAGTATCAAACATCGCTTGAATTATTTTTGGATTATATTAATGAGTGGAAACTGTCTAAATTAGTTTGACAAAAGAAATTATATATCATTTCTAAAAAAAACTATTTGTTCTTAACTATTTTATTAAAAAATGTTAGATGTGCTTTTGCCATTTCTTCTATAGTAAATTGTTTTATTTTTTTCAGACTATTTAAAGCCATTTTATTTCTAAGTTTATTATCAGATAATATGACATTCATTTTTTTTGATAATTCATTTTGGTCTTCTATTGGTATAATAAAACCATTTCCTTTATTTTCTACTAATTCCATTCCAGCAACACATTTATCGGTAGTAATTATTGGAAGTCCGAAAGCCATTGCTTCATTTATGACTAAACCCCAGACATCTTTTCTTGTTGGCAATACAAATAAGTCAGCTGCTTTATAGTAGTTTGCTAGTTCATCTTTATTTAAGAATTCTATAAAATGTACATTCTTTAAATTATACTCTTTAATTAATTCAAGGTATTCCTCTGTTGGCTCTCCTCCAACAATATAAAGACCAGTTTCAGAATCTACTTGAGAAAAAGCTTTTAATAGTATATCAAAACCTTTACTTTTTATAAACCGTCCAACAGTTATAATAACTTTTTGTTCTGCAATACCTAAACGACTCTTGATATCATCTTTTTCTTTTACACTAAGTATATCTTTTAAGATTTCTCTCTCGAAAACAGATGTAAAAGGATATCTATGAATGTTATTTTCATTTGCACCATAATATTTCAAGTAGCTATCTGATTCTACACTTGGGCTTAACCACCATGTAGCTTTTGAAATGAAAAAAGTTTTAATTTTCTTTTTTAACCAATTATCATTTTTTATATATCCGCCATCAATATTCAAAGCGAATGGAATTTTCTTAATACTTAGAAACAACGTTATTAATCTACCTGTTAACGTATTATATTCTCCCACAATTATTACATCATAATCTTTTTTTAAATATTTAGTAAATCCAAACGAAATTACTTTGCTCCCAAATAAATGAAAACTTTTAAGAAAATATTCTTTAAAATTATGTGCTTTTTTTAAACTCCAAGATTTATCTCTATCAAACGCAATTCTATATTCATACAAAACATCTAACTCTATATGCTTGCCTAATTCATTATAAAAATCTACTCTATATGGTGATGAACCACTTTTTGTAAACAGAATCTTCACAATTTACACTCCCAATTCAAAAGTCATTGATAAAATACATTTTAAGTTTATTTCAAATAATTAATTTAATCTATAAAACATTTTATATAAAACTTCTTAAACATTCCATATTTTATAACATTATAGAATATTTAAGAAGATAATTTTCTATCAACAACAACACAAACTATATCATTGCTCATCACTCTTTCTGATGATTAAGTTTATTTAAAATAACAGCTCTCCTAATGTTTGTTATTTCCCATTTCATTTCTAAACTTTATATTATTTAAAAATAACAGTCCTTTAAATTGATAAGAAATTTTTAACTTATAAATACTTTAATGTAATCTTTATAATATTAAACAGGAAATTATTTATTCATTATTTAAACGATTAGTTAAGTTAATTTTGAACTCTATAATTTTCAAAAATTAGACCGACGACCAAAGAGGAACATCACTCAAATTGACTTTTCCAAAGCTTAATATTTTCTTCAGGAATTCGAATATCTGTATAGATATCTTCATTAAGAATGTCGTTTAGCTTGTCAATCTCATCTCTATTTAAAATTGGCAAATTAAAAGTTTTATGTTTTTCTATTGCCCTATTATCTATAGCGATAATTAGAGTTCTAACTTTTTTTTGAAGAGCTCTTATTCCACCATGAAGTCTTGTTCCTACGTAATCTATATCGTTAGAATCTAATATATCATTAAAAGAATTTAAGGTAGGTTGTAATATTGTTATTCCTTTAAGATCAACATCTAGAGCATTTATATACTCTAAATCTTCCATTCCCTGTGGCCAATAAAAAACTTCCGAGTATATCTCACATAATTTTTTTACAAGTATAGTGTCTTTTTCAATATTTTTGTTATAATCAGTTAAAGTAAAAACTACTTTTGATGATTTTTGAGACTTTATTGACATGCAATGATCTTTATCTAACTTCCACATAGTTGAACAAGCCGTATTTACTACATTAGTAATACCAATACTTTTAAGCATATTAAGTGTATATTCATCTCTAACGCTATGAATATACTGTTTTGATAAAATAGTTTTTAACAAAAGCTTAGTATATAAGTTTGGCTCATTATTGTATTGCCACCAACCTACTCCTACTAAAACAACTGGACCGGTGATTTTAGCCATACGTAAATTGATGTCCCATTGTTTCTTAAATCCAAAAATTGTAGATTTGAGTAAATTGCTTCCAAGCACAAATTTATACTCGGCATTTTTAAAATGTCTCATATAATAATATGATAATGGTAAATGGGTAGATATTTCAATTGGAAATGTATTTTTAAGAACAAAAGAAAGATTTTCTTTTGCAGACTCTGCAATTATTTCATCTCCTATATTCATCGATGAAATTCCTGGACTGTATAAAACTGCTTTTTTCATTATTATATTACCCCTTTTATTAAATAACTTATTTTTCATTAACAACTAGATACTAATTTTAGGTTACTATTAAATAAAATTCAAAAGAATTTATTATTAAACAAGAAAAAATAAAAAAGTGAAATCAATGATAAATAATATAAATTATATTTTTTGTTTACATATAGAATACTTTGGATATTATTCTAAGTCTAAATATCTACTTTTAAAAACGTAATCATCTTTATTATATATATTAGTATACGGAACATAAAAATTTTCACTATAAATTCCTGCATTTGATCCCATAGTAATAATTTCTTTTAAGAAGTAAGTAGATGTTAAAAGAATGATTAAAAGTTGAAAAATAATCTTATTTTTTTTCTTATTATATAAACTATATATATTCGGCAATATTAAGATTAATAAATAAAAACCATAAATAGAAAGTCTTGATGCTGTAGTTTCTGAAAATTTCAATATAAAATATATATCAATACTTAATATATATGTATTCATTATTATTTTGGATTTATAATTAATTTTAGTAAATTGATCATAATACCAAATGCCCATAATTAAAAAAAATATTCTTGCAAAACTTTGAAAATCAAAGACATTTAATATAGAATAATTCACATTAACATAGGGTACGATTCTATTTATAACTGGTATACCTGAAATTAAGGGAATTACTTTTCCAATTGGTAATAATGAAATAAATATACTAACAGCACTCAGGTTTGTTAACCCCTTTTTGCTCCAGTTGATATTGCTAAGATAGTACAAAGGAATTAAAACTATAATTGAATAATGTATTTGAGATAATATTATAATCATTATGAAGAATTTAATATTTTTATTTTCACTTTTAAACTTCAGAAAGTAATACATGCCTATAGATATTGTTAATCCCTGTCTTAATCCACTGAATGTCCAAACGAAATAAAAAAAAGAATAGTATAAAAACAAAGACATATATGGTTTATGACTAAATTTCCAACAAGTTTTTGTAATAAAATACAAACTTATGATTGCTAATGTTCCCAAATACTGTTGATATGATAATCCTATATTTTTCAAAGTACTGCCGAGTACTCTGAATAAAATCTCTTGATTATCAATTCCATATTTAAATTCTTGAATTGGACTTATGCTTAATCTTTCATATAAAAAATTGTAGCTAAAGTAATCGGGGCCAATCCCATATCTAACAAAAGAAAGAATAATTAAAATAAGTAAAAAAGTAATAAAAAAAAACTTGTTTTTTTTACTTTTTAATGACCCTAAAAGACCATATAGGTATATCAAGTAATACATAGATTTTCCCCTTCTAACTTATAAATTTACTTTTTAGAATTAATTGATTATAGTAAGAGTTATACTTATCGTATACTTTGTCTCTGTCAAATACTTGAGCTCTTTTTAAACACGAATTCAAATAATCATATTCATAGTCAAAATTTTCTATAGCTTTAATTAATTTATTAAAATTTTCTTTTTCTATTATAGTACCTACGTTTTCATCCAAAGACTCTGCACTCCCACCAGTATCAAAAGTTATTACTGGAGTTCCACAGGCTAGTGATTCTAGAATAGTAGTAGGAAAGTTGTCTTCTATTGTAGGATTAACAAATACGTCAGCAGATGTGTATATTTCAGCTAATTTTTTGATATTTTCTGTTCTAGAAATTGCGAGAATGTTTTTATCTAATTTTTTCATTTGTTTTTTGTTGATTCCAACTAATACAATTTTAAACTTATCATCCAAGTTTTGTGCAAGTTTGTTAAAATAATTCAACCCTTTCTTATCATTCCATACACTAGCTACCCCTAATATTATTTTTTCATTAGCTAAACCGTTATCCTTTTTAAAGTTACTAGGAGTAATTTTAAACTTTGATAAATCTATTCCATTATGGATTACTTTCACATCGTATAATGATAAAAAAGATTTTTTTACAATCTCAGCTAACCAATTAGATGGAACTATAATTGTCAGATCCTTTACTTGCGTGAATAACTTTTTTTTCTTTAAAAAGTTTTTTTTTGAATTATCAAATACATAAGATTTAGGATATTCAAATTTTTGGAATTTCTTTGTATTATTTTTAGGTATATTATCATCAGAATCTAAGTCAAAATGTGCACTATGCCCAGACATTGACCAAGCATCATGCAATAACCAGATTATAGGTATATCTATAGTTGCTAGATAGTTAAATAAAACTTCGATATTTAGATAGTACCCATGAAGATTATGTAGATGAATTATATCCGGTTTATATTCTTTTATTTGTTCAATAAGTTTTCTTGTTGCTCTTTTTGATCCGAAACCATGCAGATCAAATAATCTTGTTTTCAATACATGTGAATAAAAATCAAATTTATTTCCTATTTTTATTGTATTATATCCTTTTGGTGCGCTTCCTCTTCCATATGCAATACAACATTCATGCCCATTCTTTTCAAGTATATTATACAAATCAGTAGCAATTCTACCAGTACTTCCATAACCGCATACACTATTAATTTGAAGAACTTTCATCAGTTATTTCCTCCAAACGACTCTGTTTATGTAGTCTGTATAACTTAATATAATTCTTAATATTTTTTCTGAAACATTAGGCATACTATAATCCGTTACTTTTCTTAATGTATTTATTTGTTGATTTTCTAATATATTTAAAGCTTGCAAAATCCTTTCTTTCTTTAAACCAACCATCATAACAGATGCTTCTTCCATGGCTTCCGGTCTTTCATGCGCTTGACGTATATTTATTGCCTTAAACCCAAGTATAGAAGATTCTTCGCTAATTGTTCCACTATCACTTAAAACAGCTTTAGCAGCTAGTTGAAGTTTATTATAATCATTAAAACCAAGTGGTTTTATTAAACGAATATTATCATTAAAACTTACATTCTTTGCTTCAATCATTTTTTTAGTTCTCGGATGTGTGCTAACAATAACAGGATAATTGTATTTTTCTGCTATTACATTTAAGGTATCAACTAAATCCATAAAATTTTCTTCAGAGCTAATATTTTCTTCCCGATGAGCTGAAACAACAAAATATTCATTTTCTTTTAAATTTAATTTTTCTAAGATATTAGAATTTTCAATACTTTCTTTTCTAGAATTTAGCACTTCATACATTGGACTACCTGTTTTAATTATACGATCAGCAGGTAATCCTTCTGCTAACAAATACTCTCGTGCAATATCACTGTATGTTAAGTTAATATCTGCTGTATGGTCCACAATTTTTCTGTTAGTTTCTTCTGGAACTCTTTGATCAAAACATCTGTTTCCAGCTTCCATGTGAAAGATAGGTATCTGCCTTCTTTTTGCCGCAATAGCACATAAACAACTGTTTGTATCGCCTAAAACTAAAATGGCATCTGGTTGTATTTCTTCCATAACTGGGTCTACTTTAATTAAAATATTCCCAATCGTTTCCACTGCTGTTCCTGTTGCAGCATTTAAAAAATAATCGGGTTTTCTCAAATGAAAATCTTCAAAAAACACCTCATTTAGTTCATAATCATAATTCTGACCTGTATGCACTAAAACATGCTCAATCGCTTCTGATTCTTCTAGTTTATTGATAACTGCAGATAAACGAATAATTTCAGGTCTTGTTCCCACTACAGTCATTACTTTTAATTTTTTCATCTTAAACCTCCACATAATAAGTATCAGGATTATCTTTATCAAACAATTCATTTGCCCACATTACAGTCACTAAATCAGTTTCACCAATATTAACAATCGAATGTGTATAACCAGTAGGTATATCAACTACTTCTAATTTTTCTCCTGTAACGTTATATTCAATGATTTCATCTGAATCAATATTTCTAAAACGAATTTGTCCCTTACCACTAACCACTAAGAATTTTTCGTTTTTAGTATGGTGCCAGTGGTTTCCTTTAGTAATATTGGGTTTTGAAACATTAATTGAAACTTGCCCTCTATTTGGTGTCTTTATAAACTCTGTAAAGGAACCTCGTTGATCTATATTCATTTTTAAATTATAAGAGAATTCATTTTCTGGCAAAAAGCTTAAATAAGTACTGTATAATTTTTTAATCAACTCATTTTCCATATCAGGAACCATTAAGTCGTTGCGACTTTCTTTAAAGCTTTTAATTGTTTCGGCAAGGTTTCCTAACGTAATATAGTATTCTTTAGATATTCTATGAAACTTATTTTCACGAACTACTTGTTTGCTTAAAACAGAGGTAAACTCTTTTATTACATCATCAATATAGCAAAGTATTAATTGTGCATTTGGATCATTGACTTGTATGTCCATATTCCTCGCAATATTGTAACAATATGTTGCTACTACTGTGTTGTAATTTGGCTTACTCCATTTACCAAAAACGTTTGGTAATCGATACACATATACTTTAGCTCCTGTTTGTTGCTCATGATTAGACACTAATTCTTCACCAACTCGTTTGCTTTTTCCATAATGATTATCCTGTTCAGCTTGGATAGAGGAAGTAATTAAAATAGGAGCTTTATTATTATTTTTTTTCAAAAGCTCAAGTAGTTGAGATGTAAAATTAGCATTTCCTTCCATAAACTCTTCTTCTTTTCTTGGTCTATTTACTCCAGCAAGATGAAATACAAAATCACATTCATTAGTATATTTATCTAGCAAGTCCCAGTCCGTATCTCTATTAAACTGAAATATATCTTCATACCCTAAATTGTTTAATTCAGCTACTAAATTTTTCCCAATGAAACCTTTAGCTCCGGTTACTAGTATTTTCACTATAGATCCCCCATTTAACTAATTCATCTTGGATATAATCTAATTTCACCAATTTTTCGACCAGTTCATCTACTGTAAGTTGCTGGGTATTATCAGAATTGTATTCCTTAATATGTACAGCTTCTGTATTTCCTTCTTCAAAAAATTTGCTATAATTTAAGTCTCTTTTGTCAGATGGAACGCGATAAAATCCTCCCATGTCAATGGCATGTGCAGCTTCTTCTTTTGTTAGCAAAGACTCATACATCTTTTCACCATGTCTAATTCCAATGACTTCAACAGGCACATTAGTATTAAATATGTTTTGTAATGCTGCTACTAGAGTATCAATTGTACTTGCTGGTGCTTTTTGGACCATAATGTCCCCTTGTACTGCATTTTGAAAAGCAAAGATAACTAAATCAACAGCTTCTTCTAAACTCATCATAAAACGAGTCATGCTGCCTTCAGTCACTGTCAATGGTTTTCCCGTTTTTAATTGTTCAATGAATAAGGGAATAACGCTACCACGTGAAGCCATAACATTTCCATATCTTGTACCACATATTAAAGTTTGCTCTGGGTCAACATTACGAGACTTAGCTACAAAAACTTTTTCCATCATTGCTTTTGATGTTCCCATCGCATTAATAGGATACGCCGCTTTATCTGTAGACAAACAAATCACTTTTTTTACCTTTGCTTCAATAGCAGCATTTAGAACATTATCTGTGCCAATAACATTAGTTTTAACAGCTTCCATTGGGAAAAATTCGCATGAAGGGACTTGCTTCAATGCTGCAGAATGAAATACATAATCCACGTTGTACATAGCATTTCGAACACTATTAGTATCTCGTACGTCCCCAATAAAAAATTTAATTTTTGGATTATTGTATTTTTTACGCATATCATCTTGTTTTTTTTCATCTCTTGAAAAAATACGAATTTCCTTAATCTCACTATCAAGAAATCTTTTTAATACCGCGTTGCCAAACGATCCAGTACCGCCGGTGATTAACAAAGTCTTGTCTTTAAACATTATATGATTCCTCCGATTCTTCACAATTATCAAATTTTTTTTCCATTTGATTCATTAAGATGGTTTTATTAAAATGGAAATCAGAATATTTTTTAGCGTTTTTGCCTAATCCTAAGACTTCATTCTCAGTTTTGTTTGCCATAGTTAAAATAATTTCAGCAAGTTTTTCTTCATCGCCTGGAGGAGCCGTTAAACCTGCATGCGCTTCTTCTATAATTTCACTAGTCTCTCCTCCAGCAGAAGCAATAATGGCAATTCCACAGGCCATATAAGACTGTAATTTTGCAGGTATGGTCATTTTAAATAATGGACTGCTTGTTAAACAAATAAATGCTGCATCATTATCTGCCATAAACTCTGGTATTTTCTCTGCAGGTTGTTTATCTATAAAATTAAACATATCCCTTACACCATAATTATCCACAGTTTTAATAAGCGTCTCTTTATACCTTCCGCTTCCAATAATGTTAAAATGAATTTTATTTTCACTGACTTCTTGCTTCAAGATTTTAGCAGTCTTCGGTAAGATATCTAAGCCTTGAGCATGTCCTATATTTCCCGCAAATATAATATTAAATCTTTCTTTTTTTGAATTTTTAGTCGTTTCTTTAGCCTTCAAGGGTTGATAAAATTCTTCTGCATATTGAGGCCAATATTCAATTTTTTCAATAGGAACTTGACGTTCGTTTATTGATTTTTTAAAACTTTGTGATGTAGTAAATATCTTTGTACAATTTTTGTAAATATAATCAACCATTTTACCAATAGAGCTAATAATCGTTTGGTTTTTTATACCAGTAATAATTTCAACATTTTCCGGCCATAAGTCTTGTACATATAAGAAACAAGGTAGTCGATGTTTTTTAGCATACCATACGCCAGGTAAAGCCTGCGTCATAGGAGAGACTTCGAATATAAATACTTGGTCTGCTTCAACTTTCGTGAATAATTGCCAAAAAAAGCCAGAAATTACAAAAGAAAAATAATTTAAAACTAACATAATAGAGTTATTTCCTCTAGGTACAATAGGCAAACGAACAATTTCTATTCCTTTATAGTTTTCTCTATTTTTAGTGAATAATCCATAACCATTAAAAAATTTACCGCTTGGATAATTAGGTATTCCCGTTACTACAGTAACCTTATACCCACGTGATATCCAGTCTTCGCACATATCATTAATACGAAATTGTTCAGGAAAAAAGTATTGAGAAATAACTAAAATATGTTTTTTCATCCAAATTCCCCCTATTTTTCCGTAACTCTTATTGATTCATTCAGGCTTCTGATTCTATACTTTTCTTTATACTCTGATATTTCCAAATCATATATAAAATTTCCAAAAACCTTATTAATTAAATTCGATTTTTTACCTAAACTATATAAAACTGAATTAAATAATCTAATAAGTTTCATTCTTTTTCCATTTCCTTCTGCAATTAACCGAACCATTTCTGCTGTTTTTACATATTCTTCGTTTTGAGGAAAGTATGTCCCTTTTTCTTCATTATCAATCATTAGTCGAATAAATTCTGTTAAATTATCAATATGTAACATGCTCCGTTGATTCTCAATGTCTGGAAAAACAGGTGAAACTTTTGAAAATTTAGCTAATAAAGGATAGTTCCCTTTTGATCCTTTTCCATAAATCATCGGCGGTCGTAAGGCAACCACATTAAAATTTTCGGATTGTAAAGGGAGTATTCCTTTTTCTGCTAGCAGTTTGCTGTTGCCGTAAAAATTAATCGGTTCAGGTATCGTTTCTCTTGTGATTACTTTTGATTCGCCAATTCTACTGCTTGCACCATAAACAATCATACTACTCATGAAAATAAATTGTTTGGCACCTTCAGCTTTAGCCTTAGTTGCCAATTCAATCGTTAAGTTTGTATTGATTTTGTAATATAAATCTTCTTGATCTGCTTTTGTGTCTTGATGGGCAATTCCAGCAACATGAACAACCACATCAAAGATCGAAAAGTCTATTTTTTTCCATTTGGTATCTCGTACAGATTTTTTCACAACTTCATATTTTTCAGGTTCTTTATTTAACCAATTTGCTAATTGATTTCCAACATAACTATTTTCACCTGTTATTAATATTTTTTTAGTCATTTTTCATTGCCTCGCGATTCTTCAGTGACCCTGTTCCACCTTCAACAACTCCATCATAATTTACGACACTTATAATCGTGCCAATAAAACATTTTACGTCAAATAGAAAACTCATATTTTTTATGTATTCTCCATCTAATGCCGCTTTCTTTTGGATAGGCAGTTCATCCCGACCATTAATTTGAGCCCAGCCTGTTAATCCAGGATAAATGTTATTAGCGTAATAGATATCTCTTTCTTCTATTAAATCATACTGATTCCACAGAGCCGGTCTTGGGCCAATAATACTCATCTCACCTTTTAGAATATTGATCAATTGCGGCAACTCATCTAAGCTGGTCTTCCTTAAATATTTTCCAACTCTCGTAATAAAAAAATCAGGATTCTTCAATAAATGAGTTGGCGCATCATCAGGTGTGTCTACTTTCATTGTTCTGAATTTATAGATATCAAACAGCTTTTTATCCTTTCCAACTCTTTTCTGTTTAAAGAGAATTAATCCTTTTGAATCTACTTTAATCGCTATAATAATGAGTAAAAATACAGGAGATAAAATGATTAGACCGAGTAGTGCCAATACGACATCAATAACTCGTTTGAACACTTTCTGGTACATCAGCATAAACTCCTTTCTCTTCTTCTTGGATAGTAGGAACAACAGCATTTTTTGCTTCTTTGTTTGCAAATCCAATCAAGCGCTCTTTCAGTTCTTTACTACTGCATTCTTCTAATGTATGAACGAATTCCATAACGTTAGCTAAGGAAATATCGGTTACTTTTCCAACAAATATTTTTTCATAGACTTGCTGGTCGGTTTGTTCACTGTCTACAAGCAATTCTTCATATAACTTCTCACCTGGGCGAATGCCAGTCTCACTAATTTGAATTTCAATTTCAGTAAAACCACTTAGCTTAACAACTTTCTTAGCTAAATCGTAGATTTTAACAGGTTCTCCCATATCCAAAATAAATATTTCTCCACCTTGCGCCAGTGCTCCTGCTTGAATCACCAGTCGACTAGCCTCTGGTATCGTCATAAAGTAACGAGTCATGCGAAAATCCGTGACCGTGACTGGACCACCGTTTCTAATTTGTTCTTTAAATAACGGTACGACGCTTCCACGACTACCTAAAACATTTCCAAAACGAACTGCGGCAAACTTTGTTTTTCCTGGTTCGTTTAAACCAGTAACGATCATTTCAGCTACTCGTTTAGTAGCTCCCATGACATTGGGAGGATTAACCGCCTTATCGGTTGAAATCATCACAAAACTACCAACATTAGCGGCTTTAGCTGCTTCAGCCATATTTTTCGTACCATAAATGTTGTTTTTAACCGCTTCTCGTGGATTATATTCCATCATCGGCACATGTTTATGTGCTGCTGCATGATAAACACGATCTGGTTTATGCTCTTCCATCACTTGGAAAATGCGTTCGCGGTCTTGAATATCTGCAATTACTGGAGTGATTTCAATTTTATTTCTATAAAGATTGCTTAGTTCTTTATCAATCAGATAAATAGAATTTTCTCCATGCCCTAATAATATTAATTTAGCTGGTGAAAATTTGGCGATTTGACGGCAAATTTCTGAACCGATCGAGCCGCCTGCTCCACTGACTAATATGGTTTTACCAGTTAGTTTGGTCGAAATCTGTTGCATATCCAACTGTACTTCGTCACGTCCCAATAAATCTACCACATCAATTTCTCTAAATTGACTAACTGATAGTTTTCCTTCCAATACATCTTCAATCGATGGCATCTGATTAACTTCAACGTCTGCTTCATTGCATAAATCTAAAATACGCTCATACTCACTGGGTGCTAGTGAAGGAATAGCAATCGTAATTTGTTCGATTTGCTGTTTTTTAACTAATTCGGGGATATCTTCAATTTGCCCCAAAACAGGAATATCATACAGTAACATTTTTTGTTTTGACCCATCATCGTCAACAATACCGATTACTTTCACATCACTAATATTGCGTTTTAAACTACGAATAAATACACTTCCACCATTCCCGGCTCCGACAATCAACGTGCGTTTTTGTTTTTCAATTGAACGCCCATGTATTTTGCGGTAATGGTGTTCATTATAAATCCGCCACAAGACTCGGCTTCCTGCAATCCCAGCGAGTGAGAATATGTACGTTAATAAAACAAATCGAAAACTCACTACCTGCATCAACGCTACCGAAAACAATGCAGCAAGAAAAAATGCTACAGTAATACAAGCGACAATCGCCACCGCTTCACGAATACTGGTATATCGATTGATTTTTGAAAACAACTTGAAATACGCTGCTAAAATCAAATAAAGAACTAAACTCATTCCAACAGTCAAGAGAAATGAGCTTACTGGTAACCCAATATAGGGATCTAAAAAGATGTACGCGAAAATGCTTGAAACAATAATGGCAAAACTATCGTACCCAATTAATATAATTTTTTTGAATTTTCTACTCATTTTAAGTTTCACTCCTCCTTTTAAAATAATCCTAAGAATTTAGAGGTCTTGACCTCTTTAGGCGGATTTGTGACAATGATTTCTCCATTGATTAAATCTTTTGTGGTTTGTTTAAATTGTTGAACTTTTTTCTTATCAAATTCTTTCTCAAGCTTTTCATAAGCTTCTTTCAAATGGAAAGTTCTTGATTGGACATTATGAGCGTCAGAAGCAATAAAATGCACTAAACCGGCTTCAATCAACTGCTTACTAAGTTTTTGGGTTTTTTTCCCAAAAGTTCCAACATAACTTCCAGCAGTTAATTGAGCTAATGCTCCTTTTTCAATAAGAGTTAATAATTTATTTGAATCATTTAAAATGGCGTGGTTGCGTTCTGGATGGACAATGATTGGAGTAATGCCTTTTGTTTGCAAACTAAAAAATAAAGAGTCCGTAAAGGCGGGGATTGTCGCTGTCGGGAACTCAATCAATAAGTATTGGTTAGTTTCATCAATAAACTGAATTTTATTTCTTTGAATATCTTCAATTAACTCTCCTATAATGCGAACTTCTTGTCCGGGAAAAACAGTTAGCGGAATATCACGATTGTTTAATTCATTTTGAAGGTTTTCTACATCTCTTAGTATATCGATTTTTTCATTATCCCAACGCCCATTTTTATAGTGTGGCGTTGCTAGAATGTGAGTAATTCCCTCAGCAACAGCTGCATGAGCCATTGCTAAAGAATCATCCATTGTTTTTGCACCATCGTCGATGCCGGGTAAAATATGACAATGCAAATCAATCATCTGATTTACTCCTTCTCTCCATAGTAATAATAATAGTTATCGCCAGACATTTCTACACGATTAAAAATCGCACCAATCACGTTGGCATGTACTTTATCTAATAAGTCTTTTGATTTTAATACCATATCTTTATTGGTCAACCCTTTAGGAATCACAAAAATAGTACCGTCTACTTTACTAGCCATCACTTGAGCATCTGTTACTGCTACTACAGGTGGCATATCAAAGATAATCAAATCAAAAATTTGGTCTAGTTCATTCATTAATTTATCCATTCGTTTGGAAGCTAATAGCTCAGAAGGATTTGGCGGAATAACACCGCTCGTGATAATAAATAACCCTTCAGTTGGAGCTCGATGTGCAATGTCGCTTATGTTTACGTCTTTTTCTGTTAATAAGGTTGTTAAGCCATCATGATTAGGCAAACGGAACGTTTTATGAACAGTTGGTTTGCGCATATCCGCATCGACCAATAACACTTTTTTCCCTTGGGAAGCAAATGTTACCGCTAAGTTGGCAGAAATAGTGGACTTACCAGCACCCGGTCCAGCAGAAGTAACCACAACCGTTTTCAAATCTTGGTCTATCATCGAAAATTGAATATTAGTACGAATGGTTCTGAATTGTTCTGCAATAACCGAACTTGGTCTGGTTAACGTAATTAAACTAGGGCGTTCGCCATTAGTTTCTTTTGTTTTCTTTTTAAACATCTCTTTCACCTCTTTATACTCTACTTTGAGCCCTTCTAGAATTTACTTGCTTGGTAGTTTCAACTTTTGATGTTAATTCAGCAGAAGACATTTCAGAAACACTACCTAAACTGGTCCAGCCTAAATCATTGATAATAAATTGCTCATCCCGAACAGTTGTATCCATAAATTCAAGTAAGAAAGCTGCACCTACACCCAGCATTAAACCAACTAATAGTCCAATAACTAAGTTAAGAGGGTTATTTGGCGAAATTTGATTGTTGTTTGGAATAGCTTCAGAAATAATCGTGACATTATCAACATTCATGATGTTTCCAATTTCATTTTGAAAAGTCGTTGCTACTTCATTAGCTATTTCAGCAGCTAAAAATGGATCTTCGTCTGTTACAGTTAAAGAAAATACTTGTGAATTGTCTTGTGTTGCAATTTCTATTTTTTCTGACAACTGTGCAGTAGTTAGATTGCCTTTTAACTTACCGCTCACTTCATTTAAAATGACCGGACCTTTAATAATATCTTTGTATGTATTGATCATTTGGACATTCGTATTGATATCGTTTAATTGCATACCTTCAGCCGATTCCGTTGTCCGGTTGACTAATATTTGGGTAGTTGAATTGTATTTAGGTGTAGCAATAAAAAAAGTAAATACCGCTGCTAAAATTAAAGCTACTAATCCTAGACTGATAATCATTGTCATTCTTTTCTTCAGAATACCAAATAACTCCGATAAACTAATCTCTTCTTCCATAATTTCCTCCTACGCTTACTTTAATAATTTTAGTATAAACAAAAAAAATTAACACTTTTACAGTATAACATAATACCAGTGATATTCGAGTACTTTTTATTAACATTTAATTTGAATACATATCGAATTAAATTAAAATTATTAGTTTCCAACACATATAGGGATTAAAAACTTCTTTTTCTTATATAAATAAATAACTAATGACAGACAAAAAAACATAGTCTAGTTTTGACTATGCTTTTTTAAAATACTATTTTTCTCTTAATTCTCTGCTCAATTGAATAATATACTCTTTCAAATTATCTTTAACTTCTGGATGTTCTAAGCCGTATTCAATACTAGTCATCATATAGCCGAATTTGTCTCCCACGTCATAACGCGTTCCTGTAAATTCATGTGCCAATACTTTTTGTGTTTTGTTTAATGCTTCGATAGCATCAGTCAGTTGAACTTCATTACCCGCACCAGGTTCTTGTTTTTCTAACATGTCAAATATTTCTGGTGTCAATAAATAGCGGCCGATGATTGCTAAGTCGCTTGGAGCGTCTTCAGAATTTGGTTTTTCAACAAAACGGCTGACTTCATACAATCCCTCTTCCAGTTTTTTAGCTGGATCAACAATACCGTACTTTGATGTATCTTCATGCGGCACACGCATTGTAGCAAGCGTTGATAACCCTCTTTTTTCATAACGGTTTATCAATTGTTTCGTCAACGGCACGTCATCTTTCATCATGTCATCGCCAAGTAATACAATAAACGGCTCGTTTCCAACAAAACTTTTTGCATGCAAGACAGCATCGCCTAATCCTTTCGGGTAAGACTGGCGAATAAAATGCAGTTTTATTTTAGTTGTACTCTCTACTAATTTTAACAATGCCCATTTTTCTTTTTCTTCCAAGTTTTGTTCCAATTCAAAATTTGAATCAAAATGATCTTCAATCGACCGTTTGCTTCTGCCAGTCACGACCAAGATTTCTTCGATGCCAGATTCGATTGCTTCTTCTACGATAAATTGAATCGTTGGTTTATCCACGATGGGCAGCATTTCTTTGGCCATCGCTTTAGTAGCTGGTAAAAACCGTGTTCCTAATCCCGCTGCGGGAATAACTGCTTTTCTTACTTTTTGCATTCTCTTTTCCTCCATTACATTTACGCTATGTAAGAAAGACGTACCAAATTAAAGGCAGCCTCTCTCTTCATTGTGCTTTATCTTATTCGTATCCATTTGGATTATTTTCTTGCCATCTCCAAGAATCACGGCACATTTCTTCTAGATTAAATGCAGCTTTCCAGCCTAATTCAACAGCTGCTTTTGTGGCATCTGAATAGCAAGTTCCAATGTCTCCAGGTCTTCTATCTACTAAAGCATAAGGAACGTTTTGTCCCGTCGCTTTTTCGAAATTGGTCACAACATCCAAAACACTGTAGCCTTGACCTGTCCCTAAATTATAGGCTTCGATTTGCTCAGTAGCTAGAACTTTTTCGACCGCTTTCAAATGGCCTTTTGCTAAATCAACGACATGGATGTAATCCCGTACTCCGGTTCCGTCAGACGTGTCATAATCGCTGCCAAAGACACTTAGCTGTTCGCGTTTCCCTACGGCTACTTGTGTGATATACGGCATCAAGTTATTTGGAATACCATTCGGATCTTCACCAATTCGGCCGCTTTCGTGAGCTCCGATTGGATTAAAGTACCGCAATAGCGCAATGCTCCAAGTAGAATCTGCTTTGTAAACGTCTTGCAAGATTTGTTCAATCATCATCTTCGTTGTACCATATGGATTTGTAGTACTCAATGGCAAGTCTTCTGTTAATGGAGAAACATTGTTCATACCATAAACGGTTGCCGAAGAACTGAACACCATTTTTTTCACATTGTATTTCTCCATCAATTCTGCTAAAACAAATGTGCCGGTTAAATTATTGTGGTAATATTTTAACGGCTCAGCAACTGATTCGCCAACGGCTTTATAACCTGCAAAATGGATCACTGCATCTAAGTCATGAGCTTGAAAAACTTCTTCTAATGCTGCTTTATCTAAAATGTTTACTTCATGAAAGCTGAATTCTTTTCCCGTGATTTCTTTGATCCGATTCAATACTTCTGGTTTGCTGTTTGAATAGTCATCAACAATCACCACTTCATATCCTGCATTTAGTAATTCAACAGTTGTGTGGCTGCCGATATATCCAGCACCACCAGTAACTAAAATAGCCATGTAAACGCTCCTTTATTTTCCATTTAACTATCATTGGACTAACGTACTTCCCAATCATAATATAGAATGTCTAAAATAACAATCTTAACCGTCACTATAAAGGGTTGAAAAATTCTAAAGCGGAACTATAATTTTCCCCTGTCAGAACATCGTACATGACCGCATCGTAGTCATTCAACAGTTCTAGTGTCTCTGGCGCCAACTCTTCACGGTTCATTTTCATTTCACTATCAGAAGTTTCGACATACATACTTTTTTCAAATGCCGGCAAAACGGCTTCGAGTTCACTTAACAAAGCATAATAAGGCGAAAGTGGGACATTTGTCATTTCTAAAAGATGGTTTGCAAAGTAAATCGGGCTGATGACACCTAAATCTGTGTCTTCCTCTGAAAAATTCGTATAAATCAATAACGGCGTTTGGTGCATGGTCAAATCATTATTTTGTTGATAAATTTCATCGCTGTAAAATCCAGGCAAGTGGTCCCCCCAAAAGAAAACAATCGTCTTCTCAGGATATTCCGCTAACTGATCGATCAGCATTTCTAAAGCGTCGTCGCTATACGCTAAATCTTGATAATAGTTTTCAATCGCTTCGACGCTGTAATCGGTCCCGCCAGCCACAAAATCAGTTTCTGGGTATTTGCCAGGATAAGGTGCATGGTTTTGCATAGTCACCAGATGGATAAAGTCTTTCTCTTTCGTATGGTTTAAGCGGTCCATAACTTCTTGATAAGCGGAGTCGTCTGAAATAAAGGTGTTTTGATCTTTTGTTGCGGTGTGGTTCATTGTGGCATCGTACAGAAACGTTTTAAAGCCCATTTCTCGGTACACATCCGTTCTTTTGTACATATAGGTATCATAGGGATGAATTGCTGTCGTTTGGTGTCCTGAATCTTTTAAGTAAGAAACCAAAGAAGGCATTTGGTGAATTTGTTTGGTGAGTTGAGTATATGGGGTGGTAATACTAGGCAACATGGGTTCCATTGAAAAGCCGGTCAGCGCTTCGAATTCAATATTCGCAGTTCCTCCGCCATAGCCTTGAGACAAGACTTCGCCGCTTCTGTTTTGTTTTAATAGCTCATGCGTTTTTGGTATCGGATCTCGTGATTGAGTCATCCCGTTGATTTTTGATGGGTCGGTAAAGGTTTCGTTCATCACATATATGATATTGATATCTTCTAATGTTTGGTCTCGTGTTAGATTTGTTTCGGCCGCTCTTTTTTTGTATTTTGCCACAATTTCATTAATGGATTCTTTTGAATAATTGGAAGGCTGTTCCATCCCTGGAGAGTCTAGATTAAAGAGGAATCCGGCAACAAAGCCGTTATCGAGGTAGTTTTGTTGCTGGCTCCATCCTACCCAGACGGCACTACGATTAAAAGCTGCTTGGACAACATTTTTTGGTTGATTAAAGTTGGCAATGTAGCCAATCAATAAAGAGCTTGCTATGAATACTAATGCTCGTGTTAAGTAAAGGGATTTCTTACTCTTTTTCAGTTCAGAAGATGTGTTTTGTGTTTTTAGTTTTTTAAACCGTGAATAACCAAACAACAAGCCAGTCCCTAACAATAGCACGATTAACACCAACACACTGATCAAGATTTTTTTATCGATTATTTTCACTAAAAACGGCAATTCTTTGATCATCAGTAAATCATTGGGATACAATGGCTCACCACGAAAGAGGTCTTTCTGTTGATTAGCAATGCCTGCAACCCAAGATAGGATCAACACCAGCATTGAACCAATCCATTTATTTCCAATTAAAGCGGTTACCCAACTATACAAAACAAAAACAATACTGACTTGCAATAAAACTAGGGCGAACGAAACTTCAGCAAAATAAGTTTGCATCACCATTGAATCGAAGTGAGCCTGATAGAATTGCAACAATCCAACACTTATCATTCCGGTTATCATGCCTAACAGTACTGTCATTCTGATTTTTTTCAATAACTGCTTCTTTTTTTGTTCCTTTAAACCATGATTGACTAACTCTTCTGTACCTTTTGTTGTCATTCTAATCCCTCGTTTCTTCTTAAAATACTAAGCATACTAAAAAAATGGGTTGTTATTCAAAAAAGGAAAACACGAAATAAGGTGGTTTAGAACATAGTGATGAGGAGGTGTTGCTGATTGATCATAAATGGATTGAATCGAACTTGAAGAAGGTGTTGTTTAAAAGGAGGTCAAATTATAGATGAAATTATTGTAATGAAGTGGGTAAAAGTATATCCGTTGTTTTTCTATATTGTAAATCTATTGTACCAGTACTTTTCTATTTTGCAATTTAAATAGTACCTTTTTAATAAAAAAAAGCGAAACACCGTAAAAAATCTTTACAGTATTTCGTATTTGTTATTCTAGTTCAAGTTGTTGTTTTAAAAGCGTAGAAACTCTAGCTAATTCTGCAGGGTCGACTTGCTGGTAAGAAACTCCATTCATCATAACTCCGGTTCCTTCTAATTGGATTTGTTCAATATTACCAGCTGCTGAACGGTATTTACTGAAGATATCCATCATATCCGCAAATGCTAAGTTGGTTTTCATATTGTTTTCCATTGTTCCAAGCACACTTTGATAGTTAGTAATGGTTGAGAAGGTTGCTACTTTTTTGACGATAGCTTCAAGAACTTGGCGCTGTCTTCCTTGACGTCCATAGTCCCCATTTGGGTCTTCGTGGCGCATTCTTGAGTAAGCTAGTGCTGCTGCGCCGTCAAGTGTTTCAGTCTGTCCTTCTGTGAACGTGTAACCTTCAGTTGTAAATGATAATGGGCTGGTCACTTGAATGCCGCCGACTGCATCTACGATATCTTGAATCCCTTGCATGTTTACTTCTACATAATAGTCAATTGGAATATCCAATAATTTTTGAACGGTGTTCATCGACATGCTGGTTCCGCCAAATGCGTATGCATGATTGATTTTATCCATTGTACCTTTGCCGGCGATTTCGGTATACGTGTCGCGTGGGATGCTGACGATTTTTGATTCGTTCGTTTTAGGGTTGACCGTCATAACCATAATCGTATCTGAGCGGCCTTGTTCCGTTCGGCCTAAATCGCCTGTATCAACGCCTAGCATTAAGATCGAAAATGCTTGGCTTTTATCAACATCAACTGGCTTTTCTCTGACTTTTTCTGTTTCAACGCCTTTATAAATTTTTTCGGTCGTACCCGTTACATCACTGTAAACTTTCCAAATAAACAGTCCGAATACAGCAATTAAAACTACCAAAATCAATAAGACGATTTTGGGTCCTCTTTTTCTTTTTTTAGGTTGTTTATGGGAACCGTTTCGCATTTCTGAACGTGATTTAGCCATTTCTTTACCCTCTTTCAACTCTTCTATGTATATCTAGTGTTTTTTTACATTGCCCTTTTATTGTATCAGTAGTTTTTGTTTTTACAATTTAAATTTTACTTAAATTGTAAAAGAAACTAAACCCTTTTCAATTTCTTGTTACATTTTGTCCACATGTCTTGTTTTTGAATTATATTTTTCGTAAACCGCTACAGTTTCTTGATAAAATTGTTCTTGAGAAAATTGATTTGAAGCTAACTCAAACAAGTTTTCCCCTTTTTCTTTCAATGTATTCGTTTGCCAATCAGCATAAGCTTCTTTTAATGCTTGCGAAAAAGCTGCTTTATCGCCCACAGGTACTAACCAACCATAAGTCTTATCCGGAACTAATAAAGCTACTTCCCCCACATCGGTACTGATAAAAGGAACGCGCTGATTAGCGGATTCTAACAACGCTAAAGGAAACCCTTCACTGTAAGAAGCTAGAACAGAAAGATCTGTTTGCTGCAAAATTTGTTCAATGGCAAGTTTATCTAAAAAGCCATGAAACTGAATGTTGTTTGCCAACTTCAACTCTTGTGCTTTTTGTTCCAGTGTTTCTCTTAACTCTCCATCTCCTATAACATTTAAATGAAAATCGTTTAAGGCACTAGCTTGCAGGCTTTCAAATAACAATTCATGACCCTTGATAGGGGTCAATCGGGCAATGTAACTGATTGTAAATACTGAATGGACTTTTACAGAGGGTTTTTGGCCGTCAAAAAGCAAACCGTTGTAAACAACAGAAATCTTTGTTTCTGGAATGCCCATATCGATGAGAACTTTTTTAAACTCCTCCGTTACAGTGATCAAACCATCGGCTTTTTTTAAGCTTCTTACATTCAAAAAAGAGAAAGCTTTCCCTTTTGGTCCTTTTCCCACAAAGTCGAGCTGAGGGTTACTGTGAATGGTGGTTAACCATGTTGCGTTTAGGCGTTTTTTAATAAGACTTAAGATTAAATTCGCTCTTGCTCCATGAGTATGTACAATATCGTATTGCCCTTCATTGATAAGCGTGACCATTTTTTTTAGAATAGACAAATCATAGCGGGAAGTTTGGCTGATAGATTGCACAGTGATCCCTAAAGCTCTCGCTTCCCGTGCTACTATTCCCTCTTCCAATACAAGCAGCTCTGCTGTATGAGCATTAAACTGCGATAAAAGAGATAAAATATGCGTCTTTGCTCCGCCTTCTTCTAATCCTGCATTTACATGTAAAACTTTCATCCGTTGGTCCCTCATTTTAACTAACATTTTTCTTTTCTTTTTTAACAGCAACCAAAAATTTCGGCAAAACCAGCATCCGTTTAAATCGAGAAGGTTGCTTTATCAATCGGTAGAACCATTCAAGGTTCATTTTGATAAAGATAGCCGGTGCTCTCTTAACGGTTCCTGTATAGGCATCAAAAGCGCCTCCTACACCCATGGCTAACCCTTTATCTGCTTGCTCCAAATACCGCAGGATCCATTTCTCTTGTCTTGAAAAACCTAACCCTACGAACAAGAGATCCGGTTCCGCTGCTAACACTTCACTTAAGATACTTTCATCAGCTAAATCAAAATAGCCGTTGTGGTAACCTACTAAATTGATTTGCGGATAATCTTTCTTTAATTTTTTGACTGCCTTTTCAATGGTTGTCTGCTTAGCACCTAACAAGTAAACACTTTTCTGGTTTAAATCAGCTTCTTTTAAAAGGTCCAGCATCAAATCATATCCAGCTACACGTTCAACAATGGGCGTGCCAAGTATCCTGGCTCCTTTAACGATTCCAATGCCATCTGCTGTAATATAATCCGCTTGTTTCAAAATAGCCATATAGTGTTTATCAGCATTCGCATGCATGACGATTTCTGGGTTGGCTGTCACCACAAACGTTTTTTCTTTTTTGTTTACTCGATCTATTAATGCAGCTAACATTTCTTTTTTTGTTAAATTATCAAACTTTACATTCAAAACATCTATTTTCTTATTTGTCATTATATAAACACCTATTTTTTAATTATTAGTAACACTTCTATTGTAATGGAAATACCGTTCATTTACATTAAAAAAATAGATTTAAGCAATACTATTTAAATTCAAAACTATATTTAACCATAGAAAAAACCCCCAAAAACCAGATTTTTTAGGCTCTATAATATTTAGTGTTGGTGAACCAATCGGTTCACTGGCACTATTTTTTATTTTTAAATGAAAAAAGACCAGTGAACTCCTATAATTAAGTTACCACACAAAAGAATAGGAGAATTCACATGGCCTACACTCATTCTATAAAAAAACTGCTCAATATTAAAGACCCAAATATTTATTTATCTGAAGTTCCTGTTATGAAGGAAAAGAAAAAGGATCAAGAATGTCTGGTAGTGCATGGGAAATTGACCTATCGGCCTACCTGCTGTAAAGTGTGTGGTGTCAAAAACAACTCTCACCAGGATCTCATCAAACACGGCACAAAATGTTCTACACTCACACTGACTCATGTCAATTTCCAGCCTGTACTGTTCCGATTGAAAAAGCAGCGATTTCTTTGTAAGCACTGTGATTCGACTTTCATAGCGGAAACCTCCCTGGTCGATCGCCATTGCTTCATCTCTAATTCGATCAAGACAACTATTGCCATGGAATTGAAAGAGACACAATCCATGACACTTATCGCCCAGCACCTGTCCGTTTCTCCTCCTACTGTGATTCGGGTAATGCGCCAAGTGGGGGAGACGCTTGAACCAAACAATCAGGAACTGCCCCAACATCTTTCCATCGATGAATTCAAGTCGGTCAAGGATGTATCCGGAGCGATGAGCTTCCTGTTTATTAATGCGTCAACCCACCGGTTGACGGATGTTGTCGAGAATAGACAACTGCCTTACCTGCTGGATTATTTTATGCGGTATCCAGTAGAAGCAAGAAACAAAGTCAAAACGGTCACGATGGATATGTATTCACCCTATACACAGCTTGTGAGAGATTGTTTCCCCTACGCTAAAATCATCATTGACCGATTCCACATCGTTCAACATATGAATCGGGCTTTGAACAGCGAACGAATCAAGGTCATGAATGAACTGCGTTACACGAGGCCAAGGGATTATCGAAAATTAAAAAAACAATGGAAGTTGGTGCTTAAAAATGAAGACGATTTAGATTTTTCCCGTTATTTTACCCACCGGTTATATGAAGGGGCTGTTACTGAAAAAATGATGGCGGATTACCTTGTGCAACTTGATTCCAGACTTGAACGTGTCTATGCGCTTTTCAATCAATTGAAGTGGGCACTGGAACACCGTGATTTCAAGCGATTCAAAAGATATTTAGAAGAATCAAAAAAATATGCTTTACCAAGAAAAGCGAGAACTGTTCTTCAAACGTTTGAAAAAATACCTGGAGCCCATTAAAAATGCGTTTGTGTACACTCTTTCCAATGGCCCCATTGAAGGAATGAATAATAAAATCAAGAACATCAAACGATTAGGGTATGGCTACCGAAATTTCTATAACCTGCGGGCCCGACTGTTGATTTCTTACCGATTGACCACTTCTAATTATCAACCTAGAGCTTTGTATTTTGAAGATGAAATAGCAGCATAAAATAAAAAGCCAAAGCGACGTAGTCGCTCTGACTTATTTGGCCCACCAACACTACTTGTCAAAGAGCCATTTTTTAGGTCTAACTTTTGGGAGTCGGCACGTTCTGCTAATGATTTTTTGTTTATTTAAAATAGTCCACTATTCCCTGTACTATTCCATTTGCTAATTTTTCTTGGTAATTATTTGTAACTAATTTAGATCTTTCAGAAGCGTTATCTATAAAACCCAGCTCTAACAAAACAGCAGGCATATTAGTTTCTCTAATCACATGGAAGTCTGCTTTCTTAGCTCCTCTGTTATACGCCCCTGAATAACTAATCATTTGTTGCTGAGAACTTTTTGCCAGCTTCTCACTACTTGTTAAACGACTAATATTTTTTGACATAGGATTTGTTGAATTTCCTAAAGAGTTATATGAATAAGATTCAATTCCATATGCATTTTGATTAAACGAATTATGATGAATACTTACAAAGATATCAGCTTTAGAATTATTTGCTTTCCTAGCAATTTCTGACAACTCTAAAAAGACATCTGTTGTTCTCGACATTACAACGTTATACCCTTTTTGCTCAAGTTTATCTCTTACTTTTAAAGCAACTTTTAAATTTAAATCTTTTTCCTTTGCTCCGCCCGACTGAGCTCCTGGATCTTTTCCTCCATGACCAGCATCAACATAAACAGTTTTTTTGAAGGGATTAATTTCTTTTAGTCCAGCTTTATCGATCCAGCCTAGTTCTATTCCATTTAAGCTGATCAAGACATATGTTGAACGTCGAGTTTTCGCTTCTTCTTTTACTAATACTTCCATCCCAAGATATTTTGATGAAGAACCCTTAGTTACATATCCCTCTGTTCCATAGGGTTTTGAATTAATTGTATCAGTAGAACGAACAATCGTAGCTTTATAATCTGCTACATTAGTAGTAGAAAGAACTTTTTCAATATCCAATCCATTTTTATCGATCCAGCCTAATTCTGTTCCATTTAAGCTGATCAATACATACGTTGATCGAGTAGTGACTGCTTCTTTCGTTACTTTGACTTCTTTGCCATAATATTGTGAAGATTGAGCTTTCGTTTGATAGCCTAGTGTACCATAAGGTTTTGTGTTGATAGTATCTGTTTTGCGGCTTATTTTAGCCGAATAATTAATTGTTTTTTCAGACAAAATCGCTTCATCATCTGACAATCCATTTGTGTCTATCCAACCTAATTCTTTTCCATCTAACGTAGTTATTAGTGCCCAATTTGAACGTCGTGAAGCAGCTTCTTTAATGATTTTTACTTTTTGTCCATAATATTTTGAAGAATACGCATTCGTTACATACCCTTCGGTTCCATATGGTTTTGTATTGATCGTATCTGTTTTACTGCTAATGGTTTTAGTGTACGATACATTTTTAGTAGAAGTTACCTTTTCAATATCCAATCCACCTTTATCGATCCAGCCTAGTTCGGTTCCATTTAAGCTGATCAAGACATACGTTGATCGAGTAGTGACTGTTTCTTTCGTTACTTTGACTTCTTTGCCATAATATTGCGAAGATTGAGCTTTCGTTTGATAACCTAATGTACCATAAGGTTTTGTGTTGATGGTGTCCGTTTTACGGCTTATTTTAGCGGAATAATTAATTGCTTTTTCAGACATAATTATTTCATCATCTGACAATCCATTTGCGTCTATCCAACCTAATTCTTTTCCATCTAACGTAGTTATTAGTGCCCAATTTGAACGTCGTGAAGCAGCCTCTTTAATGACCTTTACTTTTTGTCCATAATATTTTGAAGAATACGCATTCGTTACGTACCCTTCGGTTCCATACGGTTTGGTATTGATCGTATCTGTTTTACTGCTAATGGTTTTAGTATACGATACATTTTTAGTAGAAGTTACCTTTTCAATATCCAATCCACCTTTATCGATCCAGCCTAGTTCGGTTCCATTTAAGCTGATCAAAACATACGTTGATCGAGTAGTGACTGCTTCTTTCGTTACTTTGACTTCTTTGCCATAATATTTTGAAGATTGAGCTTTTGTTTGATAGCCTTTTGTACCATAAGGTTTTGTATTAATGGTGTCCGTTTTGCGGCTTATTTTAGCTGAATAATTAATTGCTTTTTCAGACAAAATCATTTCATCATCTGACAATCCATTTGTGTCTATCCAACCTAATTCTTTTCCATCTAACGTAGTAATCAGTGCCCAATTTGAACGTCGTGAAGTAGCCTCTTTAATGACCTTTACTTTTTGTCCATAATATTTTGAAGAATAAGCATTCGTTACATACCCTTCGGTTCCATATGGTTTTGTGTTGATCGTATCTGTTTTACTGCTAATGGTTTTAGTGTACGACACGTTTTTAGTAGAAGTTACCTTTTCAATGTCCAATCCACCTTTATCGATCCAGCCCAGTTCGGTTCCATTTAAGCTGATCAATACATACGTTGATCGAGTAGTGACTGCTTCTTTCGTTACTTTGACTTCTTTGCCATAATATTTTGAAGATTGAGCTTTTGTTTGATAGCCTTTTGTACCATAAGGTTTTGTATTGATGGTGTCCGTTTTGCGGCTTATTTTAGCTGAATAATTAATTGCTTTTTCAGACAAAATCATTTCAAAAGTAGTTATTCCATTTTTGTCTATCCACCCCATTACCTTACCATCTAAAGTAATTTTTACCCAAGTTGTACCACTTTTGGTCATTGCTTCTTCAGTTACGGTTACTTTTCTATTGAAGTATCCTGAAGCGTCTGCATTTACCTTAGAATCTGACGTACCTTTAGGCTTAGAATAAATCCCATCAGTATCGCCAGTTATATAGGCGGTGTAGTCTTTTACATCAGTCGTTGATGTAATTTCATCATATGAAATATCTTTTATATCGTCTGGTAAGTTTGACTCATCTTTATTATCAGTACTTTTGTTATCGAATTGGGTTAAATTGTATGTTTCTATAATATTATTTAACTTTGTTCCATAAGTTGGATCTGTAGCATATTTACCTGTAAGTGCACTAGTAGCATTTTTAAAAGAACTAGCATTTTCTTTCCATGCACCTGAATAGTATTTGGGATCCCAAGAACCTTTACTACTATTCCAATCTGGGCCTTTACGCAATTTCTTAGCATAGTCTATAAAAGTATCCTTATAAGAAGGATATGTTTTAAAATTCGATTTTTCAATTGTCCAACCTTTTTCTGTACTATATTCTTTAGAATATTTTGCAAAATAAGAATCTCCTGAGCCCGCTTTTATTCCAAATAAATTATAATTCGGTGCATAAGCAAGGATACTTGTTCCCCAAGCACTTTCTAAGGCGGCTTGAGCAATCATCACGGAAGCATACAGATCATATTCATTTGCTACTGATACTGCTTGTGAAGAAATAGCATTAATAAAAGCATCCGTTTTAGGAATAGCTCTAGATTTCATACTAAAAGTGCTGGTTGAATTTTTTTCTTGTTCCATCATTTCAATAGCTTTTTCTCTAGTTTCTTCTATTGAAAAATATTCTTCATCCGCTTCATCATTTAAATCCTCTTCACTCTCTAAAGAAGAGTCATCATTAGATTCATTTTCTTCAACTATATTATCATCATTTTTTGTTTCTTCAACATTATTGCTGTTTTCTTCTATGTAATCTTCTTCAACTACAGTTTCTGTATCTAGATCTTCTGTACTTTCTACTTGTTCTTTATTTGACAGTTCAGAATCTTCCTGTAACTCAACTTCACTTAACTCATTACTTTCTACATCCTCAGTTATCACACTATTGCTTTCTACTGCTGATACTCCAGTAGATAACACTATAGGACTCAACACAGTAACAATCATTGCTAAAGTAATAACCTTATGCATTGACTTTTTCAACACTTCCAAAAAATCCCTCCTTTAATATTAACATGCTATATAAATATACCTTTTATTTCTCGCCAAATCTAGCCGTTTACGTTTTTTTCATGAATAACATTTGCGTTATATGAACATAGTATGAACTTTTAAGTTGTTTTTCCTTTTGGTAAATAAAATTCCAGAACAAAATAACTTAGTACATCATAATGACAAATAACCCCTGCTATAATAAGTAGGGGTTATTTGTCATTATGATACACCCTTTTTAAAAGGCTTATTTTTTTTATCTCAAGTAGTTGCGGTTTTAAAAACTATTCTGCAGAAAAAATCGTCATTTTAGGTATGTGGCTATAAATATCTTGTATACCCTCTTCTTCTAAAAGTTTCACATAAATGTATTCCATCCATTTAAAATCTTCTTCCGAATCTATATCCAAGACCATATAATCTTGCATTTGGATAACGCCGCAATTTCCATTAAAAATATATTCATTTTCTTGCAGGAATTTTGGATCATATAGATACATAGAAGCGTTCATATCATAAATGGCCGGTGCTTGTTGTCGTGATGTAAACGTTGAAGCATTGACCAGTGAAACAGAGTTCCCCTCTTCTTTCACCATATTGAAGAAAGGATTGCGTCTCGATTCTACCACTGAAAAAACAACGTCTAATTCTGGGTGCTCTTTTTTCTTTTCAATCAATTTAAAGATGTCTTGAACGGTTCTAAGAGGCGACGTTAAATCTAAATCAATCACATAATCATATTCTTTTTGACGAATTTTCTTTGCTTGTAAATAGGTGTCTCGAATTACCGCCATTTTACTAGCAGTGTCTGTTGCGTGTTCTTTTTTACGATCGATTAATAAAACATCTGGGTAATCTTCAATTGTTTTTTGTAGCTCTTTGCTGTCAGTATTCAAAGCAACATCTATTTGGTGGCTAGATTGTTCTTTGAACAAATCCATAGCTGCTAAGGTGTAAGCAATTAAAGGAAAGCCATGAAAAGTCTTCAAGTTTTTAGCTGCTAAGCCTTTTGATCCGGCCCTTCCACAGATGGTAAATAAGATAGTCATTTATTTTGTCTCCTTGGCAATTTTTAATACTCTATTTGCATGGTCAATATTGTTATTATTTCCTTTATTCGTTAGTACTTGATCAATGAAATAAGTTAATTCTGCTAAATACATTTGATTCGGCTCTTCTGAAATTTCTTTGATTATGCCTAATTTGTTAGACGTTAATGTGTTTTTCAAAAAGTCGCACGTAATTAGATCATTTTCTGTAATGATTTCAATTTTTCGCTGCGGAACTTGTCCATAGTAATCCAAATGTACTTCAATGAATTTATCGGCATACTCCAATAAATAAAGCGCCGTATCGTTTGACTGGATGTCTAATTGCGATTTTTTTCCATACATAGCTTTCGATTCAATTGGGAAATCAAATAAATCAACAACGTAATCTAGTTCATGAATACAATCCAATTCGATCCCTCCACCCAAATTCGGGTCAGCAGAATAGCTTTTTGTATAATCATCTTGACGCCAATCCGGGAGATAAGTCGAACAAATAACGCGACCATTGTATACCGTTTCGTTAACCAGCAGCTTTTTCAACTCTAACATAATTCCTTTATACCGCAAAGGCGCAGCAATGTAATAAGCTTCTTTGTTTTCAATAAAAGCATTAATATCATAAGCTTTTTCGAAAATAGGTTTCTCCACAAAGAAATGCTTTGCCTTGTCTTTAATCATATGAAGAGTCTCTAAATGAAGAGCCGTTGGATTCGTGATAAAGGCAACATCGTAATCATCAGCAATCGCACTTGTTTCATAAATCATCTGAATATCTGTGGGTGTCTCATGTTCTGCTTTTCTTGATCGATAAGCAGATACCTCTAATGGAATGCCTTTTTCTTTACAGATTGATTGCAAGTTTCGGTAATGCTTTTGTCCGATAGAACCCAGCCCAAAGAAAATCACTTTCATGATAAATCCCCCTCAAACTGATTGATCAGTTCAATGATAGCTTGATCTTTCTTAAACGAATACATGGTTGTCGTGATTTCACCTTTTAAAAGTGCAACATATTCTTTTATTTCTTCCAGATAAGCATCTTCAATAATGGTTTTGGAATAACTTTGATTGTCCATATAACCAGTATACAAATCTTTTTTAACCATCTCTTTAGCTGCTTCATCCCATTGATACAAACCATCTGGCGAACCGTCCCACGAAATTTGTGTTTGTTCTCCAATGATATCTAAATCCCGTTTTGCAACACGAGACAAAATATTCACATTTAATGTGCCAACTATGCCTGAAGTGTGTTTGACTACTAAGGCATAATTATCTGGATAATCTATTTCCAAGGAACTGATTTTTTGTTTTTGAAGCTCAAAGGATTCAATCTCCCCAAAAACTTTTGAGATCCATGGAAGCTCAATGGCAAAAATCTCACGGCAGCCATTTGTTTGTTTATTGGCTACAAAAAAGTCTTTATAAGACTCCCAAGGATGCCAATCAGGCAAGTATTGTCCTACATGATAACGATACGTTACTTTTGGATCTTGCTTGACTGCTTTTTCAAATAATTTTATTTCACGGCGATGTAGAAAAGTAGACGAAAGGTACAAATGCAAATTCTTTTCTTCCGCTAATTGCATCGCTTCTTCATAATAATGATTTAACAGATTAATTTCCGTAAAAACATGCAAGTTCTTGTTTAAGGCCTCTAAAATAATGCTTTCATGACTGATTGGAGAAGTACAGATACAAACAGCTTCTATTTGTACTTCTCTAACTGCTTCTTGTAAACTTTCATAAGTTTGAATCTTAAAAAGGCCGCTCACTTCTTCTTGCCGGTCTTTGCGAGAATCTACTCCGACTAAGGTTATTTCAGGAAAAAATTCCGTCAGCAAACGAAGTCGTCGTTTACCCATTGAACCTAAACCAATGACACCTATTTTCATACTGCAGCCTCCTCTTCTTAAAATAATTTATTTTCTTTTTCTAATTTTTTGTACGATAAAGTACAATACAGCCAGCAAAAAGGCTACCATCAGATAACGCAATATTATATAGTCTGTTAAGAAAAACATTACGAACGATAATGCTACTACAACGGTTGTTACAGTAACAATCATTTTAGTATCAAATAGTTGTTTTCCTATTAATTTTTTCGCTAAGAAATAATGAAAAATAAACAGGAAAAAATACGCAACGACTGTTGTATAACCAGCAGCAATATAACCATAGATTGGAATAAAAATAATGTTTAGCACAATATTTATTACAGCACTGGCGATTGTCCCCATAGCAATGTAAGTTGTCTTTTTCTCAAAAAACTCAACGTTTACAGGTAGGCTATACAAGAACTGAAAATAATACCCTAAAAGAACCGGAATAATCAGTGGAATACCGACTAGATATTCAGCAGGAGCCATTATTTTAGCTATATCGATCAATAACAACATACTAACTAACGTAACTGCTCCAAATAATATCATATAATAATTCGATGTTTTTTTGATTTTTGCGTAATCTTTTTTCTCCATCTCGCCATAAAACCATGGGACCCAAGCATTGTTGGTTGACGCCCAAACAACACTCAAGACTACACCTAAGTTATAAATATAGGAATAAATCCCTGCATCAAACGACCCAGAGTAAGTGTTAACCATAATACGGTCGAACTGACTTAGAAGGACATTGGATAGAGAATGCGGTATAAGCGGTAAAGCAATTTTCAACGAAAATTTCCAGTACTCCATATTAATCAGTTTTTTTCCTTTGAACATTATTGCGAAGTAAATGAGCAAACCTATTAAAACGAATGCTCCAGAACTCCCGACAACTCTGCCTATGTAACGATCCTTTTCAAACAATGTAAAGATCATCACTAGAGACAAACCTATGTTTAAAACAGTACTCAAAATTGATAATAGTAAGAATTTAAAGTATTGTACATTTATTGTAAAATAAGCGGATAAAAAGTTAATTAAAAAATTTCCATAACTTTGAAAAATCATTAAATTGAAAATTATCTGCGATAGTTCAAAGAAACTATTTTTGAAAAAAAAGTATCCATTTCCTATGATAAGAAATGCTGCAAAACTTAATGTAGACAAAAATAATGTAGAAGACATAAATCCTTTTATGTCTTCTTTGAATTCAAAATTCGCATTATTTATTGCACCGTTTAAACTTAATCCTACAAAAAGAGAAAATATAGACGCAATTGCAGTATAGTTGTTTACTAATCCATATTCTTCAACCGTCATGATGTTGGTAAACAGCGGTATAGTAATAAACGTAATTCCTTTTATAAAGAAATTGCCTATAGTGTACCAAAAACTTGATTTCACCAAGCTAGATGATTTCAATTTTTCTATTAATGCCATGGTTACTCTCCTTTTAATATTGATTTAAGTTCTTTTTTATTTTTTGGCATAAGCACATTTCGATAGCCTATCGACTGATATCTTTCATAAAATTCAGATACACCTGTCAATACCTTTTGAGTTCGTTCATCTTCAGTAGAAAATTCTCTGTCATTTCTGACCATTTCTGCAAGAAGTATAACTTCATTTTCTAAGCCAAATATCATACGAGGTGTAAAGGATGCTGTCGAAATACAACTGACAATAACTGTATTCCGTAAATCATACGCTAAAAAACATAACTCCAATGGTAAATCCGTTTTGAATATTTGAGCATCCTTTCCATACCTTTCAGTATCAGTACGTGGATGTAATTTGACTGAGAAGTTTTTATTTACTCCATACTCTTTGATAAGTTTCAAAATATTATTTTCATTTATTTGATAATTATCTTTTTCAAGAGGTTGATCTAAAAATAATAATGTATTGACCATTTTTTCTTCTTTTTCAGGCAAACCAAAGATTCTTTTTAATTGTTCGTATAAAACTCCATCTTTTTTTATGACTGGTAATCGATTCAACTGAAAAGACTGATCAATATTAGTAAGTTTAGGTTCGTATAAATAATAATCCGTTATTTCTGCTAAAAACATGCTATGCGGATTAATGAGATTCATGATTTTCCTTCTAATTGCTGATGTATTTAGCAACGTAACATTTAAATATGTTGCTAAACCATCTTCAATGTATTTCAATTCAACATTGGGATTATTTTTTTTAGCTTGACCATACAAAATCTTTAAAAAATAATTGCCGCCTTGAGTGAAAATAATATCATAATCAATTTCTTTGTCTAATGTTAGCATGTGATTAATGTTTAACAGCACATTCAATTTGCTGATAACTTTATTTCCTATTTTTTTATGATCCACTAAATAAACGTTTTGAAAATTTCCTTCTTTTAATATGTTTTGATAGACTTGCTGTGCACCATTAAATTCATCATAAACGTATAAATCAGCTTCGGTATCAGCATAATAGGTTAATTTGGTATTAAGAATATTAATGACATGCAGAGGCGTCCATGCTATAAAAGCGATCACTTTTCAATCACTCCATCAGTAAACATTTTTTCTTTTCTAAAATGCTGCAACAAGCCTAGATAATACCAGAAGACAATAGCTACAACATCTTTTACTTTAAAAATAATATGGCTTTCAACAAGATCTTCTGCAAACAACGCTACAATTAGGAAGATCATAATGGCTACAATTTGATAGTCCACAGTAACTTTTTTGTATTTCAACAAATGAGTAATGTTATCTCTTAAATGTAAAATAATAAATACGGCAATTACGACAAAACCTAAAATTCCAGACATGATCAGTGTTTGAATATAGACATTATGCATGTTGCCATGTGCCCGTTTTAATTCATTTTTATCTAATGTAGATAACTTACTTTCATCAATTTGTGTATTGTGTTCTATATCATTCCTATAAAAATAAGGATCTGTGGCACCTAAAACCGGAAACTGTTTAACCACATTAAGAGCAGCTGTCCAAATAGTGAATCGTCCAGATGAAACTTCAGCATCGTCTGGTGAGTGCTGAATAGTCACTCTATCTATCGGTTCTTTTTTAGACGGCTTTTCATCATCTGATATTTGCGGTTCATTTACTCCAGCTTTGTCAAAACCTTGTTGAACCAATCCTGGAACATAACTTAATCCTTCTTTTAGTATACCTGTAAAACCTAAGCTTACTGCAAAGAAAGCTAAAAATACTAGTATCGTTCGGAAGATAACTTTTGTCTTGCTTTTATATGTTTGGATAAAATAGGGAATCACAATAAACACTATGGATAATAGTGAAAACACCATAATGGTTAGTTCTGTACCTCTTGACGAAGCTAGTATGAAGAAGAGAACTTGAATGATTATATTGGCTATATAAAGTTTGGTGAACTTATACCATACGCCTCTTTTTATTAAGTTATTCAACATTGAAAGTACAATTGATAAAAAGCCGAAAATTGCTCCAATATTGGGACTCGTATAAATTCCGAATAAACGAGAAGCGACAAAACCTTGTCTGGCAGTGGTAGCACCGCTGGGGATGATAAAGCCGATATTAAATATAAACATTAAGACCGAGATTAAACCAGCAACAAAAACGGTATAAATCAAGATGTTGTTAAATTGTGTCATATTTTTTTTAACATCTTCATTGCTTTGCTTAGAATTAATGGGATAGATCACAAAAAAAGTAGTTACTAAGTAAACCCAGTTATACGCACCCCTGATAAGCTGATGTTCGTAATTTACTACTGTCGAGAGCAAGTATACTAGTGACATTAGTATTAATATATACCAGTACTTAGATTTAAACATTTCCCTTTTAGTGAAAAAATCAACTGCTATAATCAAACTTCCCCAAAAGAAACAAATCCATAGAGGGTATTGTTCTATATCAAAACTACTAGGCATAAAATAAATCAAACAAAGAAAGAGGTAAATTTTTCTGAAATTATCCCAATTTAATATCCAATCCTTAATTTTAAAATCATTCTGCATTTTTCTACTCCTTCAAGAAAACACAAATCAGATGATTCATGAATTACCATTATTTTTTTAATACTTTTTTATAAAGATAACGATACAGCGGTAAATTAACCTTCAATAAACATAAAGCAGCTAACTTAGCTTTGCTAGAAACTTTATTTTGAAAAATCATTTTTTGATTTTCAGCGATATCGTTTCTTAATAACTTCGCATATTCTTTTGTACGTTCGTCATGTGTAGAACTAGCAATTTTATAACCTGTTGAAAGATAACCATCTAACAGGTTGTCTACAGCAAAGTCACTTACTGTGGGGTACTCTATTTTAATTTTTTCTAATAATATCTTTCTTTGTAACACGTTATCGTATTGTTGTGGATTAAAGCTGCTGTTTACAATACTTTCGGAATTTGCTAGATAAAAATAACCAACTTCATCCGTTACTACTAATTTATGAGCTTGTTTTAGAGCATCATAACTTAACATCACATCTTCATACAAGACTCCTTCTGGAAATCTGACTGTTTGGAAAACAGACGCACGATAAACTTTATTCCAGACGTAAAATTCAATACCATTATATTTAAAATATAATTCCAGCATTTCTTCCTTAGAAGTAGTGATTCTATTTAAACTATTTAAAGTATTTAACGTTCCATCTGGGTTAACACGTGTCACATTACAGACTGCAATATCTGCTTGGTTTTCCTCAAGATATCCAATAAGTCGTTGATACATATCTTTCTCAGTATAGTCATCACTATCCATAAAAGCTATATATTCTCCATGCACTTGATTTAAACCAGCATTACGTGCAGCAGAAGGACCAGCATTTTCTTGATGAATAACTCGAACCCTAGTATCTTTTTCTGCTAACCGGTCACAAATATTGGCTGTATTGTCAGTTGACCCATCATTAATAATAATCAATTCAAAATCACTTATATTTTGGCTAAGAACGCTTTGGACAGATTTTTCAACCGTATGTTCTACATTATAAGCGGGCATAATGAAACTAAGTACAGTCATAATTATTTACTCTCTTTCCGAAGCAGTTTGGTATAAATATATGCCCTTAATTGATTAGGCATAATGCTAACTATAATTTGCCCAGCAGTGCTTAAAAAATAATCCATATAGGAATTTAAACCAACTTCATGTATTTTTTTTCTTGCTAATTTACTGTCTTTCAAATACTTATATCCGCCACGACGCATAAACATGTCTCTTCCAGCCCGAGCATGGACTAAGACTTCAGGCACATTTTTCGCTAGCGTATCATTTTTTAACATTCTAACCCATAAATAATAATCTTCAAACCCATTTAAGACCATATAATTACCCGCTCTCAAAACTTCTTCCTTTCTATATAGAACAGTCATATGATTAAAAGGATTTCTTCTTTTTGCAGTTTTCAAAATATCCTCATAACTATGTGGAACAATTCTTTTTGCAACAATATTAGAGATGTCCGTTTCAAATTCATTGATATCAGATCCTACTATCCCTAGTTTCGGATTCTTCACAAATTCTCTTAACTGTTTTTCGAAGCGAGTATTCACTGCAATATCATCCGTATCCATTCGAGCAATTAAAGAGTATCGGCAATATTCAACGCCTATAGCTAATGCTTTCCCTAAGCCAACATTCTCTTCAAGAGGGTTTCTATTTAATAATCCCGGATGCTGATTTTCAAATTCATCAAGAACAGTATATAAATCATTCGTTAGAGGACCATCTTCTATCAAAACCAATTCATTGGGTTGAATAGTTTGGTTGACCAAACTGTCTAAACATTCTTTTAAATAGACTGGTTGTTCTTTTTTATAAACAGACATTAAAACACTAAATTTCAAGTCAGATTCTTCTATATCTTTCATTTATTATATATCCCTCACACTTTTCTTTTTTTTGAAAATATTAACGTTCTTATAATAAATAATGTTTTGCACTATTTCTCTCACAAAAACCATTTTAACATAATTTCTATCGTAAGTAGTCGAATTTTTTAAAATGTACTTTCAACAAAGTATTATATCATATCTTTAGTCTTTGACACTTGTTAAAGAAAAATTTAACTATCTTACCATTTCAAATCCAAATAAAAAGCACTTTTAACGAAGGAGAAGTTCTCCAACATTAAAAGTGCTCTTATATTATTATTGAATAGCTGATTCAACTACCCAACCGATTTCTGTTCCCTCGATTGAAATTTGTACCCATTTAACACCGTCAGATGAAAAGGCCTCTTTAGTAATTTCAACTTCTTTACCTGAAAAGTCTGATAAGCCCGTTATCTTGGTATTGCCTGCTTCATAGTTATTCCAGACTCCAAAATCAGCAGCATTTGGTACTGGTGTACCTTGTTTAGAAACAATTTTCGGAATTTCTCCATATTGGATACCTGTTTCAGCTACCCAACCGATTTCTTCTCCATCTAACGAGAATTGAACTAATTTTTCACCCGTCGTCGATTCTACTTCTTTCGTTATTTCTAACTGTTGACCAAAGAATTCTGATAAACCTGCTACTCTTTCACGATTTTGTTCATAGTCATTCCAAACTCCGAAATCATAAGCATTTGTTACGGGTGTACCTAGTTTAGAAATTGTTTGCGGGATTTCTCCATATTGGATACCTGTTTCAGCTACCCAGCCAACTTCTTCTCCATCTAGCGAGAATTGAACTAGTGCTTCACCAGATGAAGACTCTACTTCTTTCGTTATTTCTAACTGTTGACCAGAGAATTCTGATAAACCTGCTACTTTTTCGCGATTTTGTTCATAGTCATTCCAAACTCCGAAATCATAAGCATTTTGAACAGGTGTACCTAGTTTAGAAATTGTTTGTGGGATTTCTCCGTACTGGATGCTCGTTTCAGCTACCCAACCAATTACTTCTCCATCTGCAGAGAACTGTACCCATTTAACGCCATTCAACGAAACAACCTCTTTGATTACTTCTAGTTGTTTGCCAGAGAAGGCTGATAGTTCAGTTACTCGTGTATTGCCTGCTTCGTAATCGTTCCAGACACCAAAATCATAAACATTAGCGACTGGTGTACCTAATTTAGAAACAGTTTGCGGGATTTCTCCGTATTGAATGCCCGTTTCGGCTACCCAACCAATGACTTCGCCATCTGCAGAGAACTGTACCCATTTAACGCCGCTTGATGAAATGACCTCTTTGATTACTTCTAGTTGTTTGCCAGAGAAGGCTGATAAACCTGTTACTCGCGTATTGCCTGCTTCATAGTCATTCCAAACGCCAAAGTCATAAGCATTGGATACCGGAGTACCTGTTTTGGATACAGATTGCGGAACTTCTCCATAGCGGATACCCGTTTCAGCTACCCAGCCAACCACTTCGCCATCTACTGAGAATTGGACCCATTTAACACCGATTGAAGAAGTAACTTCTGCGACAACACCTACTTGTTTACCGGCAAAAGCAGATAATCCTGCAACTCTAGTATTACCAGGTTCATAATCATTCCAAACGCCATAATTATAGGCGTTTGGTACCGGTGTGCCTATTTTCGAAACCTCTTGTGGTACAGCACCATAGCGGATACCGGTTTCGGCTACCCAGCCAATCACTGTGCCATCTACTGAGAATTGAACCCATTTAACGCCTGCTGATGACACGATTTCTTTGATTACTTTTACTGGTTTTCCAGCATATTCGGATAAACCAGCCACTCTAGTATTGCCAGCTTCGTAATCATTCCAAATGCCAAAATCATAAGCGTTTGGTACTGGTGTACCTAGTTTAGAAACTTCTTTTGGAGCTTCTCCGTAACGTATACCTGTTTCAGCTACCCAACCGATGACTTTGCCATCCGCTGAGAATTGAACCCACTTTACGCCTGTTGATGACAAAACTTCTTTGATTACTTTTATTGATTTTCCAGCATATTCTGATAAACCTGCGACTCGTTTATTTCCTGGTTCATAATCATTCCAAACGCCAAAGTCATAAGCATTTGGTACTGGTGTACCTGCTTTAGAAACTTCTTTTGGAACAGAAACATAACGGATACCTGATTCAGCTACCCAACCAATAATCTTACCATCTACTGAGAATTGAACCCACTTAACGCCTGTTGATGATATAACTTCTTTAACAACTTGGACTGATTTTCCAGCATACTCTGACAGGCCTGCGACCCGTGTATTTCCCTTTTCATAATCATTCCAAACGCCAAAGTCATAAGCATTTGGTACCGGTGTACCTTTTTTAGAAATATTTTGAGGAACTTGACTTGGTGTCAAACCTATTGCAATTCCTTTTTTAGCAACCCAACCAATAACTTTATTATTAGAACTGAATTCTACCCATTCTACGCCATTATTGGCTGTTGCTTCTTTGGTAACTTTTATTTCTTTACCAGCAAAATCTGACAGACCGGTAACTCGTTTCATCCCTCTTTGATAACTGTCCCAAACACCATAGTCATAAGCATTTGTAACAGGAGTACTAACTGCAGGCGTGATTTGAATACCTGTTTTCCCTACCCAGCCAATAACTTTTCCATTTTGGCCAAATTGAACCCAATCTCCATTTTTAGTTCTAACTTCTTTATAAACTACTATCGGTTGATTGGCATAAGAGTGTAATTCTCCGACTTTAGCCGATCCATTACCAGGATATGGCCCGTTCCAAATTCCATAATTCTTCGGATCTACTGGAACTGCATATTGTCTGTTTAAATTGTCTTCTTTAAAAATTTGATTAGGCATGGCGTTGTATTTTTCTACTACTAAGTTATAAAAATCACTTACTGTATATCCCCATTTTGCAAAATAGCCTACTGGATCAGTGTGATCTGTTCCACCAAGGTAACGGGAAACTTCATCATGTGTCCAAATAGTACCGCTACCGCCTTTTGTTGCACGAGATGGTTCAAGATCAAAATAATATAACATGTAAGCAGCTAAATAAGCATCATTATTTACAGATTGAGCAAATTGGTGAAAGGTATCATGTTCTACCAATTCAATTTGATAGAAACGAGGGTTCGCTTGTTTACCTGCTCCCCATACAGCAAAATCTGCGGGATGAATCTGAATAATGTTATCTTTATCAACAAAAGCATGCACGAAAGCATTTTGCCAATTTATAGTCATATAGTTTATTTCACTAGTAATGGTTGAATTTGGGTTAGCGGTTTCATGGATAACGATTCCTTCCGCTGCGCCATTACCATTTCGATAATCAAACTGTAAAAACTGTTTATAACTTTGTGTTATTTTTGCTGTTCGCAAATTTTGCTGTTTGATATATGTATTAACTTTTGGGTATTGATTGCTTTGTACACTTACTGCTGCTTCTACTGAAGCAGATGGTTGCATTAATCCGATGACACCAAAACTTGCTATACCTAAAACCAGAGTAGCTTTGTACCTTTTTTTCATTTTTTCCTTTTCCTCCTAATCTAACTTATCAAAACCCGTATATAAGCGGTAACAACCCAAAGTTGTTACCGCTTATACCGTTACTTTTTCAATTATAGTACAAAAACTGAAGCAAATGTACAATAAAATAAAAAAGTCATTAGTTGTACACAATAGTTCAAATTGAGATTGAGGCTGAAATTAGTAAAAGCCCAGCTGTTTACTGTAGTTCATACCTGATGTTATGTCGTACATAATCGCTTCATATTCGTATAAAATTTCTTGCGTTTCTGTTGGAAGCTCTGCTCTTGTTTGAACGACTTCATTTTTCTGTCCATCAACATAAATCCCTTTTTCAAAAGCAGGGAGCTGTTCTTGTAATGCACCTAATAAGGAATGATAACCACTAATTTTTGAATTTGTAGCCTCAAATATTTCATTCATAAAAAAGACAGGACTAATGATCCCCAAATCTTTTTGTACCTCAGTATAATTTGAATAAATAAATAATGGAGTTTCATATTTTGTAACGAGAGAATTTTTGTTTATGATAGTGTCTCCATAAGAACTTGGTAGATGATCTCCCCAGAAAAGAACAACAATTTTCTCTGGAAATTGTTCTAATTTTGCTATCCATTCTTCCATGGCTTGATCACTATAAGTAAGCCCTTGGATATACCCAGAAACCTCTGCTAAGTCTGTATCACCAGAAACACTATTTTTTATTTCTGAATAAAAGCCACTATAAGGACCATGATTTTGCATAGTTACCAAATGAATAAAATCTGTTTTGTCTGTTTTTTCCATCTGTTCAATAACCTCTTGGTAAGCAGCACCGTCAGATATAAAGGGATTATTTTCTATTTTGTCAGTATGAGCCATCGTTTCATTATATAAGAATTCATCAAATCCCATATTTTCATAAACTTCAGTTCTTCGATACATTTGTGTATGATGAGGATGAATAGCTGTTTTATAATAGTAATCCTCTGGTAAAAAGGACAACATCGTGGGTATTTTGTTCATTTTGGAAGCTAACTGGGTATAGGGCGTTGTCATACCCGGCAACATTGTTTCCAGAGATAAACCAGTCAATGCTTCAAATTCAATATTAGCTGTTCCACCTCCGTATCCTTGAGATAAAATAGATCCTCCAGAATAATCTTCCATCATGCTCCGCGTGAACGGTATAGGATCATTTTCTACTTCAAGTTCTTTTATTTTCATCGGATCTGAAAAACTTTCACTCATCACGTAAATAATATTTATATCTTCCATACTTTCTGGACGAGTTAAATTAGTTTCATCTGCTCTTCCATTATATTTATCTACAATTCGTTTTATATATTCTTGCGAATAATCTTCTGGTTTTGCAACGACATCGCCACTCATTGTGTATAGGAAGGCCGCAATTGGGCCATTTCTTTGGGCATTATATATTTGACTATGGGGTTGCCACTCTGCATACCCTACTTCTACAAAACCTTCTTTAAAGGGATTACCAGGATTATGAAAACTTAGTAGTTGTATTAAACCAATGCTTGAAAATACAAATAAAAGCAACCTTACTGCTCTTTTAGATTGTTTAAATTTAATAGGATGACTTTTTCTCCATTTCTTAATACCAACGATCACTACAATCAGCAGCACTAAAATACTAATTAATAAAGAAAACAATAATTTTGCAGAAGACTCTTCAAGAGAATTAATCATAAAAGGAAGATCTTTAACCATTAATAGATCGGAAGGAAATAAAGGCTCCGATCTAAATAGTGCTTTTTGCCCATTAGTAAAACCAAAAAGTACCGAAAGAAGTAATGTCATTAATGAACTAACCAAAATATTTCCTAGCAAGCTTGTAAACCAGATTTGAATAATAAAAATAATAACAGCATTAAATAAAAACAACCTTGTCCTAATTTCAACGAAGGCGTTTACAGTTTCTATGTTATAATTTTCAAAAAAAATCTGTACAATATAATTTCCTAGCAAAGCTATCCCTACTGACATTAACAAGATGCGTAATAAATAGCTTAACAAATTAAAGGTAAGCGTTTTAGTATCTATTTCAAAATAGTTGTTGTAATTTTTCTTCAAAAAAGTTCCCTGCTTTCTATACTAATCCAATAATTAGTCTTTATCTTAAACTACTATTATATACTTCTTTATAACTGTCAACCCTATCTAGCCTTTCTTTATCCTTTTTTCAAAGTTTGTATCTAAAAAGTGTCAATAGAGGTATCTCTACCTATACCATACCGATTTTTCTATTGAAAATGTTTGGTTTCTAAGTTAAAGTAGCAGTTGGGCTAGTCACTCACCAAAACAATATATAGAAAAAGCTACTTATGCAATTTTATGTATTAAATTTGACTGCTCTCTCAGTTATCGCATATTCACCGTGTAATTAATAAGAATATTAAACGCATTAAAAAGAAAGAGTGAATTTATTGAATACAACCGAATTATTATCCATTGTCGTTCCTTGTTATAATGAAGAAGAAGTTTTACCTATTTTTTTTAATACCGTTCAAAAAGAATGCAATAAATTAAAAAATATTGATGTAGAATTTATTTTCGTCAACGATGGATCAAAAGATAAGACACTCAACATACTTAGAGACTTAGCAAAAACATATCCAAACACCGTTCGATATGTTTCTTTTTCTCGTAATTTTGGAAAAGAAGCAGGATTATATGCTGGTTTGCAGTACGCTAAAGGAGACTATACCGTAGTTATGGATGCTGATTTACAGGATCCTCCTGAATTTTTAGATGAAATGCTCCAAATTCTACGAAAAAGCAACGGTGAAATTGATTGTGTTGGAACGCGAAGGGTAACACGTGAAGGAGAGCCACCCATACGTTCTTTCTTTGCTCAACAGTTTTATAAGTTGATCAACCGTATTTCTGATACAGAAATTGTAGATGGTGCAAGAGATTTCCGTATGATGACACGCCAAATGGTGGATGCAATTCTTTCAATTACGGAATATAACCGTTTTTCAAAAGGTATATTTAGCTGGGTAGGTTTTAACACTCATTATCTTGAATATAAAAATAAAGAACGCGCTGCTGGCGAAACATCCTGGTCTTTCTGGGATTTATTTAAATATTCAATTGATGGTATCGTTGCATTTTCTGATGCACCATTAGCTATAGCAAGCTTTGTCGGTATATTATCATTTTTTGTAGCTATTCTTTTGGCCATTCTTATTATTCTCCGCACGATCATATTCGATGATCCGACTTCCGGATGGCCGTCACTCGTTTGTATTATTTTAGCAATTGGTGGAATGCAGTTATTTTGTTTAGGTATTCTCGGAAAATATTTAGGTAAAATGTTTTTAGAAACAAAGAAACGCCCTATCTATATCATTAAAGAGGATGAGAATTCAAGAGGTGATCTGAATGGTTAAGAAACTAGAACAGTTATCTAAAACAATCATTATTCTATCTGGAATTGGAGCGATGATATGGATAATTGGAATAGCTATTTTCTCCCCAAACCTGGGTAATATTCTTTCAGAATTTCGTTCTGAGTCTACTTTAAACGAAATAGTCATTCAAAATTTAACTGCTTCAATAATTGCCATCTTTCTAATCGGTTGTGGGTTTTATATATCAAAAGTAAAAATTAGTTTTAAAGCAAGTAACATAATAGCTGTTATTGAATCAATTTTATTTTTTATTTTTCTTTTATGGTTATTTCGCTATCTAGGCATCCAAACTCCTATTGATGACGGTTCTTTTGTTTTAAATATCGCCAAAGAAGTTGTAGAAACAGGTAAAATATCCGGTTGGTACTTAGCTGCCAATCCACAAAACTTATTTATTTTATTTGTATATATCTTTATTGATAAAGTTTTTGGTAGCTTTGATCATCATACAATATATATAATTTTTTCTATTATGCATGCTGTATCTGCTCTGTTAATTTATTTTAGCGCTAAAAAGTTAACAAATAAACCCATGGCTTCTTTAATCGCTATGAATTTGTTTATGTTTACTATCCAAATCTCTTTACATGTAGCAAACATTTATACAGATACTTTGTCTATTTTCACTTCTTTAATTATGGTAATCTTTTTCGTTTACTTTATACAAACAAAAAATTTCAACAAAAAAATTGTTTATTTGACACTATCCAGTATCTTTTTAAGCATTTCCTTCTTCGCAAAAGGTTTGTTTTTAATTTTATTTATCGCTGTTGTCATTGCATTGATAGTAGGTTTGAGTGGTAAAGAAAAATGGCTAGTCTTAATTCCTATTGTAACTTTCCTATTGCTAAATGTGGGGTGGAATAAAGGAATTGATGCGCTACATTTATATGAAATAGATGAAAGAGGAATGCCTAATACCCATTACCTTTTTATGGGAGCAAATGCAGAATATTATTTTAAAGATGATGGGCGAGAACACTATCGTTCTGCAGGAGGATATAACGATAACGATTTAGCTTTTTCTAAGGATTTGTTTTGGGATCAGCGCATGTCCAAATCCATAATTTCAAAAATACATTTGGAATTGATCAAAGAACGTTGGTCTTCTTTATCTCTTACTGAAGCACTGGCGTTTCTTAATGCCAAAAATGCTACGACTTGGTCTTCCGGTGATTTAAAATCTACTTTTAGTATCAAACTGGCTGCAGAACATAATGAAGTCAGCAGCACACTAGCTACTTCCAAAGGCTTCAATCTCTATATGCAAACCATTCAAATGATTTATTATTTTATATTACTACTTGTCTTTATTAAAATGTTAATCAAACGCACTGGTGATTTATATTCTCTGCTAACTTGTTTGTTTTTAGTAGGCATGTTCTTGTTTCTATTGTTATGGGAAGCTTCACCTCGATATTCTATGACGATAATGTCCTTTATCCCGATCTTGTTCCCTTATTTAATTACAACTCAAAAAAAGACATTGAAATAATCAATGTCTTTTTTTTTGAAAATAAATAAATGGACTAGTTAATTTAACGACAGCAAATCACTAACTTCAGGATTTTTTTCAATTAGTTTTATTTATAAACTCTTTAATACTGAATTTTGGCCGTTGTTTTGTCTCTAAATAGATTTTTCCGATGTATTCACCTACAATACCTATTGACAAGAGCATAAGCCCTCCAATAGCCCAAACGGATACGGCCACGCTTGCCCAACCTGTAACAGTGTCCCCCATCTGATGACGCACAATAATGTAAATCAGCATCAAAATACTCACTGCAAATATTAAAACGCCTAAACCTGAAATTATTCTAATTGGTTTTATGCTTAAAGAAGTTATTCCCTCTAAAGCAAAAGATAACATCTTCTTTAAAGGATATTTACTTTCTCCTGCTAATCGTTCATTACGTTCATAAGAAACAGTCGTAGAAGAAAAGCCCAGCATCGGGACAACTCCTCTTAGAAAAAGATTAACTTCTTTGTATTTAGCTAATTCTTCAATTGTTTGCTTGCTCATTAATCTGTAGTCAGCATGGTTATAAATTACTTCTCCACCAATGAAATTCAATATTTTATAATAGCTCTCAGCTGTAAAACGTTTAAAAAAGGTATCTGTTTCCCGTTTGCTGCGAACCCCATAAACAATATCATACCCCTCTAAGTACTTATCTACCATCTTTTCAATAGCATTGATATCATCTTGCAGATCAGCATCCATAGAAATAACCATATCAGAATAATCTTTCACAGTTAATAATCCTGCTAAAAGAGCATTTTGATGCCCTTTATTTCTACTTAAATTTATGCCGCTAAAGACATCGTCATTTTCATGCAGCTCTTTGATGATTTCCCAAGTCGTATCTTTTGAGCCATCGTTTACAAAAACAATCTTACTTTTTTTATGAATTTTATTACTTTTTATTAACTTTGAATATATTTTTTTTAATCTGGTTGCTGTTTCATTTAGTACCTCTTTTTCATTGTAACAAGGTATCACCATATATAAGGTGTTTTTCATTTCTCCCGCTCCTTACAGCTTATTCATGTATCCATTGTTATATTTTTGTTTATTTCAGTACTTTATAAATACTTATATCGTCATTTTCAAAACACCGCTGGAAGCCACTTTCTGTAGTAAACAAATCATTTGGTTGTTGTTTCTTATATTGCACAAGATATTTTACATTCAATTCCATCGCTAGATTATATTTATTTTGATAATCTGGAGAAAACAATGAATCATTTCGCTCTAACATTTCTTGTGCTTTTTCAGGCTGTAATCCGCTGTTTTTAGCATATTCAGGTCCCTCTATATAAAATCCTCGGTCAGAATAAGCGCTATATAAGAAAAATCGATGATCATCGTTATGTCTATTCGTCGCTAATAAATCGTTAGGGGCAGTGTTATTTTTTATCCACATCATTCCTTCATACTCTAAAGAACTGATGCTGCTATTAAAGAAGTCAGTCTGTTCATTTACAAAATTTGAATAGCTTTGTTTTAAACTTCCTTTAATCATACTGGTTGTTTCAAGAACTGGTCTCATAAAGACTAAAGCCATAATAACAAAAAATACTATTTTAAATTTTATTCCAGCGTTTTCCTTTAAAAGCCTCTCTACTTCTTTTCCTCCTAAATAATAGATCACTGGAAGAGCTCCGAAAAGAAAATACATTTGTGAATAGCCTGAGTGACGAATAATATAATAAGCCCCAATCGATAAGACCGAGAAAATCAAACTAAATTGATCAAATAACGAAATATATTGTCTATTGAAGAACTTATAGATATTCTCAATCACACTCCATAGATAAGGAATCGAAAAGAAAAATACTGCGAGCAAAAAGTGCGGTATGACATAAGTAAATCTTATAAAAAAGTTGCTATCCGGATTATTCAATCCACCTGGAAACAAGGACGTGGAAGTGATAACATCAAAAGCAGTATCCATACCTATCTCTACTAGATCACTCCCTTGACTTAAAAGGGTGAAGTGAATAATGGCATAAGAAAGAGTGGCGATCATTAGGAATTTCAGCCAAAACAAGTTTCTTTTTTTCTGAATCAGCATTGCAAAAGTTAAAACAAATAATGCAACTAAAATCATTAGCGCAATGGGGCCTTTTAAACCTGCTAGCAGAAACATAAAAATAAAAATCAATAGGATATTTTTTTTATTTTCTTTAAACTCTAAACTATTTTTTATTACTAGTAATACTAATAATACTACTGGCAACGTAAGCGCCATTGCATTAACATTTGTAAATAAGTGGTAAAAAATATTGTTGTAATAGCCATTAGCTGCAGACGGTACATAAAAAAGAGCAAAAGCAGCGAAATAAGGCAGATATCTTGAGTTTTTAAACATTACTTTAAAGAAAGCAATTACTGAAATAGTTAATATTGTTCCTACTATTATAAACTGGAATTGAATAATTAATTCATACGCACTGAATCCGAAAATGTATTTTGCAATAGCATAAAATAAATCAGAAAAGTAATGATAAAGAAATTTGATACCGTATACTCTTGTATCCGTGTTGCTGCCGCTAGAAAGAATATTAACATTCCCCATATGCCATGCCATATCTTGGTATGTAACAGCATTTGAAACAACTGTTGGTTTTGGAAAAGCAAACATCGTATATATAGCAGAAACGAGTGTATTTGTTCCCATGAATAAATAAGTACCTGCATCTAAAATTTTATTTTTTTTAACAGAAAAAATCAATTTCTTTTTTGATACCAAGTAAATTACTCCTACTATTAGTAATAGTGGGGTAAAAAACTTAATTAAATATAAACTATTAAAGAAAGAAAAGATATAGTACTGAATGATTAACATGAACATTCCTAAGAAAAAGGCTAGTATTTCTTCTATCATATTAGTAAAGTTATTTATTTTCAGTAGCTTAACGCTTATTTTTCCAGGAAGGTAAATGTAAAAAACGTTGTACGCTAAAAATAATATAAAATTAATAATAGATAACTCAAAAAAAAGTTGGCCTATAATTAAAATTGAGATTACAGAAAGTCCAAAAAAGAGCATTCCGATTTTATTAATATTTCTTTTTATACTTTGTTGCATCATAATTTGATTTCATTTCACCTTTCTATAATGTTCTCTATAAAGATATATAAATTCTAACAGCAAGAAGAGGAAGTTGCGATACATAACTTCCTCTTATGCAAGCATATTTATTTAAGCAGCTATTAAATAGTATGAAAGGATTTTTTCAGTGATATATCTTTGGAAAGAGAGTCACGGATGGATTTTATTATTTTTTCGCTAACCTTTCCATCACCATAAGGATTCTCCATTTTTTTTAATTGTGCATGAAAACCGACTGATAACGCTAAGTGAATAGCTTTATCGATAGCTTCTTTTTTAGGTTCACAATCAATAACGGACTCTGCCTGCATCCTGCCTTTTTGGCGATCGCCAATATTAACAGTCGGTATTTTGAATGAAGGAGCTTCAATAATACCGCTTGATGAATTGCCGATCACAGCAGATGCCAACTTCATTGCACTCAAATAACGCAATTGTCCCATTGAAGTAAACGCTAGAGATTTAGCAGAATGAAGTTTAGTATAGTCATCAATCAGCTGATTGATGATTCTTCCATCTGTATCTGAATTAGCTTTAGTAAAAATGATTGTTGCATCTTCTACTATATCTAACGCTTCTAACAACTCTTTAAACTGAGCAGCTGATGTTTTATTTTCAAGCGTGACCGGATGAAAGGTGACTAATAATAACCGCTTATTGAATGTTATGCCAAGACTCGCTTCCAATTCTGCTTTCGTCATTAAAGGCATTTTAACAATGTTTTCAATACCTATAGCTCCGACATTAAAGACACGCTCAGGTTGTTCCCCAAGTTGGATCACTCGTTTACGATACTCTTCAGCACTCGTAAAATGCAACCAGCTCATTTTAGTGATTGCATGCCTAAATGCTTCGTCAAAAGCGCCTTCCGTGGTTTCTCCACCATGCAGATGAGAAATGGGGATACGTGCGGCAGAAGCTGCTGCTGCTGCTGCGAACGTTTCGTAACGGTCTCCCAATAATATCACCATATCTGGCTGCAAGCGTTCAAAACTTTCAGAAAAGCCAATCATTCCAAGACCCATCGATTTTGAAATACCGACAGGTGTATCCGAACTTAACAAGATATCCACTTTTTCGTTAATGACGTAACCGTCTGCTTCAATCAGTTTATAAGTTAAACCAAATTCTGGTGATAAATGCATACCTGTCACCAACAATTGTAATTCTAAATCTTCAGCTTGTTTTATTTGCTCAAGCAAAGGCATCAATAGACCATACTCAGCTCGTGTACCTGTGACGACACATAATTTCTTCATCGTTTGATCAGCTCATCTGCTTGATAGTTTTTAGTTGCTTTTGTCCCAATGATCTCATCCCATAACATCGGTGAGATCCCTGTTCCTGGACGTTTGATTTCCAAGTTTTCTTCAGTAAAAACCTCTCCGCTTGCAATAGCGGTTTTCGAAACTAGGCTTTTGCGAGCAATTGCTTTATTTTTACGTTCAGATTGGGTCGGTGTCTTCACACCATTACCAAGTGCTTGTTCAATATTACGAATGCTGGTGACCATTTGCTTCAATTCGTCTGGTTCTAAACTCGCTTTATGATCAGGCCCTTCCATCGTTTTATCCAATGTAAAGTGCTTTTCAATAATGGCAGCTCCTAAAGCTACTGCTGCGATAGGCACTTCAATTCCTAATGTATGATCTGAATAGCCGACCGGGACTTTAAAAGCTTCTTTCATGGTATTCATCGCTGTTAAATTAACATCGCTCATAGGCGTTGGATATTCTGTATTGCAATGCAGCACCGTAATGTCTTTCGCTCCATTGTTTTTTAAGACCTCTAGAGCTTCTTCTATCTCGCCTAAAGTAGACATTCCTGTAGACAAAATAATTTTTTTACCTGTTTTAGCTGTTTTTCGTAAATAAGGCAGATTCGTAATTTCACCTGACGGAATTTTAAATATATCTAACCCTAAATCTTTTAACAAATCGATGCTTTCTAAATCAAAAGCTGAAGACAAAAACATAACTCCAAGGCTCGTAGCATAATCCATCAGCTCTTGATGTTTATCGTAATCCAGTTCTAATTTTTTTATCATTTGGTACTGATTTTCTTCATTGTTGCCTGTGTTTGCTACTTGGTATTCAGCTTTTTCAGCATTTACAGTAACCAGCTTGTCCGCTTTAAAACTCTGGAACTTTACCGCGTCAACGCCTGCTTCAGCACCTTTAGCAATCAATTCTTTTGCTAATTCAATACTGCCGTTATGATTAACGCCAGCTTCAGCAATAATAAATGTTTTATTCATGTTCTGCCTCCTTACATGGATTGCCATACGCCACTGCAAAGCTGCGTATGTTTCGAATAACCACGCTGCCCCCGCCAATGACCGTATGCTCACCAATCTCAATTTCTTGGATCACTGTAGCGTTGGTACCCACATGAGTATGAGCTCCAATCGTTACATTTCCGCTAAAAGTTGACCCTGGTGCCAAATGGCAATAATCACCAATGGTGCTATCGTGTTCAACGATAGCACCAGAATTAATGATAGCATTTTTTCCTATTTGAACAGATGCGTTAATAATTGTGCCTTTTCCTATAAATGTTCCTTCTCCTATCGTTGTTTCTCTTGAAACAATCGCTGTTGGATCTTGAATGATAGGAAATTGAAAACCAATTGTTTTAGCTTTCTCATATAAGTTTTGGCGCAATGCAGTATTTCCTACGCTGCCTAAAGTAATAAAAGCCAAGTGCACCCCTTTAACAAACCACTTTTCCATATCATCATCAACACCGATGATCTCAATGCCATTAATAAATGTTCCAACTTTTTCTGAAGTGTCTAGTATACCGACGACTTCAAAAGCAGTATTTTGACTAAGAGAATCAATGATACTTTTACAGTGGCCCCCGCCGCCGATTAAAAGAAGCTGCTTCATCCGTTTACACCTAAACTTTCAATCATGTTCTCCATCTCTTTGATCTGTCCCATATCCAACCAAGAGTTTTCACTCACGGGGAAAACACCGACTTTGAGTCCGGCATTTTTAGCTGCCATAATAACATCGGGTAAGTCTGCGAATTCATCGTCCGGTACAAAGCCAAGAACTGAAGGCTCCATAACGTACATACCCGTATTAATAAGATGGCTGTATTCAGGTTTTTCGACGGTATTTTCTAATAATCCGTCTTTATCTAATTGCAATACGCCATAGGGAATTTGTGTGATTTTAAGAGATGCGACAAACGTGATATCGTGTTTATTCTTTTTATGAAAATCCACAATATCTGTGTAATCAGCATCAACTAAAATATCACAATTTGAAACAAAAAACGTTTCTTTTAATTGTTCCCGCATCAAAGACAAGCTTCCGCCGGTTCCCAGGGGTTTATCTTCATCTACATAGGACATATTATAGTCACGTTCAATTTCATTAAAGTACCCTTTGATCATATTTTTTTTATAATTCACACTGATGATAAAATCTGAACAACCGAATTCATGGAATTTATCAATAATACGTTCCATAATCGGTGTATCTCCAATTGGAATCAATGGTTTCGGCAAAATTTTTGTATAAGGATAGAGCCTTGTGCCTTTTCCTCCAGCCATAATAACGACCGGTGTTTGGATTTTTTTGCCGCGAACCAGCTCATGAGACTTGAACATGATATTGCGGATCGTGTGATCTTCATTTAAAACGGGTATGGAATCTACTTTTTGTTGTTTCATTTGGTCGATAGCTTTATCGGTGTCCTTTTTAAAAATAAAAATAGGATCAGCATTCATCGCTTCTTTTACCATTTCATGAATGGATTGGTCTTTTAAAATCCACCTTCTGATGTCTCCATCAGAAAGCGCTCCTACTAGTTTATTTTCTGATGTGACATAGATGATTTTACGTGCGTTTTTATCCATTTTTGTCATCGCATCTTTAATGGTAAGTGTATCCTTTACAACAAAATCGTTGAGCTCCACAATATCTTCTCCCTTAGCTATAGAATTTCGTTCAAACATTCGGCAACGTAACGAACATCATCTTGTTCCAAGTTTGAACTGCAAGGAATATTCAGAATGTGTTTCACATAATAGGTTGCTTTCTCAATCTTATAAGATTGTGCTTTTAAATAAGGTTTTTGTTCATGGATCAATCCCCAAATTGGTCTTGTTTGAATCCCTTTTTCATGCAACGCCTGAATGATTCCTTGAATATCCGGGTCATTTTTGATCCGCAGTGCATAAAACCAATAATTTGGACGAATAGTCGCATCAAAATCGATTACCTCAACTTTTTCGTTTTGGTCAAACAATTCTTTATACAAGTCATAGTTAGCTTTTTTGGTTTCAATAAAACTTTCTAATTGTTCTAATTGTCCCACACCTAACGCAGCTTGCAAATTGGTCATGCGGTAATTGTAGCCTACAGCGTGATGGATAAAACTAGTCGTGTCATCTTTAGCTTGAGTAGAAAGATATTTAAGATAATCTAAATCTTCTTTTTTCTTAGCTACGACCATTCCACCGCCGCCAGTAGTGATGATTTTATTTCCATTAAATGAATAAACACCAAAGTCGCCGATAGTGCCGGCATATTGGCCTTTATACTTGCCTTCAGTATAGTAAGAACCTAATGCTTCTGTCGCATCTTCAATCAGTTTAAGATTGTATTGGTCAGCAATTTCCACCAATTTTTCCATATCCATTAAATTACCAAACACATGCACACCGAGAATGGCTTTGATTTGGCGTTTTGTTTGATTATTCGTTAGAATGCCATCTGTAAACGTACATTCTTCTTTAATAAATTGCAGAATTTTATCTGGATCAATACACAATGAATCATCACAATCCATAAAGATAGGTTCTGCTCCGACATAACGGATAGGATTGACTGCAGCAATGAAGGTCAATGTTGCCGCAAAAACTTCATCGCCTACACCAACTCCACTTTGAATCAATGATAAGTGAAGTCCTGCTGTACCACTTTGTACGGCTGCAGCTTGTTCAACTCCTAAATAATCAGAAATGTTTTTTTCGAATGTTTCGATATAACTTCCACCAGTTGAAACCCACTCATCTTTGACAGCTTGCGTAACGTATTCTAATTCATTGCCTTTGATATTTGGTACGGATAAAGGGATAAATTTTCTTTCCATCTTGGCAGCCTCCTCTATTAGATGTTATAAATATCAGTTTTGTAGCTATCCATATTGTCTTTCAAAAATTCAATCGTTTCAGCTAAACCTTGTTCTAAGGTGTACTGAGGTTTCCAGTCCGTTAAGCGCATGATTTTTTCATTTGATCCTAACAAACGATTTACTTCACTTTTTTCTGGTCGTAACCGAATATCATCCGTAATGATTTTTGCCTTTGGATTGATTTGGCGAATCATTTCATTTGCTAAGTCGCCGATTGAAATTTCTTGTTGTGTGGCTATATTGATTTCTTCACCGATAGTATTTTCAGCGTGCGCTAATGTAATAAAGCCATTTGCCGTATCTTTAACATAGTTAAAATCTCTTGTCGGCGTGATCGAACCTAATTTGATTTCTTCTTTTCCTGCTAATAATTGTGTAATAATCGTCGGTATTACTGCACGAGCAGATTGTCTTGGACCATAAGTATTGAATGGACGCACAATTGTGATCGGCATCTCAAAACTTCTATAGAACGATTCAGCAATACGGTCTGAGCCAATTTTCGTAGCCGAGTAAGGCGATTGTCCTTGGAAAGGATGATCTTCATCAATTGGAACGTATTGCGCTGTTCCGTAAACTTCAGAAGTTGAAGTAACTAACACACGTTTTGTTCCAAAGTCTTTAGCAGCTTGTAAGATGTTCAACGTTCCTTTAATGTTTGTATCAACGTATGAATCGGGTGAATGATAGCTGAATGGAATAGCAATCAATGCAGCTAAGTGATAAACTGTATCGATTCCTTTCATTGCTTCTCTTACTCCGTTCGGGTCACGAATATCCCCTGTAAAGACATCGATTTGACTTAATACGTCTTTCGGCAAACTATCTAACCAGCCCCATGTATTAAACGAATTGTAATAAGCAAAGGCTCTTACCTTTTCTCCTCTTTTTACTAATTCTTCTACTAAGTGGCTTCCGATAAAACCGTCAGCTCCAGTTACTAATACTGTCATTTATCTCTCTCCTTTAATTTATCTAATGGTATGATTTGCTTTTACTCACAAGAAAAATGAATCCAGTCAATTATAGCATATTTCACATTATATGTGGTTAGATAACCAAATATAATCCGAATTGTAATTGTTTATGCTTTCAATAAAAGGCCTCAATCTCCAGTTAAACTGGAGGCTGAGGCCTTTTATTAGTTTTACAATCGCTCTTTTATTAATTTAGTATTTTTATGTTGCTTGAAATACTATGATTTCCGCCTAATTCAGCTTCTTCATCTAATCCCTTAGAGGATACTTTATCAAACAAAATTTTAATGGTTTGCAGCATGATTTTAATGTCTAATAAAAGTGAATATTTTTTGATATATAATAAATCAAAATTTAATTTACTATTAAAATCTGTTGCATACTTACCATATACTTGAGCATAACCTGTGATGCCCGCTCTAACATTATGTCTTAAATAGTAATAAGGGTTTTGCTCTTTAAATTGATCAACAAAGAATGGACGTTCCGGACGCGGTCCTACCATCGACATTTCCCCTAATAGAACATTAATTAGTTGGGGCAACTCATCAATTCTCAATGCTCTTAAATATTTCCCTATTGAAGTAACTCTGGCATCATTAGATGTAGCTAGGACTGGACCGGATTCTTTTTCTGCCGTAGCGCTCATCGTTCTGAACTTTAAGATGTTAAACTCAGAACCTTCTTGTGTAATTCGGACTTGCTTATAAAGAGCAGGTCCTTTAGAAGTTGCTTTCACTAAAAGAGCCGTGATCAGCATAATAGGTGAGGTAATAATGATGAGAACAAGTGAGAATAAAATATCCACGATTCGTTTGATGGCATCGTCTTCAGACGGTATTTTGAATTGTGAAACTTCAATAATGCTCTCGTCTTCAATATTCATAATATTTGGATTCACCATAATCAAGTTTTCAAAGCTCGTATTCAAAAACAACTTTTTATCGCTTTGCATCAATAATTCATAGACTTTTGTTTTTTCTTGATCCTTGATTTTGCTAGCTAAATAAACAATATCGACTTCTTCTAAATGAGCTGCAACATTTTCAGAATAATTGGATAGGACTGCCAACGTTACTTTATGGCGTTTGCTTTTTGAATTTTCAAAGTTAAAGACAGCTGACTTAACATCTTCTTCAAAACCAACCACCATAACTTTTTTACTGCCGCTAAACTTCTCATATATTTTATAAACGACCACTCGCCAAATAAATAAAACTAATGTGCTCACTACTAAGTTGATGATCAGCACTGATCTGGGAAAAGCAAACCATCTACCTGCAAAAGTAACCGCCATGATTGCTAACGTTAAGATGACTTGGATGATAATCGTAATGTACAAAAAATCGGTCATTGATTTGTTGTATAAAATATAGACTCCAAATAAAATATTCAGAAAAATAAACGTTAAAACGATAAAAACAAATGAATTCGTATAAGTCTCGTAATTTCTATCTGGAACGGCATTGCCGAATTTCAAATAAAAAGAAAGAAGCATGGAAAAATGCAATAGTAAAATATCCATTACACCTATGACGACTTTTTTTGTTTTGCTGAACCTTTCTTCTTGTACCATAAATGTTTCCTCCAATAAAAATACTCTTAATATACTGATGTCTTACAACTCATTCATATTATCACAATCTTTCCTGTTAAACAAAGGAGAACATACAATTATTCTTCGAACTGTTTTAGGCAAATCTTACGACTTTGAAAATTTATCTTATTTTTATTAAATAAGCCTACATTATTCCCCATATAAATGAGCAATAATAAAATAAATATCCAAAATTCCGGTGATAAATAACCGCCTTTTTGAAAATTTAATAGGATAAACAAAATACCCATTTTAAAGTTCGTCATTAAAACATAAACCGAAAATAAACAAAATAATAGAAAAGCGCCTAATCCTACATCCGACAAAATATAAGCATAAATATTCCAAATGGATGGAGTATGCCCAATCCCATTTCCCATAAATAGGTGTTTGCGATTTACATATTGCCAGCTTTCCCATAATCTGCCTCTTGTTGAATTATCCGCACCTGATAAAATGGCTGCTGTCCGGTCAATAATGGTTACTTGGATAATATCCCACGCTAGGACAGTCAGAATAACCACTGCCAATAAGCAGATAATAAGAAACCCGTTTACTTTTATTTTTTTTATTGTTTTTAAACGAATAAAATGCATAGCTTGTATTCCCAACATAACTGCTATGGCGCTATAAGAAAAAGTCAGAATAATCGTTAATGTGATCAATAAGTTGATGTATTTATTGATTATTACGTTCTTTTTATTAAAATAATTTAGACCCAGCATAATATTTAAATAATAACCTAAATAAGAAGGTTCTGAAAAAATGCTTCTTGTCCTGAAAATATTTTCTATGCCATCATATAAATAACTTGTTTCATCTGTTCGTGTCAATTTCCAAAAGAACTCATAAGGAAGCTTTCCGTCCAAGTAAAGTGCAATTGTTATGTAAATGCCGATCATACAAATGACAATCGCAACAATATTGAGTGTTTTTAAAAGAAGTGCTTCTAAAGCATTTTTTTTAATGAAATTGTAAACTCCTGCAACAAAAAAGGCATAATAAGCGACTTTTATAAAAGCTGCAATCCCTGTTTTTAAGACAAAGAGGTCATTATTAAAGTAATTCATCAGGATGTTAACTGCTATGACTCCTAATAAAAGCAAAATCCAACCAAATTGTTTCTTTTTTATCCAATAATTTCCGCTTATGATTAAACAGGCTGCGATAAATCCGAATAGAAAATCACTCAACGAAAATATTCCAACCATCCAGTCCGTTACTGTAGCTGAAATACCTAAAGTAATCAACACGATTTGAGTCCAAATGGAGCTGTGCTTTTCATTGAAGAGCATCCATTTATTTATTAAGGTAGTTTTTTCCACCTGGCACCCTACTTTCACATATGTTTGTTTTTTATTCTATGCCCTGTCGAACGAGCCGGGTCTTTTAGATTGCTGGTTAAATAGAAAACCTATTGCTGCTACGATTCGTTGGCTGGCTAGTCCATCTCCATAAGGATTTTTTGCAGTCGCCATTAACGCATGGTTTTCAGCATTTTCCAACAGGTTCATCATTTCTTCAACTACCGTTTGGCTATCTGTACCAATCAATTTTAACGTGCCTGCTTCGATGCCTTCAGGTCTTTCTGTCCGATCTCTTAGTACTAACACTGGTACCCCCAATGATGGAGCTTCCTCTTGCACCCCTCCAGAATCCGTCATAATCATATAGCTGCGATTCGCAAGATTATGAAAATCTACAACATCTAATGGATCAATCAAATGAATTCGTTTGTGCTCTCCTAAAAACTGTTTGGCAGCTTTTTGAATCACAGGGTTTAAATGTACTGGAAAAATAACATCTACGTCTTCGTATTGATCAACTACTTGACGAACAGCCTGGAACACGCGTTTCATCGGCTCACCTTGATTCTCACGACGGTGCATCGTCAATAAAACAATGCGTTGTTCCGAATCAATGTTCTCAAGCACTTTATGATGGTATCCCTCATGAATCGTTGCTTGTAAAGCATCAATAGCCGTATTTCCAGTAATAAAAATGGTGCTTTCATCCCGATTTTCTTTTAACAAATTATTTTTGCTTTCTTTCGTTGGGGCAAAATAAACATCCGCTATAACATCTGTTAATTGTCTATTAAGTTCTTCCGGAAATGGAGAATACTTATCCCATGTGCGCAGACCAGCTTCAACATGGCCGACTTTAATTTGATTGTAATAAGCCGACAAACTTGCTGAAAATGTTGTTGTCGTATCGCCATGTACCAAAACGATGTCTGGCTTAGCCTCTTTCATCACTTGGTCCAACCCAATCAATACATTAGCGGTAATTTCAGAAAGGGTTTGATTGCTTTTCATCACATTTAAATCATAATCTGGCTTTATCTCAAAAGTAGTTAGCACTTGATCTAACATTTTACGGTGTTGAGCGGTTACTGTAACGATTGATTCGAATTGATCTGACTGATTTTCCAACTCTTTGACTAATGGAGCCATTTTGATGGCTTCAGGTCGTGTACCGAAAATCGTCATTACTTTAATTTTCGTCATTTAATTTATACTCTCCTTATTGAAAACTACATTTAAAGTCATTGTATCATGTTCGCTTATGTTTACTTATAAGGTTTTTATAAGATTATTCGCTTATAATTTTTTTAAATCCTATTCCATAATTTTTGCAGCATCAAATAGCTTTTATCTTTTAATGTAATAGATTTTATTTGCGTCATTTCGTTATTTTTACTAACTGCTTCAGATTGATTTTCTTTTAGACCATTATAAATTGATAGCATTTGGCGCTTGATCAACTTTTTTTGTTCTTTATTATAAGTATCGCTTTGGTACAACAGTTCTAATTCTTTGAATACCTTTAAATAAGAAGTAAACGAACGTAGCTGCTGTGCCGGACTTTGAATAGTCATAATCGAATTTTCACGGTATCTGCGGTAATAATAAAATGCATTAATGTAAACCATCGATTGAATAGAAAGAAATACTTGTGGAGTAAACAGTTCGTCCTCATGAATGATGTCTTCTCTAAACCACAAATCATATTCTGTTAAGATGCTCCGCTTCATTAGATAGAGGTAGACTGGTGAAACGAACGTTCTGCTATTGGCTCGAAAACTATCTTCTTGATAGATTTTTTTTTCTTTTAAACGATGGCTAAAATCATAATAATCTTGATCAGCTGTTTTTTCCATTCCATCTACAAAAGCTGCACCATTAAAACGAACCAAGTCAGCTTGGCTCTCTTCCATCAATGGAACCAAGTTTTCCAACATGGTTAAATCAATATAGTCATCCGAATCAACGAATAAAAGATATTTCCCTGTAGCTTTCTTTAACCCGCTATTTCTTGCCCCTGACAATCCTTTATTTTCTTGTTCAATAAATAAAATCCGTTCATCTTCTAAATATTTTCTTACAAGTTGGTTACTGCTGTCTGTGCTTCCATCATCCACTACAATAATTTCAAGGTAAGGGTAAGTTTGCTTCACAATTGAATCTAAGCATTCTTCAATATACGTTTCAACATTATAAACTGGAACAATGACTGAAACAATTGGATTATTTTTCATTTAGTTCTCCTTTATTTAGCTGGTTCTTTATTTTTTCTTTAGGATAATGTTTTTGATCAACTTCATCTCTCCCGTTGCTATCAGCCCAATACCGAATACCAGTACAAAGATAAGCCCTTTTAACACCAAATTAATAAAATTGGCAAAAGGCAACTCGGGCAGCAATATGAATACAATAACTTGGGAGGCAGCCATCATGGCTGGTTTTACTAATATTTTAAAGAATTCTTGGTAATTGGAATTGAACATACGGTACATCAAGAGGTAATTGGTTTGCAAGAAATTAAGAGTGAACGCTACGACGAGCAATAAAGCTACCAGTTCTATTTTCCCTGTATAAATTCCTATAATCATCGCGGTTATATTTGTAATGGCTGTTAAAACTCCAGATACTAATAATAAATCCGTTCGATTAGCAGATTGGAAAATTGCTCCTGTGATCGTCAATATCAGTTGGATCCAAACCGAGAATGCTAAAACTTGGAACGTTTGGACACTGCCTCCCCATTGGTCGCCAAATAAAAAAAGAATGATCTCTTGAGAAGTAAACATTAAAAAGACTGAAAGAGATAATCCGATGGTCCCCAAAAACCGCGTCAACATTAAATAAACATTTTTTATCTTATCGATTTTGGTTTCATAATCCGACATGATCGGCTGAATAACCGGATAGATGACATTGGTTAAAATTTGATTTGGATATAACGATAATTGATACGATTTATCATAGTACGCTAATGCACTGGCTGAAAAAAATCGACCAATCAAAATTTTGTCTAAGTTGCCTGAAAAATAATTGATAAAGTTAAATATGAATTGATTTTTAGAAAAAGAAAATATTTTTTTTATCGGCGCCACATCCAATTTAAATTGCACTTTTAAGTTTGTTTTAAAATAGAAAACAAAAAACAAAAAGGCAGCTTTGATCGTATTGCTGATGATCAGCGAATAGTAACTAAAGCCTAATAGGGCTAATGTAATGGAAATGACTCCTGAAAGAACATTTGCAATAACCGTGACCATGTTCACGGTCATAAAGTTTTTTTCTCTCAACAACATATTTTGAGGAACCACTAATATCCCATAAAAAAAGACACATACTCCTAATACGATACTGATTGGAACATATATAGCATCATTGTAAAACAAACTGATCGGGTAACCTAAAAACATAAAAAGAATGCCCAATAAGATAGCTAGGTAAAAAGAAAAAATGAAAATGCTATTGATGTCTTTTTTAGTTAACTTTTTATTTTGAATGATTGCTGGGCCAATTCCAAAATCGGCCAGCATTTGGAAAAAGACTAAGAATACATTGACTACAGCAACGACCCCGTATTCTTTAGGTGTTAATAGCCTTGAAAGGATGGCTTGTACAAGAAGCTGAACGATGACATTGGAATATTTTCCAATTGCACTATAAAATACTCCTTTTTTAAATTCATCGATTAGGTTCATCCTAATTCAACTCCTTTGGTTCTTTTTTATGAAACAGCTTTTTTAAGAACAATACGATGGAGCGATTTTTTTCTCCGATGGTTATTCTAAAGTTCATCAAACGAAGGGCCAGTGAATAATTTTCTTTTCTTACAAGCCTAATGAGAGCTTCCACAAACTTGTTTTGCTCGTTTTCTATACTTAAAGTTTTCACTGCTTGTTTTAACCCAGAGTTTTCCATTATTTCTTTTAAGTATTCTACTTTTTCATTTTGATTTAACGGACATTCTATAGAAGTTAGGTTTTTTAGCTCTAAATAAATGGAGTTCCAATATTCTCTGCTGATTAAATCAATATATTCGCTCTCTTTACCCCACATATCCATTAAAGCATCGAACTGTTGCGCTACTTTGTATTCTTGCTCAAAACGATTCTTCGTATAATGGTTTACAGCCGATCCTTCTCGGTAGACATAATGGTAATAAGCCTTTTCATTAAAGACAACTTTATCCAGATTACGATAAACAGCTTGATTAAACAAGGCATCTTCACCAATTTTCTGATTTGAGAATCGGATTTCACTATTTTTTACATAATCTCGTCTGTATAACTTATTCCATAACGCATATGGCGTAAAGCGATAAAACTCTCTAAATCCGTTTCTAAACTGTGTTGCGGAAGTTGTCTCTTTTAGTACAGGACTTTTTACTGTGTTAGTAAAGTCACCATTGTTGTTCAAAAATTCCTCATAAAAACCAAAGACAACTAAATCTGCTCCGCTTGATTGCGCCAGATTGATATTTTCTTCAATTAAGTTTAACTCCAAATAGTCATCCGGATCTGCAAAATAAATGTACTCCCCACATGCCTTATCCAATCCGGCATTGCGTGCATATCCTGCTCCAGCATTTTTTTGATTGATTACACTGACTCGTTTATCTATCTTTTCGTAAAACTGGCATATTTTATCGGAATTATCTGGTGAACCATCATTGATCAAAATCAGTTCTATGTTTTTATACGTTTGATTTAAGACACTTTTTATCGCTTTTTCTAAGTATTTTTCTACATTGTATATCGGCATAATGATAGACACATCAACCATTTGCATTAACTCCTTTAATTCTCACGTCACAAGCTGTCCAAAAAATATTATAACATAGATGAATCGGGTTAACAGTAGCCCTTCTCTAACCTTAACAATTACAAACTTTGTTCGTTCATTACTTTTTAACGGCAAAAAAATAATGAACCGCTCACTGATCAAAGTGAATGTTTCATTATTTTCCTACTTTTACTTTCTCTTCATCTTCCGATCAACGTATCTGCTGATGCGGCTTTCTGCTTGTTTGATTTCACCTTCTAAGTATACTGTGACCGTGGCATTTACTACTGCTCCTGAAGTTAACAAGGCACCTAATACATTTAACCACAACATAAAGACGATTAACGTACCGATCATGCCATAACTTAACGTGGTTTTAGCAAAATAGCTAACGTAGATAGTGAACGCTTGGGTGATCAAGAGCCAGCCGATAGTGGAAAAAGCTGCTCCTGGCAGAACTTGCTTTAATTTTAGCGTGGCATTCGGCACAAAAAAATACAGCAGCGAAAACGCAAAAAACAAGGTAAACATCGTTACTGGCCAACGAACGCTTTGAAAAGTGGACATGAGGCTTTCTGGCAATTGAAGCAAAGGTGTGATGTATTCCAAAATCGATTGCCCGAAACTAAACGCTACCACTAGTGTAATCAAGCCCACCAATAAAATTAACGTGAACGTAATCGACGCCAAGCGAATAAAAATAATGTTTTTCCTTGGCTTGATTCCATAGGCTTTATTCATGCTGACTTGCATGGCATTCATGCCCCGACTGGCCGACCACAATGTCGCAATCGCCGCGATCGACAATAATCCGCTGCTGCTTGAAGTAAAGATTTGTTCGACAGTTGGTTTAAACGTATCTATTAAGTACAGTGGAATAGCATTTTCAAAATAAGGGTAAAGCGCTTCTGCTTCTAAATTAAATAAGGGCAATAAGTTGCCAATAACGATCAATAAAGGAAACAGCGACAGCAAAAAATAGTAAGCAATAATAGCTCCTGAATTGCTTACTTCTGCTTCTTTATATTTTAGTCGAAAAATCTCCAGAAATCTTCTCAAAGATTTCTTAGGAACTTTCCTTTTAACTCTAGACATGACGGACATTTCGGCGGCTCCTTTGAAAAGTAACATAAGTTCTTACCTATTGTACTGATTTTCAGTTCAAATGACCAGAAAACTTATTCAGTTTAGTTAATGCTGCTTTTTTGCTAATAATGGTTCAATGAGTCTTATAGAATAAATCGTTTTAAGAACGGTATTTTCCCCATTAATTTGATACAACCATAACTGATGAAAAAAACAACGAGTGCAATCAGCGGAACGGAGACGATTGGAATAACCACTAACGTATTCAAACCCCATTTCCATAAGAGAAATAAAATCAACACATGGATCAAATAAATGCCGAACGAATAAGTGGAGAATTCTAAGATCCATTTTTGAGTCCTTTCGGAAAAAGAACGGTGCTGACACATTTCTTTAACCAGCAAAAAGACTGCTAAACTAGCAAACAACACATTTGGTGTTAAGTACTCGTATAGCAACTTATAAGGTTCTCCCGCTTGCAACGAACGGATACTGGTTTCAATAATGGTAGTCAGCACTCCTAACACCCCAAATGCATAAATGGTTTTTTTGACTTTTTCAGATAATGTAAAACGGTTTAAATAATAGCCGGCAAAAAAATACCCGACATAACCAAAAGTGATATCTAAATCTAACCCGCGCTCTGGATTATCCATGATAGTAGTCGTTGAACTGACTGGGAAACTATTGTAGGTTGGGATAATAAAACCAATCACAAAACAAAAAAGCAATAAGTACTCGATCGTTTTCTTATCTTCAGCTATTTTTCGCAAAAAAGGCACCATCACATAAATTTCAACGATCCGAAATAAAAACCACAAATGAAAGTGTCCTTCAATAAAAGCCGTATACATGCTCTTCATAACTTCTATATTAAGCGTTCGGTATTCGTTTAAGGTAAAAATCACTGCATACAAAGCCGACCAAAAAAGAAAGGCCAAAACCACACGAAAAATATTTTTCCGGTACAGCTTTTTAATGGGCACTTCTTTATCCGGATTCAAAAAGAACATGCCGCTGAGCATGAAAAATAATGGTACGCTCACTCGAGCTAAACCGTTATACCCGTTTAATGTTTGCCATTGAACGCTGTCAACAGCCGACAAGCCAAAATCGCGTGAAGAAATATGGATCACGATCACTAAAAAGACAGCGATTACACGAAGTATATCGGCATAAAGAATTCTTTCTTTCATCTATACAGCCCCTTCTTTGTCTCGTTCCATTTAGTATACCAAAATACAAAAAAATCCGAAAATAACTGACCTTTCTCAGTTATTTTCGAATAAATGGATTGAAGTGAGTTAGATAAGCGTTCTAATCTTTTTGCATTGTTAGAATTCTTGGACCTTCTTTAGTAATGGCCAAGGTGTGTTCAAATTGGCAGCTCAATCCGCCGTCTTTTGTACGAGCTGTCCAGCCATTGTTGTCCATTTTTGATTTCCATGTTCCAGTGTTTACCATTGGTTCGATCGTAATTACCATGCCCTCTTTTAAGCGAAGACCTTTGCCTGCTTCTCCATAATGAGGAACAGATGGTGCTTCATGCATGGTTGGTCCAATACCGTGTCCTACGAATTCACGAACCACAGAATAACCTTCCCCTTCAACATAAGTTTGGATAGCATGGCCAATATCGCCAATACGATTTCCAACTTGTGCTTGCTCAATTCCTAGATAAAGAGCTTTTTTAGTAACTTCCAGCAATTTTTCTGTTTCTTCGGTGCTTTCACCGACAATATAGCTCCAGCAAGAATCAGACATGGCACCTTTTAAGTTTACAACCATATCGACTTTGATCAAGTCGTTGTCTTTTAGTACTTCTTTTCTTGGAAATCCGTGACAAATTTCATCGTTGATGCTGACACAAGTTGCGTATTCATATCCTTCAAACCCGATTTGTTCGGCGATAGCCCCGTGGTCTTCAATATATTTGTGTACAAATTGGTTAATATCCCAGCTGGTGATGCCGGGTTTAATGAAGTCACGTAAAGCTACGTGAACATCAGCTAATAACGCACCTGATTCAGCCATTGCGTCAATTTCACGTTCAGATTTTAATGTAATCAACTGTATTCCTCTTTTCTTTTAATTCGTTCACTTTGCTAACTAGCGAGCTTTGCTATTCTATTATAACTTATTTCTCGAAAATGTGAACCTCTCTTGGTTTTACTTTTATTTTTTTGTGTTTGTCGGCTTTTTTTGCCAGGCTTTGGCGGTTAATTTGCATTGCGGAAAGGGCTGATTTTTTGGTATACTTTGTACGAAGAAACTCGATGATGAGTGAGAGGATGAATGTCAGTGACAACTGCAATGATTGTATATGCAAGTTTAACAGGCAACACAGAAGAATGCACAACGATTATAGAAGAAGCTTTAGAAAATTTAGGCGTAGATGTTGAAACGGTGGACTGCATGCAAGCTGAACCGGAAGACTTTCTAGATGTGGATATTTGCCTCGTCGGTACCTATACGTACGGGAATGATGCGAACTTGCCAGATGAGATCGTGGATTTCTATGAAGAATTAGCTGAAATTGATTTAACCGGTAAAGTATTTGGGACATATGGTTCTGGCGATACTTTTTATGACAAATTTTGCCAATCGGTTGATGATTTTACGGAACGGTTCAAAGAAATCGGAGCTATCGAAGGTGCTGAAAGCGTGAAAGTAGATTTAGATCCAGGTGAAGAAGATATCGAAAATTTGAATAGCTTCGCAAAAAAACTCGTTGAAAAAGCAGCTGATTTATAAAAAAAAGTCGATTCCAATAAAAGGAACCGACTTTTTTGTTGCTTTAAATTGTATTAGCTATGGTGTTTTTCAAGTTTTCAGTAACAGTTTTTTCATCAAACTTCAAAAGTCCCTGTGCAATCAAAGCGGCAGTTCCGTAAACGACGATCCAAATTTCTTCGAAACGTTCTCTTTTTTCTGCCTTTGTAAGATTTTTCGTTTCATTGTTTTGTTCAAATGCTTTGAGCATAGCTTCAAAAGAAATCTTATGCAAGCGTTCAGAGCCCAAATGGTCTTCTAAAAACAACGCTTTGAAAAACACCGTTTCTTCTTTTGCAAAATAAACAAAATTGAGACACGTATCTAAAATAGCATCCTCTGTCCGTTTTTTCGGATAAATCGTTTCAGCAAGATAGTCTTTGACTTTTATAAATAGTTCATTTTTAAGATCATCCATGTTTTTGAATTCTAAATAAATCGGTTGAGTGGAACAGTCCATTGTCTTAGCTATATTTCGTGCCGTAAATCCTTCGAATCCTTCCGCTTTTACAACAGCGTAGGCTGTATCAAGAATTTGTGATTTCATAATCGTTTTTTTTCTTGCCATTTTGATTCACCTCTTTTATCATTTCTATCTTCTTATCATTGACCCTAACCTCATTACCTTTTGCTTATACATCCTCGTTAAAGAAGGTGCTGGCATTCTTAAAAGAATCCTTGCAAGCGTCTGAGCAAATGGGATTATCAAAAACGAGAGTTTGATTGCTTTAATGTCTTGGCAAACGCTGGTAGTTCTTTCAGTAAGGAACAAAAACAACATTGTATGTTAAAACACCGGATTTCCTCTCCTTGAAATCCTATGGCTATTCTATCACTAATGTCATAAAAAAAAAGGAATTTACTCTTCGGCTATTTTCCTCAATGTTTAATAGCTTTTCGTTGAATATTTTATTCTTTTTTTGTTTCTTAAATACATTTTTTGATTGAAATTTTCGATTGACATATTTGTGTAAAAACTTCAACCTAATTTTTATTTTAGCCGATTTTCAGTTGCTATTTTATTCAACACTAAACTTTTTTTAGTTTTAACACTAATGGTGCTTTAATTATAAACAGACTGCTTCTATAGATAAGTATCTTTTTTTGAAAAACTTTTCAGCTACAGCCGAAAAGGTCCGATCGAATCGGATAAAATTGGTAGTTACCGGATAACTGTTAAGAATAAAAAGAGCTCTCGATTTTCCTATCTTTACCAAAACATTTTAGGATAACTCGTTTCAACAAATTGTTTCCGTTCTCTCGTTGTGCTATGATTATTTGGTGAACTTATGGTTTTATGAATCAAATAGATTGTCGGGAGGAAATGATAATATGGTATTACCAAATTTTAATGAGCTTTTAAACAAGTATGCATATGCGATTGTTAAAACAGGAATCAATGTGCAAAAAGGACATACAGTGATTCTTCAAACAGACGTTGATCAAGCGCCGCTTGCTCGTTTGATTACAAAAAAAGCCTATGAACTAGGGGCTAAAGAAGTTATTGTGAAATGGTCTGATGATATCGTGAACCGTGAACAATTCATCGGTACTCCGCAAGACATTTTGACCGATATTCCGCAATACAAAATAGATGAATCATTAGACATGGTTGCTAAAGGCGCAAGCCGTATCAGCTTACGTTCTTCTGATCCAGATGCTTTAGCTGGTGTAGACGGCGAAAAAGTTGCTGCTTACCAATCAGCTGTTGGAAAAGCTTTAAGCGAACAGCGCAAAGCGACACAAGCCAACAAAGTCAGCTGGGTCGTTGCCGCTGCTGCTGGTTCAAAATGGGCAGCTAAAGTCTTCCCTGATTTAGCAACTGAAGAAGAACAAGTAGATGCTTTATGGGATGCAATCTTCAAAGCTGTCCACATGTACGATGCTGACCCGATTGCTACATGGGAGCAAAAAGATGTGACGTTAAACGAAAAAGCAGACGAATTGAACAAAGAGCAATTTGTGGCCTTGCATTATACAGCACCTGGCACAGACTTGACTGTTGGCTTGCCCGTTAACCACCGTTGGGAAGGCGCAGGCAGCGATAACGTTCGCGGCGAACGCTTTATGGCCAATATGCCAACCGAAGAAGTCTTTACCGCTCCTGATGCAAACCGCGTTGATGGGGTCGTTAAAAGCACGAAACCATTAAGCTATGCTGGAACGACGATTTTGGATATGGAATTCACCTTTAAAGATGGCAAAGTCGTTAATGTTACTGCTGCAGAAGGCGAAGATGTTTTAAAACGGTTGATTGAAACCGATGAAGGCGCAGCTCATTTAGGTGAAGTTGCTTTAGTACCTGACCCATCTCCTATCTCTCAATCGGGCATCACTTTTTACAATACGTTATTTGACGAAAATGCTTCAAATCACTTAGCTTTAGGTTCTGCTTATGCTTTCAGCTTAATTGGCGGAACAGAAATGTCTGAAGAAGAATTGAAAGCAGCCGGTTTGAACCGCAGTACGGTACACGTTGACTTTATGATTGGTTCAAAAGACATGGATATCGACGGTATCCGTAAAGACGGCAGCAAAGTACCGGTTTTCCGTAATGGAGATTGGGCGTAATAGATTCCGTTTTAATGAATAGAAAATTTAATGAATAGAAAAAGCGGCTAGGAATGTAATTATTCCTAGCCGCTTTTTTTTGTTGTCTAGATAAAGATTTGAGTTTACAGTTTTCTGACTGTCTTTTCGCCGTTTAGCACTACATCATAAGTGATTTCAGCGTTTAGCGAATCCGATACCATGCAATACTTTTCTTCGCTTAAACGAATCGCACGCCAGATTTTACTGCTGTCAACGGCTCTGTCTACTTAAAAAACCACTTTTAGTTCGAGATAATTGTCTAACGGATCCTTCTCCATTTACCTTTCAATCAACTTTAGTTTCTTTCTTAAACAATCATCAGCTATCTTTTAAACCAGCTAGGACTTACAATAAGAGAAAATTAGCCGATTAGTATAATAAGGCGAATAAATATAAAGGAGGAAACTGTCACAAGTCACTCTTCACATAGAGTAATTGGATATAAAAAAGCGGCTGAAACGGCTCTCTCTATTCTTACTAAAGGGTATAAAGAACAAAAAAATTCAGCTGATGACAGGAAATAACGAATGGAATTAGAAAGAAGTACCGACAAGCGGATTTTAAAAAGTAAAAAAGCTATCTCAGATGCTTTTATTGCTTTATTAAAAGAAACAGAAAAAGATGAAGGGTTTAAAAAAATCACGATCACTGACATTGTCCGCAAAGCCGATGTCAATCGCGGGACTTTTTATAAACATTTTTACTTTAAAGAAGATATCTTAAAAGAGACACAAGCTGATATTCTGAGTGAGTTTTCTTTAATGTTAACAGAGAATTACCAGGGTGTACGTTTCTCTAGTTTAAAAGATACTCCTCTAAATGATTCTATTTTTAAATTTATTTTAGAAAACAAAGACTTTTTCCATTTAGCTTTTCAATCCATTGGTTTTTCAAATCTCCAAATGGATTTCACAAAATGCATTGAAGATGTTCTGACAAATCAATTCTTCTTGCATGCTGCGCCTTCTCATATCTCTAAGTCGTTATTTTGCACGTATATTGCACATGGCCTTTACGGCGTATTGGTAAATTGGGACAACAACGATTACCAAGAACCGACTCTTTATATGGCACAGCAGATCACTTCTATTCTTATCTTTGGCCATACAGATTTAGATTTTTCAATTGAAGACCATGGATCTAGTACAATAGAAATCATCGTTTGAACAAAAAAAGCAATAAAAAAGAGAGCACAACATATGACCAGTTTAACTAGTCTTATGTTGTGCTCTTTTTAACTTTACTCGTTTTAACAGAATTCTTGGTTGTATTCCCTTTGGTTTTAAAACGATTTCTGTTTAGGTTATTAAAAACTCTACTAGACAATTTTATCCAGTCGTGAGAAAATAAGAAGCAGATCATTCAGGTTCTATAGCTCAGCCGGATAGAGCAAACGTTTCCTAAACGTTAGGCCGGGAGTTCGAATCTCCCTAGGACCATACTTATACTGCTTAAGGAAAAAGCGAAAAAGCCGTCAGAGAATTCTGTTGGCTTTTTCGCTTTTTCATCTATTGTTTGTTATTAACGATTCAACTTACTTTTGCACGAACCGTTTTAGTCACCTTACATCCAGACGAATCTCGTATACTGTAATGAACAGAATAGATCCCTTCTTTATGGACATCGATCCCATTCTCTACTTCTAACTCTCTTGAGATGTCTTTTCCAGAAGAATCAACAGCAGTCACACCTACCAGCAGGTCATAACTTTCACCTACACGCAATTCTATATTTCCAGCTTCGATGACAGGTGTCGTAAGTTCGTTTGTTTGAAAGGTCTTTTCCATTAAAATTACTCCTTTATGAATGAATTCGTTTCTCTTCCTGTTACGGGCTTTTCCCAATTTAACAGAGAGAATCTTTTGTTTTTCTAAGAGCAATAACTCACTGTCTGCTCTAACAGTTTACACTTTAATGGAGCAATAGTGTGTGACAGTTTTGTGAAATTTTATAGACCGATTTTTTTATTTTTTACAGCTTATAAACGGCTTGAAAAAACCTGCTTGAATCAGTTGTTTATTTTTCTTTTCCAAACAAAAAAAGGTTTAAATCGTTTTTTGTCGATTTAAACCTTTTAACTGATTTTTCTTTTCGCTTTTGGTGTTCATTTATTCAGATTTTATTCTTTTGAGACAAACTCGACCTGTTTTAGCAGTCATTTGTCTCGGATTCTCTCTTTTGGGACGAACTCGTCTTGTTTTAACGATTGTTTGTCTCGGAATGAGTCTTGCCGGCAAACTTTCTCTTTTTTTAGTTACTGTATTTGAAATAGTTCTTTATATTTTGGATAAAGGGACTCCCACTGTTTCTTCTCATGGGTTACATCTGTTTTCCCCTCTAAAAGAGCTCGAATAACGTCTAAGCAGACATGCCAACCGGCAATGTCCCGCGGTGTATGTTCAGTAACCGTATCGACAAATTCTTTAAAAACTAAGTGTGTTGAACTCTCTGCAGTCTCATTCAACTGAAAACTGACTAACTCTTTATCCCAAGTGAATGTCAAAATAGTTGGAACTTTAACTTGAGTGATCGTCATTTCTTCAAAATGACCGTTTCCCAAGTCAAAGACGATTTTTCCGCCTTCGCTCAATGATTCGATCCTCAACTCGTTAAACCATTTAGCCAAATAAGCATTATCCGTTAACATCTGCCAAACCGTTTCAATCGGATAAGGAAAATCTCGGTTCAATTCCACAACCGTTTTGTTATTTTGTTGTTTAATTTCAGCTAGCATAGCCAAACCCCATTTCTCCTTATTCTTAAGCTTCTTTATCTTAGCAAAATCTCTATCAAAAGACGATTACTTTTCAACTTTTTCCCAGACCACAGTTATTTCATCGTCTTCATCGATTTCGATGATCGGCTGCAATTTAAAGAAATACAAATAATAAAATAGTAATGGCATCAGTGTTCGCTCCTTCAGTAATCAGCATTTGGTCTAAGGAACAGTCTACTAAAGAAATACGATTTTTTTGTTATCAAAAAGTAAAGGAAATGATAAGTTTACTCAAAAAAAGACTCCCTTCTTTTTCAAGTTGGAAATCTTTGAGCGGGCAAGTACCATTTTTTATTCTTCTTTTTGTTCTGCCCGATTGTAAACGGCAAATCCTATTGCAATAAGAAATATACCTATTAAGAGCGTGAAAAATTGATGGCCATCTGAACTGGTCAATCCTAGAATAAGGGCGATAAACCCTCCCGTCATGATGAATAAACCGTTTTTCAGCACTGCTCTCACCCTCGCTTCTTTTAATATCTTCTCTTATTAATTGTTAAGGAAACCGCTTTCTGTGTCAACGAATTCAACTTTTTAAAGGCTTTAAACGCAAAAAAATCTTAAAAAGAGACGGACCTCTTTTTAAGATTTTTCGCTGTCCATTAATCGACTGTTACACCAGCCATTTTTTTGTAGACATCAACCACTTCAGAAGCCATATCACGGAATGTGATAGCATTCATCAAGTGATCTTGGCTATGAACTAATAACAGCGTCACTTTCATATCTTCTCCTGAAGCTTCTTGTGTCAGCATAGATGTTTGTGAATGGTGTGCTTCAACCAAAGCTTTATCTGATTCTTCTAGTTTTTGTTCTGCTAAAGCAAAGTCGCCTGTTTTGGCAGCTTGGATCGCTTCCATAGCATCGCTTTTAGCATTTCCACCATTGATGATCAAACCCATGATGGCTTGTAAGTTGTCTTGCTCTCCCACTTTAAAACTTCCTTTCTAACAATTGTTTGATTATTTAATGAGTGTTAAAGCTTGGTTTAACACGTTTTCACCGTTCATCATACCGTAGTCTTGCATATTGATGACTTCTAATGGAATATCTTTACCGGCTAATTTTTTCTCGAATTGAGATTTCATGAAACGAACTTGCGGTCCTAATAATAAGACATCAATCTCTTTTGAACCTAAGTTATGATCGGCTTCCGCTGCTGAAACGGCGAAGATGTCTGCGTCTAAGCCTCTTGCTTCTGCTGCTTTCATCATTTTGGTTACCAATAAACTTGTACTCATACCTGCTGAACATACTAACATAATTGTTTTGTCTGCCATTATAATCACTCCATCTAGTTTATTTGTTGCTACACTTTATATAATGCAAGTTCCGTGCCAACTTTCAATTTAATGAAAACGTTGTCTGTTAACGCTTTCTATCTGTCCAAATGATTTACACACTAACTTAAAAAGTTACACACTACGTTTATCTGTGTAAAACAACTAAAAAAGCAACTGCTTTTAAGGGCAGCTGCTTTTAAATTCAAGATTTTAGTTTTAGCTGATTTTCTACGATCATTTGGACAATATAAGCCAGTTCGTCTTTAGGAATGCTTATGTTATAGTGCTTTTCTAACGGCATCAGCACGGTTTCAACGGCATTCAATTCCAACCGGTGTTGTTTTTCATAAGCTTCTGAATTAGGAAACGAACGCGAATACGCATTTGTTTTTAAGCTTTCGCATAAAAAAGCCAGATGCAACACCATTCCGGTTTTCACACCAGCAGGTATTCCCACGCTCAATTCAATTTCCAATTGTTGGAGTATCTTTTGCAGACGCAAAATCAAGTCTTTCACCGAACCCACTTGTTTTAACGTACCTGTTAACGATTGGCTTATTTGTTCAATAGGGATTTCTTCTTCTAAATGTTTTTTGATCAAATCCATTTTCTCATCATCAAAGGCATCATAAGCTGAAAAGTAAGGAATGTTTTGATGCTCTATGGGCACCGTTCCGATAATGGCTTTAATGCTGTACTGTTTGCTCAATTGATCGATGCGCTTTTTAAAATCTTCGGCCTGTAAAAATTGCAGCGGAATAATTTCTGCGGTCTCTGAATCGATAACAGAAGCTAATCGTTTTTCTAATTTTTTGGCGACCCCTTCTCCGGTAAAACAAGCGACTACGATCGCTTGAGGTTTATCGGGAACTATAGGCGAACTTTTAGGAGCGCTGTTTCCAATCGTCATTTGGCAGCTTTGATAAATGTCTTCTAGCGATCTTCCGACGCTGGCCATTCGAACGGCTTCCAACACAACCGGCGTACTGACCATTGAGAGCGTCCGAACGGTTAGACCTAGTTCTTCAGCAAGCATATCTCCAAAGGCGTTCAAAGACCCCATATCGGTCAAAACCAGCAGTCCTTGTTCATAGCTTTCTTGATCAACCGCAATGGTTTGGCGTACTCTTTCATACATCTCATTGACTTTCATGGTTAACGGCATGTTCAAAGCTACGCCCACTGTTGTATCCAGCAACTCTTGCACCGTTTCCAACATACTGCTGGCTGTTGATCTGCCATGCATCAAGACCATCACACCAACTTGTTGAGTAAGGGGCTGCGTCGGTTCTTCGACATCCAATGTCAAAAACATGGTAATAAAGCCGATTTCGTCAAAAGGAATCTCAATTGCCAGGCGTTCTTCAATAATAGCGGATAAATCAATAGCAACTTGAAATTCTTTAGAATAGTTTTTACGAACCCCATTTAAATCTGGATGAACGATCGGACGTCCTTCTTTGATGCGTTCAAACGTACTTTGCAAATGCAATGCAAAGGCGAATCGTGATTTGGTATGGTAGGTTCGCTCCAACCGCTCTGCTGCAAAATCGTATAAAATATCGGTCAAAGTGCGGATGTCAGCTGGAATCAACTCTTGGTGAATATCCGATAATGATAATTGCTCCACGTATTCACTGAAGTATTGTGTCATATTGTTTTGGATAAAGCCTTCTAAGTCAACGTCTTCCAACATTCCTTTTTCTAAGGCTTCGTCCACTCGTTCTTCAATCGCATTGTAAACACTCATATCTGAGACCGGATCTTGATTAATTGACGTTTTTTGGCTGGTTGGGACATAAGTAAAATGGCTTTTATGCCGATCAACTAATCGTTCCAAACGTTCGGGTGCTTCCTTGACTAACAACAGCCCTTTTTGAACGACTAGCGGCAAATCTTGTTGAGTAATGCTTAAATGATCGGTTTCATGTGTGCGGTAATGTAAAAAAGCTTTCGCGCAAACCAGTTTCAAATCACGTTGGACTTGCCCAATATTGGCTTCTGCCGGATACAGCATGAAAGCTAGCAGCACTTCGCGTTCGGCTACGATTTTTTGATTCAAGCGTTGCGCCTCTTGGTGCAAGAACGTTTCCACCAACTCGTAGCGTTCTTCAATCGTTCGCTCGGATAAAGGCGGCAAAGTGATGGTCATCGGAATCCGACGGTTAAACGTTGCCAATAAAACTTCAGAACTTTCAGTCGTCGCTCCTATGATTTGAACACTAGCGGTATGGGTTTCATTGCTTTCGCCTAAAGGCCGGTAAACGCCTTTATCGATAAACGTAAACAACATTTCTTGCCCTTCCGGCGGCAGACGATGGATTTCATCAAGAAACAATATTCCTCCGTCTGCTTGATGAATCAATCCAGCCCGATCTTCCGTTGCTCCTGTATATGATCCTTTTTTGACTCCAAAAATATGACCAAATAACAATTGCGGGTTTTGAGCATAATCTGCACAGTTAAACGATACAAAAGGCGCATCAGCTGATAAAGCTTGCGATTCCAAGGCAAATTGATACATGCACTCAGCAAATAAGGATTTCCCAGTCCCAGTTTTTCCAAAAATAATGGTGTGCAGCCCTCGCGGCGGGTATAATACGGCAGCTTTGGCTTGTTGGATCATGACTTTTAAAGAGGCATCGTGTCCAATCAACTGTCCAAAAGCTTTGCCGTTTTTTCCTTCAAGCGGTAAAGGATGTTTGTGTGCTTTGCTTCGATACAACACCGGACGTCCTTTTATTTTTTCAATTTGGTCTTCTTTATACAATTCGTTTAAATAGCGGCTGACATTTGCACGATCCAATTCTAGTGCATCTGCTATATCTTGAGCCGATAGTTTTTCTGAATGGTTTTCTATATACGTTAAAATATCTTTTTTACGAGACAGCATCCTACTCCTCCTTGTTGAAAACGGATACTTTCATTTATTCAAAAATAGCGGAAAAAATCCGCCATTTTTATTGCTGTTTAGTTATGAAGCATCTGTAAGTTTTATTGTTTATAGCTTGTTCTTTTTACGAGCGCCTTTATTTTTATCTATTTTTTTACGCCCTTTTTTCTTTTTCTTAATAGGTTCAGCTGATTCGGCTGCTGGTTTTTTCAGCGGCTCTGTTTTTGACTTTTCCTTTGTTTTCGGTTTCGTTTTTGTTTTTGCTTTACTATCAGGGCTAGTACCTTCTGTTTCTTCGCTTTCCGGACGTTCCAAAACCAGTTCTCCACCATAAAGATACAATGGCGTTAACGGCAGTTCCAACGGCGAAATGATTTTTTTGAATTCTCGCAATTCACGGCCATTCACTAAGGTCAAAACAGTTCCAGACTGTCCCATACGCGCAGTACGTCCAGAACGGTGAATGTAACTTTCTTTATTTAACGGCAAATCGTATTGAATAACGTAAGGCAACCCGCGAATGTCTAAACCACGTGAAGCGACATCTGTCGTCAACAATAATTTAACTTTGCCGTCACGAAACTGCTGCAGCGCATGCTGACGTTCTGTTTTGTATTTTTCAGAATGCAAAACAGTGACCGAGATTCCTTCGTATTGTAATTTTTCAAAAGCCAAGGTTAAATTAGCTACGTTGTTTACGAATACCAGCCCACTGAATCCTTCCATATGTGTTAAGCGGCGTAAAATCTCTACCCGTTTACGGGTCGGTGTTTCAATATATGCATGCAGCACTTCGCCTTTAGATTCGTCTTCTTCAGTAGCATCGATCCACTCTGGGTCAACATTGAACCATTTAGGCAAGTCTTCCATCAACTCATTGCTGGTTGCTGAAAAGAAAGCCATTTGGCGATCACCCGGCAATTTCCCAATTACATTGCGGACAGTACTCAATTGATCTTGTTGCAGCAATTGATCCGCTTCATCTAGAATAACCGTCTTGACTTGATGCAGTTTCAATTTTTTTGTTTCTGCAATTTCAAGAATCCGACCAGGTGTACCAACGATTACTTCCGGTTTTTCTTTTAACTTTTCAATTTGGCGAACTTTATTCGCTCCGCCAATCAATGTTTGGACAGATAGACCCAGTTGTTTGCTCCATTCTTGAACAACGGCTGCAACTTGCACAGCTAATTCTTGTGAAGGAGCTAAAATGAGAACTTGTACGCCGCCTTTTGGCTCCACTTGTTCTAAAGCTGGCAGCGTATAGGCTACTGTTTTCCCTGTTCCAGTTGGTGAAATCCCAACGACGTCTTTTCCAGCTTTCATAGGTTCATATACTTTATTTTGAATGGCAGATGGTGTCGTATAGTCCAATTCTTTCCAATACTGTTGTAATGCAGGTGCTATTTTGTCATTCATTTATGCGTTCCTCGTTTCTTCGTGCCTCTAATAATCATCTCGTCATTGACTATCATACCAAAAAAAGACTTAAATCAAAAGGTTCTTGAAAAAGTTGTTAGCGTTAAACTATTTTCAGTAAAGGGAATAAGAAGAGAGGATTCCTTTTTATTCCTAATCCTTATAGTAAGGGTTATTTTTCCTATCCTACTAAATACTATATCCAGTTCCTCTCATTTTTTCTATTCAACTATAGGCAGTGAAATTTTCGGTTTCGAAAATTTTCCGAACAACCAACAACTAACTTGGTCACGCAAATTCATTTTAATGGCTAATCAGTAAGTGTTTCTCGGCTTAGTTGTTAGATAGGTAGGCTCTATTTAACACTAACACTGTAACCCGTCCACTATCGACCCAAAAAAGCTGTTCCAAACAAAAAAGTAAGGCAAAAATGATTTCGTCATTTTTGCCTTACTTTTTTTTTAGCGAATCTTTAACGATTGTCGGCTTCAAATACAATATCGGCATCTTTACGTAAATCCATTAAAATTTGGTTCACTTGTCCGCTTAGTTCTTGCCATTCTTGATAATTTTTTAATGCCTCTTCATCTGTTGGATGATTCAATACATGAGCAAAAGCTAGAACTTCTTCGATCATTGGATTAGCAACACTGGTTTGAGCAATGTTTTCTTTTAGATCTGTTTTGCGGTCAATGATTTCAACGGTCGTTATTCCGCTGACGCTGTCCATGGAAAGGGTTTTGTTTAACCCATAGATTTCAGAAGGCAAATACGAATTAGCGATTTTCCCTGTATTGATCGTCACATCGAAGGTATCGTAACGCAAGATAACCGTTCCTTTGCCGTCCACTCCGGTAGCAATTTTCGTGCAGAAGTAGTGGCTTGATTTTGGTACGCCAAACCATGAAAGCGCGGCGTAAATAGGGTAAACGCCTAAATCTGATAATGCTCCGCCAGAAAACTTCAAAGAGAAGATGTTCGGCTCGTGGCCTGCTAATACTTGGCTGTAACGCGAAGAATATTTCATATACGTAAAGTTAGCGCCTTGTAAGTTTTCAATATTTTTTATTTCTTCTTTTACAATATTAAAGTTTTCTTCATGAATATGACGGGCAGCTTCAAATAAAAACACATTGTTGTCTTTAGCGATTTTCACTGCTGTTTCCCATTCTTTCGGATTCGAAAACATTGGCTTTTCAACAATGACGTGTTTGCCGGCTTTCATTAAGGTCAATGCTTGTTCAAAGTGTAGGCTATTCGGTGAAGCTACGTAGATCACATCTAATTCAGGATGTTGAGCGTAGGTTTCCAAATCTGTTTCAAAAACAGTCGCGCCATATGGTTCTCCAAATGACTTAGCTTTATCCACTGTTCGTGAATAGACTCCTACCATTTCATACTCACCTGTTTCAACTGCTGCATCCACAAATTGATTGGTAATCCAGTTTGTTCCAATAATTCCTAAACGTAATACCATACTAATCCCTCCGCCTAGATTCATCATCTATAGGTTTTTAAAAACTGCCGCTCTTATCCTCTGTTTACAAAAGATAGAAACCGCTTTTTTCATCTCTATCATAACAAACTTTTGCAAGCCTGAAAAGAAAGTGTCTTTATTTTGAAAAATTAGTTGTTCTTTAAGGATAAATTTGGTGATTGAGCGATTTGAAACCCATTTAGTTGGATTTCGTTGATCACTTGTCGAATTTTTTTCCAATTTCGGTTACTAGGAATAGATTCGATGCTTAAAACTTTTACCGCAGGATCCACCCATTGTTTCATCAATTCAATTTGACAATCTGTCAGCATAAGTTGAATATTTTCGCCTAAATGTTTTTGTTCTGAAAGGGTATAGCACTTTAATTCTAAAGAAAAGCGGATTCTCAGCATATCGGCCAAAAACAATTCGTGCTGCAAACCGTATTGAGAAACCACAACGACTTGGACTTTTTCTTTTTCTTGTGCAACTTGCTGCGTCAATCCTGTCCAAAAAGTGATCAGCGTAAAGATTAAGTCGTTTTCATTTTCACGCATTTTTTCCACCCAGTTGTTAGATGGGCTAGCTGCTAAAGTTTCTCGGACTGCTTTTGTAAATTTATCAAAATTTCTTTCTAAGGCTTTACCGTTTCTTTCAACTCGATCAATTAAAATATGTCCTGGTCCTTTAAATAAACTTCTATAAAAATAATGGCGGATCAAATTGGTAATAAAACAAGACTGATTTTCTAAAGTATAACCTGTTTGTTTTTTGAGTGCTTCAATAAAAGCTAAGATTTCCTGGAATAGACCAACTACTCTTGAATTTTCAGCTAGATAAGTTTTGTCTAGCGGACCATCTTTATTCTGATAAAGATAGGTCATAAAGTTTTGGTCTTCCAAAGGAATAGTAAAAGAAAGGTCTTTTTGCAACAAATCAAATAACGGTTCTTTTTTTGATACTTTAAAAGGAAATATCTCGTATTCATGGTCTATAAAGTAACCTTGCTCAATTCTTTCTAAACAGATAACGAGCCATAAAGCGACTTTACCTTGAGCAATTTCGGAGAAATTAGGAGTATTGACATTTTTGGGCAGTAACTCGATGTAAGTTTGGGCGGTATCTAACAAGTGGTGATGAAATTCATCAAAAGAAGCAGAATAATAATCCCAAAGAAAAATACTAAAAAAATATCGAATTTGTTTTTCAGTCCCTATGATTTTCACAGGTTTAGACTGAATTGCGAGATCATATGCTCCTAAAAAAACGTTGATTTGTTTTAAACTTCTAATGATCGAAGAAGCACTTGTATACAGCAATTCCGCAAGATCTTCTATACTGGGAATGTCCAGTTCAAATAGCTTATCGATGATTTGAAAATTTAGACATCCTTCCATTACTTTGCGGTAAACACTTTCCATTTGAAACGAATCTACCGTGGTAAGTTTGATTCCATGTTGTTTAGACGTTTCGATAAATGCATCGCCACTTAATAGACTGTTGTAGTATTGAATATCAGCTCTGATCGTTCCGACAGAACACCTCAGTTTATAAGAAAGCTCTTCGATCGTCCACCATTCATCCTCAGCCACTAATACTTCTAATAACTGCAGCCTTCTAGCACTGGAAGTATCCAATAAGTTATTTATCATGAGTTCTCTCCCTCTCCTGCTCTTCGTTCAATCAACTACCTTTCTCTTAGTATACCATTACTGATAAAAAACGCTACGTTATATAAAACGCTTACACATCTTTTTTTATACCTCACAAAAAAGCCGCTGGCATGGGAGTGTCCAGTCGGCTTGTAGAGGGCCTATAGTATTGAGTTTTTTTTGATGCGAGGAATAGCTTATTCATCTATTGTTAGTTTGGCGATCAATAACCTAGATGAGAAGGAAGGTACAACGTGGTTTTTGTTTCCTTATAGTTTATTTAAGTACCGAAAGACAACTAGCAATCAGCAGCAGAAATAGAAACTTGCCAAACTAAGCGGTGTTCTGCGAATCTGATTGTTACGGAGAGTTCGCTGTCCTTACATGTACGCCTTACATTTTGATTTAAGTTCTAAAGTTTATTCGAAAACCTTTTTTATCCCCTGTTCCTATTAGCGATACCTTGCTACAAGCTGCTTATCAGAAGCCAAGAAATTGCTTAATGACGACAAATAGTACCGAGCACCCAAAAATAAGCAGTGGTTCAAGTATAAACTTTGTTGCATGTTTTGCATGGCATCACTCCTCGCTTGTTATTAATAAGAGAATACCACTTTCTCATCAATTTTTCATTTCAACAATTGCATATGGATAGCCAAATGTTGAAATTTAAATAATATACGTACTTTTATCTCTGCCTTCTCGCTTTTACCCCAAAAAAAGACCAACTGAAAAATGTCAGTTGGTCAAACAGTTCATTAAGATTTTCGGTGGCCTTTATTTCTATGTTCGATCGTTCCTGGCATGTTGTCTCTTAAACGATTTTTTTCTTTCGGGTTTGCATCCAAATTGTTCAATAAATTCATGTCTTCATCCGATAAGAAAAAATCAAAAACATCAGCATTTTGTGCGATGTGTTCTTTGTCGCTTGATTTAGGAATCGGAATGACCGCGCGTTGAATACTCCATCGCAAAGCAATTTGTTCAGGCGTTTTATTGTGTTTTTTAGCTAAAGTCATCAGTTTATTTTCTTTACTGATTTTCCCTCTTTTAATGGGACTGTACCCTATTGATACAATATTTTCACTATCACAATAGTCATTGGTATCTTGTTCACTATGGCCAGGGTAAATTTCGTATTGGTTTACTGCTGGTCTGACCTTAGCTTCTTTTAACAGCGGAATCAAGTCGCCGCGTTTAAAGTTGGAAACACCGATCGCTTGTGCACGTCCGGACTCATAAATTTCTTCTAAAGCACGCCATGTAGCTAAGTTTACTTCATCGTCTTTATCAGGCCAGTGAATCAAGAACAAGTCTACATAAGCAAGATTTAAACGTTCTAAGCTCGCTTCGAAAGAGGCTGTTGCTTGCTCCAGACCCATGTCCGTTTTCCAAACCTTGGTGATAACAAATATTTCGTCTCGCGGGATACCAGAACTGACTGCACGGTTGATTCCTCTTCCGACATCTTCTTCGTTGTCGTAATGAGAAGCGGTGTCAATTAAGCGATACCCTTTCATAATGGCTGAAAAAACCGCATCTTCGGCTTCTCGTCCGGTCATTCCACTCGTTCCTAAACCAAGACCTGGTATGGTGTATCCATTGTTTAACGGCATTCTGTCTAATAAACTTTCTACCATAGTTATCACGCTCCTAGTTGTGTTAACTTTAGTTTAACGAAGACCTTTGCAAAACTCAAAAGAAAACACTTACACATAATCGTTTTATAACAAAAAAAACATCAAACCCTTATGAGGTCTGATGTGCTTCTGCTAAGATTTTTTTAACTAAATGAAACTGTTAGATCAATGTAACCACTACGATTTCCGGTCGATTATTGAAACGGAAAGGAAACGTGGAATTGCCGATGCCGCGACTGACGATCATTCGTTTGCTTGGCAATTCGGGATCAAAGTAAACGCCATCCGTATACACAGGAAATTTTCCTTGTCCGGGCGAAAAAAGTCCGCCAATAAACGGCAAGCGAAATTGTCCGCCATGGGCATGGCCGCTCAAAATCAAATCTGGAGCACGCGTTAAATCCATTAAATACTCTTCAAAAAATTCAGGATGATGCGCTAATAAAATTTTTGGTTTCATTTGCATTCCTTCCGTCAGCGTGACTCCTCTAAGAATCGGTTTGGGAGCTGTCTCAAAATTTTCTTTTTCAGATAATCCCATCAAAACGAAGCCATCATGATCGAATTCGATCCATTCGGCTTCGTCGATCAATACCCGAACGCCAGATGACGTCAGAATATCTTCCCATTCTTGTAACCGGCCGCTTCCAAAATCGTGGTTTCCAGTAACCGCATAAACGGGAGCGATCGCTACTAATGATTGCGCAAGAGAGCGCAACTCAACTTTAGGCAAACCATACCGTACATCTATCAAATCACCGGTCAGCACAATTAAGTCCGGTTTTTCTGCCGCTACTTTTTTCACTAACCGAGTCAATGATACTCCGTGTCTCGGTATATGCAAATCAGATAAGTGCACAATTTTTTTGCCGGTCAAACTTTTCCCTGAATACGGCAATTTGATCCGAAAATGTTTCACTTGCATCCATTTGTTTTGAACTATAAGATAAATAACTAGTGCAAGGAGCAACCCAATGATTGTTCCCAAAATACTCCATCCTGACATAAAAATTCCTCCAAATACTCATTCATTCGTTGTTCCTTGAATTTTGATGAATAGCTTTCTTTTATTTTACCATAGTTTCTTCAAGAAAGCGTTTTAATTCAAATCATGTTATACTAAAAGAAAAAGTGAGGTGCTTATACTATGGATAACCAAGGAGCAGGAAGCGGCAAAGAAAAGAGTTTAATCGAAGCAGCAGCATTAAAAGCCTTTAAAGAAGACGAAAAGCTAGATGAATTACCAGAAGAACAGTTGGATAAAGAACCAAAAGAAGATGCTCATCCGGAAGATTTCAAGCCATTTAAAGACCCTGAAAAATTAAAAAAACTAAAAAAAGAAGAGACCACTGAAGAAGAATAGGCTTCAAGAAAAAGGAATGCTTTTCTATACCAATCCAAAGAACCTTCGCACTTTTTTTGTGTGAAGGTTCTTTTTATACAGCCTGCTGCTTTTTAACAAAACACTCTTTTCTTTTACGTTTCATTTCTTTCAGATACGTATCTTCCATGTTTTGGTACAGCGATCTCATCAAAATCTCGGACAAGCCGGTCTAAACTTTCAGATAATTGGTCCCCCGTCATTGGTTTCCCGTGGCCTGTAATAGCGATGTTGGGTTTCAGCTCTGCCAGCTTGATAACAGAGTTTTTGGCAGCTTTCCAATCGGTCGTCAAGTACCTTGGCGGACCGCTGATTTCTTGTTTCTGAGTGATTACTTTGTACAAATCTTCCTGTTTGACGGTTACAAAAGCATCTGCGGCCAACAACAGCCGGTCTTCTTCTCTAAACAACGCCACTTGGCCAGGAGCGTGTCCGGGTACATGGATCCATTTGAATGCAGAAAGGTACGGAACGCTTCCATCTTCCGGTAACAGCTTAACATGCCCGTCTAAGTCGATGGCATCTATTGGAAAGATAGGAGACATCTTAGCGACCAAGCCGCCTTCAACTGTGTAATCCGGCTCCGGGTAATTTTTTTGACCGGTCAAATAAGGCATTTCCAGAGGATGAGCATATGCGGGAATGTGCCAGTGATTGATCAGCTCAATGACTGACCCAACATGATCAAAGTGACCATGAGTCAAAATAATCGCTTTTGGACGACAATCCGGACCAAACCGTTCCTCTGCGGCTGCAATAATTTCTTTAGATCGGTTGGGTGTCCCAGTATCCACTATAACAAATTCATTCGTTGCTGAATCGCCAATAAAACAAAGATTCACGATTTGAACGGTATAACAGTAGACATCTGGAACCACCTCTACGCCCTCTCCGCTTTTCACGGATGTTGCCGGAATCGTTTTGTAATCTTTTCCATAATGCATACCGGTTTCCATCTTAAAACTCCTCTCAACTCTTAAGTTTAATTAAAATTCCAACATCGCACCTCGTTCGTCAAAAACGGCTGCAGGATTCCAAGCCACTTCCCATAAGTTCTTTTCCGGATCAGCAAAATAAGCTGTTCTGCCGCCCCAAAAAGCATCACTTGGTTCTCTTAAAATAGTTCCGCCAGCATTACGGACAATTTTAATCGCTTTATCTACCTCTTCTTTCTGGTAAACATTCACCGCCAATGTAACTCCAGCAGAGTAATGGTCATCTGAAACCAATTCAACTTGCATTTCTGCAGCCATTTTTGCTACTGGAAAAAGTGTCAGGATAACACCAGCTGTTTTAAAGACAGCATACGTATCTGAACTTATTTTTGATTCTTCCCATCCCAAACCTTGGTAAAACAGTCTTAATTTAGGCAAGTCCTGTGTGACGATCGTGACGAGCGAAACTCTTGCAGGCATCATTTTATCTTCCCCTTTCAAGTTTTCTTAGTTCACTGTCACTATAATTCTTTTCTAAAATGCGGTCAAAGATTTAACTTTTTTGTCGCCGTATACTTATTCCTAAACAAAAAATAAACCACCTCCATTCAATTGATAAATGAGAGCTGATTTATTTTTTGTCGTTTATCGGGAGGCGTCTTGTATATTTTTTTATTCAGTACTGAACTCGTCTTGCTCTCTTGTTAGAGATAAAGACTGATTATGGATACATTCCACTAAATGGGTATACCCACAGAATCAATATCGCCTTTTCTCCACTTGTAAGTCGTTGGAGTTTCAATCACTTTTTCAATTTTATTTGTCCATTTAGCGGCATCTTTTTCATATGTTTCATAATTTTCTTTTTCTACTAACCAGCTTTTCTTCTGATCATCATACATTAATGTCAATATAACTGAATCAGAACTTTTCTCAGCCGGCTGCAACGCAAAATAATCTGCATCCGATAATTGAATCGAACTCTCTTGATCAACGACACCGTCAACGATGATTTTCCAGCCTTCATTGGTATTGGTCAGATTCAATGAAGCTGCGTTCAGCACTAGCCCATAAAAAGTATAATCGTAATTCTTCGTAATTGTTTTTACATATTCAAATAAATAGGCTAATTCTTTTTTGTGTTCGCTCGTACTGTTTTGAATCTTTTCTACATCTAAATTATTGGTCAAAGCTTCGCCATACGTTTGATAATAGTGCGCCGCTCCTGCTGCTACTTTATCTTGAAACGTTTTATTTTTTAAAGTTTCTTCCAGCTGATCAATAGCAACAGTTTCAGTACCCTTAATCAGATCAAGCATTTTTTCTACTTCAATGGTATTGCCAAATGGATCTTCGAACGCAATTGTTAATGGATGCTCTCCGATTACTAAAGGACCATACTCACCGTTTTCGTTAGCTGCCAGTTTTTTTTTGCCTGCTGTAATCACGGCATCTTGAAGTTTTCCGTCTGTTTCTAATGTAATATAATGTGATTTCACTTCAAATTGATAAGTTGTAAAGAAGACCCATTTTTTATTGCTAGGTTCCATCACGATCAAATCATCTTTTGTTTTCCTGTTTTCTTTGCTATCCGCTAATAATTGCTCTTTTAATTTATTTCGTTGATCATTGTGTTTGTGAAAATACCGTAAAAAAGGTTCAACACTATCTTCAGTTACTTTTAGTTTATCTGTATCAGATTGAATCAATCCATGCAGCGTTTTACTATCTTCATTTTCAATCGCTTCAAAAAAACGATCAATGGTACTTTCCTTGCTATAATAATTATGTATTGTCATAAAAAAGACCAACAGCAAGAGACTAGCTGTGCTTAATACGACTATTCTTTTTTTCATCATGCACCTCTTCACTTCAGTAAAAAAACCTATCTTCAATTAAGAAAACAAGTTTTTTTGCTGAATAATGATTATTTGTATAAACCGCCTCTAAAAGCTTCTTCAAGGTATTCATAGTAATTATTGCTTGATGACTTAACGGTATCGATTTCCCATTTGTCATCTATTTTCTTTAATTGGATGCGATATCCATCTCCGTAGGTATCTAACTCGGTAGGACTGGCTACGCTAAAAACTTCTGGCAAGTTTTCAAGCAAATATTTTTCTGCATCCACATACACAGCTTGGTAATCAGAATATTCTTTGTCTTTATTCTCCTCTATGTATTTGTCCATCAAACTTTCTACTTCATCATCCATATTGTCAAATGACAAAGCTTTCGGTTTGACTTGAATGGTTGCTGAATTCGGATAGACAGAAAGCAATTTTTGATCTACTTCTGCTACTTTTCCATTGCTCGTTTTAAAAGATTCTACAAGCTGATGCAACTCTTCGTTTGTCGGTTCATAGTCTGAAAAAAAGTTGCTTAACGCTTTTGTAAATTCTTCATCAAAAGATTCAGCTGTTGCTTCTTTATTGTTTGCGACTACTGTATCGTATTTTTCATTTTCTTTAGCAAGGAATACTTCATCTATAAACGCCGTTAATGCAGCAGATGGTTCTTCAGTTGTATCTTTGTATTCTGCTGTATCGATTTTCAATACAACATCTTTAATTTCTTTATCCATGTTTTCAACATCATAATACTGCGGTTCAAAATGCAGTTCATATTGGCTGTCTTGGTCTACTTTAAATACGAGGTAACCGGTTTTGCTTTTATCAGCTGACAAATTATCATGCCCCAACAATTTGAAAGATTCATCCTCAGAATAAACAGAAGCCGGTTCTACTTTGCTGTCGTTTTCATCGTATAAACTAATGTCTCCACTGCTGACGTTCAATGATTTTTTACTCTCGTTCTTAATGGTAACTTCTAACGCTAAGTATCCTTCATCTTCGCTTACTTCTTTATCATCAGGAATAATATATTCTCCTTTACTGATGACGATTGAAGCCACATCAGTTTTCCCTGCTTTTTCATCCTTTTCTGATGTTGCCGCTTTTCCTCCACAAGCAGCCAACACAAAAAAGACATTACATACCATAAACGCCAGTCTTAACTTTTTCATTTTTTCGAACCCCTTCTTTCAGTAGTTTAATATGAGATAACCCTCATTATAGTATAGGCTGTCCAGATAAAGCAATTGAGAACCCATTGATGATTATTATTCTTCTTTCTTAAAAGTATTTCACCACATTATCAATGTTGATTTTCCGTTATTATACAGAACCATTCTAATATTTTTATTCTTTTGGACAAACTAATCCTGTTTTAGTGCTGCTTTATTCCGATTTTACAGTTTTGGGGCAAACTTACCTCTATTTAATGCTGGTTTGTCCAGTTTACATACAAAAATATGAAAGTTCTAAATTTATCTATATTTAATAGATAAAACAAAAAAGTCTGCTAGTTATATATAGCAGACTTTTTTTCTATTCATTTAAACACGGTATTCTTTTTCTACTTTTGCCAGCTCTTCAATATCTTTTTCCAGTTGTAACGTGGATAAATTAGAGCGTACCAAAGAAAGTGACTGTGTTGTGTGATAACCGTTCGCGAATCCTGCCATTAAGCTTTGAGAAATTGATTTTCCTTGTTGGCGAGCGTAAATAAGACCAGCACAAATAGCTTCATTGGCTCCCCATTTATAGCGATTAGTAATATCATGCGGATTTTTATACCGAATGGTTTCCCCATTATCAGCTACATACACCAGCGTATCATCATTCTTCGTCACTATAACCGAATGTGCTCCGTAGCTAAGCCACTTAATAGCAGCTTGTTCTGCATCTTCTTCGCTTTTAACAGCTAAGTTAAGGAAAGCTTCCGTTTCATCGTGTTTGACGATTAATAAATCAACTCCCTCTAAAGACGCGGGCATATTGACCATTTTGGGCACTGAAACAGTAATAAGGACAAGCGGGATCTGGTGTTTCATTTTTAGAGCAATCAGTAGTTCAAGCGTTTCTTTTGGCAGATTCAAATCAGCAACTAAATACTTAGCTCGTTTTAAAAGAGTAAGATGCTTTGTTAACCATTCCGGGGTCATACAATGGTAAATTTCCATATCAGATAACCCCAAAAGAATATCTCCATTTGGATTAACGACTTCCAAAAATGTCCCCGTAGCTTCACCTTCTAATGTATCAACGGCTGACACATCCATAAAATGTTCTGAAGCTGCTTTGATTTTCTGCCATTCTGGGTCATTGCCGACAACTGAGAGCAACGCTGCTTCAACTTCAAGGCGGCCTAAGTTCTCTGCAATGCTGCGGGCAACGCCTCCATTTGTAGACTGTGTTTTAACATCATTTGTCGTTCCTTCGATCAGTGGTGCTTCCATCAAATAACGGCGGTCGATATTGGCCGCCCCGATGCAAATAACGGGCTTGCTTTCATTTAAAATATACGCTTTTCCTAACAGATACTCTTTTCTAACTAATCCTGAAATAAGATTAGCAGTCGCTGAACGGGATAACTTTATTTCATCTGCTAACTCTTGCTGGGTTACAAAAGGATTTTTAAGGATTCGTTTTAAAATCAGAGATTCTTTCTCATTTAAATTCATTTTTTTCAGACCTTTCACTAAAGCAGCGGGTTTTTCTAACTAAACAACTGCTTTAAAAACATTTGTCTTTAATCATTAAGCACAGTATAGAACTCCCTTAGAAAACTGTCAATCTAAGTTTAATACTATTTTAACACTTCCAGAAAGCGAAAATAAACAAAAAAACTGACTCTCCTACAAAAAATGCGGCGAGCCAGTTTCTTTTACTTTCTGATTAAAACAATCCTTTTGTATTGTTGACATCTAAAGTAAACAATACACCGTTTCCGGGTTTTTCAATTTCCATAGCGTTACTGATCGATGCTACAATCGCATCGGTTGTTTGCGTTTCTGATAAGATTAAAACGATTTCTTTTTCCGGCTCAATGTCCATTGAAAACAATTTACTTGTTTCATGACTGCCAGAACCGCGTCCAGTAATAACGGTTCCTCCTTGAGACCCCGCTGCAACAGCCGCGTCAATAACTTCCTCTGCTTGACCATGGTCGACAATCGTAAAGATAGCTTGATGCATAATGTCTTCAACCTTTCTGCTGCTCGCATTTTGTTTGTAAACACAGTTTCGATTTCCTAATAAATTGGCAATAGGAATCGAAAAGGCAATACCATGATTCCGTTTTTCTAATTTTAATTTTTGGGATAAATCTTCTAATGTTTTTTCAGCGTCTTCTTTTTTTGCCGCTAAAATGATGATTTCTTTTCGAATATCATCCAATCCTAGCAATTTCAAAGCATTATTGTTGATGGTCCCAAAACCATAAAAGACTGTACCGCCTGAAATGCCGTCTTGCTTAGCAATCTTTAATACCTTGCTCCCTACGCCATCGTTTACGATAAGACAAAGGATATCGTAATTCATTCCTTCAATAATATTATTCTTCATTTGGTTGGAATCCACCCTTTCCAGATTTTAATTTGAAAATCAAGCCTAACAGCTGCAAAGTAATAATCGGCATCATGGCCACCATTGCAATCATTCCAAATCCATCCAGCAATACGTCAGCTCCTTCAATGGCTTCAGCTGCCCCTTGGACAAAAGCTAAGATAAAGGTTGCGGTCATTGGACCTGAAGCGACTCCGCCAGCATCAAAAGCCATCCCGACAAACATTTTGGGTACCACATACATCAAACCGATAGCAAGGATATACCCCGGTAAAATCATGTGCCACAACAGTAAACCCGGTACAAGAATCCGTATCATGGATAATAAAACTGCCAAACCAACTCCGATAGACAAAGCTGTTAAAACGACTTTTCGTTTCACATATCCATTTGTAACGTTTTCAATTTGATGGGTCAGAACATAGACAGCTGGTTCTGCTAAGATCGTCACTAATCCTAACACGAATGCAACGAGGAGTACATAGAAATTATTATCCAATGAAGCGACCGTATACCCTACGACACTTCCCACTTCCATAAAACCGGCATTGACTCCGACTAAAAATAGAACCAAACCGATAAAGACATATAAAACGCCTTTTAAAACTTTATTTAATCTTTTTTTACTGAGCTTTAAAAAGAAGAAGTTATACGCTAGAAAAACAAGCAAGATCGGAAGTAAAGCAATAAATATTTCTTGCGAAATGACTGGAAGATGAGCGAGAAAAGGTTGGATAACCGATGTAGACCCTTCCAAATCAACTTCCAGACTTCCGGTCATTTCCCCTTGACTGCCTAAGATATTCATCAACATCACTGCGATGATAGCTCCAGATGAAGCAATGGCCACTAAGCCGAAACTATCTTTCTCAGAAGCTTTCCCGCCTTTTCTTAAAGAGGCAACTCCTAAAGCCAAAGCCAGCATAAAGGGTACGGTTAATGCGCCGGTTGTAGCACCGGAAGCATCAAAAGCCATCGATAAAAATTCATTTGATGTAAAAAGCGATAAAATAAAAATAACGAAATAGATTCCTGTCAAAAGCTTGTACAAAGGAATATTGTAGACGATTCTCAATAATCCAATGGTCATCATTACAGCTATCCCAATAGAAACGTAAATCAAAATACTGGTATTTGAGATGATGCCGCCGGTCACACCAGCAATCTGGTTAGCTAGAATATGCAGATCTGGTTCTGCTATGGAAATAAAAAAACCAAGCGTTAATCCAGCAAGAATGACGATCCAAACTTTATTGCTTTTAGCGACTCCTTTTCCCAATTGAGACCCGATCGGCGTGATACCGATGTCCGTTCCCAATAAAAAAACAGACAATCCCACGACAATAAATAAAGCTCCCAGTACGAATCTCAGCAATAAACTGGTTTCCATAGGGGCAATGGTGAAATGCAAAACGAACACAATTGCAACAATGGGCAAAACAGAGAGTAAAACTTCTTTAAACTTTTCTGTCAACACGTTCAAATAAATGGCACGCCCTTTCTATTTTTTGATCACATCTGATGAAAAAATAAACAACAATTAAAACCAAGCCTTTTATGAGTCTAACGTTTTTGACTGATACAGTTTCTTTCATTCTTCAAAATTTCATAGCTGCGTTACTACTTTTTTTATAATATATAAACAAGTTTAACACAGAACAAACAAATAAAAAACGTGTAATATTACAGGTATACAAATCTATAGTGCTTTTTTTCTTAACTGAAAGGAGCTAAATCATGAGAAAAATAGCCGACCCTCAGTAATGAAGGTCAGCTATTTTCAAATTCGTTCACATCTATCTAACTGAGCAGATGTATTTTTTATTTCTTCTTGTCTTCTTTTTCCATTTTAGCTTCTAAACGTGCTAATTGGTGTTTCGCAAATTCGCGGCCGCCAATACCAAAGGAAATGGCAAATGCAACAGATAAACCACCAAGGATAAGCAAGAAAGCAACGTTTACAATGCTTGTTGCAAATTGCAATTGGTTCAAGCCCATAAAGACAGCCATCACAATCAAGATGTATTTCACGATTTCACCGGACATCCGGCTGCCAGTTGATTTTGTAATGAAGTTGCCTAGTAAAGATCCTCCAATTAAACCAATACCTAGAATGATCAGTGCGCTAAGCACTAATGGCAAGTAAGCAATAACTGCTTTACCAATCGTATTGAGAACTTCTAAGTTCAACACATTCAATGCTTCGACTACGAAGAAAACAATTAAGACGACTTCAACGATTTGGCCAAGAATCTTAGCTAAATCAATAGTCATTTTTCCATCGCTCTTAAGGTATTTGTTTAATTTGTTGATGCCTGTTCCTTGCAATAAACCAGTGATCAGGTCGCCAACGAATTTAGCTAAAACAACTCCTACAGCTACTAAGATAACTGCAACAATAATATTAGGGATAGCCGCTAAAACTTGGTTCAAAACCATAATGATCGGTTCAGAAATGCTGCGGACTTGTAGCGTTTCAAGTGCTACAGTAATGATAGGAACTAAAATAATAACATAGACAACATTTGCTAAAACTTTAGCAATCGTCATTTTTTCACTTTGTGTTGGTGCTGCTTCTTCAGCTTCTGAACTAGAACTAGTCATTTTAGAAATCCATTTGTCAATATTGACGGTAACCAGTAAATTGTACACTAAGTTTTTAACAAAGCGTCCAACAAAAACCCCAATAGCTAAGATAACTGCTGCTGCAAAGAGTTTTGGAATGAATGCTAAGACTGAATTAAGCATGTTAGTGATTGGCGTTGCGATTGCATTTAAGCCTAACATTCCTAAGATTCCCGGTAAGAAAATCAACCATACTAGATAGTAGAGTACTTTCCCGATCGAATCGATCGTACTGTCTGCTTGTTCATCGGAATTGGTTAATCCCCATTTCGTTAACAAACGGCCAAATCCTACTGCTTTTAGTCCTTTTTGCGCTGCTTTACGGACTAAAATAGCTACGATCCAGGCTACGACTAACAGTGCAATGGCGCCTAGCAATGTCGGTAAGAATCCCATGAATGAATTGAATCCTGTACTGACTGAATTTGAAAAATCGTTCATGAATAACATCCCCTTATATATTTATTTTTTGAACTCTTTACACTTGCTAGTATAGCCTATCTTAATATTTTCTTAAAATGATAAGCCTTTTATTTAGCAAATAGTTTTTATTTGGAAATAAAATGGTAGTTTGTCACTTAGAATACAAAACACCTCAAAAGCTCAGTGGTTCAAAGAATCCTTACAGTACTCAAAGGGTTTGCGGACCTTAAGTATAGAGTTTTAACCTCTTTCCGGTAATTAAAAGAGGTTTGTGGACCTCATGGACAAAAGTTTGAACTTCTTCCGGTACTTAAAAGGAGTTTGCGTTATCAACAGAAATTCAACGACTAACCTCATCGATTCTTTTATTTTAAAAAAAGAGCTTCTAAATACGTCTTCAGTAGGTTCCTATCGTTGACTTGCTGCAGAAAGATGGCTAATGTAATAGATAATAGGCTCATTTCAACTGGGCGCAAATATAGGATAGAAAGTAGGATACGTATGGTTGGAAAGAATAAGCTTGAAACAGAAAAAATTTCTACGTTGTTAATTGAATTTTCAGTACCAGCGATGATTGGGATGTTTGTGAACGCGGTTTACAATATCGTGGACCGTATCTTTATTGGGAACACGCCTGGCCTAGGTTCGCTAGGGCTCGCTGCAGCTTCGATCACTTATCCGATAACTTTGGTCATGATCGCTTTTGGTTTAATGGTCGGTGTCGGAGGCTCTACACGTTTTTCCATCAGTTTAGGAAGAAAAGAAACTGAAAAAGCGCAGCATTATTTAGGCAACGGGGTCGCTTTAGCTATTATTATGGGCTTGTCGTTTACTATTTTAGGTAATATTTTTATCGAACCGATTTTAAGAAATATTGGTGCCAGCGAAGCTGTGTTGCCTTATGCAACAGATTACCTGAGCATTATTCTCTATGGTGCTGTTTTCCAATGTTTAGCCATGTGCATGAACAATTTTTCTAGAGCAGATGGAAATCCGCGTATTTCGATGATCAGTATGTTGATTGGAGCTGGCTTTAATATTGTTTTTGACTACATTCTGATCGTCCGTCTAGGCTGGGGTATGAAAGGTGCCGCTTACGCAACTATCGGCGGACAATTTTTATCGGTCATCTGGCAGTTGGCTTACTTTACCGGAAACCGCAGCAACGTCCGTCTCGTACTGGGCAACATGAAATTGAAGCTTACCTATGTCCGTGAAATTTTAACTACTGGAATTCCAGCATTTCTGCTGCAAATTGCGAATAGTGCTTTAAACTTCATCATTAATGCTAGTCTAGTCGTTTATGGCGGTGATGTAGCGATTTCCGTTGCTGGTATCGTAACAAGTGCCGTCACCTTGATCATCATGTCGATTTCAGGATTAACGCAAGGTTTGCAGCCGATCGTCAGTTACAATACAGGTGCTGACCGCATCGATCGCGTGAAGCAAGCTCTTAAACTAGCAAGTATTGCAGGATTTATCATTACTACCACTGGATTTTTGGTGATTCAGCTCTTTCCTGAATTTGTTGTCAGGCTATTCAACCAAGAACCTGAAGTTGTGGCTCTAGGTATAAAAGCTATCCGGATTTGGACAATAGCTTTCCCATTAGTAGGGTTGCAGATCGTCTGGTCCAACTATTTCCAAGCGATTGGAGAAGTTCGACTGGCCAGCTTTTTAAACTTAGCTCGTCAATTGGTTTTCTTAGTTCCGCTCATTTTGATTCTTTCTTCTATTTTTGGTTTATATGGCATTTACGCTGCTGTTCCGCTTGCAGATTTACTCGCCTTTTTGGTTTCTTTCTTCTTTATTCGAAAAAGATTTCCGAAATCAAAAATTTTGATTTAAAAACTGTTCGTCTGCTTCTATTTTATGTGTAAGGTTCATTTGAATAATTTAGTTTTCTGTACTATTATTAGTACGTTAGTGAATGGTAGTACGTTAGTAAAAAGTTATTATTTTTAAAATATATGAGGGTGGGGAAAAATATGTATAAGTTGATTGCCCTTGACGTTAACGGGACATTATTAAATGATCGAAAAGAAATTTCACCAGAAGTAAAGGATGCGGTAAAACGAGCCAAAAAAGCAGGTCTGAAAATTGCTTTGTGCACGGAACGCTCTTACGATGCTCTGATAAAGGTCATCCATGATTTAGGAGTTGGAAACGTCGATTACGCGATTTGTTTCAATGGCGCACTGGTAAAAGATACCAAGACACACGCCACGTTATCACGTGTCAATTTAACAAAAGACGATTTAGTTTATCTTTATCAAATGGGTGAACACATTGCTTGTTCTGTTCATTTCGATGATGAGCATTCGATTTATACACCTAACCAGCACATAGGAAAATATACGGTTCAGGAAGCTTATTACAATGACGCACCATTGCAGTATCGAAACATCTACGATATGCCAGAAAAATTTATTCCAGCAAAAGCTATTTTTAGTGCTGAAAAAACTAAATTGGAAAATGGCATCAAAAAGCTGCCTAAAGAGTTTTTCCACCGGTTTCATGCTCTCAAAAGCGGTCCCAATTTCTTTGAAATATTGAACAGCACAGCAAGCAAAGGCAATGCCTTGCATGGTTTGTGCGAACGGATAGGAATTGATTCCAGCCATGTTTTAGCTATTGGCGATGAAGAGAACGATCTTTCTATGCTGGCCTATGCAGGAACTAGTGTTGCCATGGATAATGCTGTTCCAGCAGTCAAGAAAATTGCAGGTGACTCAACCGCTTCAAACAATCAGAACGGTGTAGCTGCCGCTATCGAAAAACACATTTTTAATTCATAAAAAATAGTCTGTGCTTCTCTTATATAGAGGAACACAGACTATTTTTAGTTAGCATAACGTTTTTTAGTGTACTGAACGCTTTCTTGCACCAATTCTTTTAATACCTGCAAATCAATGTCTTTTAGCTTTTTAATGTACAGGCAGCCTTTGCCCATTGTATGTTTTCCTAGCCGAGCCAACAATTCAGCTCGGTGTTCATCATCGGGTTGGGAAAGGTAAATACTGATGGCTGATTTCCTCGGAGACAAACCTACTCTGCAAGAATCGCCTTCATGTCCGCTAGCATATTTATAGTGATAGCTTCCAAAACCAATAATCGCTGTACCCCACATTTTCGGTTCATAGCCGGTTGTTTCATAGAAGAGTTTTACTAGTGCATACGCGTCTTGGCGTTTTTTCGGGTCCTCAATCATTTCCAGAAACTCCGTTACACTATCCGTGTTCTCTTTCGTCTTGTTTTCAACCATAATGATCGGCCTTCCCTTCTGTTCAATCCATTATCTGCCGTGACATTTTTTGTATTTTTTCCCGCTGCCACATGGACAAGGTTCATTACGTCCAATTTTTTTAACTGTAACAGGTTCCCGCGTATTGTTTTTTTCTTTCATTGCTGCTACTTCAGCTGGCGACAAGCCGCGGTAACCCCATTTACGGGTTTGTTCTGATAATTCTTTAAATAGTTGTACAAATGTAATGACATCATCTTCCACCATAAACTTGAGGCCGACTGCTGCTAGCGTTTGGTATAATTTGTCCGGTTGTGTGCCTAAAACCGCCCCTTTTGAAATTTCATCTAAAATACGTTCTTCTGTCGCACTATCGTAACCTTTTGTGTGAATGTAGTTCCGCATATTTAAATAGTTTGGAGAGGCTGGATTAATTTTGTTTTCAGCATACAATTGCAGATCCATTTCTGTCGGTGCAAAATAAGGGATGTTGTGAGCATTTAATTTATCGTAAAAAGTCAACGCTTCTTTTTCATCTGCAAAATAACCATCGATCACTAGAGATCCGTTAAAGTAAAAATAAGGTTGGCGGATTCCAACTTTTTCAAGATAGTCGATCGCCGCTTCCTTGGTCAACACATCCGATTGGTGCCTATTCCAGACCGCAATCAGCTGATCGACATCGTAAACCCCATATAAATGGACTAATGCTAAAACAATATCGAATAATTTTTGGTTGTGTTCCAGTTTATCTTGGTAGCTTTTATCAGCAGCTAGTTGATTAAATAATGCTGCTATCTCATTTGGCAAAACAGGATAAAAACCTTCTTTTTCCGTTTTGTTGACATATAAGTACCCGTAATCAGCCACTACAGCCAATTCTTTAGCTTCATCAGTCGTGATGCTTAATGGCGTGCCTTCTGATTGTTCCACGACTTTTTTAAGTACAGCTACTCCTTTTCGGCTTGTATAAACCAAAAAATCAGCAAAATGTTGTTGCATTTGCTCAGCTAAGTCTACAGCAATCTTCGCTTTTGTATGGCTTTTTTTGACCTCTGCTCCATTTTTTTCAGCAATTTCTAACATTGTATCTTTTTTATTTGATAGCAGCAATTCCACTAAACTGGTTTCAGTTGATTGAATTGCTTGTGCAGTTGATTCGCTCATTTCATTTCTCCTCGCTAAATCTGTTTTCACGTAGTTCTTATTGAATGGTATTGACTTATTCTTTGATAGTTTTAATAGTCATGGTCTGAGTGGCATGCGTGTTCCAAGCTGTCAGCAAATGGTCTGGACTGCAGTGTCCATAAATCGTTTCAACAGCTCTTTTCGTCGCCGCGAACCAATTAGCCTGGTTTTCGTCACTGAACGGAATTTCAGAAACGTTTTCTGTGAGTTTCACAGCTAATTCTTGAGGCACTGTCGGGTGAAACTGTCCTTGATCTAAAAACAAAAAAAGATACCCGGATTCCACTAGTTTCTTTTGATCTGCCGAATCAATGGCGGTTTCATTGACAGGCTTGCCGTTTGCATAAGCCGATAACACATCACGTTCCGCTGTTTCCAATGATTGGTAATGCTTTACAAACTGTTCCGGAAGTTGGGCAGCTAATGTTTCTGCCAATTTAATTTTAGTATGGCTTTTTTTTACCGGTATAGCGTGTTGTTCAGCAATGGTCAGCATTGTCTCTTTTTTATAAGATAGTAAGCAATCAACCAAGTTTTCTTTGGGCATTCCTTTAATGATAGGCATTTCTATTGTTTGATCCATTTTTCCTTCCTCCTGCTCTTTTCCCATGCGTCATCTCTATCATACCGTATTTCGCAATTCGAGTAAAATCGCTCAAGAAAAACCTCATTTTTTGTTCATTATTGGGGGCACCACTTTTCTTTACGCATCAAAAAAGAGACTATCCTAAGATGCCTCCTTCTTGTGCGGCTTATTTTCATTTCATTTCCTTCATATTGAAACACATAATCTCCCAGAGGTGGCCGTCCAAATCTTTAAAGCGGCGGTAGTACATGAATTTTTCTGTGTTTTCAACAGGTTGGTCTTCAGCCCCTGCTGCCGCTGCTTTTTCACACAACTCGATAACTTGAGCTTTACTCGTGGCCAGAAGAGTTACAATGACTTCATTTTGAGAGGACGTATCGGCAATCGCTTGATGAGTAAATCCTTTAAAATAGTCTTCTATTAGCAGCATGACGTAAATATTCTCTCCAATAATCATGCAGCTGCCAGTTTCATCCGTAAACAGCGGATCAAAGTTAAAATCCAACTGAGTAAAAAAATCCCTGCTTCTCTCTAAATCTTTAACGGGCAAGTTCACGAAGATTCCTTTTATTGGTTGAGTCATCTTTTTCACTCCTTTATTTTTTTTAGTCATGAGCACGTAACTTTTTTAACAAAATAAAACTGCTTTATTTTCTGGTTTCATTCAACAAATGCCGAACTTCCATATCGGATAATTGATGGAATTCTTCGTAGTAAGCTCCGATCGCTCCTAGAAAATACTCAGGTACATCCAATGCAACGATTTCATCTACTTTCATGCGCAGTTGCAAATCCATTTCTTTTGGGATGACCGGAACGGCAAGAATTAATTTTTTAGGCGACTGCCGTTGGACTTCTTCAATCGCTGCGAGTATGGTATATCCTGTTGCAATGCCATCATCCACTAGAACAATAGTTTTCCCCTTGATCGATTGACGGGCATGGTTTTCGAAATACAATTCTCGACGCCGTTGAATTTCTTGCTCTTTTGCAGCAATTTCTTTTGCTAACCAGCCTGCGTCTACTTTAGCGGTTTCTACTTTGTTCAAAAGGGGTTTTGCATTTTCAGCAATCGCTCCGATCGCATATTCAGGATTTGTTGGTGCACCAATTTTTTGAGTGATCACCATGTCTAAAGGAACATCTAAAAACTTAGCAATCTCAACTCCGACTGGTACGCCTCCGCGTGGCAAAGCTAATACGAGCACGTCTTCATCGGTTTCAAAGGTTAATTCTTTGGCTAGTTGCTGGCCGGCATCCATTCTATCGTAAAATTTCATTCCGCTTCTCTCCTTTGTCTAACTTTGGTATACGCTTACATTTGTTGGTTTTTAGCAACTTCCTATCTCTTTTTATTTTAGTATACCGCTTATGTCAAATTTATTGAATCATTACGGTTGTTTTTCATGCATCCCGCTTGTCAGTCATACGGTCTAGAGGTTAAATCTCTGTCTATAAGGTACGCAAATCTCATTTTGGGAGCATCTGAATGTAAATTTTCTGTTCATAGTAGTACTTAACAATGTTGTGCTTTTCGACAGCGGCCGATAAGGTCTGATTTGAGCGTATAAAGACCCTATCAAGCATGGAGTGATAGTTATATGGCAGGTAAACCATCTTTGCGTACCATACGAGATAAATAAAACAAGGCATATGTCACGCAACAAGGTTTTGCAGACTATATGCATTAAATAAAAATAACGATATGGTAGGAAAAACCCTTTTGAGGACCATATGAAATAAAAATCTCTATCCGTATGGTACGTAAATCAAATGAATGCTGTTGTGCATTTCGGCTGGAGCCGAAATGGCTCGCTCGAAGTGGATGATACCCGTTTGATGCCATATAAAGATAGTATGGCAGTCATAGGGTACGCAAACCCCTCTTGAGTACAGCAAGAAGTTCAAACCTTTGTACTTGAAGTACATAAATCTCGTTTGAGGACCGCAAATACGTTAATTCCCTGTCTTTGAGGTACGTTGAGACATTTTTTGTATTCCAGGTGTAACCCCCCGCATCATTACGATTGTTTTCCGTGCCGTTTGCTTGTTATTCATATAATCTAGTTTTAAAAACAATCGTTCTCTTTGCTAAATTCATCATTTATAGATATGATTAGCTCAATGTTAGTAAACAAATCAAGTTTTATAAACGATTGAGAAGGAGATTTTAAATCATGGTTGAATCATCTGAAATTACGATTGTATCTTCTACGAATGAAGATTTTATGCCACATTTGGCAACATTATTTTTATCTTTGCTGCAGACCAAGCAGGAAAATACCATTATCAATTTTTATGTCATTGATGACCATATTTCATTGCAATCAAAAGAGCAATTGAACCGCATGGTAAATGAATACGATGCGAGCATCAGCTACTTACAAATTGATACATTGGAATTTGATGATATGGTTGAAAGCGACCGTATTCCTACAACCGCTTATTTCCGGATCGCAATTCCGAACTTTTTAAAGAGCACAGATGTTAAACGCGCTATTTATTTAGATTGCGATATCATTGCTTTGGAAGACATCGAACAAATTTGGTCGGTTGATTTAGGCGACAATTTGTTGGCTGCTGTAGAAGACGCTGGCTTCCATCAACGGTTAGATGCGATGGAAATCGATGCTGAATCGAATACGTATTTTAACTCAGGTATGATGATCATCGACATCGACAAATGGCGGAAAGAAAAAATTTCAGAACAAGTCTTTAAATTTGCTTTAGAGAACCAAGATGAGTTAAGATTTCACGATCAAGATGCATTAAATGCTATTTTACATGATCGCTGGCTGGTTCTACATCCCAAATGGAATGCGCAAGCTTATATTCTGACCAATGAACAAGAACATCCAACTAAAATTGGAGAAGTTGAATACGCTGAAGCTCGAAATGCACCAGCTTTAGTTCATTTCAGCGGCCATATTAAACCATGGCATAAAGAATCCGACCACCCTTATCGGGATGCGTATTTAAAGATTCGCAACCAGACCCCATTCCCGATTGAAGGAGAACTGGAATCGGGTCAAAGAGATTAGTGTGTTAAACCAAAAGCTTGAAGAGCCGTTGTCCCCCGACAGCTCTTCAAGCTTTTTTATTTTTTGCTTAACCATCAGGCTTCTATTTTTTGAATATCGTGAATTTCAATTTCGTAGTTTTCTTCCATTTCTTTCATCACTTGATCAAAAACACTGTGGCAAAAAACCCGGTCATTGCCAACGATGCCAATACCAATGATGGCTTGGTTGAGCGTATCTTGCGCCCCGACTTCTGAAATACTGATATTGTATTTATTGTGCATGCGTTTCGTAATGCTTTTTACCACACTGCGCTTGTCTTTCAATGAATACGAATCATAAATCAAAAATGTGATCTCATACCCTAGTAAAACCATGGTTATCCCCTCTTCTTTGTCTTCCTCTTTTATTTTTCTTCAAAAGTTGCTGGTTAAGTTTCATTAGTATACTGGTTTTCACTTTTAATTTAAACCAATTCCAGGTGATTTTTACACGAATAGAATCAGCAAACCCATCCACAGCCAGAACACTGACATTAAAAAAATACCATAATCGGGATTTTTTGATTGTTTTTTGCTTTTTTTCATGTTATTCTTAAAAAAATATTACGTTAAAGCTGTTGTTTCAGCAGACGTAATGCATTCACAGAACTCAATTTAACTTGAACTTTACGGGACAGTAGAAAAGAGTTTGACACCGAGCTGCATTTGAATTTCTCATACAAGAGAATAGTTCAGATAGTCGACGCCAAACCCCTTCTTTACTGCCCTTTTTTTATTTTTTTATCTCATTTATTAAAAAATTGTGTCAGAGGAGGCAGATGATCAATGAGCACTAAAACACCTGCAACTACGGAACACATTGCGATTGAACCAGTTGATTTTGTTACAGAACGGTCTAAATACCTTATTTTCTCAGCTATTGCTGCCAGCTTGCTTTTACTAGCTTTTGTCTTCAACAGCCCACGTGAATTATGGGAAGGCAGCCTAGTCATTCTTAGTTCGCCGGCCAAACTCGTTACCGATTATTTTGAATTGGCAAATGTTGGCGCCGCTCTTTTAAATGCTTCGTTGATGATGTTCAAAACCTTAGCTATTATCCGCGTAAACCGGGTTAAGTTTACAGGCCCCGTTATGGCCGCTATTTTTACAGTTGCCGGATTCTCTCTATTCGGCAAGAATTTCTACAACTCCATTCCCATTATTTTAGGAGTTTATGCCTATGCGAAAGTCACAAAAGCACCGTTTTCCCGCTACGTGCTGCCGGCACTTTTTGGAACGGCACTAGGCCCAATTGTCAGTGAAATCACTTTTAACTTAGATTTGCCCCTTACACTTGGATTTATTTTAGGGACTTTAGCGGGGGTTTTAATTGGTTTTTTGCTTCCCCCTTTAGCAAAGCATTTTGCTCATTTTCATCAAGGTTTCAGCCTTTACAACATTGGTTTTACAGCCGGTATCATCGGTACCTTTTTCATTTCGATGCTGCGCAGCTTTGGTATTAAAATCGATACTGTCGAAATCGTCTCAAGCGGACACAACCAAGTCTTTTCCCTTATTCTATATGGGTTGTTTCTGGTCATGTTCTTAATCGGTTTGGCTTATAATCGCTGGAACTTAAACGGTTACCGGCGCTTGTTGCAGCAATCCGGCCGCTCTATGCCAGACTTTTCAGCGCTTTTCCCTTTTGGGCTGATTTTGATCAATATGGCTTTGTTGGGTATTTTATCCACTTCTTATGTTTTATTAGTTGGAGGAGAATTAAATGGTCCGATCATTGGCGGTATTTTTACAGTCGTCGGCTTCGGAGCTGCTGGGAAACACATCAAAAATGTCGCTCCGATTTTCCTCGGTGTCTTTGTTGTGGGACTCTTCAACGCCTCTGAAATCCATTCAACTTCTGCTCTTTTAGCTGCTTTGTTCGGAACGACCTTGGCGCCTATCAGCGGCTACTATGGATCGCTTGCTGGTTTTATTGCCGGAGCTTTCCATATGGCCATGGTTTTAAACATCAGTTACTTGCATGCTGGCATGAACTTATACAACAATGGATTTTCTGGCGGCTTTATTGCGGCTCTATTGGCTCCTATTTTCGATATGTTTGCCACCATTCGCAATGACCGAAAAATGCCGCCTTTGAAAAAACCGCCTGCCGATACCGTTAATAAAGTTTTGCCCCCTAAAATAGACATTTCACTTGATTAAAAAGAAATCAACTAAGTTTTCGCTTAGTTGGTTTCTTTTTTTGCAGACATAAAAGAATCATTGTGCTCAACGATTTCGATCCCTGCTGATACACTCACATCTGTATACGTTCGCTTTTCTTTTTTTAGTTCCAATTGAAGCCGAAGTTTTCCGGACAGTCCTTCTTTGATGGTTTTGTGCATCCCATCGTTTGTCGGTGCTTTTAATTCGCCTTGCTGCATAATGGAAGCTTCTAGAGTTAAACAGGCTTCTTTATTTTCTAACTTCACTTTGACCGTATCTGCATTGATCTTTTCAAGTTTGCATTTGTCTCGACGATACGTAGCAAAGCGGTACTCTTTATTGTCCATCACTAAATTGCAAATAAACCCTTCAAATGAAGAACCAAGAAAAGGAATATAGGCTTCTGAAAAAAACACGCTTGTGCTCGGATTCTGAAAATGATTGGACTGAATCCAGACGTATTCTCTCGGAAATGCGCTTCCCCAATCTTTTTCAATGTAACCTTTGCCATGCGTGAGCTCCATTTGTTTTCCATTGACCAACAAAGAACCCCTCACAGCATGGTTCATACTGATAACGCCATGCGAACATTCCATTTTCGGAACATAGGCAAAAGCCCCCATGATGTTCGGAGTGAAAAAAGATTTTTCAATCGGATATAACGGACCAAAATCCAACGAACCTACTATCGTGATCTGCTCATCTTTTAAATGCACCGATACCCCTGACTCTGTAAAGATGTTTGACCCTATGGTGATTTGAAAGGGGTCGTTTTGATAAGTAAAGGCTTCTATTGGATACTCGACATAGCCCGTTCTCGTAATTTTTTGCTGATTCTCGTCTACGAGTACCACAATGTATTGGACAAAACTATGCGATTCAGCTTTATTCAAACTAATACCAGGAATCAAACTAACAATTTGCCGTTCATCTGCCGAAACTTGCTTGAAATACCAGCCTTCAAAATACGGCTTCTTTTTCAAATTACCTTGAAATAAAATTGGATTCGTTAATTTATCAAACATCGGAGACCCACCTCTTAAACAAATTTTAGTCTATTGGCTAAGGATGATGCAATTTCTTATATATTCAGTGTACTCTACCGACTTCTTTTCAAACAAGTTTTAGTGCTTATGTATAGTGGATCGGGACAGCAACGTATTTTGCATCTTTTGGCATTGGTGTTTGTGTTGCATTAAACTAGTCAGCTCAACCTTCTTTTTGTAAATAAATTGTCGTAGCTTCTTTTAATGCTTCCGATCAGACCTTTTCGGTTATCACCGAAAAGCACATTATTTTAAAAACTCTCTCCATAATGGAGTTATCGTGACTTAAAGACAGGTAATTCCGATCATTAGGGCACGCAAAAGGAGTTATCGTGACTGAAGAACAAAGAGTTTCACTCGTTAGGGCACGTAAAGAAGTTTATCGTGACTTAAGTCTGCTGCTGCATTCTTGTTAGGGCAAGCAAACAAGTTAATTTTGCTATTATTACATATCGGTGTCACCTACTAGTTTTCACACGCCAAAAGCCGCACAGGTTAAATAGCTGCACGGCTTTTGATTTCGTTTCAATTCGGGGTGTTCTTGGTTTTAGCAACTTATTTTGGAATCGTGAGCACTTGCCCTACTTTAATGAGATAAGCTGCGTTCAATTTATTAGCAGAGGCTATTTTTTGAACGGTCGTACCATACTTCTTAGCAATGCTGTACACGGTGTCGCCTGCTTTAACGGTATACTTCACTGTCGTGGGCTGCGTAGGAGCAGCAGACGTTTTGCCGGGTATTTTTATGACTTGTCCGACCTTTATCATATTAGCATTTGCCAGTTTGTTGGCTGTAACGATGTCTTGAACGGTGACACCGTATTTTTTAGCAATGCTGTAAAGGGTATCTCCCGCTTTAATCGTATACGTTAGTGCGACTGGTGTGGGTTTTGGGGTCGTTAGCGTTGTTGTTTTAGCAGGGATTTTTATCACTTGCCCGATTTTCAAGATATTTGGATTGGCCAAGTGATTGACAGCCGTCAGTTGTTGGACTGTTACATTGTGGGCTTTAGCAATTTTAATTAACGTGTCGCCGGCTTTAACCGTATAATTGGTGGTCGGAATCGTGAGCAGCTGACCCACACGGATCACATTGGCATTTGTTAATTTGTTGGCTGTGACCAACTGTTGAACACTCACGCCATACAGAGCCGCGATTTTAGTTAAGGTGTCCCCAGCCTTGACGATGTGCTGGCCACTGCTAGCCGTTGGGATCGGTGTACTAGTCGTCGACAGCAATTGACTGATCGTAACAAACGTATACCCTTTTGCTTTCAATTGAGTGATCATGTTTTGGAGTGCTCCTGGAGTTCCTGTTGCTCCTTCTCCCGCATGCATCAAAACGATCATTCCCGGAGTGGCATTGTTTAAAACTTTATTGGTGATCTCACTAGAAGATACGCCTTTCCAATCGACTGTATCAATAGTCCAGCCAATCGTTTTTGTATAGCCTTGGTTTCCCACTGCTTGCAGTGTGGCCGCATTTACCGAACCAAGAGGTGCCCGGAAATAAGGCTTCGTCGATTTACCGGCAGCTTTTTTGATAGCTGCTTCTGTTTTGTCCAATTCTGTTTTGATCTGAGCTGCAGACATGCCGGTGAAATCAGGATGAGAATAAGAGTGGTTGCCGATATCGTGGCCTTGGGCAACGATATTTTTGATGCCTTGCGGATGATTTTCAGCGGCTTTACCGGTAATGAAAAAAGTGGCTTTAATCTTGTTGGTATTTAAGATCTGCAAGATTTTAGCAACATTTTTGCCATCTGAACCGTCATCAAATGTTAAAGCAACCATTTTAGCAGACGTGTTTCCCTTAGTAATATACTGAGAATTAGCAGCGGAGGCCGGTATCGCTAAGGCGAAAGATAAACTGAATAAGAGCAATACTGAAAGCACGAGACTAAGTTTACCGAATTTGAAACGCATGGTACTCACCCCTTTTTTTTTTTAAGTAGGGCTTAAAATGCGTTTTTCCGCTATGTTCTTGATTCTTTAATCATTTATTTTTGCCTCTTCTTTCACCTTTATTATATCACCTTAAGCAGCGATTCAATGCTTTGATGTCTTTCTTTTAAAAAATAAAAGGCAGCTTAGAATGCACGGATCATGTGGGTTCTCAGTGCTCTTTTTAATCAATGTTGGACAAACTCGAGCCGTCTCGGAGAAACTCCATCCGTACTTCCTCACAAAAATAGATAACCCACTGATTCATCTGAGAGCCTTGTCCAAAACAAGACAAGGCCGATCAAAAGTAGCCCGTAAACAGGAAAAAAAACGTAGCAAGCACCAAAATTATTTGGCAGCTTGCTACGTTTTTTCTATCTGACTGAACCTTTCGAGACAGCCTCTTTGCTTTAATACAGCAATTTAATTAGTCTTTTAAGGTTAATAATGTTACTGATTCTACGTGATTGGTTTGTGGGAAAAGATCCACTGGTTGGATCTTTTCTACAGTGTAGCCACCTTCAGCAAGCAACGCTAAGTCGCGTGCTAATGTTGCTGGGTTGCAGCTCACATAAATCATTTTAGTCGGTTTCATTTCTAAAACAGCATCAATGAATTGTCCTTCTAATCCTTTACGTGGCGGGTCAACGACCAGTAAATCTGCTTTACGGCCTTCTTTGCTCCATTCCACCATAACTTCTTCAGCTAAACCAGCTTCAAAAGTAACATTGTCTACATGGTTCAATGCAGCATTTGCTTTAGCATTTTCAACAGCTGGTTCAACGGATTCAATGCCATAAACGTGTTTCGCTTTATCAGCTAACGATAATGTGATTGTTCCGATTCCGCTATACGCATCAATCACGGTTTCTTCCCCTGTCAATGCTGCATAGTCTAACACAACATTGTACAATTTCTCAGTTTGTGTCGGGTTCACTTGGTAGAATGAACGGTGAGAAATTTCATATGTTTTCCCAAGCAATGTGTCCGTGTATTTGTCTTCGCCGTGCAATACAATTGCGTCTTCGCCTAAAATCGTGTTGGTCCGTGTCGGATTGACATTTTGAACAATGCTGACAACTTCTGGCAAAGCTTCTAAAATATCCGGAATAATTTTGCTGACCGGGAATAATTTAGCGGTTCTAGTGACTAGAACGATCATCATTTCACCTGTGTAATACCCACGGCGAACGATGATATGACGCAAGTTCCCAGTATTTTCTTTTTCGTTGTACGGTTTGACGTTATAAGTCCGCATGATATCACGCACTTTAAGGATCGCTTCGTCGATTTTAGGATCTTGAATGTAAAAGTCTTCCATTGGGATCAAGTCATGGCTGTTTCTGCGGAAGAAACCAGTCATTAATTTTTCGCCGACTTTACGTACTGGAACTTGAGCTTTGTTGCGGTAGCCCCAAGGCTCAGCCATTCCGATCGTATCAAATATTTTAACATCGGGCAGTTTAGCGATACGTTTGATTACTTTTTTTACTTGTTCTTTTTTAAATGCTAATTGAGCTGGGTAATGCATGTGTTGCAATGGAGTGATACCGGCGCGAGTAAAGTTAGCGTCTTTGATTTCCACTCGGTTTTGACTAGAAGTTAAACGATTCATCGATTTTGCATAACCGAAAGATTTTCCGGTTTTATGAATTTTGACTTCCATTTCTTCACCTGGTAAAGCATCTTCAATAAACAATGGATACCCTTTGATTTTTGCGACGCCCATACCTTCATGAGTTAGGTCCTCGATTTTTACGGTGTGTTTTTCATTTTTTTGTACTGGTACTGTTTTATCTGCTTTCATTGAATAAAAAGCTCCCTTCATTCGTTAACGCGTATTTTGGTTGATGTCTATGGATTTGAGTTGTATGTCTTATCTTATGCCAGCGTGATACTTTCAGATATCCTTTACTTCTTTCATCCATATTGAACAGGGAGTGTTCCTGACTCGACCGGTTTACTGGATGAGGGATAAAATAATCCTATCTATCTAATGCCATGAGTTTTAGGAGTGGCAGCGGCTTATCCTTTGTCCGCTTTGTATCCTAAAAAAGTTTGCTACTCTTCATTATGACACAAAAGAGCAGCAAACTCAAAGTTTACTTTATTATTTTTTTATTCTTCATTTTTGTTTTTCTTCCGATTCTTTGCCTGAAGAAATAATGCCGTCTTCATTGATGTCCTCGTTGGTCAATCCTTCAACTTCTTTGATGAACGCTTCTTCTACATCTTCTGTATGGTCGATTGGGTTAGTAACGGCTCCGGTAATTTCATCGACATTTGCAAACATTTCAATATGCTGGTGCAAATTAGTAAAGGTTACCGGGGCATCTCCCCCATATTCTCCGTCCAAATTGATCATCATCCGCGAATCATTTGCAGGTCGCGCATGGATCTTGCTGGTTTTCGCATAAAGAATGTTTGGATGATCAATGTGTTTGCCGCCGTTTAACAGCAAAGCAATCAAATGCAAGATTTCAATTTGATTAGCTGTTTTCACGATGATCAATGTGAATTTTCCATCATCTAACAGAGCATCAGGAGCGATTTGTTCAAAACCGCCGACTGAATTCGTCACCGCCACAAAAAACATTGAAGCTGTTCCTTCATAAACACCATCATCGTATTCAATGTGCATCGGGATCGGCTTGATCCGCGGCAGCATTTCTGCTCCTTTGGCGAAATAAGCTAAGTAGCCAAAAATCGATTTCAAACTAGAGGGAACATCATAGGTCAATTCAGTCATCAGACCGCCGCCGCCGATATTGATGAAGTATGTTTCTTCATCATTCATTGTCGCTTTCCCAATATCCATCTTGATCGTTTGCTGGTTTTGGACCAATTTAGCAGCTTCCAGCAAATTATTTCGTGGAATATGCAACGCACGTGCGTAGTCATTCGTCGTTCCAGCCGGAATGATGGCCATTTTAGGCCGATTGCTTAATCCCGCAATGCCGTTCACGACTTCATTGATCGTTCCATCCCCGCCAGCAGCTATGATCAGATCAAAGCCAGCTTCAGCAACCCGTTTTGCTTCATCATGAGCAGAATGGGGATTCGCTGTTGTTGCAAAAGCGCTAGTTTCATAACCAGCTTCTTCGTAAATTTGAAGAATCTCAACTAAATTCCGTTTGATCAGCTCGCGCCCGGAAGTAGGATTATAAATAATTCTCGCACGCATAGAAACACTCCTTTACTACTGTTCAAAGAATTAGCGTTTAGCTAACTCTTCGTTCAATAGTTTGTTTACGATCCCAGGATTCGCCTGTCCTTTGGTAGCTTTCATGATTTGTCCAACCAAGAACCCGATAGCCCGATCTTTCCCATTTTTGAAATCTTCGATCGACTGAGCATTATTATCAAGTACTTCATTGACCATTGGAATCAATTTTGCTGGATCGCTTAATTGAACCCATCCATTTTTCTCAACGACTTCTTGTGCATCGCCGCCTTTAGTGATCAATTCTTGGAAGACTTTTTTGGCCATTTTTGAACTGATGGTTCCATCAGCAATCAAGTTGATCATGCCCGTTAAATTTTTCGGCGTTAGCTGAGTATCGTGAAGTTCTATCTTTTCACTGTTTAGATAAGCCGAAACTTCGCCCATCAACCAGTTGGAAGCTTGTTTTGCATCTGCTCCATTCGCTAAAGCTGCTTCAAAGAAATCAGACATTTCTTTGGTAGCTGTCATTACCATAGCATCGTAATCCGATAACCCAAGTTCAGTAATGTAACGCTCGCGACGCATATGCGGCATTTCAGGAATGCTGGCTTTAACGCGTTCGATCCAAGCATCGTCAATGACCAAATTCGGCAAATCAGGCTCTGGGAAGTAACGGTAGTCATCAGCCCCTTCTTTAACACGCATCAAAATCGTCTCACCGGTCGCTTCATCGTAACGACGAGTTTCTTGTCCGATAACGCCTCCTGAGAGCAATACTTTTTCTTGACGGGTTTCTTCAAACGCCAAACCACGGCGGACAAAGTTGAATGAGTTCAAGTTTTTCAATTCTGCTTTCGTTCCAAAAGCAGTTTGACCAATTGGACGCAATGAAACGTTCGCGTCGCAACGCATTGAACCTTCTTCCATTTTCACATCGCTGACGCCGGTATATTGAATCACTTGTTTGACCGCTTCAAGATACGCATAAGCCTCTTCTGGAGAACGCATATCAGCTTCCGAAACGATTTCGATCAACGGTGTTCCTTGACGGTTTAAGTCGACATAAGAATAGCCGTCTGTGCCGTGATTGTTTTTCCCAGCGTCTTCTTCTAAATGGACCCGTTCGATGCGGATTCTTTTGGTTTTGCCTTCGACTTCAATGTCGATCCAGCCATCGTGCCCAATCGGTTGGTCAAATTGAGAAATTTGGTACGCTTTTGGGTTGTCTGGGTAAAAGTAATTTTTACGGTCAAATTTGGTATCGGTTGAAATCTCACAATTCAAAGCCATTGCTGCTTTCATCGCAAATTCCACCGCTTGTTCATTGATGACCGGTAAAACGCCTGGGTAACCCCAGTCGATCACATTGGTATTGGTATTCGGTTCTGCACCAAAATGTGCTGGAGCTGGTGAGAACATTTTTGATTCTGTTTTTAATTCTACGTGGACTTCAAGTCCGATCACTGTTTCAAAATTCATTTTTATTCCCGCCTCCTACAAGTTTGGTTTTTCTTTATGGAATTCAGTTGCTTGCTCAAAAGCATAAGCCGCTTGATAAATAGTTTGTTCATCGAAGTGGTTGGCAATCAATTGCAAGCCGACTGGCAATCCTTCAGAGAAACCACAAGGAATTGAAATCGCTGGTACGCCTGCCAGGTTCACTGGAACCGTTAAGATGTCGCTTAGGTACATCGCTACAGGGTCATGTACTTGGCCGCCGATATCAAAAGCCGTTGTTGTGGTCGTAGGTCCTAAGATCAAATCGTATTCTGCAAAAACATTTTCAAAGTCTTGACGGATCAATGTCCGTGTTTGTCCGGCTTTTTTAAAGTGAGCGTCATAGAAGCCAGAACTTAAAGAGAAAGTCCCTAACATCATACGGCGTTTCACTTCCATGCCAAATCCTTCAGAACGAGATTTCACATACACTTCTTCCAGAGTTTTCGCTTCTGGCGAACGGTACCCGTAACGGATGCCGTCAAACCGTTGTAAATTGGAAGAAGCTTCTGAAGAAGCAATGATATAGTAAGCTGGTACACCGTATTTTGAATGCGGCAAGCTTACTTCTTCTACAATAGCGCCTAATTCTTTAAAGGTTTCAATCGCTTTAAGGACAGCTTCTTTTACGCCGGCTTCCAAGCCTTCTTGTAAGTATTCTTTTGGCACACCGATTTTCATGCCTTTTACGCCATCTTCAATTCCAGCAGTAAAGTCAGGCACTTCTTTCGTGTAGCTCATCGAGTCTTTTTCATCATAGCCGCTGATCGCATTTAAGACCAACGCATTGTCTTTAACGTTTCGAGTAAGCGGTCCGATTTGGTCTAAACTTGAAGCAAAGGCAATCAAACCAAAACGAGACACACGTCCGTAAGTCGGTTTCATTCCAACGACTCCATTGAAAGCTGCCGGTTGACGAATCGATCCGCCTGTATCGGTGCCTAGTGTCATCGGAACTTGTCCGGCAGCTACAGCAGCAGCTGATCCGCCTGAAGATCCGCCTGGAACTTTAGCAAGATTCCAAGGGTTATGGGTTACTTTGAAATACGATCTTTCCGTACTTCCTCCCATAGCAAATTCGTCCATGTTCAATTTTCCGACTGAGATCATGCCGGCTTTTTTCACTTTTTCCATTACTGTTGCATCGTAAATCGGTACGAAGTCTTCCAGCATTTTACTTGCAGCAGTCGTCAGCGTTCCTTCAGTAACGATGTTGTCTTTGATGCCGATCGGCAAACCAGACAAGATATTAGCCGGGTCGATGCCTTCAGCATCCATTTGACGAGCTTGTTCTAACGCTTCTTCTTCTGTCAAGGTAATGAATGCGCCGACTTTGTCTTCCGTTTCAGCAATTCTCGCGTAAACGGCTTTCATGATTGCTTCGGCTGTTGTTTCTTTAGCAACCAATAATTGGTGCAATTCTTCTAACGTATGATCTAATAGTGTCATCTTATGCCCCTGCCTCCCCATTGTCTATCATTGCAGGAACTTTGATTAAACCATCTTTTGCTGATTTAACGTTCTCGAATAATTTTTCGCGATCTGTTCCTGGAACTGCAACGTCTTTCCGCATCACGCTGTACGTTTGTAAGCCGTGAGTGGTTACAGGCACATCTGTCGTGTCCAACTCTTCCAATTGTTCCACCATGTTAATAATGTCGTCTATTTGTTGGGTAAAGCGGGTAATTTCTTCGTCTTGAAATTCTAACTTTGCTAATAACGCAACGTGTTTAACATTTTCTTCGTTGATCATCATCTCTGCTTCACTCTCTTTCTATCCATCATTCTTGTTTCAAACTTCTTTTCCTATTCTACCACAAACTCCCCTTCGGCTCTATGGTTAAACGAAAGGGAGTTTGCTTATTGCAGCTCTTTATTAAATCGCGTTAGAGATTTTTAGAGGTTGAAATTCCCTCCGGAACTTACGTGTTCGCTTGTAAAAATCCATGGGACTTCCTAGAGCCCTTGTGGTCTCCAGATTTTCGATCCTCTTCCTGGCTACAAGCAGCCACTGTTCCTCCAAAAATTCCAAGATTATAGCTTACAGACATCTTACTTACCACTATCAAAAAAGATAGGGCTCTTATTATTAATCGAACACATGACTGTAAAAAGAGGTTTCTCCCGCTTTACGAGCCAAGAAGGCTTCTGTTCCGTTAATGGAATCAATGGTGACTTCGATTGGAATATTGGGTGGCAAGAAGCTGGCAGCTTTATCGGCTACATGCTGAGTAAAACTAATCATTTCGCTTTCCCCATAAAATTGAGTGGTGACGGTCACTTTCATTTTGACTAGTTGATTTTCGGTATAATACGCTTCAGCAGTTACACCGCTTAAGTTAGGGAAAAAGTTTTCAACTTCCGCTTTAAAGTTTTCAAAACTCGTCAGCTCATTGCTGGTCTCGCCAGCTAATGGGAAAATAACTTTCGTTTCATTGATAGCGCTCCAAGATCCAACTTTGGTATTGCCGTTTTCACTCGTTGCTTGAGCAATATACGATCCGCCAGATAAATCATCTTTCGTTGTTTGTTCAAAAATACCTACTACGATAGGGATATCTCCCACGCCTTCGATTTCACGTAGACGTTGAACAATTTTATCGGCCATTGCTTTTCCTTGTTTCAGGAGCTCTTCGCGGCTGATTTTCGTTTCAAATTCTGAACCAAATTGAACTTTTTGGTAGTAGTCAACGGTATTCATCGCTAACCCGATGCTGATGCCGTCTACTGCAAATCCGTCTTTGGTCTCGACCATGTAGTCTTGTTCTAAAATGGAAGCCAAAAAGTAGGGATTCCGCTCGTTTGGTTCTTTGCTGCCATTGTCTTCTGGATTTAAGCCATCCGGATTTTCTTCGCTGACACGGCCCAGCCATTTGGCAACTGATGCAGAATCAAGGTACTGTCCTTCTTGGAAGTAATGGGTATCCGTCGCATAATGATCTTGCGATAAACTCATCAACCCCACTTCAAAAGCTTTTAGGTTGAAATTTGAATTCAACCCTAAAGTGATCCCCCGTGATTGGCTCGTTTGGTAACCGCCGTCTGTCACAACAGCTTTGTAATATTCGGTCGATAGCTGATGGCTCGTAGCGGTCGTTTTGCCAGACTTGCCTGGAGTTTCGGCAGGTGTACTAGCGCCATCTTCCCCTGTCGGATTGCCGCATGCGCTGAGCAAAAAGACAAGAGATGCTGTTAATGCAATGATTTTTTTGTTCATGCTTCTTCTCCTTCTAATGTTGCTAACAACTGATCTTCATCCCAGACGGTCACATCAAGTTTTTGGGCTTTATCCAATTTACTGCCAGCTTCTTCGCCAGCCACGACTAAATCCGTTTTCTTGGAAACACTGCCGGTCACTTTTCCGCCTAGATTTTCAATGCGTTCCTTGGCTTCTTCACGCGTAAAGTGAGTTAATTTCCCCGTTAACACAATGGTTTTCCCGTTGAAATAAGAATCGATCGTTGCAACCTCTGTTTTTTTCTTGCCAAGATAGGTTAAATTGACTTGGCACTCGCGCAATTCAGCAATCAGTTCAGCTACTTCCGGCAAAGCAAAATACGTTTCAACGCTTTCCGCAATGATTTCTCCAATGCCTTCGATCGCGATAATGTCTTCTGCTTTGGCTTGCTGGATGCCTTCAATAGTTTCAAACTGTTCGGCGATCAATTTAGCTGCTTTTGCCCCGACATGTCGGATGCCTAGACCAAAAATCAAGCGTTCAAGCGAATTGGCTCGACTGGCGTCAATAGCTCCTAATAAATTGGTCGCGGCTTTGTCTTTGATTTTATCTAAGGACACGAATTGGTCATACGTTAACTTGTACAAATCCGCTACATCATGAACCAGATTTTTTTCAAACAGCTGAATGATCACTTTTGGACCCATTCCGTCAATATTCATCGCATTCCGCGAAGCAAAATGAGCCAAACCTTCTGTGATTTGTGCAGGGCATTTAGGATTGATGCAGCGCAAAGCCACTTCTTCTTCTAAATGGACCAGTTCGCTCTCGCAAGCTGGGCAATGTTTGGGAATCTGATAAGGCTGGCTGTCAGCCGGTCTTTCGTCCAATAAAACACGGGTCACTTCTGGGATGATATCGCCAGCTTTATGTACCACGACGGTATCCTGCAAGCGAATATCCCGTTCCTGAATCAAATCAACGTTGTGCAGACTCGCGCGCTGCACTGTCGTTCCGGCTAACTGAACAGGATCCATGATAGCCGTTGGCGTGACCACGCCTGTCCGTCCTACAGTCCATTCAATATTGCGCACGACCGTATGCCCTTCTTCTGCCGGAAATTTATAAGCGATCGCCCAACGCGGTGCTTTGACGGTAAAGCCGATATCTGCTTGTGTGTCAAATTCGTTGACTTTGATCACGATTCCGTCGATCTCATACGGTAAAGCTGCTCGTTTATCATCGAAAAGCTGCACATATTCCCAAACTTCTTCAATCGTATCGAAAACTTGCCGTTCATGATTGGTCCGAATACCTAACTCATCCAATTGGTTGAGGGCTTCTTCTTGGCTCGTAGCCGACATTTCGCCAAAATCAGCAACAGTATACAGAAACGTGTTTAGATTGCGTTTAGCGGTTTCTTTAGCATCTAAATTGCGTAAACCGCCTGCAGCTGCATTGCGCGGATTGGCAAAGACAGCTTCGCCATTTTCTTCACGGGCTTCATTTAAGGCCACAAAAGAAGCTTTTGGCATGTAACATTCGCCGCGGACTTCAATCGAATACGGTTTTTTTAAACGCAGCGGCACAGATTTGATGGTACGAATGTTTTGCGTAACGTTTTCCCCCACCGTTCCATTGCCGCGGGTGGCTGCCAAAACAAGTTTTCCTTGTTCGTATTTTAAAGAGATAGCCAACCCGTCAATTTTCAATTCACAGATGTAATGGATTTTTTTGTCCGTCAATTTCCTGATGCGTTTATCAAATTCAAGCAGATCGGTTTCATTGAACGCATTGCCTAAACTCAGCATCGGAATCTCATGGATCACTTTTTCAAATCCCGGTAAAATCGTACCGCCTACTCGTTGAGTAGGCGAATCGTTTGTAATGATGTCGGGAAATTCCTCTTCCCATTCAACCAGTTCATGATACAGTTTGTCGTAATCTGCATCACTGATGGTTGGGTTGTCCTGGACATAATACTGGTAACTGTATTTATCTAATAGGTCTCTTAGTTCGCTGACGCGAATTTTAGCTTCTTCAAAAGTATGTTGTGTTGTCATCTGACAAGCCCCTTTCTACTTAAGGTGTTGCTTTCTCGATCGGTGCAAAGGCGGCTAACAACCGCTTGATGCCTTGTTCTTTAAAAGCAATATCCAATTGAAGGTTATTGGCATCTCCGGTAACTTTCACTACCGTTCCAACTCCCCATTTTTTATGCACGGCTTTATCGCCGACAGACCAGCCTAATTTATCCGCGCCGCTTTCGGTCTTGTTATTGACAGGCGCTTGATAAGGCGTGCTGTTTGCACGTGCCGCTTGATTGCTGCGAAACGGAGTATTAGCCGTTGCTGGACGGTTAAATGAACCTGTACCTGCTGATTGTATATTGCCGGACTCCATCACTTCATCCGTGATTTCTCTAATAAAGCGTGAAGCTTGGTTGCTTTGGACACGACCATACAATACTCGTGAATAAGCATTGGTGATGTACAATTTTTGCTCTGCACGTGTGATCCCCACATAAGCTAAGCGCCGTTCTTCTTCCAAATCGTCTTCTTCCATCATCGAACGCGACAACGGGAAAATACCTTCTTCCAAGCCAATCAGGAAAACCACTGGGAATTCCAATCCTTTAGCAGCGTGCAAAGTCATCAAAGTGACTTCGCTTTGCGGCTCTTCTTCAATGTTATCCAAATCAGAAATCAATGCTAAGTCGGTCAAGAAAGTCAGCAAGCTTTTATCTTCACTGCTGTCTTTTTCAAATTGTTGAGTAACCGTCAAGAATTCCTTGATGTTCTCTACTCGAGTTTCAGATTCTAAGGTACGTTCCATTTCCAGCGATTTCAAATAGCCGCTGCGTTCTAGGACTTCTTCGACTAATTTCGTAACGGGCAGGTATTCTTGCATCTTACGCAAGTCGCGCAGCATGAAAGCAAAACCCTCTAGTTCTTTAGCCGCTTTACCTGTGATCGAAGTGATCGAAACATTCAACGCCGTTTCCAGTAAAGACCATTCGTATTGGTTCGCAAAAGTTCTCAACTTCTCAATCGTTCCTGGACCAATGCCTCGTTTAGGTGTATTGACGGTCCGTTCAAAACTCATGTTGTCTTCAGGATTGGCGATCAACCGCAAGTAAGCTAAGACATCACGAATCTCTTTACGGTCGTAGAACTTATGTCCGCCGACCATTTTATACGGAATATTGGATTTCAATAGACTTTCTTCAATTACCCGTGATTGGGCATTGGTTCGGTACAATACGGCAAAATCCCCGTAATTGTAATTATTTTCTTTCATTTCTTCCAGCATTTTAGCAACAACGTAGCGGGATTCATCGCCTTCTGATTGCCCCCGGTAATACGTCAGCTTTTCGCCATCATCGTTATCGGTCCATAATTTTTTTACTTTGCGTTTAGTGTTATTGGCAATCACGTCATTGGCTGCTTTCAAAATAAACTTCGTGGAACGATAATTTTGTTCCAACATCACCAATTTAGTATCTGGATAGTCTTTTTCAAAATCTAAAATATTGTTCATATTGGCACCGCGCCAACCGTAAATACTTTGGTCTGCATCTCCAACGACACAAAGGTTTTTGAAGCGTTTCGCCATCATATTGACCAACGTGTATTGAGCTGTATTGGTATCTTGGTACTCATCCACATGAATGTAGTGGAATTTATTTTGATAATAATCCAATGTCTCAGGACTTTCTTCAAATAAGCGAATCGTCAGCATGATCAAATCATCAAAATCGACCGATTGATTACGACGCAATTCTTTTTGGTAATCGTCGTAGCAATCAGCCACCATTTTTTCAAAAAAACTGTTCGCTATTTTACGGTAATCTTCAGCCGTCATCAGTTCATTTTTAGCATTGCTGATTTCAGATAAGATCGCCCGTGGATTGTATTTTTTCGGATCGATATCGCGTTCTTTTAAAATACGCTTCATCAGTGTTTGCTGGTCGCCAGGGTCACTGATCGTAAAAGCTCGATTGTACCCGATTCGGTCGACATCTCGACGCAGCATCCGAACACACATCGAGTGGAAAGTTGAAACCCAGACATCGTTTCCGCCTTCTAATAGACGCCCCACCCGTTCTTTCATTTCTTTTGCTGCTTTATTAGTAAATGTAATTGCTAAAATATTCCAAGGATTCACGCCTTTTTCTTCAATCAAATAAGCAATGCGATGCGTTAACACACGCGTCTTCCCACTGCCGGCTCCTGCCATAATTAAAAGAGGACCTTCTGTATGAGCCACGGCTTCTTTTTGTCCCGGATTCATGCCATCTAATAAATTTTTTCGTAATACCAAAATGTGTACATCCTCTCTTTATATCAAACCAGTTAATAACTATTCCTTCTGCTTTTTACTCTTCCTATTCTATCAAATAGGTTTAAACTTTTGTATAAGTTTTCATTTGCCATTTTACCATAGATTTAGCGAAATCGAGAACCTTACTGAAAGATTGTTCAGTAAAAAATTTAGAGCCATTCAAGACAAAAAAACATGAACATTTCTGTTCATGTTTTTAATGAGTTTTATTTCATTTGAATGATGCTTAATAATACACTCTAACTTCTATTATCTAGCGAATCTATTGTCTATAAAAGTATTCGTCATCTATGACCAGCGTATTTTCATTAATGGCATTTATTACAAAATCAAAATCTTCACCAGTGTAATTCAACCATTCTCTTGGAGAATTAAAAGTTACGATCATTTTTTTACCGCTTTTCTTAGTTTCTATGTCACTGACTCCTTCATCATCAAAAGCTTTCAATACTTCGCTTTCAAATAATTCATATAGAGTATTATCCATTGCAAACTGGACACTTTGGATATCGTTTACTCTATATATTGAAGCCTCTTTTGATAACTTTTCTAACTGAATATCTATAGATATTTCCCCATTATTTAAAGGACTATCCCCGTCTATATAAGATACGGTTATCTTAGCTTTACCATTTTTTTCAATTGCTATATTTACGCTTTCTTCATTATCGAAATCTGAAGGAATCCAATTTCCAGATATCTCTCTAAATTCCGTATTAAAAAATACTAGGTATAACGCAATGGCTATGACTGCTGCGCCAACTAAAAGGATGAGATTATTAGGTTTTCTTTTTTTATAACCTGAATATTGATTAGTGCTTGTATCTCCCTTAGTCACCGTTTCTTCGTTTAAAGGCACTCCACTTGTTCTTTTTTTATTGACCACATTTCCACAATCGGAACAAAATTTTTCTGCTGCTTCAACTTGTTTGCCACAACGTGTACAAAAAGTTTTTTTCTCCTCCATTACGCACCTGCCTTTATCATTCAATCTTTTCTATAAAAAGAAGACTTTTAAAGAACACTATTAAAAATGTATTCATAATTTTCCATAAATGTAGTAACTCCGAAACGAATGATAGCTATATAAATAAATACTATTAATAGATTACCAATCAAAGCAATATAAAATTTGTCTAGTTTTGAATTTGAGGTACTTTGAAATAAATAAATATTAAATGCGATAAATGAGATAAGTAAGGTTAATAAAGATAAGGTTGCTATCAGCGTTACTGAACCGCCTGGAGACAAAACACTAAAAATTAACATGATCAATTGCAAAAGAACAGCTGCTGAAAATAATCCTCCTAGTTGAGTGGTAACCACTCCAAATGATTCATTGGTTTTATATACGACTTTTTTCAAGAAATAAGTCACTCCAACCATAATCAAATACACTGCACATTGAATTGCAAACGAACGGATAAAATCAATAAAACCAACTGAACTATAGCTATACCAATTGGCTAAGAAAATCATCATAATAGAAAAAAGAAGAGATAATAAACCAAATTGAATATATCCATTAACAGGATTTACTTCTGTAAAACTTAATGATGGATTTTTTACCGTTCTTTTAAAATAACTAAAATAATTTTGCGTTAATTTGTTTACCTTTTCTTGATTAATGTTCATTTGTACTGCCTGAGGTTCAGGAGCTTCATTTTGTCCTTGTGCGGTATAGTGCTGTGATGCTTGCTGTGGTGCTTGTTGTTGCTGAGTATGTACATCCTTTTTTTCTTGCTTCTCGGCTAAACTGCCGCACTCTGTACAAAATTTCGCATCTTCTTTAATTTCAGAGCCGCAATTCGAACAAATTTTCATTTTATTTCCTCCAATTATTTTTTTGATATAAAAATATCTACTGTAATTTTAGCACATAAAAATAAGAAGTCTATATTTATTAAGAAATTCACTACTGCTTTTCTGTTATATTACTGCTAATTGCTTTCTAACAGTAACGGCCTGTAGAGTTGCAAAGCGATTAGAAGCTGATTTATATTTAAGCTTTTTTGATAAACATATGAAAAACACAAGTTATATAGTATAATTAAATAACATATTGTAAAAAATAAAAAAATAGGAGCTATAAAATGAATAAATGTATGAATTGCCAACATATTAATGAAGAAAACGCCTCTTTTTGTGAGGAATGCGGAACTCCTTTAAATCCTGAAGTGCAGCCATTAAACCAAGAAGAACCTTCTGATACTAATACATCTACAGAAAATACTTTCAATACAAATGAACCTCATTACTCAAAACCCTTAACAAAAAAGAATAAAATCCTTATACTTACTGGATGCCTTCTTGTTATTCTTTTTGCGGCAACATTTTCATTCGGGAAGAATTATTATAGTAAAGAGAACCAAATAGATCGCTTTATTGCCGCTCTCTCAACTGAAAAAGTAAAACCTATCCAGAATGCCGTTTCAAGTGCTGAACCAAACTTCAAAATAACAGAAGATAATATAGTGCCATATGTCGAGTATCTAAAATCTCACAAAAAATACATATCTACTGTCGCAAATGAGTTGAAAACTTCAAATCAATCTGCGGATATCATAGTAGAAAAAAAAGGTTCATATTTCTTGTTTTTTGATAAATATGAATTTAACTTGGTGCCTCTTTATGTTGACATAACTACCAATCAAGATGATGCAGTTATTAAAATGAATTCAGAAGTCATCATCGAAAAAGCTGAAGCAGACACTAACATGGAAATCGGACCTTTAGTACCTGGGGAATATGAATTCGAAGGTGCTGCTACAATCAATAAAAAGCCAGTTTCTATCAAACAGACAAAAGACCTTTCTTTATATAATGAAGACTTAGATAACTTAGTTTCACTTGATATCCAGGTAGTAGGTTTACACTTGTCCACAAATGTAAATTCAGGAGAAGTTTATATTGATGGTGAAAAAATTGGCGATATTGATAAAGCTAGTGAATTTAATATTGATGAGTTAGCTTATAATGACGGGATGAGGTTACAAATAAAATATCCAGTCGGCGACGAAGTACTCACTACTGAAGAAGTCTTGCTAGCTCATTACTTTGACTATAGCGATGATTCAATAAACATTCGCAACCTTGACTTTGATATTTTAACTTCTGATGAAGCCGAATCTTTTATGAATGATTTTTATCTTTCAATGAGCTATGAAATGCGCTATAGTGAAGAAACTCAGTCTTTTGATAAGGTCAGTTTTTCAGAATTCTTTAAAGACGGAACCAGTAGCGCAATGTATCAAGATTTTGCCGACTATGTTAAAACTTACAAAGCAAAAGATTCTTTATATCAAACGGTTAGCTTTGACACTATCGATAGCCTTGTAATGACAGCGGAAAACACGTACGAAATTTCTTACTCTGTTGACTATACAACTAATTATAGCGATTACGAAAAAGATACAGTCTACCAAACCCTCCATTATTCAAAAGTTACTCTATTTCAAGATGAAGACGGAGATTTAAAACTTGTCAATGATGGTGGAGCAGATAATGTGTCCGTAGAAGATTATTAATCTAAATCATTCATTTAAGAATCATGGGGTACAAACGAACTAGGAAATAAGCCTCCACTTTAAAATTAAAAACCCGTAGACTTGCATAAAAATGCAGATCTGCGGGTTTATTTTTTTGTGTAAGAAAGGGAAAAACACACTCATGTCCACTCTTGAGCTTCACTCACAATGCTTTTCTGCTAAATTTGCACAAGGTTTACTGGCGCTACTCTATTTAACCTTCTGTATGGATGGAACATCCTACAACCATTAGCTACTTTCCTGACGAGCCACGATTGACTAGGTCCTGCTTTTTTCATTATTAAAATTGAAATGGTTAGTCCAACAAAGATAGCTTTTGTTTTAATTCCAGCACACGCATCAACGACTCATCCAATCTTTCCACAGATATAGTTCCATTGGAGACAGCATTTACAACGGCTGGTATTTGTGTTTGATATTGGGAAGTAACAACGATGTCATTTCCAGCAACAATTGCTTTTACTGCAGCTGCATCAGAATCAATAAAATCTTGTATACCGCCCATATCTAGGTCATCTGTAATAATAATTCCTTTATAGTCCAATTGTTCTCTTAAAATTGCAATAACCTTTGGTGATAGTGAAGCTGGATGTTCCGGATCAATGCTCTTAACAATATTATGAGACACCAACACCATTGAAGCTCCTGCTCTTATTCCCGCTTCAAATGGAATAAAATCATTTTTTTCGAATGTTTCAGATGGGCGATTGTCATATGCAATTCCCACATGTGTATCTTCTACATCCCCATAACCCGGAAAGTGTTTCAATACAGATCCAATGTTATTTTTGTTCATTGTTTCTGTTACTTGCTTAATATAATCTGCCGTCACCTTTGAGTCTTGTCCAAGCGTACGATCAGCAATAAAACTGGTCTCACTCGTTGCAACATCTGCCACAGGCGCAAAATTCAAATTGATTCCCATAGACAGCAATAATTGCGACACTTCATTTGTTTCCTTGATAACTGCTGATATTCCACCCAAGTTAAAAGCTTCTTGCGGAGAAGGGAATTTTCTATCTATAAATCCTTCTGTACTTAAACGAGAAACCGTTCCGCCTTCCTGATCTACTCCAATTAGTAATGGGATTTTTGCAACTTCTTGATAACCCTTAAGCGTTTTTGTAACACTCTCTTGGTTTTGTCCAGTAAAGTCTTTACCAAATAATATATACCCACCTAGTTTATATTTTGAAACATCTTCAATTTCTTGCACATCAGGAACACGTACTAAAAATAGTTGTCCTACTTTTTCTTCAATTGACATATTAGAAATACGTTCCTCTAATTTTTCTCCTGTCTCTTTCGCTTCATCTTTTTTTACTTCTTCTTTTTTAATTTCAGATGTCTTTTTTACTTCTTTAGTTTCCGTTACTGTTTCTTTTTCTTTAATTTGTCCTTTATTTACCGCTGTTGACTGACAAGCTGTCAAGACAAAAACACTCACTAATAAGAGCACAATTATGCTTTTTTTATACTGCATTTTTTATTTTCCTCTATTCTTATAAAAGATACATGAATGTTTTAAATGTAACTTTGCGTACCTTTTACGCTATCACTATCACTCTTAAACTCATTCTTTTAATAATACTCATTTAGTGCTGTTTAGCTAAATCGGTGATGTAATCGAAAAAGGCATTACGATCGACTTCATAAACCAGATTGACCGGACGTCCGTGTTCAGATTCTTCTGTTTTTCCTTGGCTGACACCAGATGAATGAACGATTGATTTGACAACTTTGTGCTTGACCAAATCCGCTTTTCCAACAGTAGCAGTGGTCAATACGTCCCACAAGAAATAAGTTGAATTGGTATGAACATGGACTAACGGCGGCACAATGGCATAGCTTTGTCCTAAAAAATCGACTCCAATATTGGTTCTTTGACGCGCCCACGTTTCCCGCGTGTCAATTGTCAACGGCACCATATTTGTGCTTTCTAAAGCTACCAAATCGATTTCAATGTTGCTGTCCCAAACCGTCTTAGCAGCTTCGGGATCCCAAAAAGCGTTCCATTCCGCTGTTCCATCGTGCTCAGGTTCCTCAACGTTGCCTTTGTCTAAGAATGTGCCGCCCATCCAAGCTAGTTTTTCGATTTTCCCTTCGATATCTGGCGCCAATTCCAATGCTCGTGCTAAATCGGTTAATGGGCCAATAAACACTAAGGTCACAAGTTCCTCACTTGAACGCAATGTTTCAATCAGGTGTTCATGTGCTGGAAGCGACGCTTCTTTGGTTTTTGCTGGACCAAATTCGTTTAAAAGCGGCAAAGCGTCTACGGTAAATGCGTGCATCCGCCACTCTTTTGGAAAAGGATTTTTCCCGCGTGAATTGGATGACGCCACTTCGATAGCGACGCCGTGTCCAAAGCGGTCGATGATTTTTCGGCTAGCTGAGACAGCCGGTTCTAAATAGCAATCTGCCGGTATAACGCCTACACCGATCAACTCAACCTCTTTCATTTGCAAAAGCAAGAAGAGCGATACCAAATCGTCTACTCCGCCGTCATGATTTAAATAAACTTTTTTCTTCATTGTTTAATAGCCTCTTTTCATCTGATAGTCGCTTGGTTTATTGCATGCCGTGAATAACACTTAACGTTAATTGATTGATTAGGATCCGTGTTTCTTTTCTAGCTAATGCGTACTCTCCTGCTGTTAAATAAAGCACGATCTTTTGGTATAGTCTATTTTTAACTTCTCGGTTTTTGTACATTAAATCCCGGTAATCATGGTCTTCTTGCAGCTGCAATTCTCGGATGGTGTCCATCACAAGCGATGCAGAGAATCGATTTTTGCTCAACGTCAGCAATTGATGGATAAAGCGGGTTTCTTGTTTTATGTACTCTTTTTCCGTCCCATCTGCAACAGCCAACAACTCAGCTAAGATTTCTTCGATTCCGTTATTTTGGATACTTAGTTCTTTGATTTGTAAATAATGAAAATAATTTACTAAAAACAATTCAATAAATTCTAACCGTTCTTGGATGCCCCGTGAATCGATTGGTTGTTCTTTGATCCGTGCGCCTTTATGCGGCTCGATCTCTAAATACCCCTCTGCTTGCAAGCGTTGAAAAGCATACCGGACAGGCGTACGGCTGATGGCTAATTCTTTGGATAATTTTTGTTCGGTAATATGTGTTTGCGGCAGCCATTGTCTTGCATGGATTTGGTTTTTTATGTAACGATACGCTGTTTCCTCTAAATTTTTTGGTTTCGGCATTTTTTCACCCACTTTTTTTCATTAAGACCTTTTGTTCACATTTTTGAACTTTTTTGGCTCTATTTGATTATAGATTCTTTGCAAGCCTTCTTCAAGTTTGAACCTGCTTAACCCCGCCTCGAACTTCCCAAAATCCAAAACGTCGCTGAAGTTGAAATTACGGACTTTGTTCCGTTTACTCCCCTATCAATACGCTCTTATTCTATCAAGTAGTTGTCTTTCTGTCAACCCTAAAAACGAACATATTTACTTTACTAACTAACAATAGTTCGTTTTAACCGATATTTACTTTTGTTTTAAACGCCTAATTCAATTTTTTTGTCTTTATTACCAAACTATGTTTTCTAACAATCGATTGAAAATAAAAAAAAGAAATCCATTTTTCAATGGATGCTTATTAGACTCATTCGCTTTTTACTTTACGGTTTACTTTAATGCCGTCTCGTTCTAACAGACCGCTTTCACTGATAAAAGTAGACCCTAAAATAAAGATCCCGCCAATCAGCTGAATAGGAGTTAGGTTTTCATTTAAGAATAATGCTGAAACCAAGACAGCTGAAATTGGATCAATATAGCTTAACGTTGCAATCGTCTGGCTTTTCAGTTCTTGCATGGCTGAAAAATACAATACATAAGCTACACCAGTATGGACGACTCCTAAAACCAAAAGATAGGGCAAAGAAACTTTTGGAATAGCCAGTACATCAAAGCCTTCGGTTATAAATATGTACGGTGCTAAAACTAAAGAAGCGATCATTAATTGGAACATCGTACTTTCCAAGCCGGATAGACCTTTCAAAAACTTGTTCAGAATCACTACACAGGCATAAAAAGCCGCTGCTCCGATGCCATACAAAATACCAAGCGGATGCTTGAACCCTTCTCCGCCTACCGTGCCTCTGCCGACGATCAAATACATCCCAACCATAGCCAGCAGGATACAGCCGACTCTTACTGCGGTCAGTTTTTCTTTGAAGATAAAAGGCGAAGCCAGCATAACGAATACCGGCGCGAAATAATAGCTTAAAGTAGCGTTGGAAACGGTAGTGTATTTATACGCTTCAAACAACAATATCCAATTAAAACCAATAGCTGCTCCAGAAAGCAGCAACGGAACTCTGTTTTCCTTTAAACGCGGCCAAGGTACTTTGTCTCGCTTGATCAGCAAAACCATCAATAAAAATAAACTTCCCAGTATCCCCCGATACAAGGCTATTTCACTCGATGCCAATGCGATATTTTTAACGAATAAACTGATTGTTCCAAATATCAGCATGGCTGCTATCACTTTTAATTTTGCTTTCCCCATCCTTAAAGCCCCCTTGATTTTTGATAGAAGAAAATGGCATAGGTTCCCTTATGGGTGGGTCCCTACGCCATCGGTTGCATTTTTTTAAAGTCCTACTCGTTCAAATAATTCATCCACGTTTTTTAAATGGTAGCGGTAATCGAATGCATCGTCTAAATCTTCCAACGTTAATTTAGACATGATTTCGCTGTCGCCTTCTAACAAATCACGAAACGGGATATGGCTTTCCCATGAAACAGCGGTTTTAGGCTGCACCAAGTCATACGCTTGTTCACGGCTCAATCCTTTATCGATCAGTTTCAACAGCACACGTTGGCTGTAGATCAAGCCGTAAGTCGCATCCATATTGCGTCTCATATTTTCAGGAAACACCGTTAGATTCTGAATCAACTGACCAAAACGATTCAAGATGTAATCCAATAAAATCGTTGTGTCCGGCAAAATGATTCGTTCAGCTGAAGAATGCGAAATATCGCGTTCGTGCCATAAGACGACATTGTCATACGCTGTCAGCATGTGCCCGCGAATCACCCGTGCTAGTCCGGTCACATTTTCCGAGCCAATGGGATTGCGTTTGTGCGGCATAGCTGAAGAGCCTTTTTGACCTTTTGCAAAATACTCTTCGACTTCCCGAGTTTCTGATTTTTGCAGGCTGCGGATCTCAGTCGCAAATTTTTCAATGCTTGTGGCAATCAAAGCCAGAGTCGCGACGTATTCAGCATGTAAATCGCGCGGCAAGATTTGGGTTGAGATCTCCTGCGGTCGAATTCCTAATTGTTCACAAACGTATTTTTCGACAAAAGGCGGTATGTTGGCGAACGTTCCAACCGCTCCACTGATTTTCCCGGCTTCAATTCCTTCAGCCGCATGTTCAAAACGTTCGATGTTGCGTTTCATTTCTGAATACCAAAGAGCTAGTTTGAGCCCAAATGTGGTCGGCTCAGCATGTACACCATGCGTTCTTCCCATCATTACCGTGTACTTGTAAGCTTTAGCTTTTTCCCCCAGAATATCCAAAAAGTTCGTTAAATCCCGCCGCAGCACTTCATTGACTTGTTTTAATTGATACCCATATGCCGTATCAACAACATCGGTACTGGTCAATCCATAGTGGACCCATTTGCGTTCTTCGCCCAGAGATTCAGAGACAGCCCGCGTAAACGCTACGACATCGTGTCTCGTTTCTGCTTCGATTTCTAAAATACGTTTGGTATCAAAGCTTGCATGGTCACGAATTTTCTTTGCTTCTTCTTTTGGGATCTCGCCTAACTCAGCCCACGCTTCGGCAGCTAAAATCTCGACTTCTAACCAGGTGTTGTAACGATTTTCATCTGTCCATAGTTTTCCCATTTCAGGTCTCGTATACCGTTCGATCATGCTCTTTTCCCTCTTTCTATCCCCATACGCCGGTATCATTGATAGTGGCTAAAGTTTTTTCAATATCATCCGTCAAAACTGTGATATGTCCCATTTTTTGGCCCTTAACGGTTCCTTTTTTACCATAATAATGAAAATGCCAATCAGGTTTTAGTTGAATCTGCAATTTTGCACCTTCTAAGTGTTCACCTAAAATATTGGTTATCACTGCTTTAGAATGCAATTCAATTTCTGGCAAAGGCCATCCGCAAATGGTTCGGATATGAGCTTCGAATTGCGATATAGAACAAGCTTCAATGCTGTAGAGTCCTGCATTGTTCGGTCTAGGCACTAGCTCATTGACGTATAGTGCTCCTGACGAAGTCAAAAACAATTCCACTCCTAATGAACCCACTAAATTCAGGCTCTCAGCAATCGTTGCAGCGATCCGAACGGCTTCTTCCGCTACTTCATCTTGAATGCGGGCCGGTACGATACTTTGATGCAAGATATTTCGGCGGTAAATGTTTTCAGTTACTGGAAATGTAGCTACTTCTCCCGCTTCGTTTCGGATGATCATGACCGACAATTCTCGTTCAAAAGGAATCCAAGCCTCTAAGACACAGGTTCCAAATCTCAATAGCTCTTCGCATTCTGCTATATTGTCTTCGCTATAAAGAACGTACTGGCCTTTTCCTTCAGAACTGCCGCGGATCGATTTCAAGACGCATGGAAAACCGATCGAAGCAACGGCTTCTTCGATATCTTGCAAACTGATGATCGTAGCATAAGGAGCTAAATTAATGTTGTTCATTTCTAAGTAAGCTTTTTCTAATAAACGATCTTGAGTGATCGATAACAGTTCGCTGCCTTGAGGGACTGAGACTGTTTTTTCTATATTATCGATCATATCTGCATCTACGTTTTCAAACTCATAAGTTAAGACATCACACTTCATGGCTAAATCCATCAGTGCTTCTTGATCATCGTACTTGGCGACAATTTGCCAATCCGCTACTTGTGCTGTCGGACAATCCGCTTCAGGATCTAGCACACCGACGCGATACCCCAGCTGCTTGGCTGCCAGAGTCATCATGCGGCCTAATTGTCCGCCGCCAATAATACCGATAGTTTTTCCAGGAACGATTAAATGAGGCAAGATCATCACTACTTTCTAATACGATTTATTTTTTCTCTTCTTCATTCTAGTTTAGCAGTAAATGCGGTATCTGTCATGGTCCAGCCTTCCTATTCTTTTTCGCTTTCTGCTGTGTTTTGTGCTTCGCTCCATTTTTTTAAAGCAATTTTTCGTTTTTTTACTTTTTTGGTCCAAAATCCGCCATTGATGTACTTCGGTTCATACGAAATAACAAATGTCTTTGGTTCGATTTCATTGATTTGTTTGTATAATTTGCGTTCTGATTTCCGAGTGGTCAAAATCTCTAAGACTAACCGGTCGCCTTCTCGGCCAAAAGCAAAACTTGTGGTGACTCCATATCCAAGATGACGCAATTTTTCAGGAATATCGCTTTTGATATCCGGTACAATTGCCGTCACCATAATGTAGCCGAGTGCTAAGTATTCTTCGATTCGAATTCCGACCGCGATTCCTACGCCATATCCTATAGCGTAAGCAGCAATATTCCAAAAGTTGTCCAAACGATCAAGCACTAAGCCTAGACCCACCACATAAATCGTGATCTCAACCATCGAAACAAGCGGAGCCACCAGTCGATACCCCTTCATAGTCAACATAAAACGAATCGTGTTCAGTGCAACATAAGCTAAATTGATGACAAAAATTAACGCTAAAAACCCTATATTCGTTTCCATTTATAAAAAGACCCCTTCAGTGTTGAGTGTAGTGAATAATTTATTTCCCTATAAGCCTAACAAACTTTATGCAAATAGCAAGAAAAACCTTGCTCAATATTCTGACTGTTGATTAAACAAAAAAAGCCAGGACCATTTCATGAACCGGTCCTGGCTTCTTCCGCTTAAACTCGTTTAGAGAGCTTCTTGCACATTCGTTTTCGTTGGAGCTTTTTGAAGTTCAGCGACAGTTTCTTCATGTCCGCGGTGAACAACAATATTTAAGATAATGGCTGTGAGACTGGCAACCACCACTCCGTTTCCAGTAAAGGTTTGAACTGCTGCCGGCAGAGCGGAAAACAATTCTGGTATAACCGTAACGCCTAATCCTAGACCAAGCGAGACAGCTACGATCATCAAGTTTCCATCTTGGTTTAAATCAACACGGCCTAACATTTTCATTCCTTGAGTGGCTACCATTCCGAAAAGAACCATCATGGCGCCTCCTAACACAGGCTCAGGAATAATGGTAGCGAAAGCGCCGATTTTAGGTACCAACCCGAGTACCATCAAAAAACCAGCCGCATAGTAAATCGGTTTACGTGTCCGGATTCCTGACATTTGCACTAAGCCGACGTTCTGTGAAAAAGCAGTGTAAGGGAAAGTATTGAATATACCGCCTAAAATGATCGCCAATCCTTCTGCACGATACCCGCGCTTTAAATCGTCTTCTTCGATTTTTTTATCGGTTACCTCTCCTAGCGCAAAATAAACACCGGTCGACTCAACCATGCTGACTAGGGCAATCAAAATCATTGTTAAAATAGAAGACCATTCAAAAACAGGTGCTCCAAAATAAAAGGGTTGCGGTACATGAAACCAAGAAGCGGCAGCAACAGGAGAAAGGCTGACCATTCCCATGATAGCAGCAACAGCTGTTCCGCTGATCAAGCCGACAATGATCGCTAAAGAGCGAATAAAGCCTTTAGCAAACAATTGCACTCCCAGAATGATAGCGATCGTCAGAAAAGCTAAAAATAAATAACGCATCGACCCAAAGTCAGCGGCTAATCTGGAGCCTCCGCCCATTTTTTCAATTCCAACTGGGATCAAAGTCAACCCGATCACCGTGATGACAGTACCTGTCACAACTGGCGGAAAGAAGCGTTTGATTTTAGAAAAGACACCTGCGAATAAAAGAATGAAGATTCCTGAAGCAATGATGGAGCCGTACATCGCGCCAATGCCATCAGTGGAACCTATCAAAATCAATGGCGATACAGCTTGCATAGCACACCCTAAAACAACGGGTAAGCCAATGCCAAAGTAACGGTTAACAAATAATTGCAGCAACGTAGCCACACCACACATAAAGATATCAATTGAAACCAAATACGTCATTTGTTCAGAGTTGAATCCTAGAGCTCCACCAATCAACAGCGGCACTAAAACGGCACCTGCATACATTGCCAATACATGCTGTAAGCCTAAAGCTGCGGCTTTCCCATTTGTTAACATCTTAACGGCTCCCCTCTTCTTCGACAAATTGAACAATTCCATTTTCAAAAGCACGTATTCGTGCTAAAGAAAGAATATCAAATCCTTGAGCTTCGAGTTCTTGACGCCCTCTTTGGAAAGATTTTTCAATCACGATGCCGATACCGGCGATCGAAGCTTCGGCTTGTTGGCAAATATCGATCAAGCCTGTAGCTGCTTGCCCATTAGCTAAGAAATCATCGATCAAAAGAACGTGGTCTTCAGAAGATAAAAAGTTTTTTGAAATCGCAATTTCATTTGTTGTGTTTTTAGTAAAAGAATAAACGCTGGCACAATATAAATTGTCTGTCAGTGTCAAACTTTTGTGCTTACGCGCAAAAACGACCGGCACTCCTAAAGCCAGACCAGCAAAAACGGCTGGAGCAATTCCAGATGTTTCCACCGTTAAAATTTTGGTGATGTTTCGATCTGCAAAATAATCAGCAAAAGCATTGCCCAGTTCTTGCATCAATACCGGATCGATTTGGTGGTTTAAAAAGTTGTCTACTTTTAATACATCTTTTCCTAAGACAGTTCCATCTTTTAAAATACGTTCTTCCAATAATTTCATTTTATCCAACCTTCCTTTTTCAGCATTCTTTATATTTTCTCGGAACTTCACAGCAAAAGAAAAATGGTCTTTTTTCTTCGCTTATCCGTTCCTAAGCAAAGAAAAAAAGACCATTGAATAAAAGACATTCAAATTGTTTGTTTTCCCTACTTATAGTCCAGCATTTACGGTACTGGGTAGAAACTTGCCAACCATATTTTGGCATTATATAAGTTGTTGTAATTAAGAATATACGCTTTTCCTTTGAAATCGTCAATCATCTTCATCGAATTCTAATCTAATTCTTAAGTAACATGAACTTTAATATTATTAAATGATGCAATGTTCGCTTTTAGCAAAAAAATTCAAGATCATAGAATATATTCATTTTATTTACTAGGATTGCGTTAAAAACGAATAAACTGATCCTATCTATAGATGAGCATCTTTTAAAAAGGGTCTTTTCGGCTGCGGCCGAAAAGGTCCGATCAGGTTAGTACTAAACACGGTTGTGTGCCATATGAAGGATGGAAAAGCAGTCTTAAGGTACGCAAAACTAGGATACGGACCTTAACTGTACAATGAGACTGAGCTTAAGGTACGCAAAACCAGAATGCGGGCCTTAACTGCACGGTAAGACTCGACTTAAGGTACGCAAAACCCTATAATAGAATCGGAACGTTCTAATTCTTTATTTCTTCTGAAAAGTACTAAAAAATGATAGAATCTAAAAAATCTGGCAAAAAAGAACTGTATCAGTTTTTTTTGCCAGATCATTTTAAATTTAAGCTTCGATGGTTTCGTCTTTATTGATCCGTTCAACGAAAAGGTTCACCAATCTGGAACCTTCAATTTGATTTGAAGTAAAAATATAATCTGCATAATTAACCACTGCTTTTTCTGCTACGTTAGGGATACTGCCGTATTCCATAATGAAAAAGCCGGCAATCGAGTCTACGTCATTGGATTCGATTTCTGTTTCAAAAAACTCGTTGAATTTTGAAAGAGGTGTAGAACCGTCCACCAAGTAACGATCTTCGGTGAGCTGTTCAATCATATTATAGGTTTCATCGTATTCATCATCAATATCGCCAACGATTTCTTCCAATAAGTCTTCAAGCGTAGCCACTCCGACTACACCGCCATACTCATCATTCAAAATCGCCATTTGATTGCGCGTCCGTTTTAATTCATACAGCAGATCATCCATAAAAATCGTTTCCGGCACATAGAGCGGAGGATTCAACAACTCTTTGAGGTCGATCTCAGCTAATGCTGTATGTCTGGAAGCTTTCAATAGGTTCTTTACATGGATGATTCCAATGATATTGTCTTTATCTGATTTATAAACGGGCACACGCGAATATGTGCAATCCAATAGTAAAGGGATGTTTCGTTCATTCCCATCCTCATAGTCGATCATATACGTATCTGTTCGAGGCACCATGATCTCTCTAGCCATTTTTGTATCCATCGACAAAACACCTTTTAACATCGAAAATTGTTCAATATCAATGGCTCCTTCTTTTTGACTGTTTTCCAAATACGAACGGAATTCGTCACGAGTCATTTTTTCTTCTTTTTTCGAGAAATCGATCGGTGTTATTTTTTTCAATAAATTAGTCGATAATGAAAGCAGCTTTACAAAAGGGGTCGCAATTACTTGAACGACTCGAATCGTACCAGCAGTAAAGCCTGCTACTTCTTCCGCTTTTTGCAAAGCGATTTGTTTAGGATACAACTCGCCAAATACCAAAGTAATGTAAGACAAAATGATAGTTACGACTACCACAGCTAACTGTTTTCCCCCTGGTACGGCTGTTAAATAAGGTTCTAAACGAGTAGCAAAACTAGTAGCGGCCGAGGCACTTGAAATAAATCCAGCTAACGTGATGGCTACTTGAATCGTTGCTAAAAAATTATCCGAATCAGATAGCAGATTCAAAATATTAATGGATTTTTTGTCGCCTTGTGCGGCTTTTTCTCTTACTTTCCCTTGGTTTAAAGATACAAAAGCCATTTCTGCAGATGCGAAAAATGCGTTGATTGCTGTTAAAGCAACTATGAGTAAAATCTGTCCTAACATCGACTGACTGTCGGGGTCTGAATTCATAAAGCGTTGTCTCCTTCTAAATAGTGTGTTTTTCAATTAATAAAAGATACCATAATTTGAATCCGATAGCAATCTGCCCATCTTGTCGTCTTGTAATAGGGATATTTAAGGAAGCAATGTGTCCATTTGTTCTAAAACTGGTTTCATTGCTTTAGTAACGTCTCCGCTGGATTTTCCTTCGATCATCGCGACCATTAAATAGCTGCTGTTTTCTGCATCAAAAGTCAATAAGAAGCCATTGGTCTCTGCTTCATCTTCTGCTGTTTGGCCTTCTATTGTTTCGGCAGTACCTGTTTTAGCTGCAATGCTCTGGTTGATAGAAGCTAAACTGTGGGCTGTTCCATTCGCATTTTCCACTACTTGGATCAAATCGTCTTTAATGATTTGAGCAGCTTCAGCGGTTATCGCTTCTTTAGGTTCGGCCGTTGATTGATCAGCCGTTAATTTAGGGTAAACCAGTTTTCCTTCATTTGCAAAAGGCGTATACGAAACGGCTTGTTGGATCGGATTCATTAACAATTGTCCTTGTCCATAAGCAGTGTCTGCTAATAAAACATCTGATGCCAATTTGCCGTCATTAGATATTTGCGCTTCATTCATAGCGATCGGCAAGTTCAGCTCTTCGCCAAAAATAAATTTCGCTAAGCCGGCTTCATACGTTTTCTGTCCCATTTCCAATGCTTCTTGGGCAAAATAAATATTGTCGGAATAAACCAGCGCATCTTCTAAGTTCACTACTGGTGTAGCACTAACGCGCGTTACGAAATGATCGCCCCAAGACGAATCTTTTTGCCATTGCAGCCCATCGATTTCATGTGTTTTTTCTGGCATAGTGATGCCAGCATCTAAACCAATGGCGCCGGTGATGACTTTAAAGGTAGAGCCAGGTGCATATCCAGCTGCATAACGGGCTAAGAAAGGACTAGCCGGATCGTCAGCATAGGCTTGGTATTCTTCAGAACTGATACCAGCCGTCATCAAGTTAGCATCATAAGAAGGAGTGCTCACGAGCGCTAATAGACTGCCATCTATTGGGTCGAGAAAAACAGCTGAGCCGCTTTCTCCCTCTAATTGATCAAACGCCGCTTGTTGGAGGTCTGCATTCAGCGTTAACGTGATGTCTTCCCCATTCTCTACTTCGGATTCCTGCATAACTTTTTTCAGCGTATCGCTTTCATCATTGATCACGATTCGTCCGCCTTTTTGGCCACGCAATCGTTTATCGAAAGTAGCTTCCAATCCTGATTTTCCGACCGTATCGCCTTCTTGAAGGGTCTGATCTTTTTCAATATCTTCTGCCGAAACCGCGCCAACATAGCCGATCAAGTGTGCTGTTGCTTCATTTAGCGGGTAATTCCGCATCGATTTTTCTTGGTAAAGAACTCCTGCAAGTTCAGGCGTGTCATTGTCGCTGATTACTTTGAACGGCACAAAACTATCTGTGGTCACCCATTCTGCAGCCAAACTGGTTTCCAGCTGTTCGACTGGCACATCGAATGTTTCACTGATTTTTTTCAACTGAGCTGTTTTTTCTTCGCCTTCTCCTAAAGCTACAGGATGCATGCCGGCTTCCCATACTTGTCCTTCTGTGGCAAGCGGTGTACCATCTGCGGCTAAAATATCGCCTCGTTCGCCAGCTGAAGTTGTTAAGCGTATTTTGTCATTGGGTTCCAAATCTGGAAAAATCAATTGCGTGGTCCAATCTAATTGATAGTCTCCCTCTACTTTGCTCATAGTCGTGGCAAAATCCTGATCGTCTAATTGTCCCAATGACGTTTCCATTTGAACCGTATAAGAAATAGCATACTGGTCTTTGGCATCATTTAAAGCTACTTTCAAGTCTTTTACCGTCAAATTCGCTGCTCCGACTCCTCCATAGACCGTTTCGTAACGTTCTACCATAGCTTCTTTAGTGTAATTGATGTCTTTTAGAGAAGATTCTGAAACCATTTGACTCACTGCCGAATAGTCTTGCTTTTCTACAGCAGCAACGTAAGCAGCGACTGTCGCTTGTGCAGCTTTTTCATCACGGTTTTTAGCCCAGAAATAATAACCAGTCCCTCCGCCAATTACGGCTGCAACAAGTACGACAGCGATGATGATTACCCAAAATCGAGTATTCTTCTGATTGCGTTTTGCGGTGTTCGTGTTCATGTTAGTCCTCCTTTTAATGAAACAAATTTACTCAGCAGCTGAATAGACGGTAAACCGTTTTTTTCAGCTGCTGACTTATGTTGGTTACGGTGATATGAATCAAGATGCTTAAACAATTGGTCTGCTACTTGCCTTTGTGTTCTTCGTCGTAAGCATCTTCTTCTTGATGGCGGTATTTTTTCATTTTTTTACTAAATAATTGACCGTTGCTTGGTGGTGTATATGTAATCGCATTTGCACCTGCTTCAATCGTTTCAAGAATGCTCTCTTCCGTTGGTCCGCCAGTCGCAATAATGGGCAGCTCGGGGTAATGTTTTCGAATTTCTCGGACAATATGAGCGGTATTGGCTGCTCCGCTGATATTTATGATATCGACCCCTGCGTCTAATTTTTCTTGAATATCTGTGAACTCTGAAACCACTGTCCAAATGATAGGAACATCGACCGTTTCATTGACTTCTCTAATGGTATCAACCGGCGTAGGAGCATTCAATACAACCCCAATACACCCATGAGCTTCTGCGAATAACGCGATATTGGAAGAACGGTGACCATGCGTCAACCCTCCGCCCACACCTGCTAAAACGGGCATGCTGGCAACAGTCGTAATGCCGTTGATGATTGCTGGATGTGGTGTAAACGGGTATACCGCAATAACTGCATCTGCATCATTGTTCATAATAATCGCGATATCTGTTGTAAATATCAGAGATCTAAACCGCTTTCCATTAATGACGATTCCACTCGCTTTTCGGATCACTTCTGGTACAGCCACATAATCTCTTCTTAAATCCGTTGTGATTTTAGGTATATTTTTTTTGGTTGATTCGCTCATTTTCTTGCCCCCTTGTGATTTGAATTCCTCTAGTGATAGTTTACCGAATTTTCGTAAGCTTAGCTAGGCTTTGAACAAAAATAAATCAGTATGATTGGTCAATCATACTGATGTAAATCAAACTCTTCAATTAGCCGAATCAGCTTTACAGGATAATCCGGATCGGTTGCATATCCGCTTGTTTCTAAAGCGTAAGCAGCTTCTTTATAATCAGCAGCAGCTAAAACACTAGCGTATTGATCTGGATTCCAAGTTGTTCCATTAGCAAATAATTTAGCGTGATCGTCCATGGATTCTTGCCAGCTAGCGTATTTTCTAAATGGAGCTTCGATCTCGATCCACTTGCCGTCTACAAATTCTTTGGTATTCATCATCACTGTCTGGTCTGGGTTGCTGCCCTTGATGCCATAAAAATTATTGTTTTTTACAGACAACTCGCTTCTGCCCCAATCCGATTCCAGAATCGCTTGTGCTACACTGATGCTTGGCAAAACCCCATATTCTTCTTTTAATGTTTGAGCGTATTCTGCTGTTTGTACAATGAACTGTTGTTTCTCGCTACCGGAATCAGAAGAACCATTAGTGGAAGAAGATGAGTTACGGGCGCTTAAAAAAACCAGCGTGCCGAAAAAAATGAACACAATCAAGAATAGGCTGAACAGAATATAACTAGGCGACAATTGAAACGGTTTTTTAACATTTTTCTTCATCGGATATTTCTTCGGGTACTGCTTTTTTTGTTTTTTTGATGCCACATTACTCCGCCTTTCTAGTCCTCTTGCTTTCATTCCTTATTTAACTAAAGTTATTTGCCTGCTTCTTCTAATAAATGAATGTATTCTTCGAGTGTCAATTGATATTTTTCCATATAGCGGGCATTATCAACGCCTACATAGCGAAAATGCCAAGATTCGTATTCAATACCGGTTTCATCTTCTTTTCCTTGTGGAAACCGCAAAACAAAACCATAATCAGCCATTGTATCGACTAACCAGTGTTGCGACTCTTGAGTATCGTATTCAGGAATCAAACCTTTACCCGTACTCAACCAATCAGCGTCTACAATATCGATTGCTAGACCTGTATGGTGTTCGCTGCCTCCAGGAATGGCAATATAATCTTCAGTCATTTTTTTAGCTTCTTCTGCAGAATGACCTTGGTCAATATACCGTTGAATGCTGCTGTCGTAATTCGTTTGCTGCAAGTCTACTGAGCGAAAGCTGGAAACCAACACGATTTCAGAACCGGCTTCAGAAGCGGCCGACATCCAATCGTCATAAGCGTCTTTCATTCGTTCATCGATCATATATCCGTTTGGCAATGTGGTTAGTGGAATAGTGATATCTTGGTCGATTGGCGTCCAGTTATTCACTAAATCTAAATTCCAGTCAGTTGTTGAAACTTCTGGCAGCTCATCCAGCATCGCCTGATGTTCTTTTTCTTCTTTTAGTTGCTGCTCTTCTTCAGGTGTTAGTGTCTTTTCAGAAGATGATCTGGAAGCCGATAGGGTAGTGGTGATTTTTTGAGTGGTGTCTGTTACAATGCCATTGGCTACACTGCATCCTCCTAATAAACCTAAAGATACAAGAAACACTGAAAGTTTTTTATACATGTTGTAAAGCCCCAATCTGTTCAAAGTTTGCGAAAAAAGAGCCTTGGCTTTTTAGAAAAGTGTGCACTTTTATTTTCCATAACCTATAATACCATTAATAACTATCATGGTCACAAAAAATTGTTTCATTTGGAGGGACAAAAAGTGAAAAGAAAGAATATTACGGAGAACTTGTACAAAGTTTCTCAAGGAATTGCCGCCGCCATCGTCGTGACTTTAGGTATTGGGCTGCTGCTTCAAACCATTGGAGAACTAACAGGATCAATCGCTCTTGTAACGATCGGGGCTGTCACGAAAACATTGATGATACCTGGATTGGGTATCGGAATTGCGTATTATTTGAAAGTGGATATCTTGTCTATGCTAAGTGCTGTTGCAGCAGGTGTCATTGGCGGACGAGCTTATACGATCGTCGACGGAGCTGTTTCATTAAAAAGCGGCGAACCTGTAGGGGCTTTGGTCGCGATCGGCGCTGCTTTGCTAGTGGGCAAATTTTTATTTAATAAGACACCATTTAATATGGTCCTTATCCCATTTTGCAGTGTCTTGATTGGAGGATTGATTGGGTACCTATTGGCGCAGCCGATCAGTTACTTGTTGACCCAAGTTTCCCTGCTGATTACTTCTTCGGTAGATGGTTTCCCTCTATTGTCTTCTATGGTATTGGGCTTAATTTTCGGAATTTTGATTTTATCGCCAGCTTCTTCAGCAGCCATTGCTTTAGCCTTACAATTAGACGGCGCAGCAGGTGCAGCCGCGTTGATCGGGTGCAGCGTCCAATTTACGGTTTTTGCTTTTTTAAGTTTGAAAGAAAATGATGCGGGCAATTTCTTAGGCCAACTCATCATCACACCGAAATTACAAACCGCTAATGTGATCCGAAACCCTAAAGTCGCCCTGTTTCCTTTACTAATGGGCACTATTTTAGCACCAATCGGCGTGTTGGTTTTTGGCTTGACCGCTTCCGCAGAGATAGCCGGCATGGGTTTATGTGCTTTGGTTGCACCGTTTGCTATTGCGGCTTCACAAGGATTCACCGCTACCCTATTGTATCTGTTGGTCGTGTTGCTTGTTCCCGCTTTATTGAGCCTGTTGTGCAAACCTTTATTGATTCAGCTGGGCGTCTTAAAACCCGGTGATTTAAAAATAATCCTTTAACTTAAAAAACGCTATCTAAGAATTCCTTCTAGATAGCGTTTTTGATTTATTCTACTTTATACGTTTCTTCGATATTTTCTTTGAACCATTCGAGCAGATCTTGTTTTTCGGTTTTTATTTGCTGCTGGATAATACCTGGCAAACGAAGTTCGATCCGGTCTTTGTAACTCCAGAAATCATAATTCATCTCAATACGCAACACTGTGCTCGTCGATTTCCGGTGGTAATCTTCCCGTTCTTCAGCATTTTCATTCTGGAAAGCTAATTCAGCTGACCCACTATTCACCCATTTTTTAGCCACATGAAATTTGATATTCAAATACTCCGCAACGGGATTGGCTTCAACTTCTGGGAAAAACGTTGCGTTTCTCATCACTTTTTGAACCAACATCCACTCATAATCGGTAAATAGATTAGCAATGATTTGCATATTCTTAGGTTTCAAACCTTGCTCGTCTTTTTTCCAACGGTCCCAACTCTGCGGCGTGATTTCCAATTGGGTTGAATAAAAGGCTTTTTCACTGACATATTGTTCTTTGATGGCATACAAAACGATTTGGACAAGTGCATCATGCATCATAAAAACTCCTTTCTGCTATTGAATAATAAAAAGAATAAGTGCTACTTCTATTTTACACTCTTTACGTGTAAACGCCAACTGTAAGCCTTAACATTTTATGACTAACTACTCTCGGTAACTTTATATAAGAGGCAATTTTATTGCTTTCTTATGTACTAAATAATATACGCAATCCCTTTCGTTTTTCCCATCCAATTATAACCTAGCACTACAAATTCCCAGAAAGCCTTAACGGTTTTGGTACCTTGCGAGGGTTTCCATTGTGTTCACAGTAAGGCATTGCTACAATAGTGGAGTAGGAAAGGTTTAGTTACCAAACAAACGCAATTTATTGAGGAGGAAAATTATGAAACCATTAAACTGGGGTATTTTAGGTCTAGGAAATATCGCTTCTAGTTTTGCGACAACGTTCGCATCAGAAGATGCCAAACTTTATGCAGCTGGTTCAAGATCTATCGAGAAAGCCGCTGAATTTGCTGAAAAACACGGTATTGAAAAAGCTTATGGCAGCTATGATGAATTGATTGCTGATCCAGAGGTAGATGTAGTGTACATCGCAACCCCTCACAGCCATCACGCAGATCTTATTCTAAAAAGTTTGGAACACGGCAAGCACGTTCTTTGTGAGAAAGCCATTACGGTAGATAACCACGAATTAGAAGCGGGTATGGCTTTGGCCAAAGAAAAAGGATTGATTTTAGCAGAGGCGATGACCATTTATCATATGCCGTTGTACAAAAAACTTAAAAACATCATGGCTTCCGGTTCACTTGGCAAATTAAAAATGATCCAAGTGTCATTCGGCAGTTTAAAAGAAGCTGATCCAACAAATCGTTTCTTCAATAAAGAAATAGCGGGTGGTGCTTTATTGGATATCGGAACGTACGCTTTATCTTTCGCACGTTTCTTCTTATCAAGCCAGCCGAAAGAAATTTTAACCACAATGAATTTTTTTGAAACAGGCGTAGATGAACAAGCGAATGTTATCATGAAAAATGCTGACGATGAATTAGCGACTGTAGCCTTTACTTTCCGGGCTAAAATGCCAAAACAAGGCATCGTCGCTTTTGAAAATGGCTATCTAACAGTTCTTGACTTCCCAAGAGCAGATGAAGCTACTTTGACTCATCCAGACGGCACTGTCGAAAAAATTCAAGCGGGCGATACGCTGCAAGCATTGAATTATGAGATTGCTCATATGAATGAAATGATTCGCACAAAAACAGATAACAGTTCTATTGAATTAACACATGACGTGATGGAAATCATGGATACGCTGAGAGAAAAATGGAACAACTAATCGCCAACTAAACAAAAAAAGATTTTCTCTTTAAGAGAAAATCTTTTTTTACTTTTGAACGTGCTTCAAAAAGCAGACACGACGTCCACTTTGTCATGGCTGTTGTAGCTTTAGCTACGTACAGACATGATACACTTAGGCGCTAGCCTACAGTGCTCCTATATAATGCTCGATGGTCTACGACCATACTGCGCTTATTCGTTCCAGTTGCCTTAGCCCTTGCAGCTTTAGCTGCTTAGGGATACGGTATGCGAGGTAGAAGATTCGGGTCTAAACGCTTTTTTACACACTCCGTTATTTTTTTACAACAGCAACAACTTCGATTTCGCAAAGAGCTTTTAAAGGAAGTTCTTGGACCGCAAAACAAGTTCGAGCTGGTTCGTGGCCAGCAAATTGTTCGCCGAAAGCTTCGTTAAATTCTTGGAAATTTTCCATTGTAGACAAATAACAAGTTGTCTTGACCACTTGATCTAACGATGAACCCGCTTCTTCTAATACCGCAGACAAGTTTAACAAAGCTTGTTTTGCTTGCTCTTTAATACTGCCTTCCACTAGTTGACCTGTTGCTGGATCTGCACCGATTTGGCCTGCAGGATAAACAAACTCTCCGACTTTAATGGCTTGTGCGTATGGACCAATAGGTTTTGGTGCATTTTCTGTATAAATCGTTTCTAACATTTGAATACCTCCATTATGTAGTAAATTATTATGCTATAGCATGTATCAAAAACCAATGAGTGGTTCATTGATTTCTGATAAATACTAGCCCAATTGGGTATGTGCAAAACGACAAAGACTGAAAAGCCCTCTACTTCTTAAGCTGCCCAGATAAATACGTTTTAAATAAGTGCTATGTAGATTCATCATAGCAGACTTTGGCTGATATGATAAGAGGTATTAACAAAATAACCGAATACATTCATTTCATGCTTAATTAAAATGAAAGTATCCGGCTATCTGCCTGCTATTCTTTTCGTTCTTTAGAAGTTGCTGAACTGACCGTATAGCCTTCTCGCGTTAAAACTTCTTTGATCTCTGATGTATTAGAGCTGTCCATCTGCAAGACGATTTGCGTAACATCCTCGTTGCGGTAAACAGCGATTTGATTGATGCTGACTTTTGCTTCGGCCAAAATATTGGTAATGTCTTCCAGGATACCAGGGTGGTCTTCCGGAATATCAATGACGATCCGGCTGCCTTTATTGTTGTACCCCATGACGTCGATAAAGGCTCTAAAAAGGTCCTTGTCGGTGATGATTCCGATGATCTTATCTTTGTCTTCCACAACTGGCAAAACTCCGACTTCTTCTTCCAACATCTTCTCTGCGGCTTCTTCAAGCAAATCAGCCGCTCCGATCGTGGTTACTTTGGTCTGCATGATGTCGCCAACAGTCGTTTTTGTCAGCAGATAGTTCATCTCATGAATGCTTAAGCTGGTCGCTGTTGATGGAGAGTTTTCTTGAACGATCTCTTCCGTCACCAATCCAACCATCCGGCCATCTCTGACAACCGGCAAGCGATGAAAATTGTGCTCTTTCATAATATCGAGTGCTTCAAGAACTTTCATATCTTCAGGAACTGTTACCACTTCCGAAGTCATATAATTTTGTACATCCATCCTTTTTACCCTCCTAAGTACGCTTTTTGAACCTCATCACTGGCTAACAACTCTTGTCCAGTACCCGATTGAACGACTTTTCCAGTTTCTAAAACATAGCCTTTATGGGCTATTTCCAAGGCTACTTTAGCATTTTGTTCAATTAGCAAAATCGTTGTTCCTTGTTCATTGATCATTTTAATGATGTTAAAAATTTCTTTGATGAAAATCGGCGCCAAACCCATTGAAGGCTCATCCAGCAGCAATAATTTCGGACGCGACATCAATGCACGCCCCATCGCTACCATTTGCTGTTCGCCGCCTGACAAAGTAGCTGTATCCTGCTTTTTGCGTTCTCCTAAAACCGGGAAACGGTCAAACACCATTTTCAAATCTTTCTGGATCTCGCTTTTATCTTTACGCAAATACGCGCCCATCTCCAAATTTTCTAAGACACTCATTCCGCCAAAAACATGCCGGCCTTCGGGAACTTGGGAAATACCCAATTCAACGATTTTTTTAGTGGTTTCTTTTTGGATCGGTTGTCCTTTATAAAGAATTTCTCCTGAAGTTGGGCGATGCAATCCAGAAAGGGCTTTAAGAATCGTTGATTTGCCAGCTCCATTAGCTCCGATCAACGAAACGATCTCCCCTTCGTTGACTTCAAAACTCACTTCTTTAGTGGCTTGGATGACTCCATAATGAACTGTCAGTTTTTTTACTTGCAACATGCCTAATCACCACCTAAATAAGCTTTGATAACCGCTTTATTATTTTTGATTTCTTTGGGAGTTCCATGAGCGATCATCCGCCCATATTCCAAAACGTAAATTCGTTCACACACATTCATCACTAAAGACATATCGTGTTCAATCAACAAAATGGTGATCTTAAAATCTTTTTGTATTTGACGAATCAAAGCTGTTAAGTCAGCTGTTTCTTGCGGGTTCATTCCGGCAGCCGGTTCATCTAAAAACAAGATTTTCGGTTTCGTGGCCAACGCTCTGACGATCTCCAATCGTCTTTGTTCCCCGTAAGGCAAGTTTTTTGCCAACTCGCTTACTTTTGTATCTAAGTTGAAAATCTTCAACAACTTGATCGCTTCTGCTTTCAGGGTTTGTTCTGAAGCATAAAAAGCAGGTGTTCGAAATAAAGCAGCGACTGTTCCAACTTTGTTTTTAGCGTGCATCGCGATCAAGACATTGTCCAACACGGTCAAATCCTTAAACAACCGAATATTTTGAAACGTTCTTCCCAATCCCATATCGGTAATGGTATACGTTTTTTTGCCCACCAACGATTCTTGTTTGTCGTTAATGGCTAAATCAATACTGCCTTCAGTCGGCTCATAGACCCCCGTCAATAAATTAAATAAGGTCGTCTTGCCTGCTCCATTTGGTCCAATCAAGCCAACTAACTCATTGTCCCCTAGTTCCATAGAGACCATTGAAACTGCTGCTAATCCGCCAAAATTTTTAGTTAATTTTTTTACTTCCAATAAACTCATTTTGGTTCCTCCTTTTGCTTAGGAGATGCTTTCTTTTTGCGGTTCAATAAGCCAGAAATGGTAAATTCTTTTGTTCCAAATAAACCAGATGGCTTAAAAATCATGATCGCAATCAAGGCAACCGAGTAAAGAATCATACGCAATTGTCCAAAAGGTTGTAAAAAGACATTAATGATTCCCAGAACGATTGCGGCAACGACACTCCCTGTCACACTGCCCAATCCGCCAAATACAACGATGATCAAAATATCGATGGATTTCATAAAGGTAAAGTCGGCAGGACGGATCACACTAAAATAAGAAGCGTGCAGTCCACCACCGACAGCTGCTGTTGCTGCACCGATCACAAAAGCAATGGTTTTGAATTTTGTTGTGTTGATCCCCATCGATTCCGCGGCAATCTCATCTTCGCGAATGGCAACTGTTGCACGTCCGGCACTGCTTTTAATGTAGTTTACGATGATGACCAACGTCACGACCACAAAAATGAAAGCCAGTTGCCAAGTGGTCAAATACGGAATCCCGCTTAACCCAGCAGCTCCATTTGTCAAACTGCCCATATTCAAAATCGCGATACGGATGATCTCCGCTACCCCTAATGTTGCAATAGCTAAATAATCTCCTTTTAAGCGAAGTGTTGGGATCCCAACAACTAAGGCTACAAGACTTGCCACTATGATTCCCAATAACAGACCAGCAAACAACCCAACAAGTGTTGGCAATTTGATCGTCATAATGCCGGTACAATAAGCGCCGATCGCCATAAACCCAGCATGCCCTAACGAAAATTGACCTGAGAATCCAATAATCAAGTTTAATCCGGCTGCCAAAATGATATTGATCAAAATCGTCATTAAGGTGATCTCATAAAAAGCATCGATCAAGCCAAATGAAACGCCAAATTGAATCAAAAGGAAGGCGACTGCAATAAAAATGAGCCAGCCAAGATTTGTTTTATTAAATTGCTTCATTTTTATCACCTACACTTTCTCTTTCGTATTCTTACCTAATAATCCAGTTGGTTTTACAATCAAAATAATAATCAAAATCAAATACACAACAGCATCTTTAACTAGCGAGCTGCCATAGCCGCTGATCAACGTTTCGATGATCCCGATCGTAAATCCACCAAGCAGTGCACCTGGAATAATGCCGATACCGCCTAAAACAGCTGCGATAAAAGCTTTCAGTCCAGGAACAACGCCCATCATAGGATCGATCGAATTGTAATACATTCCGACTAATACGCCCGCTGCGCCAGCCAGTGCTGATCCAAGAATAAACGTAAATGAAATGACATTGTCTACATTTATCCCCATCAAGCGAGCAGCGTCAGCGTCTGTACTAACTGCTCGCATCGCTTTTCCCATCTTCGTTTGTTTAACAATAAACTGAAGGGCCAGCATCAAAACGATCGTCGTCGCAAAAATAGTGATTTGTGTTTGATTGACTTGAATCGAACCTAAATTGTAAACTTTTTTAGTGATTACTTGCGGAAAGGCTCTGACTTGCGGACCTACTAGGTAAATCATGCTGTTTTGCACTAAAAACGAAACACCGATAGCAGTGATCAAGGCCGCTACTCGCGTTGCCTTCCGTAAAGGTTTGTAAGCGACCCTTTCAATGATGGCTCCTAATATTGCACAAACAACCATCGAAATAATCAACGAAGGAATCAATCCTAAGTGGAGAATATTGATCGTTGCATAACCGACAAAGGCCCCTACCATATAAATTTCTCCATGGGCGAAGTTGATCAGCTTGATGATGCCATAAACCATCGTATACCCCAGTGCGATCAACGCATAAATGCTGCCTAATGAAAGGCCGTTAATGAGTTGTTGAATAAAATTTTCCATAAGGCTCCCCTTTTCTGACAAATTCAAGAGGTGCAACGCTACGATCAGCTTCACACCTCTCTTACACTCATTTATTATTTAGGCGCTACTTCCGTTCCGCCAACTTCTTTTCCATCTTGTAATTCAATAACGAAAACTGATTTTACCGGATTGTGGTTTTCATCAATGGCAAAATTACCTGTAACCCCTTGGAAATCGGTAATAGCTTCAAGAGCTTTGACCACTTCTTCTGGGTCGCTGCTGTCTGCTTCTTCAATTCCTTGTTTCGCTAGGTAGACCGAATCATAAGCTAGCGCCGAAAAAGCATCTGGAGCTGTTTTGTATTCGTCTGTGTAAGCTTTAATAAAGTCTTGAATATTTTTTTCTTCGTTATTCAAAGAGAAATGAGCTGAATAGTAGACGTTTGACACATTCTCTTCGCCTGCTAAGTCAAGCAGCGCTTGGTTGCTAAAACCATCTGCTCCTAAAATCGGCTGTTCAATTCCCATTTCACGGGCTTGTTTAATGATCAAACCGGCTTGTTCATAATAGGCTGGCATATAGATAACATCAAAATCTTTGTCCTTGATTCGAGTTAAAATCGCGTTAAAGTCTGTATCATCAGCTGTGAAATTTTCATCAGCCACAATCTCGCCTGTATAAGAATTTTTAAACGATTTGGTTAATCCGATTGCATAGTCGCTTGAGCTGTCTCCGATAATCACAGCTTTTTTAGAATCTAAGTGAGTCGTAGCAAATTCTGCTAACGCTACTCCTTGGAATGAGTCTTGGAAACCTGTCCGGAAAACATAAGGCTGAACGTTTCCATTATCGTCTAATGTCAAACCATCATCTGTACCAGAAGGCGTGATCATCGCCACTTTCGCTCTGGTTACTGCTGGTGTTGCTGCTTTGGTCGTACCACTTGTGGCCGGTCCAACGATAACAGAGACTTTTTCTTGTGTAGCTAATTTTGTTGCGATACTAGCCGACTCTGTTGTATCTGATTTATTATCTAGTTCAATATAGTCTAATTGCTTATCCAAAACACCGCCGGCTTCATTGATTTCTTTGATCGCCAACTTAGCTCCATTCGATTCTGCAGTTCCATAAGCAGAAACCGGACCGGTCAATTCAAAATTACCGCCGATTTTAATGGTATCTGAATCATCCGCACTTCCTTGAGCACCACATGCTGTGGCAAATACTGCTAGCGCTGCTAGCCCAACAACTAATTTTTTCATTTTTATTTCCCCCTATTTTTCGCTTTTCCAATCCTTAATAACGGATGATACATTTATTAGAATAAGATAAGAATTAGCTTAGTGCTTCATAGTATAGAATATTCTGACAATTTAAGCAATAGAAATCCGAATCTTTTTTTTATAGCAGCTGTTTTCTTTATTTCATTTGTTTTTCAGCAAAAAAAGATGCAGCAAATGAGGTAAATTCCCCTGCTGCATCTTCTCGTTTGCGTTTACTGCAATTCACTGCTGTTTTCGGTATTTACTGTAAAGGATTCGCCTTCTTCTTTTTGAATATGTCCTGTGCTGTAAGGTTGTCCTTCAACCGTTAGATACACTTCATTCATATAATAATACCCGCCAATAGTATTGACGATGCTTTGCAAAATCAACGTTTCATAAGCAGATCCTGCATTCATTTCTGAAATCAATTCTTTAGAGAAGTCGACATACACTCTTCCGTCGGTATTCAAATACAAACTCAAAATGGTGGTATTGTCTGATAGAACTTTTCCAACAGATTCATTCGGCGATTCTTTATAAGCCAATTCAATAGCTTTTTTAGTAACATCGTTGGTTTTGAAAGCTAATTCTTTATCCACATAAGATAGCATCTCTCCATCAGCATTAGGATAATAGAAACGTACCGTTTGAATCAATGGCACATCGGTTTCAATCTGACTCAATGTGGATGTCACATTGTAATCGTCTGACGTAAACACGGTTTTTACCAGCCCTATATCCGGTGCATAGTAATCGACTACTTTGTCTTCGCTTCCTTCAGTGGTCACTTCTACCGTTTCATAAGTCCCCATCGGTGTCTCAACGGAAACATTGATTCCCGTGATCGTCCGTGTCCGTTCCCCTATTGCTGGCCAAGTCGTTCCTTCTTTTAAAGGTGCTTTAAGCAGGACTTCAGTTCCCTCTTCTTCTCCCGGTTCTTGGTCAAGCCAATTTTCTCGCGAATAAGCTTCGCCGCGGGACAAGCGAGTCTTTATTTGGTCTTTTTCTAATTCAATAACCATTACTTCTTCTGTTCCGCCATTATTTTTTCTGATTTGTTTCCGATTGTCTTTAGCATAATCGGTGTAAACATCGTAACTGGCAAATTCATTGCCTTCGCCTTCGTAGATGTAATGCTTATTGGCTGTATCTGGAAAATAAGCAGCTAATGTCAGACTTTCCGGCTCTTCAGCTGTTGAACTAGAACTAGAAGCAGCTTCTTGGCTCGAACTCGTTGCTGAGCTTTCTGCAGAACTGGAACTCACCCTGCTTTCTTCAGAACTTGACTGACTGATGGAAGAATCGCTGTCTGGCTCACCCTGATTAAAAAAACGGCAAGAAGATAGGATAAGAGCTAAAAAGAATAAACTAAAAAGGAAACCGAACTTTTTCATATTGTATCCCCCCGCTTTCTATTCTATATAGTTTATTATACCATCAACAGAAAGCGTTTTCTAATATTGTGAAATTATCATCTCAAAAAACGGCTTGCCCTAATCTTCGTACTCTACAATCCTTTTTAATTTAAAATCCATGTTACTATTCCAATCGAAGCAAATCCAAAAAAAAGACATAATAAGAAAAAAACGCTAAAGAGGATCATTTTTTTTATTTTTTCATACATGTTCTAATCTCCTTGTGAACGAATAAAATCATTCAATTTTGTCTGCTCTTCTAAGCAAGATATACCCTAAAGCTAATAAACCGTATCCGATTCCAATCTGTTGATTGAATAATCCGATAATTGCTAAACCAAAAACAATACCTGATAATAGTTGAAAAACCAAATACCCTTTTTTCTTTTTCATCTGCTTCCCTCCAAAAAATGACGCGCCTTTGATTTGTCCTGCTGACTAAAAATGGTTATAGAAAAGCAGTTGCTCCTGTCTGGCTTGATATCTTTTTTTCTTCTTTCAATGCCTTAATTATCCAGCAGCTCGTCCCAAATAGAAAGCACGCAACAGTTTACATCTTAGCAACCAATGGTTTACATCGTTGGTTTAAAGCAGTTTTTAGATGTGCGAACCACTAAACAAGAAAAAATTTCGATTAACGGATGGTCAAACCCATCTGCTTTCGGTATGATAGAAAATGACAAAATACAAAGGAGGAAACGGGTTGGCTTTAGCAGAACGATTAAAAGAGAGCAGAATCAATAAAGGATTTACACAAGGAGACGTCGCGGATCATTTACAAATTTCTCGTCAGTCTATTTCTAAATGGGAAAACGGAAACAGTTACCCTGATTTAGATAATCTTGTAAAGTTAAGCAACTATTATGAAATATCAATCGATGAACTATTAAAAGAAAATCAAGACCTAAAAAAAAGAATTGAAGAGAACGAAATTAAAATCGAGGACTCTTATCGAAAGTTGGATTTCATCAGAGGCTCTTCAGATAAAGATGAAGGACTTATCTTGCTGATTCTCTCTTTTGTTAGTTTTTTGATTGCTCCTTTTGGACTTATTGTGGCGCCAATCGTTATAAAAAGGAACAAAAAAACAAACACACTCTATAAATTGCTTTATCTCTCGTGTGTTTGCTGTATTCTTTTCAATTTATTTATTGGTTACGGCGTTCTAAGCGATATTTTTGGATGGGGAACGACTACTGTCGAGTACCTCGGCTAATCAATAACTAATCGAAATACTATTCGTTAACAGCTTTGCCCGTAAATTTATTGATGTCGTGATCAGCGAGACCTTTCTTTTCAGATAGTAAGTCGCTTGTTTGGTGTTGTCGACGCTTAGTTTAGCGCTCGTAAAACTTCCTGTGTAAGCCACCATGGACGGCGAATACGCTTTTGTGATTTTATTGCCGCTGATCGTGATTTGGTATTCTGCTTTCCATTGACCGGGTGTAGCAGCTGAAATTTTATAATTCCCATTTTTTACGGTTCTTAAAAAATTTGGGCGTTCTTCAACTTCAATAAACATATTTTCTCCTGCAGGTGTGACAACAACAAATGACTGTGTGCCTCCTTGTTCTAAATCATAGACTATTTTTCCCTGGTCCCCAACTGTTTGTTCTGCTTCTGCTTGTACTTCCTGAGCCCCAAAAGAAAACAGTGCAGCTAATCCTAAAATAAGAAACGTCTTTTTCATCTTCTATTCCTCCAAATCGATTTTTATAAACAGGTACCAATTCCTTTTGAGTACCGTAAGGAACTCAAATCTCTGTACTTAAGGTACGCAAATCCCTTTTAAGCACCGCAAAGAGTTTTAATCTCTGTACTTAAGGCACGCAAATCCCTTTTGAGTACCGCAAGGAGTTCAAACCTCTGTACTTAAGGCACGCAAATCCCATTTTTGAGTGCCATAAAGACTTTAAAACGGTATTTTCACTAACCGAGTATGAGATAAAATTCTTTGAAACCTATATACGCGGTGCTTTTTGTGTTCTAGGTGTCAAAATCCCAGCACATGGGTTGCGTTAAGTCCCGGAAATCATTAATGGGACATGGAGATAAGAAAACCCATCGGCAATCATCTCAAAGAACAGAGTTGGCAGTACAACTTGAAAGAGCCTATTTTGAGGAAACTCAAAATAGGCTCTTAGCCGTTAAATCCCTTCATTCGAATATGGAATGTGCCCTTTACCTTATAAATCACTTAGTACATAAGGCTGTTGCAAGTTTAACAGTTGGTTGATGGCATACAAAACGCCACTCTCTTCATTTGATTTGGTCACAAAATTGGCTGCATCCAAAATCTCTTGACAAGCATTGCGTACTGCGAAACTATATTCACCACTAGCCATTAGTTCAACATCATTACGGCCATCTCCAAATACCATTGTTTCTGCTGGGCTAACATTTAAAATAGATTGAAGTTTTTTAATGGTTGTCCCTTTATGAACATCAAAATCTGCAATATCGATCCAAGTATCTTCAGAAGCCACTATGTACAAACGGTCTTCAAAGTTACTCATTTTCTCTTTTGTAGCCACACATTGTCCTAAAGGATCATGGAGTGTGATCTTTAAAAAATCATCTGAGATATCATGGAAATCTTCTACTTCGACCACTTCTGCATAAGAGCCTTTAACATAATGAAGTTCAGTTTCAGGTATATCTTTTTTGACCACTGCTCCGTTTTGAGTACAAGCAATGATGGTATGTTCTAGACTAATTTCTTCTAAGGCTTCAATAGCTTGCAGTCCTAATGCATTAGGAATCAACGACTCATAAATAAACTGTCCATTGTGTTTGATTCGAGTTGCACTATCTCCCAGAATCCACAAATCTGCTGCATCTTCTTCAAACAATTCTTCTACACGTTCACATTGCTTCCCTGTACAAGGTGCGAAGAAAACGCCTTGTTCTTTCATTACATCATTTGTTTGCTTAAATAGCAGCCGATCAAAATCGCCTTTGCTGTTTAAAAAAGTCCCATCCATATCTGTAATAATCAATTTAATCATTGTATAAATTCCACCTTTTTTTATTAAACAATCTTATTATGCACCACATTCAATGTGGAAAAATTTTTCATCATTTAAAAAAGCTTTTTTGGTTCTATTATTTTGGGTTTTTGTAAGTGAAATGGCTATATGCTACAATCTTGAAATTTTTGGAGGAATAGGGGCTGTTTGTAGCCTTGAAAACCTGGAGACCCAAGGGCTCATGGCTTTCTACAAGCAAACACGTAAATTCCAGAGAGTCGCCAACACTACTTGATATAAAGAGCCGCTCCTTTGGATTTTATTGACCGTCCGCAAAATTGTCTATTTGGTTTCTGGAGCATACTTTTCATAAAAAAGTTGTTTTGTTTCAATAAAACGGGTGAACTCATTTAATAATTGAAATAAGACTGCTCGATTTTCAAATTCTTCACGAGATTGCGGCAGCGGACTCGTTCGAAAGTAATTTAATAATTCTTGAATATCCTGCATTAAAAAAGTACCAGGATTGCTTTCATGTAATTGCTGGGCGGTTAAATAAAACAAGCCAGCCAATATTTTATTTTGCTTCGTTGGCAAATGACAAAATCGTAAATTAGTAGCCATCTGTTTTAGGATCGATGCCTGTACTTTTCGCATTTCAAAATAATGGATCTCATAGAATTGAGGTTTCATTAATTGATTATCAAATTCTGTATACGCAATCCGAATAGCGTCATCTAAAGTCGTTTCTAGTTCTTGAATCAGCTGGTAATCGTCATTTCCTGAAAATCCTTCTCGCAATGTTTGATCAAAATAAAGCAATATTCCTTTAATTTTCTCATCAACGGTATGCTGCATCTCTTGAATTTGAGTCTCTTTTGAGGGCATATATAGGTTGAATAAAACGGCTAAACTTGCGCCTATCACCATTAAAAGAAATTCATTCATAAGCCAGCTAAAAGAAGTACTTTGCTCTAATAAAAGGTGGCTTACCAAAACGGAACAAGGCGCGATCCCCGCTTGTACATTTAATTTATAAGCAATGGGTACATAAATCAGAAGATACAGCCCAAAAACAAACGTAGTAAAACCAACTAATTGAAATAAAACCGCTGCGATGGTTAGTGCTACAATAGTGGAAACAATTCTTTGCCCAGCTGTCTTTAAAGAAGATATTTTGGTATCTAACACACTTAAAATAGCAATGATTCCTGCAGATACCGTATAATCTAACTGCAACATTTCTGCTAAAAGAATCGCAAGCACAGTGGCCAGCGTAATTTTTATGGTTCTTAAACTAATCGTCATGATTGCATAGTCTCCTTCCGCTTCTTCAAGAATAGCTCATTTCCAGGAAAAACTCTATGAAAAGACAGGCGTTCTTGGATATTAGTTTTGTTCAATCGGTTTTTGTATTACTATAAACGAAAGAACTCATTTGATTCAACAAAAGACAGAAAGAGATGAAACGATGTCAACTATTGGAAATTACCGTCTAGGGATACGAACGATCAAAACAGCTCTGGCTGTTGCTATTTGTATTTTAGTATTTCATTTTTTTGATCGCGGAGCGCCTATGATTGCCTGCTTATCTGCTATCTATGCTTTAAGAGAAAACTGGAAAACCAGCTATGCCTTTGGAAAAACACGCATTTTGGGCAATTCGATCGGAGCTTTGACCGCTACGGCCTTTGTACTGATACAGCATTTTTTAGGAGAGACATTTTGGTTTGAGCTGATCGGTGTGCCGCTTGCGGTCATCTTTATTATTGTTTTATGTGATCGTATCGGGAACAACCCTGGTATCATCGGTGCTACTGCTGCTTTTCTCATTATTTACTATACGATTCCTCTAGATAATGCTGTCCTTTATGCCGTACAACGGCTCTTTGATACATTTATTGGAACGTTTATCGCCATCGGTGTCAACCGGCTCGTTCCGGCTTTTCCTAAAAAATCTGCTAAAAAATAGCCCACTTATGCACACGAGACAGTTTTTCGTGTATGATAGAAAGTATCAGAGTTGATTCTAAGCCATTAGCGAAGCAACTCAACGGAAGAAAGAGTGAAGCAAGTGTTTAAAAATTATAAAATTGGTATGCGTACGATCAAAACGGGTATTGCAGTAGCTCTTTGTATGCTGCTTTTCCATTATACGAATCGTGGAACTCCTGCTTTGGCCGCATTAGCAGCTGTTTTTTCTTTAAGAGAAAACTGGAGAACCAGCTTTGATTTCGGAAAGACACGGATTTTCGGAAATGCTGTTGGTGCCTTGATTGCGACTCTTCTTGTTTTGATCCAACAATTTACAGGCTATTCTTTTATTGTGGAACTATTCGGCGTAGCCATTGGTCAAATGCTCGTGATCATTATCTGCGATCGTTTAAATTATCATGAAGGTATCATTGGCGGGACGGCAACTTATATGATTACTTATTTTACGATTCCTGCTGGAGCAACACATCTTTATGCGCTTAACCGCGTCTTCGATACCGTCATTGGCAGTGCTATCGCTATTTTAGTGAACATTATTTTTTCGTCGTATTTTATTCACCGCTTTTTTAAAGAGCGTTCTTAAGGAACAAAAAACTCTTTCACAGTACATGAAAGAGTTTTTCGTCTAGCGTTCATATGATATTTCTAATATATTTTCATAAGGAACAATACCGCCGTAACCGGCATCGCCGGTGTGTTGAATGTCTACTCCTGCAATTCTATTCATCAGCGCAATGTCGCGAATCGTGCTAGGAGGGGAACTTTCTTGACTGGTACCGATCGCAGACATTGCCAATGCTCCTTTGGCTTTAATTTTTTTCACCGCTTGAATCAATTCGGCTTGTGTAAAGCCAGGTACGGTCCCAACAACTGGAACTAAAATAATATCAGCTCCGTTGTCAATAAACTCATCAATAGCGGTTAAGTTAGCTACCGGTTCATTTACACCGGCTCCATGCATCTTACCAGCTATGATCAACCCATGAAAGGTCTCTTTCGCTAATTTAACTGCTGCACCAATTTCTTTATTGGTTACACCTGTTCCAGGGTTTCCCATTAAACAGATAAAATCAAAACCAAGTTCATTAGCTTTTTCTAATGTTGCTTGATTGCTTTGACGGACTTTAGTGATCTTCAGTCCCTCTTCTTGCATATCTGCATTTGGGTCTACAGGTTCTAGTTTGACTCCAACCGGGCGTCCCAACATTTTTTTAAGCAATTTAATGGGTTCATCTGAAGCAGGCAATCCATTGGTTTCTGGATTAAAAGCATCTAAAACATTCAATAGGATTAAATCAGCTCCAAAAGCTCTTGCCAATTCGCTATTGGTCACATCCCCTGCAGTTGGACCTGCTGTGACCATATTTTCAGAAAGTACCGTTCTGCCTTCACTCGCCAAAATAGATTGCTTCAATTCTTGCGGCGTCATTTTTTCAAAATCACTCGCATAACAGCTCAATAATCTTTTTACTAACCTCTCCTCGTCCCAATCGTTAGATGTAATTCAACTCTACTAAAAAATATAACAATATTTTAATTTTCGCACCACTGAAACCCCTCTCAGTTAATTGTTCATCAAAAAAGCTGATTTTATCTTATATAGATAAAATCAGCTTTTTTTGAATGCTTTTATATTTAATCGACTGATTTAAGTGCTTCAATCATATCAATGTCTTTTAATTTAATGTGCATGGCAATCATTACGATTCCCGAGAACAAAATAGTCAGCAACCCTGAATACAAGAAACTCAAAGGTTGAATATCGGGACTGAACATCATCATATCAACTTCAGCAGTAGACAATACAAACCGATGCAATAGCATACCGAGGAAGGACCCCGCTACCACTCCCATCAAGGTTAAAATAATGTTTTCACGATAAATATACATGGTGACTTCTTTATCGTAAAATCCTAGCACTTTAATAGTTGAAAGTTCTCTGATCCGTTCCGATACATTGATGTTCGTCAAGTTATACAACACAACAAATGCCAGTAGTCCTGCTGAAACAATCAAGACGAGTGTCACGATCGCTAAACTAGCCATTGTGTCGCCAAAAGCGCCGCTGATTTGTCTAACGAAATTGACCGCAGCAACTTTTGGTTGATTCGTTAACTCGCTTCCCAGCTTGTCTTCCCAACTTTTTGTTTTATCGTAGTTCAACAACTGAGTATTGTAATCAGGTTGTTGATCAACAGCTGCTTCATAATAGTCTTTTGTCACAAAAACGTAATGACCAGTATAATTTTCAACAATTTGATTTACGGTTACGTTCACCTGATCGTTATCTGTATCGGTCAGCGTTAAAGAATCGCCAATTTTCACATCAAAGAGCTTGGCTAATTTCTCAGTAATGATCGCTCCATCATCGGACAACGAATAGTTCTCTCCTGAACTTCGATCGTTTAGCAGCACATAATCCGCTAGCTGAGTCGTTTCTTCAGGTACAAAAATTGTTACATCTTGTGTATTGACGCCTTTTTCAGAAACACTGTATGTTTCTTGAAGCACGTCCAAGCGGCCTGTAATATCCGTTTGTGACCCAATAAAATCTTGGTACTCTTTATCTTCTTCTTCAGTTGTGTCTGTGTTATAAGCAACTAATGCATCGTATTTCATCACTTTCCCGTATTGCAAATCAGCCATATCCGCAATCGAATCGGATAAACCAAAACCGGTTAAAATCAAGGCCGTACATCCGGCAACACCTAAGACCGTCATCAGCATGCGCTGTTTGTAGCGGAATAAGTTACGAGCGGTTACTTTCTGAATGAAGCCCATTCGGTTCCAAATGAATGGGATACGTTCCAACATAATGCGCTTGCCGATTTTCGGTGCTTTCGGACGCATCAACTCAGCAGCATTGCTGTTTAATTCAACACGCGTAGCTACATAGGCAGAAGCAACCGTACAAAGAATCGCAATAGCAAATGAAATCAACGCATAACTGAGGTAATAAGTGATTCGCACACTCGGCAAGTTATAGAGAGAACCATAGGCATTGAAAATAACGGCCGGGAAAACTTCGTAACCGATGACTAAACCAATGACCGTTCCTACTATACTGGCAAGCGAAGCATAAACTAAAAACTTTTTAGAAATATCCCAGTTGGAATAGCCTAATGCTTTGAGCGTTCCGATTTGCAACCGTTGTTCGTCCACCATTCGGGTCATAGTTGTTAAACACACCAATGCGGCAATCAAGAAAAAGAAAACCGGGAAAACTTGTGCGATGGCTGAAATTCGTTCTGCATTATCACTGAATTCAGCATAGCCCGGATTGACACTGCGATCAAAGACAAAATATTCAGGGACTGTCAATGCTGCCAACTCTTTTTTAGCGTCCGCTAGTTCGGCTTCACCTTCGGAAATCTCTTTATCTGCTTCTTTTTTCTTTGTTTCAAATTCTGCTAAAGCAGTATCATAATCAGCTTGTCCTGCTTCAAGCTGTTGTTTAGCCGCTGCCAATTCGGCTTCCCCATTTGCTTTTTCTTGAGCTAATTTTGCTTGCCCCTCAGTCAGCTGAGCTTCGCCATCTGCTAATTCGGTTTCGGCTGCTTGGATCGCCTGAAAACCGGCATCGATTTGCTGCTGATTAGCAGCAATTTCAGCTTCACCAGCGGCCAATTGAGCTTTTCCGTCTGCTTTTTGGGCTTCAAATGTTTCTTTGGCTTCGTTTAATTGAGTTTGGGCGGCTTCAAGTTCAGCTCGTTTAGCTGCTAACTCAGGCTCGCCGCTTTGTATTTTTTGCTGATTGGTTGTTAATTCAGCTTGACCTGCTTTCACTGCAGCTTTTCCTTCAGCTAGTTCGGTTTCAGCGGCTTGGATCGCTTGCTGGCCTTGGTCGATTTCTTGCTGTTTCGCAACTAATTCTGCTTCGCCGGCTGTCAACGAATTCTGAACGGAATCAAGAGCTGCAGTAACATCGGAGGCTGGCAGCTGTCCGCTGAAATAACCTCTTAGCAGCTCTCCCATGGAAGAATCGACGTCTCCAGCTGCTGCAATCAGTGTTGCCTGCGTTTCAGCCGGAACGGAGGCAATGGGAGTATTTATTAGTTGACGGACCGTAGCTGAGAAGTCTTGAACTTGATTTTTTTGCGTCTCAAAAGTTCGCTTAGCCGCATCCAGCTCTTTTTGTCCGGCTTGCAATTCAGCTTTTTGATTTGCAAGTGCGGCTTCGCCCGTTTGGATTTCTTGAGCTTTGGTGTCTAGTTCAGCTAGGCCGCTAGCGATGGCTGCTTTGCCGTCTTCCAATTCAGCTTCGGCTGCTTGGATCGCCTGCAATCCTTCATCGATTTTTTGCTGGTTGGCATCCAGTTCATTTGCCCCAGCACTCAATTGAGCTTGTGCTGCTGCTTTTTTATTCTCAAACGTTTCTTTAGCTTGATTTAACTCCGTTTGTCCAGCTTCAAGTTCAGCTCGTTTCGTAGCTAGTTCGGCTTTGCCGTCTGCTAATTTTTGGATATTGGCATCTATTTCCGCCTGGGCTTTGGTTGTTTCTGTCGTTAGCTTTTCCTGACCCGCTTGGTAATCTTCCCAACCTGCCGCTATTGTTTGTTTGGCATCATCCAGTTGCTTTTGGCCATCTGCTAATTTTTCTTTAGCTTCATCGATTTCAGCTTGGCCTTCGTCGATTTCTTTTTGTGCTTCGCTTTGGATGGTGTCTAAACGTTCTTGCGGTTGTTCTTTTACAAGTTCTTCGATTTCTTTCGTGTGCACTTCAACTTTGTCTTCGTATTCTTTTGAATAGGCTTCAAGCGAAGCTGTATCAGAAAAGGTCAGATAAGCCTCTGTAAAATAATCGCTATCGAAGTCGGTATCTAAAACCACAGCAAAGCCGTCCAATGTTCCTTTTCCAACGGTACTGCTGCCTCTGGCATAGTTTTCAATGTATTGAGGATTGTGGACAAATCCGACGACTTGATACGTTTCCACAGCTAATGTATCCGACAACGGGGTTTCTTGATCATCTGTTGTCAACGTCACCGTATCGCCTAATTGATACTCATCTGTATAAGTTAAATTAGCATCCAAAGCGATCTCACCGGATTTTTCAGGCATCCGTCCGGATTCAACGGCATATTGATTGGATGCTTGTCCTGCATCTTTTGGATACCCCATGATTTTTGTGACTAATCTGCTATCCTGCAGAATCACGTCTTGGCTATAAGTGCCTCGAACAGTAGCACCTTTAACGGTTTCCAGCAACTCCAAGTCCTCTTGCTCCAGCCCGTAAGTAGATACGACTTTCAAATCCATTAAATTTTTATCTTGATAATAATGGTCAGCTGTATCAATCATATCTGGGCCGGTTGCTTTGATCCCGGCAAAAAAAGCAACGCCTAATGTAATAATGGCAAAAATCGATAAGAATCGAGCTTTTGATTTCCACATTTCTTTAAAGATATCTTTCCATAACGCTTTCTTTTTCATTTTATACCCCCTCACCACTCAATATCCGCAACGGATGTCGGGTTGGGGTTTAATGTAACTTCACGAACTTTAGCATTGTTGATTTCAATCATCCGATCCGCCATAGGAGCAATTGCTTGGTTATGTGTAATAACGATCACGGTCGTACCTGTATTTTTACAAGTATCTTGCAACAATTTTAAGACTTGTTTTCCGGTTTCATAATCTAGTGCTCCAGTTGGTTCGTCGCACAACAATAATTTTGGTTGTTTGGCCAACGCTCTGGCAATGGCCACCCTTTGTTGTTCTCCTCCCGATAATTGAGCAGGAAAATTATTCAATCGGTGGCCCAAACCGACATCTTGTAATACCTTTTCAGCGTCTAACGCATGTGGCGAAATCTCCCCAGCTAATTCTACGTTCTCTTTGGCTGTCAAATTTGGTACTAAATTATAAAATTGAAAAACAAAGCCCACATCATCGCGACGATAGCCGGTCAATTGTTTTTTGGAGTAATCAGCAATGTCTTTTCCATCGACAATGATTTGCCCTTCGTCCGCAACATCCATTCCGCCCAAAATATTCAAAACAGTCGATTTTCCGGCACCACTCGGTCCAACGATCACAGCAAATTCACCTTTTTCAATCTCGAAAGATATGCCATCATTGGCGGAAATAGTAGTTTCCCCCATTTGATAGCGTTTGTATTCATTTATTATTTCTACGAAAGCCATCAGTATCCCTACATTTCTACATTTTCTTTTTTAGTTTTTAATTTAAAACAATGTAAAACAGTATAACACAAAATAAGTCGTAAGAAGCAGTAAAAGCTGCTTCTTACGACTTATTTAATCGTTAAGGCTGCCCCACGGCTAACCTAGTTATTTTCTAGTCAAATTCAAGAAACTCTCCTGTTTTAGCATCGATATGAACATCATCATTCGCACTGTCGCTGCCTTCGACGTCTATTTCATAATAGATTGTTCCATTCTTGCTATCGATACCCCATTCTTTGGCGTATCCGCTGCCGACTTTATCCAATGCCGCTTTCATCGCTTCTTGCGGTGAAACCAGTCCGGCTAAGTCTAAGACTTCATCATCATCGACATTATCTTTATCGTCTGTGTCTTTATTCATCACTTCTCCGGTGGTAGCGTCAACTTCTAATTCTACCTCGTTCGTTGCATTATAACCTTCAACTTTATAAACATAATTGTTTGAATCCTCATCTATGCTGACAGATGTGATTTCCGCATCTGAGTATTCATCTTTAAATTTATTCACAGCATCTTCCATACTGACATCAAACGTTTTGTTTTCGATGCCTTTAGATGAGGTATCCGTATTACTAGAGCTAGAAGAACTAGAATCTGCAGTGCTGGAACTAGAGCTCATTGAAGAACTGGAGTCCGATGACATCATGCTGGAACTGTCAATTTGATCGCTTGACATCATCATCTCTGAAGAAGCTTCGCTTGGCGTAGTTGTCGTGTCCTCTTGATTTCCGCTGCTGCATGCTGCTAAAACTAAAGAAGTTGCTAAAGTTGTTGCACCAATCAAAGCTTTTTTGCTCATACCTGTTTTCATATTATCCTTCTCCTTCTATATAGAATTTGAATTCACTTACAAACGAGCGGTCAGCGGTTTTGTATTTTCCGTTTCCCCTCTTCGTTTATATGGCTATTATAGGATAGATCCATCAACAATTAGAAGTAAAAAGACTTCTGAAGCTTTTTAAAGATTTAATTTGCTGTGGTTGTGCCCATAAGCCACATAGAAAACAAAGCCAACGATCAACCAGGCTCCAAAAGCCAACCAGACAGATAAAGACAACTGAATCATGAGGTACAGACAGACGGCAATAGACAATACCGGCAAGAATGGCACTAACGGAACTTTAAATTCTTTTTCATCGGGTTGACCAAACTCTTTACGCAATTGAATAATACCGGCCGCAATGATGATAAAAACCATCAACGTGACAATATTGGTTAATTCGGCTAATCGTTCGAGAGGAACAAATCCTGCTAAAACGGCCGAAATGACTCCCGCCGTAGCGGTAGCATTTTTAGGACTATGCGATTTCTCATCTACTTCGCTTAGTTTTTCCGGCAGCAGGCCATCACGACTAATGGCGTAAATCAAACGAGCTAATCCGTAAGTCATCGAAATCAATACTGTCAACAATGTCAAAATGGCGCCTACCGAAATCATACCGGCGATCACATCTTGACCGATAAAGCGCATAGCAAAAGCTACTGGGTCTTTTACATTTAATTGTGCAAAAGGAACCAACCCCGTAAGCACTAGAGTCACCCCTATGTACAATAAGGTGGCGATCCCTAAAGAACCGATAATGCCTCGAGGCACATCGCGTTGCGGGTTCTTGGTTTCTTCCGCAGCTGTACTGACGGAATCAAAACCCAGAAAAGCAAAAAAGACAAATGCTGCACCCGAAACGACCCCTTTCATTCCAAAAGGCGCAAAAGGCGTCCAATTTTCAGGTTTGACATAAAAGACGCCGACGATCACAAACAAAGCAATCAATGAAAACTTCACAATGACCATTAAGTTGTTTAACCTGAGCGCTTTTTTAGCCCCTTGAACCACTAAATACGATACTCCTAAGGTAACTAAAACCGCGATCAAATCGATATAAGAACCGGTTGCTGCATTATAGGAAGCGCGTAAAGCCATCGGCAATCCTAGTCCGATCCCATCTAAAAAGCCATTTACATAGCCCGACCAGCCAGAAGCAACGGATGCATTAGCCAATAGATATTGGCAAATCATCAGCCAACCGACTAACCAGCCCGCCAATTCTCCAAAAATGGTGTAAACGTAAGAGTAGGCTCCTCCGGCAACTGGAACGCGTGAAGCAAATTCAGCGTAGCAAAGGGCAGATAACACGCAAGAAAAAGCAGCGATCACAAACGATACGATCAAAGCCGGTCCTGCTGTATTTGCTGCTGCTGTTCCTGTGATCACAAAGATGCCTGTTCCAACAATGGCTCCTAATCCAAGTAAAATCAAATCCATTGTTTTTAGGTCTTTTTTCAATTCCGATGTTTTTTCTCCTATTAGCGGCATCGGTTTTTTTCTAAAATAATTCATTCTGATCCATCCTAACCTTTCTTAGTTCCGGTTTTTTAAGCTTTGATGTAGCCGATCAAAATGCCGCCGGCGATCACTCCAAGACAGCCCAGCAAAACGTAGCGGAACTCTCTTTTCGATTTTGTTTCTCCAAGAAACCAGATGCCGCCTAAAGTTGAAATGATGATTCCTGTTTGAGACAGTGAGAAACTAATAGCTAAACCAACATTCTTCATGGAAATCAGCATAAATATATTCCCTGTTGCCCACAACAAACCAGTCCCGATGTTGCGCATCGTGTACTTGCTTTTTATCTCTTGTCGGAAAGAAAACAAGAAAGCACCAATCATCATCCCAACCGCTTGCGGCAAAATAACGGCTAAAGCATCCACTCCGGTAGCGTTGATCGTGATCGTGTATAAACCATAACCAGCTGTTGAGAGCAGCAAGGCCATCGCACCATTCTTTTTGGCTGAAGCAGATTTAGTATCCGTTGTTTGTTCAGACTTATCGGTTACAGTCGTCAAACGCACACCGATAATCAAAATAACAATCGCTATAATTCCTAATACTATGTCTCTTGTACTGGTCCATTCTCTAAACAACAGCACGCCTGCCAACGTATTGACGATCAGTTGCAGACCTGTTGAAATGGGCAGCGTATTAGAAACACCGATCAGCTGCATACTTTGAAACTGTTTCATTTGCCCTAAAGACCAAAATATCCCAGATACCAAACCTGCTAAAATAATTTTCATATCAATGGCAGGTTGATAAACAACATACACTCCTATTGAAAAGATAAACGCTCCCACGGTCATTCCGACCGTTTGCTGATAAGCATTTCCGCCTAATTTTCCACTAACTAACCCAATACTTCCCCAAGCAATAGCTGGCAACAATGCAATTAAAATTTCCATATTCAACCTCTTCCTTAATGATTCAATTTATTAATACTCACATCATAACAAGGATAAGAGTTGAACTACAACATGTAACTGGTTCCAATATAAATTCTTTCACGAGGAGATGGAACTAATGACTGGAATGTGCTAAGGTAAGTGAAGAAATTTTAACAATTTGACCAACAGAAATGAGGAATCCGCATGACAGATTACGATGTCATCGTAGTTGGCGGTGGAACTAGCGGTATGATGGCTGCTATCTCTGCTGCTGAACATGGTGCAAAAGTTGCCGTTGTCGAAAAAAACAAAACGCTCGGCCGTAAATTACTGGTGACCGGCGGCGGACGTTGCAACGTAACCAACAACCGCGATAAAGAAGAAATCATCGCCCATATCCCAGGAAATGGACGTTTTTTATACAGTGCTTTCCATCAATACGATAATTATGATATTATGGCCTTTTTCCGTTCGAACGGAGTCGCTTTAAAAGAAGAAGACCATGGTCGGATGTTTCCGATAACGGATAAGGCTCGGACTGTTTTAGAAGCTTTGATCGAGATCATGGAGCGATTAGCCATTACCGTTTATACCGATGCTCCGGTTGATACATTACTGTTTGAAGACAATAAAGTTGCAGGCTTGCGATTGCAAGATGAACGAGAGTTGTCGGCCAAAAGCATCGTTCTGTCAACTGGCGGACGAGCCATGCCAAGAACGGGTTCAACCGGTGACGGTTACAAATGGGCTAAAAAAGCCGGTCATAGTTTAAAACCTCTTTACCCGACAGAAGTACCCGTTTTGTCTGATGAAGCTTTTATTCAAGATAAAACCCTTCAAGGTCTTTCTTTACGGGATGTGGCTCTTAGTGTCTTAAATAAAAAAGGAAAAAAAGTCATTACCCATCAAATGGATATGATTTTCACCCACTTTGGTATTTCAGGCCCAGCAGTTTTGCGTTGTTCCATGTTTGTTCACCAAACCATGCAACGCGATAAAACAGATTTCGTCACATTTTCATTAGATGCATTGCCTGAATTATCAAAAGGCGCAGTTACTCAACAGCTGCAAGGTTTAATGAAAAATGAAGGAGAAAAAAGTACAAAAAATGCTTTAAAAGGCTTAGTGCCTGAACGGTATTTATTGTTTGCTTTGGAACGATTAGGTGTCGATGAAAATGCGCCTTTGAAACAAATGACACCCGATCAACTTGAGAAATTCATCGAGTTTTTGAAAGATTTCCGGTTTACAGCCAATGGTACGCTTCCGATCGAAAAAGCGTTCGTCACCGGAGGCGGCATCAATACAAAGGAAGTCAATCCCAAAACGATGGAAAGCAAATTTACCAGCGGTTTATATTTTTCCGGTGAAATTTTGGATTACAATGGATACACTGGTGGTTACAACATCACTGGGGCATTCATTACCGGTCGTATCGCCGGCATGCACGCTGCTGCTCAAGCTTTGGAAAATCACGAATAACCAAAAATCCGCTGTTCCTTTTTTAGGAACAACGGATTTTTTCAGTTGTGTGGACTTTCGATTTCTGCAAATGTAGCTGAAGTAACTTTTTGTAAATCGAGTGGATCCAATTCGATTTGTAAACCCCGCTTGCCTGCTGAAACAATGATACGTTCCATTTGTTCAGCACGTTTTGAAAAATAAGTAGGGTACAGCTTTTTCATTCCGATCGGAGAACACCCGCCGCGAATATAACCGGTCGTTTTCTCTAATTCGCTTAACGGCAATAGCGCTATGCGTTTATTACCGCTGGCTTTAGCTAATTTTTTCAAATCAATTTCACTGTCTCCCGGAATGCAGGCAACGACTATGCCAGTTTTGTCACCTGTCGTTACAATGGTCTTAAAAATCCATTCTTTCGGTGCTGTCAGTGTTTCGAAAACGGCTTCGGCGCCTAAATGATCTTCATCCCAAGGATATTCATGAAGTTGATAGCTGATTTTCATTTTATCCACTAACCGAATGGCATTGGTTTTTTGTAGTTTCGCTTTTTTCACTTGATCAACCTTCTTTAAAATTCGAGTCTATAATATTTAGTGTTGATGAGCAAAATAATGACAGACGAAATTTTCCGTTAGAATAAAGCGTTCTATCATTTTTGATGTTGGTAAAGAAAATGACTGTATGCTATAATCTTGAAATTTTTGGAGGAATAGTAGTTGCTTATAGCCATGAAGAGGCTTGAAAACCTGAAGACCATAAGGCTCCAAGAGTTCCCATGGCTTTCCACAAGCAAACACGTAAGTTCCGGAGGAAATTCCACCCCCTAAGAATCACCAATACGACTTGATAAAGTGTCTAAAATTCATCTTTTAAGGACAGATTATTTTTTGCGGATAATGTAAACTTTCAAGTAATCTCCTTGTTGAAAATGAGGACTGATTTTGAAATCTTCCGGCAAAGTATGCTTTTCTTCTACCGAATAAGCAGCTCCTTGATTTTCAAAAGCTTCTTCGATAAAGCCTTCAAATTTCTTAGTCGTGACATTAGCCGCATTGGTTGAGGCAATAATGATTCCGTTTGGTTTAGTCAATTGAATGACCTCTTCCAATAAACCAGTATAATCTTGTGCCGCGCTGAAAGTCCGTTTTTTCGAACGAGCAAAGCTTGGCGGATCTACCACTACCACATCAAAGGCTAATTGGTGCCGAATAGCATATTTAAAATAATCAAATACATCCATCACACGAATCGTTTGGTCTGCAGGGTTTAACCCATTTATTTCAAATTGTTCTGTTGTTTTTGGCAAGCTGCGTTTAGCTAAATCCACACTCGTGGTTTCAATCGCTCCGCCTAATGCTGCTGCAACCGAAAAAGCTCCAGTATAACTGAACGTGTTTAAAACAGATTTACCCATCGCATAATTTTCCAACAAACTTTGACGCACATCACGCTGGTCTAAGAAAATCCCAGTCATTAATCCATCATCCAAATACGTTGCATAGCGAATGCCGTTTTCCTGAACGATCAACGGCTCAGGTGCAGCTTCTCCAAAAATAAGGTCGGTAGCTGGTTTGATTTTCATTTCAAAACGAATTTTTTCGTAAATTCCTTTAATTTCCGGTGCTACCGTTTTAAAAGCAGCTAAAATCTGATCGCGGTGTTTGTAAATACCGGCACTGTACCATGAGAAGACGTAGTAATCGGCATAGAAGTCAACTGTCACCCCGCCTAAACCATCGCCTTCTCCATTGAAGACGCGGTAAGCAGTCGTTTCGTCATTCAGTCGGAAAATTGAACGTTGATCTAAAGCTTCTTGGAAGATTCTTTCAAAAAAAGCTTGTCCGATTTTTTCATTGGCTTGGGTTGTTAAAATCCAGCCGTCGCCTTTATTTTGTTTGGCTAAATAAGCTACTGCAACAAATTTCTTTTGTTCATCAATACATTCTATTACGGTACCTTCTGAAACTTTTGGTTCTTTAACAAAATCTTCCAATACCAATAATGGATAACCTTGACGTGCACGCTCAGTAGCGCGTCTTTTCAACATATATTTTTCCACGGTTCAACTTCTCCTTTTTTAATGCTTTTTCTGATTTGCAACTCCCCAGTATACCATACTCTTTGTGGTATTTATTTTTCAAGAGCGGTTAACGGAGTTGATTTTTCTTTTTTTTAATTCCTTTTACTTTATAAAAAATCCATTGACAGGCTTCAAATAAGATCAATCCTACTAATGTACCGATAGTATTAAAAATCAAATCGTCGATATCGGCTACTCCAGTATGAAACAGGAATTGCATCGTTTCAATCGAAAAGGAGACCACCGAGCCCAACAACAGCGTTTTAAAAAAGTAATGGCGTTTAGTCGTTAAATAGGCCGCTCCAAATCCCATAGGAATAAACCAAAGGATATTGCCGTATAAATTATAATAATAATCAAATAAAGTGACACCCTGAGTTAATTTAAAGGTATGAACAAATGGCGTCCAATTGATTTGATCGAGTGAACGAAGCGTTACTGCAACATTTCCAATGCTGTTTTCTTCTCGGAAAACGGTCAAATGAATCAATAAGATCAAATAAAAAACAAACAGATTCAAAATAACTTCGCGGCGGATTTTAATCGGCAACTGTTTCTTTTTGCGAATGAACAAATATAAGCTTCGGCCGATGGCCCAAACAATAAAATAAAACAGGGCTTGATCTAAGCTGTAAAAAATAAGTTCAATCAAAGGAAAATGGTTGATCGAATCGCCCAATAAATTTTCAGTTAAATCAAAAAGAGATTGTAAAAAAAACATGGTGAGGCAAAACCTCCCTTTATCTTGATGTTACCCATTATACCTTAATCACTAGTTTTTTTTGACTCTAAAAAGAATAAACTTTACTTAAATTTAACCTTACATGAGAGAACCCTGCTCTTTTGCCATTGTATCCGAATACATTCTGATTATATGAGGCAAAAAATTGACTCTAGTGTAAATTAGCTGTAAAATATCTATGATATGTCTTAATAGCTGGTGCTTATTCGTATTAAATAAGCAGACGCTCACTTTGATAAAAAAAGGCATTTTTTTTGTATCTTTAAGGAGGACTTAACTAGTGACTAAATTAAAATCTATACTAAATACACGGCTCGGTTTCTTTTCATTGGCAGTCGTTTTATTCTGGGCAAAAACGTATTTAGGGTATACACAAGAATTCTCGCTTGGTGTTACCGGAGCTATGCAGCAATTTATTTTGCTGATCAACCCCGTGGCGACCACCATGCTGTTCCTTTCGATTGCCCTGTACTTTAAAAAAAGCAAGAAAGCTTATACCGTTTTATTCGTGGTTTACTTTCTTTTAAGCGTGTTGCTCTTTGCCAATATCTTATATTACCGAGAATTTTCTGATTTCCTTTCGGTAACCACGATTCTTGGTGCTGGGAATGTTGCTGGCGGTCTTGGAGCCAGCACAACCGCTTTATTAAAAGCACGAGATATTTTTTACTGGCTCGATTTTGTTGTCTTGCTTGGTTTAGTATTGACAAAAACGGTCAAACTTGACCAACGTCTCTATAAAAAACGTTCCGCTGCTGCAATAACCATTTTAGCTGTAACCTTATTTGCAGGTAATTTAGCATTAGCAGAAAGCAATCGCCCGCAACTCTTGGCGCGTACCTTTGACCGGAACTATATCGTCAAATACCTCGGTTTGAACTTTTTCACTGCTTACGACGGTTACCAAACGGCGCAGTCCAATCAAATCAAAGCCAACGCAGATGAGTCGGATATGGATGCTGTTCTCTCTTATGTAAATGAACACTATGCTGCTCCTGATTCAGAAATGTTTGGAATTGCTGAAGACCGTAATGTAATTTATTTGCACTTAGAAAGTTTCCAACAATTTTTGATCGATTATCAATTAGAAGATGAAAATGGCGAATTGCATGAAGTGACGCCTTTCTTAAACAGCATTTTCCATGACCAGCAAACCCAAAGTTTTACGAATATTTTTCATCAAGTAGGACAAGGTAAAACGTCTGATTCTGAAATGTTATTAGAAAACTCATTATTCGGTTTGCCTCAAGGCGGCGCATTTACCCAAGTTGGCGGAAGCAATACTTTCCAATCGGCAGCCCAAATCTTACGTTCTAAAAAAGATTACACAAGTGCTGTCTTACATGGAAATGTTGGCTCATTCTGGAATCGAGACAACACCTATAAACAATTAGGCATCGATTATTTCTTTGATGCTGATTCTTATGATATGTCAGAAGGCAATACCCTTGAATACGGTTTGAAAGATAAATTATTCTTACAAGAATCTGTTCAGTATATCGAACAATTGCCTCAACCTTTCTATTCAAAACTTATTACCGTTTCAAATCATTTCCCTTATCCATTGGATGAAGCGAATGTTGAATTCAAAGCGGCCCAAACGCCAGATGATACCATCAATAATTATTTTGTGACGGCTCATTATTTGGATCAAGCCATTGAAGAGTTCTTCACTTATCTGAAAGATTCTGGTCTCTACGATAATTCTATTATTGTCTTGTACGGGGATCACTATGGTATTTCAAATTCAAGAAACAAAACATTGGCGCCTTTACTTGGCGAAGATCCAGAAACTTGGAACGGCTACGACAACGATATGTTGCAACGGATCCCGTTGATGTACCATATTCCTGGAACAGACAATGGAAAAATCAACGAACAATTCGGCGGCCAAGTTGACATGCTGCCAACATTGATGCATTTGTTGGGTGTCGATACGAAAGACAACATCATGATGGGAACCGATCTCTTCTCAGCTGATCATGATGAAACAGTTGCTTTCCGTAACGGTGATGTTGTAACTCCAAAATACACTCTTGATGGTGCAGACATTTACGACACCGCAACCGGCCAATTGATTGAAGAGCCTTCTGAGGAAGTACTTGCTGAAACAGAAGCTTTAAAAGAAGCTGTTTCTACTCAACTAAGCTTGTCAGACAGTATTTTGCATAGCGACTTATTGCGTTTCTACACGCCTGAAGGCTTATTAGAAACTGACCCTGCTTCTTATAGTTACCAAAACCAATTAGAACGGATGAAAGCTATCAATGAAGGTTTAGGCGATCAAGCAACTAGCTTGTACGATTTAAACGGTAAACAATCAACCGTTGAATTGTACGAAACAAATGCTCCTGAATTGCAAACAGAAGAAGATTCTTCTATCCTAAACCAACCCGCTACTGATGGTTTGAACGAAACAAAACCTGTAGAAGAATAAAATAAGCATATAAATTGTGGTTCTACGTCAACTGACGTTGGTAAAGAATTTTAGTCCCTTATTTAATTAAAAAAACTTGAACACTTTTCATGGTAGGCGTTATGCTGCTATGAAAAGTGTTTTTTCGTTCTGTTTAATAGCCGCTGGTTTCATATTAAAATGCAGAAGAATACGATTTTTATAGTTCACGAAGTTTCGGTAGCCGTAGGCCACACGGTTAAGAACTTTGATCTTATTGTTGATTCCTTCAATTTTTCCGTTTGAATACTTATAGGTAACGGTATTTTTTATGTGCTTCGTATGTTTTTTCAATGTTTTGAGGCTCGTCTTCATTGGTTTTGAAATAAGTGGATAATCTTTTTCTAAAATCTTTACTAGCTCATCATAGTCATTCTCTTCAAGAGCCTTTAGAATCGTTTGATACACCTCATAAGTCTCTTTCAGAACGGTGTTGTAGCCCAACAGTTCGTCGACGATCGCTGATTCTAAGCGTAGACCAAATAAAGCATAATAAGTATAGGTTGTATAAGACAGTTCAGATTCTTTCTTTAAGATTTTTTTCCAAAACCGTTTTAATCGACGGTACTTTTTCATATCTTCTCCATTTGAGGTATGAAATTGATTCATAACCGTTATCCTTGTACGATTCAGTGAACGATTAATCAGCTGGACAATATGAAAACGATCAATAATGATCTTGGCGTTTGGAAAAAGAATGGGAATAAAATTGACGTAACCAGCGTTCATATCGACTGTAATGGTTTCTACTTTTTTTCTAGCCTTTAGGCTATACCGTGAAAGGAAATGGTCTTTTATTGTTCGACTGTCTCGAGAAGGCAAGATATCAATGATCGTTCCTTTTTCGGCATCAATGTATTCAAAAGCCATTGTGCTATTGGCGTACTTAAACTCGTCAAACGAAAGATGTTTAGGAAGCCAGAAGTAATGCGGTTTGTAATTCTTAGCTTGCTCGTTAATAACGCGCTGCGTCGTTGCTGAAGAAACTCCCGTTTGACTAGAGATATCTTTTATAGATTGAGCCATAGACGATTTATCTAAAATTTGTGCTTTTACATGATTTGAAATAAAACAATTTTCTTTCAATAGAGGCGTTTTCGCAGTAAATGTAGCCTCGCATTCTTTGCACATGAATCGCTGCTTTTTAAGCAGTAAATAGGTGGGATGAATACCACTCATGGGTAAAGTAATGCGCGAGGTCTGTGTTCCGTTACAGTAGATGGTATACTGCTCGTTTGGTGTATGGCACTTCATACATTCCTGCGGAATGTAAGTCAATCGTCCTTTAATAAATTTACATTTTTTTCCTTTGAATTGACCGTATTCTACGCAATCCTCTTCAAAAACAATGTTTTTGTCTTGTATATCTAGTACTTTTCGCATATCATTTGATGTAGGCAAGTGAGTTCTCTCCTTTGAATGAGTTGTGGTGACTTTAATTCTACAGGAGAACTCACTTGTTTTCTATTTTCACGAAAAAAGACGTTAGTAAGTTTTCACTCACCAACGTCAAATATTGTACAACCTAAATTGTATTTGTTAATTTAAAAAGCCAAAGCGCTGTTCGTCGCTTTGGCTTTTTTTTGGCTCCTTATCAAATCGTGTTGGTGTCTCTTAGATTGAAATTACCTTCGGAACTTACGTGTTTGCTTGTAGCCACTATTCCTCCAAAAATTTCAAGATTGTAGCATATAGTCATTTCACTTACCAACACCCAAAATGATAGAACCAGTTTTCGCCATTCGGGGACAAGCTCCTTTCTTTTTAGCAGTAGTTTATCTCGATTTCCCGTTTTTGAGACAAACTATCTTACTTGCAATTGAATAGAAAAGCGACAGGGACAACATATTATAAATAGTACATAAGGAAGAAAATAATCCGTTACAGTAGGGTTCAAGAGAAATATAGCCCCTTATCAAGAATGTGAAAGAAAAGCACCTAAGAAAAACCAAATGAAAATACAGCAACTACTCTAATAGAACCATTTTCCCCAGATTTCTGTGTTTGTCTGTGTGAAGCCACAAAATCGGTGCTTTAAGCTTTAAAGTCTAAATCGGATAAATACAAAAGCGAGAAAGGATGATCTCCTTTTCTCGCTTTTGTATTTTTCTTAACGACTATTTGAACGTATAAGAAGTCATTTTTCAGCAGCCAACAAAATTGTTGTATCCTTTTTTAATCTTTTGTCTGCTTTTCTGACTGACTTGATTCTGATGGAAAAACTAACGTAAACAAGGTACCTTTTCCTGGTGTACTTTCAACGCTGATCTTAGCGCCATGCAAGTTCATCAATTGCTGAACAATCGCTAACCCTAAACCAGATTCTCCATACTTAGTATTTTTTCTAGAAACATCGGCTTTATAATAACGTTCCCAAATATTTTTCACTTCTTCAGCATCCATTCCGATTCCCGAATCTTCAATGGTGACAATGCTCGCATTGTCTTCTACCCACCCTGTGAGCTTGATTTCACCATCTTGAGTAAATTGAATCGCATTTTGGATAAGGTTGACCATAATTTGAATAAATCGGTCATAATCTGCATAAATCATCATTTCTGACGGGCAATCTAAAACAAGCGTATTTTTAGCCGTTTTTGCTTTAGTAGATAGCTGTTCGATAATAATTTCAAGAGCTTCTTGAACATTAAAATTTTGTTTGTACAACATGATTTGATTGGTTCGGATTTTTTCATAATCCAAATTTTCATTCACTAATCGAATCAAACGGCGTGTTTCATTGCGCATGAGTTCGATACTGCGTTGTTTTTGGTTCTCTGGTATCATATCGTGTTCTAGTCCTTCTAATAACCCATTGATGGTTGTCAACGGTGTCCGCATTTCATGAGCAGCATCTGCCATAAATTGTCTTCGCCGGTTTTCTTGACGTTCGATTTCTTCGTGAGAATCTTTTAATGAACCGACCATACTGTTAAAATCACTGGCTAAATCGTCAAATTCATCGCGCCCGTAGTTTTCCAAGTGGACATCAAACTTCCCTTGTGCAACAGTATGGGTCGCTTTTCTTAAACGATTGATTCGATTGACTTGGTATTTTGCAAACAACAAACTCATAACAATCGCTCCTAATGAAGAAAATAAAAAGGCGCTAAATAAGTTATCCCGCAACTCTGTGAGATTAGCTTCAATGCCGCTGATCGGCGAGCTGACGGCTACAAAACCAGAAAATACCCCGCTGGCTTTTACATAAAACGGCAGGTACACTAAAGCAATTTCTCGGTTATTGCCATAAAAGTCTTTTTGCCGAACGGTCAATGAGATCCGCTGCCCTTCTTCTAATTTTTTCATATCCGCTGCAGAAATACCGCTTGAGTAATTAGACTCCGCTTGGGGGTAAATCATTTGATCTTCACTGTTAAAGACGCTCAACGTGACTCCTTGATTCTTCAATATGATTTGTCCTGTATCCAATTGGTCTGTTTGAAGATCGCCTTCGATCAAGGCTTCCGCATACCCATATAATTGTGTTTCGGTATTGCGGTAAGTCGTATTTTTAGCAAATTGTAAAAAAGAAAAACCAAGAATGATCAGCATGGTCATAATCACTGTAAAGAATGCCAGCATTTGTTGATAAAAATATTTTAATTTCATTTTTATTCGACTCCAGTGTCGTCAAATTTATAGCCTATGCCCCATACTGTCTGGATAACTTGCGGACCAGTCTTATCGATTTTTTGACGCAGCTTTTTGATGTGCGCATCTACTGTCCGTTCATCGCCAAAATATTCATAGTCCCAAATCATGCTCAATAATTGTTCTCTTGAAAAGACTTGTTTTGGACTTTTTGCCAATGTATACAATAATTCAAATTCTTTAGGTGTTAAGCCTTCGATCTCTTTCTCATAAAGGATGGCTTCACGTGTCTTCTTATCGATTTTAAGGTGCTTAGTTTCAATTTCATATGTGCTTTCGACGGAACCGCTGCTGTCGTCATGGCTTAGCTCTGCACGTCTCGTTATGGCTTTAATGCGGGCGATAAGCGTTAACGGACTGAAAGGTTTCGTGACGTAATCATCAGCTCCCATTTCCAATCCAATCACTTGATCGCTTTCAGAATCTTTAGCTGTCAGCATAATGATCGGAACGCGCTTAGAAACTTTGCGCATTTCACGGCAAATTTGCATACCATCCATGCTCGGTAAGTTCAAATCAAGAATAACTAAATCCCAACTTGCTACATCTGTTAAAAATAAATCCAACCCTTCTTTCCCATCTTGAATAAAAGCAGCTTCCCATTGTTCTTTTTGAAAAAACATTTCCATCATTTCGCAAACCGAATGATTGTCTTCAATCATGATTATCTTCATTTAGTGATAGGCTTTTCCTTCTGTGACTTTGATCAGAAGAAAAAAACCTATGCCTCCCTTCGTATTGTAGAATAGGTGTTTCGCTTTATTAGATAGAACAGCCTTTTTTAATTTGCTAGGATTCAAAATCCGTCGCGTGCTGATCCATACCGCAGCACTGAAACCTTTATTTGCTTGTTTTAAAAAAATTGCAAAAGAGCTGACATTTCTGATACTCTTTTTTGTGCTGACTCTAGTTTAGTATACTCTTTTTTTTAAGGCAACTGAATGCTAACCTGAATTTTTTGTTTGTTTCACTCATTTTGTATTGTTTCATTAAAAACAGCCCTCATTTTTTCAAACAATGAGGGCTGATCTATTCTTTTTGTTCAAACTTGTTTAGTTGATCATTCGCTACACCTTATTTTCTTGCAGGACGAGCCTCTTCTCTTCTTTTAAACTTCTACTTCCAAAAGAGAAGGATCCTGTATTTTTCTTCCTTGTAAAAAATGGAGTTCATCGATGACCATCTCTACTAAAAAGACCGTTTCTTCTTCTTTATTTACATAGGATCTCGATTGCATTCTGCCTGATAGACCTACTAGATGCCCTTTCTCGCAATACGTATGCAGCAACTTTGCCACTGGGCCCCAAGCTACCACCGGAATAAAGTCTGTTTGCTGCCCTTGTTCATTTTTGTATCTGCGTTTAACGGCTAGCGTATTGTTCGTTACTATTTTTCCTTCTCCGATTTCTTTCAATTCGACTTCTTTAACTAATCGACCGACTAAAGCCATTTGATTCATTTTTTCTCCTCCTTTAATTGTCTTACACTTTAACTGTCTGTCAAAAAAAGCGTATTCATTTTTAAACACAAAAAAATCACCGAAAAAGTTTTGCACACCTTTTCTAGTGATTTTCTATTGGTACTGTCTCTCTATTCTTTAATTGACAATCGTTGGTTTTGTAAAGTAACTGAAAATGTGGCCCCAAGTAGACATTTCAAAAATGGCAAATGGGTTTCCATCTCCAATGATTCCGTAACCCACCATTGCTCCAAGAATTAAAGCGATGGCAATCAAAACAATGACAAGCAAAACTTTTAAAATGAACGTTAAGATCTGCGTTGCTATTTTTTCTTTTGTCATTGTGTCACCTCATTTTTTTTGGATTTTTTTAATTAAAGGCTGAATTTTTTCTTGGACATGTTTTCTAATAAGATTCCCGTTCCTAAAGCGACAGAATCTAAAGGTAGTTCTGCTACAAAAACAGGTACTTTTAATTGTTCAGCAAACAGTTGATCCACACCATCTAATAGTGCTCCTCCGCCGGTCAATATAATTCCGCGATCAATAATATCAGCAGACAATTCCGGTGGTGTTTGTTCTAAAACGTCTTTCGCTTGTTGAACGATCATCAACATAGATTCAGCTGTTGCTTCTTGAACTTCACCAGATTTGATCGTTATCGTTCTTGGCAAACCGCTAACCATATCTCGTCCTCTAACATCCATAGAATCGTCACGGCGATCGGCAAATACTGTTCCGATTTCCATTTTGATCGATTCAGCTGTTCGTTCCCCGATAAGAAGTTTGTATTTTTTCTTTACGTATTGAGTGATTTCATTGTCCATACGGTCTCCCGCTACTTTCAATGAACGGCTAGTTACAATTCCACCCATTGACAATACAGCGATATCAGTTGTACCACCGCCTATATCAATGACCATATTTCCGCTTGGTTGAAAAATATCCATTCCAGCTCCGATAGCTGCTACTTTAGGTTCTTCTTCAAGAAAAACATTTTTTCCACCACTTTTTTCAGCAGCTTCAATAATGGCTTTTTGTTCAATCGCTGTAATATTTGTCGGACAGCAGATCAAAATATTAGGTTTAGACATAAATCCCTTTACATTCAATTTATTAATAAAGTGAGTCAACATAGCTTCAGTGATATCAAAGTCAGCGATAACTCCGCCATCTAAAGGACGAATCGCTCGTATATTTCCTGGTGTACGCCCGACCATTAAGTAGGCTTCTTCTCCAACCGCTAAGACACGATTGGTTTTGGTGTCGATTGCAACTACTGAAGGTTCGTTTAAAACGATTCCTTTTCCTTTTACATGAATCAATACATTAGCTGTTCCTAAATCGATTCCTATGTCTTTCGCCATTGCTATGTTCTCCTCCTAAACTCTTGTTCAACTAGGGCTAATTTTAAACATTAGCCATCTAATTCATAATTATAACATATCTCTTTACAATCTGAAACTGTGATTTCAAAAAATTAAAACCATTGCTTGACTTTTTTGAAAAACGTTTAAAAAACTTATTTAGTATTTTATTCATAGAAAAAAAACTGGAATAAAATCCCATTAAAGTGATTTGATTCCAGTTTAGTTTCATTTGAATTCACAAAAGACGTTTAATTAAATAAAGCATTCAACTCTTCAGTTTTCAAACTATGTTCAGTCGTTTCATTTACACGTTCAATATCTGCACCTAAAGCTTGTAATTTTTTGTGGAATTTATAATAGCCACGATCTAAATATTCTAAATGAGTGACTCGTGTATAGCCTTCAGCCACCATACCTGCAATGATCAATGCAGCTGCTGCTCTTAAATCGGTAGCGGCTACTTCAGCTCCTTGCAATTTAGCTGGTCCATAAACAACCAACGTTTGGTTTTCGACAGTAAATTCACCGTTCATACGACGCAACTCTTCCATATGCATGTAGCGGTTTTCAAAAACCGTTTCTTTCATAGTACTCATGCCCTCAGCACATACTTGTGCAATCGTCATTTGCGCTTGCATATCTGTTGGAAAGCCTGGATGCGGCATTGTTTTTACATCCGTTGCTTTTAACTGTTCAGGTCCAATGACCCGTAGACCATTAGCCCCTTCAATAAAGCGCACACCCATTTCGCTTAATTTAGAAATCAAAGGCTTATTGTGTTCAGAAACAGCGTCTTCAATGAAGACATCGCCTTTCGTAACCGCTGCAGCCACCATGAAAGTTCCTGCTTCGATACGATCTGGAATAATGCTATGTTCTGTTCCGTGTAATGTTTCTACACCTTCGATACGAATGCTTTCTGTTCCAGCACCAAAGACTTTTGCTCCCATACGATTCAAGAAGTTAGCTAAGTCAACGATTTCTGGCTCACGTGCAACATTTTCGATGGTTGTAGTGCCTTCTGCTAATGCAGCAGCCATCATAATATTTTGAGTAGCACCAACACTCGGAAAATCTAAATAAATGTGAGCGCCTTTTAACTTATCGGCAAAAGCTTCAATGTAGCCATTTTCAATATGTACTTTGGCTCCCATCGCTTCAAATCCTTTTAAATGCAAATCAATCGGGCGTGTTCCAATGGCACAGCCGCCTGGTAGAGCAACTTTTGCATGCCCTAAACGTGCTAACAGCGGGCCCATCACAACTATCGATGCGCGCATTTTACTAACATATTCAAATGGAGCTTCAAAATTCAATTCTCCTGAAGCATCCAGAGTGATTTCTTTATCGGTTTCATTAAAATTAACAGCTACATTTAGATGACGCAATACTTCATTTATCGTAAAAACATCTGACAAAGTGGGTACATTGCTTAACTTGCTTTGGCCTTCACTTGCCAAGATGGATGCTGCTAAAATGGGTAAAACAGCATTTTTTGCGCCTTCGACCTTTACTGTTCCTTCAAGACGCTTACCGCCACGAACAATCATTTTTTCCATGATTATATCCCTCCGAAATTTCTGTTGCCAACTACCATTCCCTGTTGCTCTAACAATTTACAGCAATCTAAAGCATTATAACATAGAAGTAGGCACAGTTTCAATTTTTCAGATTTTTTTATTGCTTTAACAGTTAATAAAACCATTAAAATAAAAAAATTAAATTACGCGATTGCAAAATAAATTCCAATACAAATGAACTTACGGTATAGCCGATAGTAATGGACAAAAACAAATAGAGCACTCGAGCTTGAGCAATATGATTTTTTTTGATCCATTTTTCAATCAACAACCCTTTTAAGCCCCAAAATGCTAATAAAATAAAGAAGACATGTGAAAAAAGACTGATGACTGCTTGGGTTCCTATAAAATTCATTTTGTCTTGCTCCTCTTATGTTTAGTTTAACACATACTTTTTTGAAATGGTATTTCTAGGATTTGCTAGCTAAAACAAACCAATATTCCTTTTAAATAAAAGAATACCTTCTTCTATAGTAGCGGACTTCCTTTTAAAAAAACAGTTTTATTCTTTTTATCTCAGCAGGTTTTAAGCCGTTTCTCATAGCTTCCATGAGAAAACAAGAAAAAAAGAACCTCACAGCTGCCTTTAAGCAACTGGAAGTTCCTTTACTCGTTTAAGAACGATTGTGTTTAGAGACAGAAATACGATTGATTGCTTTACGCAATGAAATCTCTGCTCGTTTTTGCTGTTTATTATTGTGAACAGCTTCAGCTTTACGAAGCGACTCTTCAGCGCGGTGTTTAGCTGCAAAAGCACGCTCTACATCAATATCTCTCGATCTTTCAGCACTATCCGCAATAATGGAACAGACATTGTTCCGTACTTCCATTATTCCGCCGTTTACAGCAATCAAGTCTTCAGCATCATTCGTTACCCGTTTGATTCGGACACCATTGATTGTCAAAGGAACAATAATAGGTGTATGTTCAGGCATGATTCCTAATTGGCCATCAATGGCTTTTACAATCACCATACTCGCACGATGGTCATAGACAATACCAGCTGGAGTCACGATTTGTACATGTAATTCCGCCATTTATACTGCCTCCTTTATTAATAACCTGCTGCTTCAGCTTTTGCAATAACTTCTTCGATCCGTCCAACGTTACGGAAAGCATCTTCCGGCAAATCGTCATAGCGGCCTTCTAAAATTCCTTTAAAGCCGCGAACCGTTTCAGAAACCGGAACATACGAACCCGGGATTCCTGTAAATGCTTCAGCTACATGGAAGTTTTGCGATAAGAAAAATTGGATACGACGAGCTCTCGAAACAACGATTTTCTCGCTATCTGATAATTCATCCATCCCTAAAATAGCAATAATATCTTGTAATTCACGGTACCGTTGCAAAAGTTGTTGAACTTCGTTAGCGATACGGTAATGTTCTTCACCGACGATTTCTGGCGCCAATGCGCTAGAAGTAGACGCTAACGGATCGACTGCCGGATAAATCCCTTGCTCTGTAAGTTTACGCTCTAGGTTGGTTGTTGCATCCAAATGGGCGAAAACTGTTGCAGGGGCTGGATCCGTATAGTCATCTGCTGGCACATAGATCGCTTGGATCGATGTGATCGAACCTTTATTCGTTGAAGTAATACGTTCTTGTAATTGACCCATTTCAGTCGCTAACGTTGGTTGGTACCCAACAGCTGACGGCATCCGGCCAAGCAAAGCCGAAACTTCTGAACCTGCTTGAGTAAATCGGAAAATGTTGTCAATAAAGAGCAGCACATCTTGACCAACGTCGTCACGGAAGTATTCAGCAATGGTTAAACCAGTCAAGGCAACACGCATCCGTGCACCAGGCGGTTCATTCATTTGACCAAAGACCATCGCTGTTCGTTTAATAACACCGGATTCTTGCATCTCGAAATACAAGTCATTTCCTTCACGGGTCCGTTCTCCGACACCCGCAAAAACAGATATTCCGCCATGTTCTTCAGCAATATTATGAATCAATTCTTGGATCAAAACGGTTTTACCAACTCCGGCACCACCAAATAATCCGATTTTACCACCTTTTAAATAAGGTGCTAATAAATCGATTACTTTGATCCCTGTTTCAAGAATTGATGTATTGCTGCTTAATTCATCAAAAGCTGGAGCAAAACGGTGAATGGGATCACGGCGTACGTCATCACCGAACGGTTCTTTTAAGTCGATCGTCTCGCCTAAAACATTAAACATTCTTCCTAACGTATCTTCTCCCACAGGAACTGTGATCGGGCTTCCAGTATCAGAAACCTCCATTCCCCGCTGCAATCCATCTGTTGATTCCATTGCAATGGTTCTGAGTACACCATTTCCTAATTGCAACGCTACTTCTAGTACAATCGTATTTTCTTTTCTTGCATCTTTTTCAGCATCATCGGTTGTTACTTTTTTTACTACAAGAGCATGATTGATTTCTGGTATATCGCCATTTACTGGGAATTCCACATCAACAACCGGTCCAATAACTTGAACAATTTGACCACTACTCATTCATTTTTCCTCCCATTCATTAAACTATTCTAATGCGGAAGCCCCACCTATAATTTCCGTAATTTCTTCCGTGATGGCGGCTTGACGAGCTCTATTGTAATTCACCGTCAAGTCATCAATAATATCTTTAGCATTATCGGTCGCGCCCTTCATGGCGGTCATACGAGCAGCATGCTCTGCGGCCTTAGCATCTAAAATAGCACCATAAATCAAACTTTCTGCATATTGCGGCAATAAAATATCCAAGATTTCTTCTTTTGAAGGTTCATATAAATAGTCGCTTTCATATTCCACTGTCTCTGAAGGATCCAAATCACTTAAAGGTAACATTTTATCGGCACGAAATTGGAACGTTATGGTGTTAATGTGGTGGTTGTAGCAAACATACAACTCATCAAATACTTCGTTTTTATACATTTCAGTTGCTGTCCGGGCAATGCCGCGGATTTCATCAAACGTTGGGTGGTCGCTGATGTCATTTAATTCATAAGCAACGTTCATGCCTCTTGATTTAAAGAAATCTCCAGCTGTACTGCCAACAGCCATAAAGATGTACTCATCTGGCGAGCTATGGTCTTTTTGGATCATATCTACGGTAGCTTTAATAATAGAACTGTTGTATCCGCCAGCTAATCCTTTGTCGGAGCTGATCACGATATAACCGGTTTTTTTAACTGGCCGCTCTACTAACATATCATGAAAATCAATATTAGAAGGCGAATTTGTGCCAATTAAGCCGCTGTCTTCAATCATTGTTAACTGTGTGTGCGCTAAATTCGTTACGATTTCTCGAACTTTTTTAGCGTAAATTTGGAACCCTTTTGCTTTTTGTTCCGCTTTAGATAACTTAGCTCCTGAGACCATTTGCATAGCATTTGTAATTTGACTCGTTTTTTTGGTAGAAGCTATTTTTTTACTAATATCATTTAAAGAACCAGCCATTCCTATTCACCGCCTTTACATAGTTCCTGGCATATACTCTGCATTATCAGGATCGATGGCACTTGTGAAAAAGTTGTCGATAAATTCATTGATGACAGCATCAATTTTTTCACTATCTGGCAAATCTTTCGTTTCAGCAATTTCATCTATTATTTCTTGGTGTTGGTTTCCAACATATTCATAAAATTCTTTTTCAAATCTTCCTAACTCGCTAATCGAAATGGTATCTAAGAAGCCGTGAGTTAACGCATAAAAAATCAACACTTGATTTTCAACGCTGATGACCTCATGCAGCCCTTGTTTTAAGATTTCGACTGTTCGGTGCCCACGGTTTAGTTTCGCTTGAGTAGCAGCATCTAAATCTGACCCAAATTGCGTAAAAGCTTCTAATTCACGGAAACTTGCTAAGTCTAAACGCAAGGTACCCGAAACTTTCTTCATCGCTTTTATTTGAGCAGCTCCTCCGACCCGCGAGACAGATAATCCGGCAGCCAATGCAGGACGAACGCCTGAATAGAACAAATCGCTTTCTAAAAAGATTTGTCCATCAGTGATGGAAATAACGTTTGTCGGAATGTAAGCCGAAATATCTCCTGCTTGTGTTTCAACAAATGGTATAGCCGTAATCGAACCGCCACCCAATGCGTCATTTAATTTAGCAGCCCGCTCTAGCATCCTTGAATGCAAATAAAAAACATCTCCGGGATACGCTTCACGGCCCGGCGGACGACGAAGTAAAAGAGACAGTTCACGGTAAGCAGCAGCTTGTTTGGTTAAATCATCAAAAACAATCAACACGTGCTTGCCGTTATACATAAATTCTTCTGCCATGGCTAAACCTGAATAAGGTGCTAAATAGAGTAATGGCGCTGGCTGAGATGCACTTGCAGTCAACACGATAGAATAATCCATTGCGCCAAATCGCTTCAAAATTTCCACTTGTGAACGAACCGTTGATTCTTTTTGGCCGATCGCTACATAGATACAAATCGTATCTTGCCCTTTTTGGTTGATGATCGTGTCGATCGCTAAACTTGTTTTCCCAGTTTTACGGTCTCCAATAACCAGTTCCCGTTGTCCGCGTCCGATCGGTACTAATGCGTCTATACCTTTGATCCCTGTTTGCAAAGGCTCAAAAACAGATTGTCTGTCCATTACACCGGGAGCCGCAGCTTCAACAGGACGCATTTTCGTTGTTTGAATCTCACCTAGTCCATCTATAGGCCGACCTAATGAATTCACTACACGTCCAATCATTGCATCGCCTACTGGAACTTCCATAATGCGTCCAGTCCGCTTGACCGTATCGCCTTCAACGATTCCTTCAAATGGGCCGAGAATAATGATCCCGACATCATTTGTTTCCAAGTTTTGTGCCATTCCATAAACGCCGTTAGAAAATTCAAGTAGTTCTCCGGCCATCGCATTCTCTAACCCGTAAGCTCGAGCAATACCATCTCCGACATAACTGACCGTTCCAACTTCGTCAACAACCAACTCATTACGAAAACCTTCAATTTGTTGTTTAATGAGCGAACTGATCTCTTCAGCTTTTAACCCCATAAATTTTCACCTCTTCAGCTATTTCTTATCGTTCATTCCTTAACTAATTGTTTCCTTAAACTCTCTAAATTAGCACGAATACTGCCATCAAAAATTTTATTTTCGATTTCAATGATTACGCCGCCTAATATTTCTTCATCAATGATTGTTTTGATCAGAACTTTTCTGGCACCTAATTTTTTTATAAATACTTCTTGGATGCGTTTTTCTTGCGATTCTGTTAAAGGAACAGTGGTCGTAACATTTGCAATAGCTGTCCGATTTTCATGGTCGTATAACGTTTCGTATGCATTTACGATTGCTAACAAATCAGACATCCGTCTAAAATTGTAAATCGTTTTGATAAAGTTCTGCATATCCGACGAAAAAGTTTTCGTTAGATCCTCTAAAACCTGTTCTTTATCTGTTTGTGCAATTTGTCGGTTATTGAAAAACTTCGTCAAATTTTTATTTCCTGCATAAATTTGACGAATATCCATTAAGTTATCGAACGCCTCATCTTCCGTTCCTTTTTCAAGTGCATCCTGATAAAAGGCTTTAGCTAACTGGCTTGCATCCATATCTCTATTTAATCTCATTGGTATCAGCCAGCCTTTCGATGTACTGATCTATTAACTCGGCATGCCCTTCATTGGTTAATTCTTTGTTGATCAGTTTTTCAGCAATTTGAATAGAAAGCGAACTCACATCGTGTCGTACACTTGCTAAAGCCATTTGTCGTTCATTTTCAATTTCTTTTTTCGCATCCATTTTTAAACGGAGTACTTCTTGTTGAGCAGCTGCTAACAGTTCCTTTTCTGTACTTTCAGCACTAGCTTTTGCTTTATTTAAGACCGTGGCTGCTTCAGCTCGCGTTTTATCTAGTTTTTCTTGGCGTTCTGCAGCTAGGCGCTCAGCTTCGTTTTTGGCAATTTCAGCATTTTCTATGTTACTTGCAATGGTTTGTTCCCGCTTTTCCATAATGCTCATCAGCGGTTTCCAAGCAAATTTCTTTAATAAAATCATCAAGAGTAAAAACGATACTAGTACAACAATTGTATCCCCGGCAGTTGTTGCTCCTAAAACTAACTGGTTGAACATTTACTTCACTCCTTCTACTATATCAGGTTTGTTATCCGCGAAAAAAGGCAGAGGTTTTTGTTAGCGCTGCCTTTAACGCATTTTATTGATGTCAGCCGGTAATCCATTTCGCCTGATTAACTAAATACAAGGATAAATGCAATAACAACAGCCATGATCGGAATCGCTTCAACTAACCCAACACCGATATACATTAATGTTTGTAATTCACTTTTCATTTCTGGTTGACGTGCGATAGATTCGATTGTTTTTGCGATAACTTTACTTGAACCAAATGCTGCTCCGATAGCTGCACCTGCGATTGCGATTGCTGCTCCAATTAAACCCATAATAATTTCCTCCTAATTTTTAAGTATTCTCTCTATGACCGTCTAATTTTTTTATATTTGATAATTCATTGATACTCTATCTTTAATGCTCTACTTTATGAGAAATGTATACCATTGTTAAAGTCGTGAAGACAAAGGCTTGGATACTTCCGATAAAAATCGAGAAGGCTTGCCAAACCATACCTAATGGAATTCCCACAATCCACGTAAAGACACCATAGCTTTGAGCTAAAGTGGCGATCAACCCTAGCAGAATTTCACCGGCGTAAATGTTTCCGTATAACCGTAAAGCTAAAGTCAGTGTATTTGTAAATTCTTCGAATAGTTTGATCGGCAACAAGAATGGTACGGGCCGTATAAAACTATTCATAAAGTAATTCTTAAAACCTTGTTCCCGTACCCCAAAGTAATTCGATAGAAGAATGACCATAAAAGCCATCGACAACGTTACGATCGGATCAGCCGTTGGACTCTTCCACATTTGTTGTCCATTGACATTCAATATTAGAGGCAGCCCCATCATATTTGAAACAAAAACAAACATAATTAACGTAAAGCCTAATAGTCCGAATTTGTCCCCTTGTTCTTTCGACATTGAACTAGAAATAATATTTTGCACAAAATCGACAACCCATTCAATAAAGTTTTGCTTACCTGTAGGTTTCAACTTCATATTTCTTGTACAAATGAAAGCGACAAGAAAAACAATGGCACACGCTGACACAGTAGTAATTAAATTGGTTACATTAAAACTCAGACCGAATAAATGTAATATCGGGGACTCGTGTTCCACAACGTTCACCTCTTTTCCATAATTAAACTCTGTATTGATCTCAACAAAACGTCGCAAGCCATCAAATGAGTCGTTATCCTTTCTTTCTCAAGCTCAAAGCTAATTTTAACATACCTTCGTTTTCTTTCCTATTTTGAAGAACCTCGATAGCGATACTGCGGGCATTCTTTAAAAGAAAAAAGAGGATATTTTAAAATTTTTGTTTTCCAGTCTTGCTGACAGATGCTATCATACCACCATTTAAAATAAAATACAAAGGATTGTGAAAAACAACACTATTTTTCATAAACCCCTTGATATAATAATGTTCGTCCTTAATTTCAAGCCATTTCGGACCTTTTTTTTCTGTTTTCAATTAAAAAAATACAGTAATTTCAGCTTTTTTTATTAAAAAAATTACTTTCAGCAGCTTTCTTTTCTGTCTGCCTCATTGCCATTCCCAAAATTTGAGTGCGGTTGTCTCACTGTTTTTTTGCATAAAGATAAATACAAAAAACCCAAGAAAAAGAAATCTTTTTCTTGAGTTTCCTATCTATACTTACAACGCTTATAGCGTTCCGAATAAACGGTCACCAGCATCGCCTAAACCTGGTAAAATATAGCCATTTTCATCTAATTTTTCATCTAATGCTGCTGTATAGATGTCTACATCCGGGTGAGCTTCTTCTAAAGCTTTCACGCCTTCTGGAGCGGCAACAATACAAACGAATTTAATCGAGCTTGCTCCGCGTTTTTTTAGAGCTTCAATAGCAGCGATGGCAGAAGCACCGGTTGCCAACATAGGATCGACAACAAATAATTGACGGTCTTGAATGTCTGTTGGTAATTTAATAAAGTACTCAACAGCTTCTAAGGTTTCGTGATCACGGTACATTCCTACGTGTCCAACTTTTGCTGCTGGAATCAAATCTAAAATACCATCGACCATACCTAAACCGGCTCTTAAAATTGGAATAATCGCAACTTTTTTACCTGCTAAGTGTTTTTGAGTCGTTTTAACTAAAGGCGTTTCGATTTCAACATCTTGTAATGGCATGTCTCTTGAAACTTCATAAGCCATTAAGCGCGCAATTTCATTCACAGCTTCTCTAAAATCTTTGGTCCCGGTCTCTTTGTTACGAAGGATCGTAACTTTGTGTTGGATCAACGGATGGTTTATAACATGAAATTTGCCCATAATTTTCAACCCTCATTTTCTATAAATTTTCAAACAATTCTATTGTAATGGAAATTTGCTTTAAAGGCTAGAGTTTTAGTAGATTCTAGCAAAAAGGGCTTTTTGTCAAAAGAAGGGCACTTCATCTTCCTGCTCCAAAATGAGTCTACAGGATGAAATAGGTGGTTGTTAGATCGGAAAATTTTCGGATCCGAAAATTTCACTACCTTCAGTTAATTAGAAAAACAATAGAAATCGCATATGGTAAGTAGTACATGAGAAAGAAAACAACACTATGATCGAACTCTTTATTCTAACGGAGATTTTCGTCCGTCATTATTTTTACTTGCCAATACTAAATAGTAAAGAACCGAAAAAGTTTTAAGTATAAAAAAACTAAAAGCAGATACCAGCGGCATCTACTTTTAGTATGTCTTTTATTTTGTCAGGTACAAAGGGTTAGCTGCTGTCAACTGACGTACAGTCTGTTTGATTTCAGCAAGCTTCTCAGGGTCGGATTTAGCATTCAAAGCAGCCACAATCAATTCTGCCACGGCTTTAGAATCGGCTTCATCAAAACCACGTGTCGTAATAGCTGGCGTTCCAATACGAATCCCGCTGGTTTTGAAAGGGCTCAACGTTTCAAACGGAATCGTGTTTTTGTTCACTGTGATTCCGACTTTATCTAACAACGCTTCCGCTTCTTTCCCGTTCAAACCAAATTGTCTCACTTCTAATAGCAATAAATGGTTATCGGTCCCGCCACTTACTAAGTGACCAGCCGATGAATTAAAGACACTTTCCATTGCTTTTGCATTTTTAATGATTTGTGCTGCGTATGTTTTAAACTCTGGCATCATTGCTTCTTTTAAAGCTACGGCTTTTCCAGCAATCACGTGTTCCAATGGACCGCCTTGAATACCAGGAAAAATAGCACTATTTAACGCTTTTCCATATTGTTCTTTAGCTAATATCAATCCGCCGCGCGGACCTCTCAGGGTTTTATGAGTTGTGGTGGTCACAACATCTGCATAAGGAACAGGGTTTTGGTGCAACCCTGCAGCCACTAATCCAGCGATATGAGCCATATCAACCATCAAATAAGCCCCAACTTCATCTGCTATTTCACGAAACTTAGCAAAATCTATTTTTCTGGCATAAGCACTGCCGCCAGCAATGATCATTTTCGGCTTATGTTTCAGTGCTTGTTGGCGTACTGCATCATAATCAAGGTATTCTGCTTCTTTGTCCACCCCATAAGCAACAAAATCATATGTTTTCCCGCTGAAGTTAACCGGTGAACCATGAGTTAAGTGCCCACCATGGGTCAAATCCATTCCTAAAACCACATCGCCAGGTGCTAAAAAAGCATTGAAAACAGCCATATTCGCTCCTGAGCCAGAATGAGGCTGCACGTTCGCATATTCAGCACCAAAAAGTTCTTTAGCGCGGTCGATTGCTAGATTTTCAACAATATCGATGTATTCACAGCCCCCATAGTAGCGTTTGCCAGGATATCCCTCAGCATATTTATTGGTCAAAATGCTGCCTTGAGCTGCCAGCACACCTTCCGAAACAAAGTTTTCTGAAGCGATCAATTCGATATTATTTTCTTGACGTTCACGTTCATGATCGATTGCCTCAAATAATTCTTTATCAAATTCTTTATAATCCATCCGTTAACCCACACCCTTTAATAGAATAGCTTAAGTATAGCATTTCTTCCGCTGCTTTTCTCCCTAAATCAATCGTTAAAATAATGGTGACCTGCTGCCTTTTCTAACCGATTCATATAGGCATCTCCTATTCCATCGCGTTGATAAGCTTCTGCTAAAATAAGTGTTACATCTGTTTTTTCAAAAAAACGCAGCCCGGCGTATAAAGCTTTGGCAGCTTCCGCAACGCTTCCTTCTTTTCCCAATGAAAATACTTCTGCTACTTGTCCTTTAAATTGTCGGGCACGCGTTTCATTCACCAGCAAGCCAATTTTTTCTCCTTGATCTTGGTAATGAGCAATAGCCGCTTGCCAACTCTCGCTTGATCCATCGACAATGATGACCGGTTCATCCGGTGCATAGTGCTTGTATTTCATACCAGGTGCTTTAGGCTTTTCTTCCTCAGAAACTAAATGACGATCCACATAAACCGTTCCAATGACTGCTTCTAACGCTTCTTTTGTTAACGCGCCTGGTCTTAAGATAACCGGAGCCTCAGGGTTTGTCGTATCTAAAACTGTTGATTCCAATCCTACCCCAGTTTCGCCACCATCCAGTATACCAGCGATTTTCCCTTGCAAATCATGGTAGACATGCTGAGCTGTTGTAGGGCTGGGCTTGCCGGAGGTATTCGCGCTTGGACCAACCAATGGCATACCGGCTGCTTTGATCAATGCAAGTGTCGCTTGATTATCCGGCATCCGAATAGCCACGCTGTCTAAACCAGCCGTCACAGTGTCTGCAAAGGCACCCGGTTTTAGTTTAAAAATCAACGTAAGTGGACCTGGCCAGAACTTTTCCATTAAGGTTTGGGCTGCTTCGGGAATTTCTTCAACGTAAGCGTTCACTTCTTCAATAGAAGAAACATGAACGATCAAGGGATTGTCACTTGGTCTTCCTTTAGCTAAATAAACCTTTTTGACAGCTGCTTCATTCTGGGCATTTGCTCCAAGCCCGTAAACTGTTTCAGTAGGGAATGAAACAAGTTCTCCCTGCTTTAATAAGGCAGCCGCTTGTTCGATTTCATCCAACTGAAAAACTTTAGTATCCACAGGATCACTTCCTTTTATTTTATTAAAAACCTTTATTTACCAAATTCAACTCATTGATTATGCACAATCTGTGACAACTAGCTGTTTTACGCCAAGAGAACTTGGACCAAACGATCTTGACCACTCATGTCTTTCTTAATCGTGATGTCCGCATTTGGAAAAGCCGTTTTAAAAATAGCTTTGACTGCTGCTCCTTGTCTAAATCCTATTTCTAAAAAAATTTGTCCCGTAGGTTTTAAAACAGCTGGAATTTCCTCAGCCAATCTTTGATAAATAGCCAGACCATGATTTTCAGCAAATAAAGCCATTTTAGGTTCATGAGTTAAAACGGATTTATCCATATACACCTGCTCCTCTTCAGCAATGTACGGCGGATTAGAAATCACCACATCAAATTGCTGATTTTTTACTGGAGCCGTTAAATCTCCTGTCAATAACTGGACATCTGCTCCTAAGGCAACAGCATTTTCTTTGGCGACCGCTAAAGCCTTCGCTGACAAATCAACAGCTGTTACATCATCTTGCGGTCGTTCTTTTTTGATTGTGATCGCAATAACTCCCGTTCCCGTGCCAATATCCAATACCTTTAACGGACGCTCAGGTGCTTGGTGCAAAAAGATATCGACGATTTCCTCTGTTTCAGGACGCGGAATCAATGTGTCCGCGGTTACTTTAAACCGATAATTATAAAACGATTCATAGCCTAAAAGATGCTGGATAGGAATCCCTTGGCTATGCTGGGTAACATCTGCTATTAATTGTTGTTTTATCTCTTCTGGGATTTGTTCATTCAACTGTAAAATAAAATCTGTTTTTGTCCAGTCCAAACGTCCTCTCAGCAACAACTCAGCTGCAATACCTTCGTGACCAGAATCTTCTAAAAAAGAAGAAGCCCATTTCAGGACCTCTCGGTAGGTTTCATTAATTTTCATGTTGCAGTTGCTCCATCTTTTCTGTTTGGTCATGCAATACCAAAGCATCAATGATTTCATCCAATTTTCCATTTAAAATTTGCTCTAATTTTTGGATGGTCAGCCCGATTCGGTGATCTGTCACACGACTTTGCGGGAAATTGTATGTCCGAATCCGTTCAGAACGGTCTCCGGTTCCAATGGCTGATTTTCGTTCAGCATCGATTTCATTTTGAGCAATATTATGGATATGATCGTATACACGTGCACGCAAGACTTTCATCGCTTTTTCACGGTTTTGGATCTGTGAACGGCCATCTTGCATCGCAACAGTAATCCCAGTTGGTAAATGCGTCAATCGAACAGCTGAAGCGGTTTTGTTGACGTGTTGTCCACCAGCTCCGCTGGCATGGTAAATATCTGTCCGAATGTCTTTGTCTGCAATGTTCAATTCTACTTCTTCGGCTTCAGGCATAACGACTACTGTTGCAGTTGAAGTATGGATACGGCCTTGAGATTCTGTTGACGGAACGCGTTGTACGCGGTGTGCGCCATTCTCATACTTTAATTTCGAATAAACGTTCTCGCCAGTGATCATCAAGGTAACTTCTTTATAGCCGCCTATTCCCGTTACATTCGCATCTAAAACTTCTGTTCTCCAGCCTTGTGCATCCGCATATTTTTGGTACATCCCGAATAAGTCGCCAGCAAACAAAGCTGCTTCATCGCCGCCAGCTGCTCCTCGAATTTCCATGATGATATTGCGGTCATCATTTTCATCTTTAGGAAGCATCAAAACTTTCATTTTTTCTTCTATTTGTACTTTTTCAGTTTTTAAATCGGCTAATTCTTCTTTAGCCATTTCGGTCATTTCGGAATCTGTAGTTTCTCCTAAAAGCTCTTCTGTGTCCGAAATATCTTTTTCGACTTCTTTATAGCGACGGTAAGTAGCAACCGTTTCGCGCAAACTTGCTTCTTCTTTGGTCAGTTTCATTAAACGTTTTGTATCACTCACGACTTCAGGATCGCTCAGTAATTCGTTTAGCTCTTCATAACGTCCTTCAACGCTTGCTAATCTATCAAACATAACTAGATGCTCCTTTTCTATTTTTATGATTTTCTGCCTATCTATTTTAGTTAAGGCGTTCTGAACTCTATTTTACCTCAATGGTGTCTAACGGCGGATTGAAATAGTGTTTTCGGCATACTGGAAAATAACTTTCATTTCCACCGATTTGAATTTGTTCTCCTGCATAAACAGGTTTGCCGTCAATCAAGCGCATGTTCATGATAGCTTTGCGGTGGCAGTACCAACAGATTGTTTTCATTTCTTCTATTTTATCTGCGTAAAGCAATAGATATTCTGATCCTTCGAACAATTCATTTTTAAAATCATTTTTCAATCCAAAGGCCATTACCGGAATGCCTAAGTTATCGACAATATGAGCCAATTGAAAAATGTGTTCTTTAGATAAAAATTGAGCTTCATCGATCAAAACACAAGCCGGTTCAAAATCCAGTTCTTTAACCGTTTGAAAAACATCTGTTTCGTTAAAAATAGCGATGCCTTCACGTCGCAAACCAATGCGGCTTGAAACCACACCTATTTCATCACGGTTATCCAGTCCGCTTGTCATAATGACGACTGGTTTATTTTGCTCTTCATAATTATAGGCAACTTTAAGAATTTCAATAGTTTTACCACTATTCATTGCGCCATATTTGAAAAAAAGTTGTGCCATATTTGCTTATCCTCTTTTCTTTCATAGGAATCTCTTAGAATTATACGGTAAATGCCCTGACTTTGCATTAAATTTATAAAAGAAAAACGGAATCTGCTTAATCGGATCGCTTACAAAAGATTTATTTAACTGCTTTTCTCTTGCCGCTTTTTGTTTTCCTATTGTTTTGGCTTCTTTCGTTTACTGTTCTTATTCTTGCTTTAAAGCCAGTAAATTGTTTAAATTTATCTATAGAATAGAACAAGTTAGTCAATTTTAATATTTTTTCAAAAAAATTATGCTAGAATGACAAAGTAGTATAAAAAAAGTAATTTCATTTATTGGAGGAAACTCGATTGAGTATACGTAACGCATTTGCCATTATGGTAGGAAAAACAACTAGATGGGGTCTCCACACATTTTTTAAAGGTGGAAGCAGTTATCCTGGAATGATCACTCAAAAACTTGATCCGACCGTTTTAGGCGCTTTATCAAAAGACTATGAAGTTGTTATTGTAACAGGAACAAACGGAAAGACTTTGACCACTGCTCTGACTTATCAAGTGTTAAAACAAAAATACCCAGATATTATTACAAATCCGACTGGTGCCAACATGCTGCAAGGAATCATTTCGACTTTTTTGCAACACCATTCTTACACTAAAAATGACAAGAAAAAAGTGGCGATTTTGGAAGTAGACGAAGCTAGCTTAGTGCACGTCACTAAATACGTCAAACCAAAAGCAATCGTTTTCACCAACGTTTTCCGCGACCAGATGGATCGTTATGGAGAAATTTACACTACGTATCAATTGATGGTAGATGGTGCAGCATTAGCGCCAGATGCTTTAATTGTCAGCAACGGCGACGCACCTATCTTTAATTCGAAAGAAACCGTTAATAAACGCGTTTATTTTGGCTTTGATCACTTACCAGATGGAGAAATGCAGGCTCATTATAATACTGATGGAGTTCTTTGTCCTCAATGCCATCATATTTTGCATTACAAGTTTATTTCTTACAGCAACTTAGGGAAGTACTACTGCCCGCATTGTGGGTTTAAACGTCCAGAACTAACTTATCGCATGACCGATATCATGAAAATGGATCATCAGTCTTCTCGTTTCGTGATCGATGGTGAACCTTTTGAAATTATGATCGGCGGTCAGTACAACATCTACAATGCTTTAGCAGCTTATAGTATTGGACGCATTTTCGATGTCACGCCTGATGAGATCCGCACAGGGTTTCAATCTGCCAAACGAGTTTTCGGCCGTCAAGAGATCATTAACATCGATGACAAAGAAATCACAGTCAACTTAGTCAAAAACCCGGTTGGTTTGAACCAAGTACTCGATATGATTGCTCGTGATCCTGAACCTTTTTCATTGGTTTCGATTTTAAACGCAAACGCTGCAGATGGAACCGATGTTAGCTGGATATGGGACGCAGATTATGAAAGCATCACGGATATGAATATCAAACAAATCACTGTCAGCGGCGAACGTGTTGAGGATATCAAAATTCGTTTAGAAGTCGCGGGTGTTCCTGAAGAAGATTTACAGGTCGTTCCTGGCATTGCTGATTTGATCACTAGTTTCAAAAATGCACCTACTAAGAAAATCCATGTATTAGCAACTTATACAGCTGTCTTGCAACTGCGTAAAGAACTTGCCAATCAGCATTATATTGAAGGAGGCATGTAAGATGGTTGAATTAAAAGTTTGTCATCTTTATGGAAATTTACTGAACACATATGGCGATAACGGCAATTTATTGATGCTCCAACACCGTGCCAAACAGCATGGCATTACTTTTGATACTGAAATCGTTAGTTTAGATCAGCCTTTTGATCCAGCTAAATACGATTTGGTTTTCTTTGGCGGCGGTCAAGATTTTGAGCAGCGTATCGTTTCAAAAGACTTGCAAAACAAAAAAGAAGACATCACAACTTATATTGAAAAAGATGGCGTAATGGTCGGCATTTGCGGCGGTTTCCAATTGTTAGGGCATTATTATGTCGATGCTGCCGGCAATAAAATCGAAGGCGCCGGTGCTTTAGATCACTACACACTCAATCAAGAAAACAATCGTTTCATTGGCGATATCGTGATTAAAAACGATGAGTTTGGTGAAACGTACAAAGGCTTTGAAAATCACAACGGCCGAACTTTCTTAGGTGAGAATGTCAAACCTTTGGGCATCGTTGAAATCGGACAAGGCAACAACGGCGAAGACAAAACGGAAGGTGCTCATTACAAACAAACGTATTGTTCTTATCTGCACGGACCGCTCTTGGTGCGCAACGTAACCTTAACAGACCGTATTTTAAAAGAAGCTGTTAAGAAACGCTTTCCGCAAGAAGCCGAAACGTTATTCACTTAACCAAAAACCACCGCTCTAAACGAAAAAAATCGTTTAGAGCGGTGGTTTTTTAATTTCTGTTAAAGGCTCGTTCATGGTGTAGAGGCAATAATTTGCAAAGTGCCGTCAATTGACCAGTTTTTGATTTCATTTGGTAAAATGAAATGCGTTCCTTTGTGTAATGGGTAATCGCCTGCTTCAACTGACAGCGTTCCCTCGCCTTCTAAAACGCTCACTAATGTATAAGGTGCTGTAGCTTCAAATGCTGCTTTCCCTGTAATTTTCCATTGGTAAACATCAAAAAAATCAGTTTTTATATAACTTGTGATTTCAACATTTTCCAACTTTTCTGTTTTAATGTCTGATGCAGCATCGACATGCGGGACGGTCGTCACATCAACAGATTGTTGAATGTGCAATTCTCTTGGTTTTCCATCATCGCCTTTACGGTCGTAGTCATAAACACGATAAGTCGTATCACTGGATTGTTGAGTTTCCAGAATCATGATCCCAGCCCCGATGGCATGGATGGTTCCACTTGGTACAAAGAAAAAGTCGCCTTTTTTCACTTTGATGCGGCGCAACAAATCATTCCACTTGCCTTCACGAATCATTGTTTCCAATTCTTCTTTTGTTTGAGCATGATGCCCGTAAATGATTTCTGCTCCTTCATCGGCATCGATCACATACCAGCATTCCGTTTTCCCTAATTCACCTTCATGCGCCAAACCATAAGCATCGTCTGGATGAACTTGTACTGATAAATCATCGTTCGCGTCTAATATTTTAGTTAGTAATGGAAAAACGTCTCCTTTGGCATTGCCGAAAACATCGCGATGCTTTTCCCATACTTCCGCTAAGGTCATTCCTTGGTAAGGACCGTTCAGTATTGTACTCGGTCCGTTCGGATGAGCACTAATAGCCCAACATTCGCCGACTTTGTCACTGGGCAAATCATACCCGAAGACATCTTTTAATTTTGTACCGCCCCAAATCTTCTCTTGTAAAACAGCTTTCAGAAACAATGGTTCATTCATTTTTTAAAATTCCTCCCATGTGCATACTTCCCTATTATCTTACCATAGTTGAAAACGATTTTATATTACTTTTCCCGAAAGTTTAATTCATAGCTGCTTCTTTTTCTGAAAAATACGTATCGATCAATTGATCTCGTTTCTTGAGATACACCGGTGTATCACTAGTTGGATGAACGCGGTTAGATAAAAAGACAAAAGCTTCTTGTTTTTTTATATCCAGTAAAATAAACGTACCCGTAAAACCAGTATGAAAAAGGTAGCAGTCTTTCTTTCTGACTTTTAAATCCCAGCCTAAAGAGCGTTCTAATTTCCCATTTGGCGTCCAATCTTGTGACAATTGATCAACGGTTGATTCCTGCAAGATACGAATACCGTCTAACTGCCCTTTTTGAAGCAGCATCTGGCTAAAGCGCGAAACATCGTTCAACGTAGAAAACAACCCCGCACTGCCGCAATGATCGCCTAATACTAATGCTTTGGGGTCATGTACCACTCCTCTGATCACACCGCGATCCGGTTGTTTTTCTGTTGGAGCACATTGGGCCAGGTCTGCTGGATGAAAGGTTGAATACCGCAAATTTAGAGGCTGGATCACTCGCTTTTCAAAAACAGCACTTAGCGTTTCCTTTTCAATAACTTCAATAATATACCCTAATAAGATCATATTCGTATCGGTATACTTCGCTTCTATTCCGAAAGAGTCTTCCATTGGCACTCTCAATAAAGCTGCTTTTAATTCACTTGCTGATAAAGCATCCCGGTTGGGGATAAACCCATTTAAGGCCGAAGTGTGCGTCAGCAAATGGCGAATGGTTACCTGGCCAGCGCTAAAGTCAGGCAAGTAGGTCTGGACAGAATCTTCCAGTGACACTGTCCCGCTTTCCCATAACTGCAGAATAACGGTTGTCGTCAAGATAACTTTTGTTAACGAAGCAACATCGTATTGTTGGTTTTCTATAATCGATTCTTTATGAGGAATCACCGCTGCCAAACCCTCACGATACTGTTTGGTTTCCTGTTGCTTAATGAACGCATAACTCGCTCCAGGTAGTGTCTGATCTTCGATGTAGCGTTGGATCAATTTTCTAGTATTGCTGTACATTGCACTCTTCCTTTCTTTTAAATTGTTCTAATGTTATATCCATTATGGATGCTGTTGCAGCTTTTCACTTGCTTGAAGAAGCTACTATTATGTGCTTGTTTTTCATACTTACTGGTTCCGTCATTCAGAGTAATGCTCTTTCCTTATATAGCAGGCGTTCTTCTATCAAACAAATAACCTTCTAGCTTTAATTTGATCATAGCATAGAAGCTGTTTTCAAAGTAATGGTATTCTTATTCTTTCGATAATGTTGTTTTTTATTTCTGTCGTCTGCAGAGGTCAGAAAAAACACTAGACCCTAAAGGCTGCAGCCTTTAGGGTCTAGTGTTTAGATTATCCTTGTACGATTTTTAATGTAATTCCATTAGGATCTTCCAATGAAAGAACGTTTGCCGCTTCATCCAATTGGTAAGCGTACTGCTGTTCATCTAACGTTGCTTGAATACGTGTAAAGTCCTCTTTAACAGGGACTACGATCGTATAATAAGCCAAACCGCGAGTTCCTTTTTCAGCTGCTGGAATTCCTTTTCCAGCCCAAGTGTTTGCTCCGATTTGGTGGTGGTACTCACCTGCCGCGAAGAATTTTGCTTGAGCACCAAAATCAAATTTCAAATCAAAGCCCACTAAATTTTTATAAAAAGCTTCGGTCCTATCTAAATCAGCTACAAATAAGTGAACATGCCCCATAAAACTTCCTACAGGCAATCCGCTGAACGCTTTTTTGGCTTCAGCAATCACACCTTCTGCATCCATTGGCTCTGTTACGCCCGCAATTTGGCCATCGGCACGTATATCCCAGTCAGTCTTTGGTTTATCCCAGTAAATTTCAATCCCATTTCCTTCAGGATCATCCAAATAAAGAGCTTCACTATAACCGTGATCACTGGCACCAGTCAAAGGATAACCAGAAACGAGAATATGGTACAGCATCTCGCCTAGATCCTGTCGAGTAGGCAACAATAAAGCCAAATGATACAAACCTGTTGAACGAACATCAACATCGCCTGCGGGAACGGATTGCAGTGTCAACAGAATGGTTTCATCTTCTTTTGCTCCAAAAGAAACTGCTGATGATGTTTCAGTTTTTATATCCATGCCAATAATCGTTTGATAGAACTGTTTCATGTCCTTTAAGTTTTCAACATTTAAAACGACTTCTCCAATATGCGTTTTTTCATTTAAGCTCATCATTTTTTAATTCCTTCCTTAGTTCACGTCATTTATCACACTTTTTTTCACTTACTTTTTATAAGTGTAAATGAAAAAGACGTAGAATGCAAGAAGAACTGGAAATCGGTTTTAATTAAAAATAATCGTATAAAACAGGTACTCCTGCTGGTATGCGTTCTGCAAACTCTGCCAGTAGGTGCTTGTCTCCTAGGATTCGTTCGAAAAAGTGCAATTCTTCAATTGTGCGGTAGTTCATAAAAACTTGAGTCCAAGCTTGAATGGTTCCCGATAGGATCGATTCTTGAAATATTTCTTGCTCGTCTGTTATTTTTGTAACTTTCCTGTCTGTTAAATGCAATTCCACTTTCCAAACGCCTGTATTCCAGGAAGCCGCAGTATCTTCAACTTTCAAATAAAAGGTTTGAGGAGCCCGTTCTTTAAAAGGGTAAGCCATGAGAAATTGCTGAATATTTACGATTCGAGCCATCATAGAAGGAACCAGCTCTTGTTTGATTCTTGGATTCTCTAACAAGTAGGCCATTTTTTCATGTTCGCCCGTCTTATAACGATAGGTGTGAAAAGTAGCTTTATGCGAAGCTACAAAGTTCCATAATCCTTTAAAGGCTTCATGAGACAGATAAACCATTTCTTGCAATACAAAAGTTCCGACAGCTTGACCTTTAAAAGAATAGATCAAATAACCTTGTGCTTCCCCTTCTTCATCCAGATACAAAGCAACAGCAGAATCTTCTCGCGACATCATTAAAAATTCCCAATCCCACTCACTGCGCTTAAGCGGACCAACACTGGTTTCGTAACGCTCGGTATAAAGCGTTCTCATCGTTTCTTTTACATCTTCCCATTTGACACGGCGAACCATCCCTGGTGTCTTCTGAACTTTCGGTAATTCACTCACATCAATCGTATATTGAATATCATCGAAACATTGTTCATAGCCGTATTTTCGGTAAAAAGGATAAGAAAAAGGCGCTAAATAAGACAATAATTGGCCTTGTTCATTCATTTTTTCCAATGACAGCTTCATTAACTGAGCGATATCTCCGGCCCCTCTATTTTCAGGATAACTGGATACGAAACCGATGCCTCCCATAGAAAAAGGCTTTCCATGTAAATAAACTTCCATTGGACGGACAATGATTTGGCTCATTAATGTTTCATTTTGAAAGGCACCATAACAAGCTGAAACAGCACAAAGTTCCTTGAATTCTTTTTCACGCTTTTCTGTTTTTTCTAGATTAAAAGCATAGCAGGCTAACTCTAACATCTCTTCATTTTTTTCAAGCGTCATCGTTTTATACTCGGTCATTTTGTCTCCCTCATTTTCTTTGTTTTTTTCTTTTAGTTTAACACACTCTCTATTTCTCTTGCATCTTTAGCTTACTTCATGAAATGCTTTAACTTTCATCACAACTTCTTCACAATTTCCCACTATACTAAAGTCATACCAATAACAACCAACTTTTTTATTTTTTCTTTTACCTCCTCCAGGTTTAAAAGAAAACCTACCCTTTCCACCTTAGCTACTCCTGCTAAGGTGGTTTTTTGTGTGAAAAAATAAGCCTCTTTTGATAATAAAGTTATCAAAAGAGGCTTATTTATCCTTTTACTTCATTAGATAGCTGGTTGTTCAGCAAACTGACTATTATATAAGTCTGCGTAGAAACCGCCTTTTGCCATCAATTCATCGTGTGTGCCGGTTTCCATTACGTCTCCTTCATTCATGACAATAATGTTATCTGCATCGCGAATCGTTGATAAACGGTGAGCGACAACAAAGCTTGTTCTACCTTGTAATAATTTACGCATTGCTTTTTGAATCAAGACTTCTGTTCGTGTATCTACACTTGAAGTAGCTTCGTCTAGAATCAATATCTCTGGATCAACTAAGAAAGCCCGAGCAATGGTGATCAATTGACGTTGTCCAAGTGAGATGTTGCTGGCTTCTTCATTCAAGATAGTATCGTAACCAAGCGGCAATGTATGAACAAAGTCATCCACATGAGCAGCTTTCGTTGCTGCAGAAACACGAGATTCGTCTTTTCCATACTTTTCACTACCGTATTTGATATTATCAAGAATCGTTCCATTAAATAACCATGTATCTTGCAATACCATACTGAAATGTGAACGCAATTCCTCGCGCGTCATATCTCTGGTATCCACACCGTCCAACTTGATACTTCCGCCTTTAACATCGTAAAAACGTTCTAGCAAGTTGATCAAGGTCGATTTACCCGCACCTGTTGGTCCAACGATAGCAACCATTTGGCCTTCTTTGACATTCAAATTGAAGTCTTTCATCAACAATTCTTCATTGTCATCGCCATAACCAAATTTAACATGGTCAAAGGAAATCTTATAGGGCGAGTTTGGAATAGGAGTGACATTAGATTTTTCTTCTGTCATTTCTTCTTCATCCAGCACTTCAAAAACCCGTTCAGCAGAAGCAATCGTAGCTTGGATCGTATTTACCAAGTTTGCCATTTGGCTCATGGGTTGGCTGAATTGATTGGTGTATTGTAGAAAAGCTTGAACGTCACCTAGTGTCATTCCGCCATTGGCAACCTTAATTCCCCCAACTACAGCAACTAGCAAGTAACCTAAGTTTTTAACAAAGTTCATTAAAGGCATAACAAATCCTGAGAAGAATTGAGCTTTCCATGAAGATTGGTATAATTCTTCATTTTGTTTTTCAAACAGTTCAATTTCTGCTTCTTCACGGTTGTACGTTTTAACAATAACATGACCGGCATAAGTTTCTTCAATTTGGTCATTTAATAAGCCTAATTTTTTTTGTTGTGCAGCAAAAAGTTTTTGAGATCGTGGTGCTATTAAACTAATGACTAGTACGCTTAATGGGACTGTTATAAACGCGATCAATGTCATTTGCCAGCTGATGCTGAGCATCATATATAAAACAGCAAAGAACAATACAAAACTATTAACGAATTGGGTTAAAGTTTGTTGCAATGTGTTAGCAATGTTATCCATATCATTAACGGCACGTGACATGATGTCTCCGTTTGAGTGTGTGTCATAATAACTCATGGGTACTTTATTCATTTTATCTTTTAATTCTTTCCGCAAATCGTAAACCGTTCTTTGAGCTACACGCGTCATCGTGAACTGTTGGAAATATTGGAATACTGCAGATAAAACGTACAAAATGGCTACGGTTATTAAAACATTTTTAATCACATCAAAGTCAATGGGCAGCTTGTCAACAACCTGGCCGGCTTGTTGCATTTTAGCTCCAGCCATAACCCCTTTGAAAATTTCAGTCGTTGCTTCCCCTAAAATTTTCGGTGTTTTGGTTTGTAAAACAGTCGCTACGATCGCTAAGACAAATACTAAAGCAATCGCGAACAAGCGATTCGACATATAGCCGAGCAATCTTTTTAGTGTTCCCCAAAAGTTTTTAGCTTTACGTGCCTGCATTTTTGATGAGCCTGCGTTTTTCATTAAATTTCCTCCTCTCTCATTTGAGAGTTCATGATTTCTTGATAAGTTGCATTCGTTTCTTTTAATTCTTCGTGTGTTCCTTTACCAACGATTCGCCCGCCATCCATTACTAAGATAGTATCGGCGTTCATAACGGTACTGATCCGTTGAGCGATGACCATCACGACAGAATCTTTCGTTTCAGGCACTAAAGCATTTCTTAAAGCAGCGTCTGTTTTAAAGTCTAATGCTGAGAACGAATCATCAAACACTAAAATATCGGCTTTAGAAACAAGCGCACGTGCGATGCTTAAGCGTTGTTTTTGTCCACCTGAGAAGTTGCCTCCTCCTTGTTCCACATTGCTGTCTAAGCCATCTGGCAATTCTGATACAAAGTCTTTAGCTTGCGCTACTTCTAATGCATGCCAAATTTCTTCGTCGGTTGCATCAGGTTTACCGTATTGCATATTTGAACGGATCGTTCCTGTAAACAACACTGCTTTTTGTGGAGCATAACCAATCAGACTGCGTAAATCCTTTTGATTCATATCACGAATATCAACATTATTGATACGAATGCTGCCAGATTCAATATCATAAAAACGCGCAATCAAGTTAGCTAGAGTAGATTTACCCGAACCTGTTCCACCGATAACAGCCACCATTTCGCCTTTATTTCCTTTGAAGTCAATGTCTTCTAGGGCTAGTTGTTCGGCGCCTGTGTAACGAAAATCAACATGGTCAAATTCTAATGTTCCTTTATCAGCCATTTGAACTTTAACAGGTTTTTCTGGGTCTTTAACAGAACTTTCTGTTTCTAAGACTTCATTTATCCGAGCTGCAGATACTTGTGCTCTGGGAATGAAAATGAAAATCATTGATAACATCATAAAGCTCATAAGAATCTGCATAGCATAAGTCATAAATGTAATCAAGTTTCCTACTTCCATCAAGCCATCGCCAATGTAATGTCCGCCAAACCAGATAATTGAAATGTTGGTTGCACTAATGATCAACGTCATAACCGGCATCATGAAACTCATGATTGTATTAGCTTTGATCGAAGTATCTGCAAAATCTTTATTGGCTGCATCAAAACGTTTGATTTCTGAATCGTTACGGTTAAACGCACGGATAACGCGAATACCAGTCAATCCTTCACGGAACACTAAGTTCAACCGGTCCGTTTTGCTTTGCATTTTCTTAAAGTAAGGAACAGCAAAGTACATAATCGCAACCATAAATATTGCTAGAATAGGAAGAACATAAAGAAAAATACTGGCTAGTTTAGGCTCACGGTTGTAAGCCATCACTCCTGCTCCTGTTAACATGATCGGAGCCATGATCATCATTCTTAAAGCCATCATCGCTACCATTTGAACTTGTACAACGTCATTCGTTGTTCTGGTGATCAATGAAGACGTTCCTAACTCATCGATCGCATCATTTGAAAAATACGATACTTTCTTAAAAATACTGCTTCGAACATTTTTTCCTAGCAACTGAGACTGACGTGAAGCCAAGTAAACATTAGCCGTCGCTGCCGCCACACTTAATAAAGAAAACCCGAGCATTTTGATACCGACTGAAATAATGTAGTCAACATCTCCTGTCGCTACTCCGTTATCGATAATGTCTGCTGTTAAAGTTGGCAAGTATAAATCGCCGATAACTTGAATGACCATAAACAGGATTGCTCCAAATACCGCAAGACCGTTCATGCGTTTAGCTAATTTCATCATAGTATTGTTTTCCTCCTAATTGTTCAATCTTTTTTAACACCTTGTTCGATCCATTTCAACTTTTTATTAAATATTAAAATGGTTTCTTCTTGCGAATATTGTTTGTAAAAGCCTTCTCCAATCGTATTGAATAACATAGACATCACTAACTTAATCAGCATAGGAAAATCTTCTTCTTTCTCCAATTTCATTCCCTCGATATTGATGTATTCCTTTAGTTTTTCTTTGTGGAAATTTTTTTTCTGACCACAATGTCTAACAGATTCAGGAGTAACTTCTTTAGTGGTTCGATAATCCATGTGTAAGAATAAATGCTTAAAAAATTCAACATGTTCTTCGTCCATGATCAAAGCGAGTGTTTTTGGGAAAAAGATGCGATAACCGTCAAACAGATTGCCTTCCGCTTCCTTGAAGCTGTCGAACAACATCTCTTGCGTATCTTGTTTCAATAAACTCAGATAATAATAGTACAGATCTTCTTTATCTTCAAAGTACTGATAAAAACTGCCCCGTGAAATATCTGCTTTTTTGATAATGTTATTGATGGATGCTTCGTTTAAAGGAACTCGAGAAAACTCTGCTGCTGCTGCTGCTAATAAGCGGCTTTTCTTGCCTTCCGATAGATTAAAATAAGTTTTTGTTGGCACGTTTTTCCTTCCTTTCAACGTACAAAAATGACACCTCGTCATATGACACTTTGTCATTATAGGAGACTATGAAAAAAAAATCAAGTATTTTTCTCTTGTTTTTTCATGAATCCGTTTTATACCGTCATTTTTTATTGCAACCGCTACTTATCTTTAGTAAGATAATAAAGAATAAAGTTCGTTATCCTTTTCATCACAAAGACAAAAGAAAGAAGGATGTTCAAAATGACTAAATTACTAATTGTTAGGGCCCATCCATTAACCGGTGAGGTTTCACGTTCAATGAAAGTAACGGATGCTTTTGTTGAATCTTATAAAAAGAAAAATCCTGATCATGTTATAGAGGATACTAATTTATACGATATGGCTGTACCGGAAATTGACCGCAACTTGCTTGACGCTTGGGCTGCTCTTGGTTCTGGCACTCCATTTGATAAATTATCAGAAGTTCAACAGGAAAAAGTTACTTTATTCGGCAATTATACAGATAATTTTTTAACTGCCGATAAAGTCGTCGTAGCTAATCCTTTATGGAACTTAAATGTGCCAGCCCGGTTAAAAGCCTGGGTAGATACAATCAACGTTTCTGGGAAAACCTTTAAATACAATGAGTTGGGCCAACCAATCGGTCTGGCTGCAGATAAAAAAGTTTTGCACATTCAAGCCAGCGGCGGTACTTATGCCGGTCAAGATCCTGCCAGTATCTACATCAAAACTATTTTTAATTTTATTGGCGTTTCCGATTTTCATGAACTATTCGTAGAAGGAATGGATTTTGCTCCAGAAGACGCTCCAAAAATCGTTGCTGACGCAGTAGCAGAAGCAACAGCTTTAGGCCAAACCTTTTAACCAAATAATTCAAAAAAAAAAAGAACACCGAAAAATATTCCGGTGTTCTTTTTTTTAGATTATTTTTTCTTTTTTTTCCGTTTAAAGTGCTTCCTTTTTTCAATCGGAAGACTTGGCTCATAGGCCGGATTATAATCGTGTTCATATAAGCCGGAATGTTGTTGGTACCATTGGAAGAAATGCTCAAAAATAACTTTTAAGACTGCATATCCAGGAATCCCTAGAATCACTCCGGGAATACCGAACAATTTTCCTGAAGTTAACAACACCACAATAATGGTTACTGGGTGAATGTCTAAGTTGCTGCCTAAAATTTGAGGTTGAATAACTCGTCCTTCAATCATCTGTTCAATAGCAAAAACGATCAAAACTTTTGCTAACATCACAGGTGAGGCGACAAATGCGATGATCACGACGGGCACCATCGCCAGAAATGAACCTAAATAAGGAATCAAATTCAAAAAACCTGCCATAACAGCCAATGTTACCGCATATTCAAGACCCACAATAGCGAATCCAATCCAAAACATAAGAGCCACAAAAAATGCGACTAGCAGTTGTCCCCGAATGTATTGACTGATTTGTGTATTGATTTGGCTTAATAAATTATAGGTGTTTAACCGCATTTTTGTTGGGATAAACTTCATCATATGATACGGCAAATCGCGGCCGTCCTTTAATAAGTAGAATAAGATGAACGGCATAGTGATCAACGCTATAAAAACGTTCGTTACAGCTCCTACCACGCTTCCTATACCAGAAACAGTAGAATTCACTACATTTGTTGCCTGTTTAGAAATAGACGACATAATGTTTTGATTGATATCTGTCAGTTGTTCTTGGAACTGAGAAAAAACATCGCTTCTTACTAACGCATCGGCTTGGATGACAACACTTTCCCAGTACTGCGGCCAGTTTTTGATGATACTCAAGGTTTGTTCTTGAATAATCGGGATCAAGGTAGTCACGCCCCAAACAACCAAAGCAATAATCACTACAAAAATAATCAGAATACCGCCAACCCGTGGAACTTTTTTCATTTCTATCCAATCAACCAATGGATTTACTAAATAATACAAAATACCAGCCATTAGAAGAGGCAATCCGATCACCTCAATAAAACCTTTAAGGGGATCAAAGACATAAGTGATCTTTGAAAAAACCAATATATTCAGCAATATCAACAATGAGACCAATAAAATAGTCACCACTTTGTTATTTAAAAACCATCTCCAAAACCAAGTAGCAACAGTTTTGACTTTGACTTTTTCTTGTTCTTGTTCCATCCGGTTCTCCCCCCTCGGTTCCAGCGTTTATTTATTATTTTGCGTAATGAATAGTAGTACCAACCGCTACTTTTGGCAAAGTAAACGGTTCTAAGTAGATCCCGCTTGCTAATTTATCTTCCTCAGGAACTTCAGAGAAGTTTAAAGTTACGTGACCGATCGTATTTAGATTTTCATTGGCTAAAGCGCCTACTTCTAAAATAGTATAAACTTGTTCATCAAATGTAATGGTTTGACCTGGTTTTAAGTCCACTCTCTCTTTATCTTTTTCAAAAGACTGAATAATAGAAACCGTTCGAAGATCCTCCGTTGCTTGTTCTCCAAATAAAATAATAATAGGGTCTTTCTGAGTGATTGCGTGTTCGCCAATGGCGGTGATTTTTCCAACTAACATCCTATCCATTCCCTTCTTAAACTATACTTAACTTGTTACTCTATATTTTAACATAATTCAGGGTTTTAATGGTAAAGAAAGACACATTTTGTCTCGGGAGGTTTGAAGTTTGGCCCTTTTTTTAGTTTTTCAATCAATTTTTCCATACATTTGACCGAAACCGTTTGCCACCTGTTGAATGGACTGGTATGATAAATTTAGTGAATCATCGCTAACTATGCGATATTGGGGGTACTATTTTATGTCATCCAGCAAAGACATCCAATCTGAAGAAATCATTGAGCAACAACTTAAAACGATTAAACACCCTTCTTTTTCAATACGCAAAGAAGGCGATACAATTATGACCACTCTTTCCCTTTCGAAAGAGCAAACGCCCAGCTTAAAGGAATTCTATATCCTGCATAGAGAAACAGGGACTCGTTACCCTTTTTTAGCTGAGAAAACAGGCGAATCGACCTACCGTTTTACAGTTTCTATCCGCGAATTTATTCGCCAAAACACTTCAAAAAATCCAAAAGAACATTTTGAGTTTTATTTCGTTATCCAATATTTGGTGAATGACGAGTGGATTCAAAAAGAAGAACCGCTTTCGCTTGATTTATTTGATCATTTTGATTCGTTTGGTTTATCGCAATTTAAGGATGAAGACAATAATATTTATCCTTATTTCAGCCGCAAGACCCATGGCTTTTGTTTTACAGTAAATGTCCCTGTGCGCAGCATTCGTTATATCCATGCTAGTCAAATCAATAAAGTTGAAATCCAAAAAGGCCACTTACACGTTGCTGGCGAACTTATCACGACAGCGATAGCCATTAACCGCGTTGATACGATTATGGTGGGCCGCAAATCAGGTACTCAACGCACCATCCATTCCAATCATCAATTGAATCGCTTGGAAAACGGAACTCATCATTACTTTTACGACTATGAGATCGACGTTGCGTTAGATGACTTTGCCAAGGAATTATTTATTGACAACATTGGCGATGAAGATTTCGACTTTTACTTTGAAGTTTACTTAAATGGTCTGTTTGATCCAACTGTGGTACGCATAGCACACCCACAAGATTTAAAGTCTCGTAAGATTTATAAAGACTACGCTGTTGCATATGGCAAATGGGTTTATCTCTTTGCGCCTAACTTTACTGAACAGTATAACGGGTTAACCTTAGCTGCAACAAAGTACGCTAAAGAGGTTTATGAATATTATCGAGAGATCCAACCGTTTGCTCGTTTAATAAAACCTTTCTATACCGACCGAAAGATTTGGATCATCGGCGAAAAACCAATGGAAGCCCGCAATAACGGCTGGTACTACTTCCGTTACTTACGCGAAACCTATCCTGAACTAGACGTTTATTACGTTCTTGATCCAGATTCGCCTGATTATGAAAAAGTATGCGCTCTAGGGGAAGATCATGTCTTGCCCTTTAAATCGAAGAAATACATCCGAACATTATTGATGGCTCAAATCATTTTGACCTCTGAAGCGCCTTACCACATTTATCCAACGCGCAACCCGCTATGGATAGATACCATCGGTGCTAAACGCGTTCTTTTACAAAATAATGTTTTAGGACTGCAGCCAGTTAAAGCCTCTCTTGGTTTTGACACAAAGCAATTCGAGACAGACCTAGTACTTGTTAGTTCCAAAAACGAAAAGCGTTATGCTATTGAAACGCTGGATTATCCTGAACAGCAAGTAGCCATCACTGGTTTAGCTCGCTTTGATACTCTTTTAGAAGAAAAAGAAGGTGCTTTAAACACTCATCAACTTTTGATTTTCCCGACGGAACAAGAAACTGGACTGCATTATCAAACGGAAGCAATCGACCGAACGGCCAAGCGTTTTCTTAGTCTGTTAGACAACCCTGACTTTAAACGATTTAGTGCAGAACGCGATTTACAAGTGGTGGTCGCTTTGCCGCATGCCATGTTGCGTTACTTGAGCGACTTCTCTGCCTTAAATTGTCAGGTTCTGCTGCAAGAATATGTTGATGTTTTGCAGTTAGTCAAAGAAAGCAGCATTTTTATAACCGATTCTGATCCGCTTGCTTTTGATTTCAGTTTTTTAACGAAACCTGTTTATTTTTATCAGCCAGAGGTGGCTTTATCAGACACGACCAGCCCTATCGCTCCTCGTGAAATTTACTTAAATGAACTGCCGGGTGAGATCACTTCAAATGAAGAAAATCTTATTTATCTTCTAGAACAACTCGGTAAACCTCCTTTCAAACTGAATCGGAAAAATCGGAAAAAAGCCGATGCTTTGATCGAATACCGCGATACTCAATCGAACGAACGGATCTATGCAGCGGTTATGAAGCTGCTAAACTCGCGAAATGCAACGACCTAAACTTTTTCTGTGTTTCTCTTCTAGTTTTTGGGCTCTATAATATTTAGTGTTGGTGAACCAATCGGTTCACTGGCACTATTTTTTATTTTTAAATGAAAAAAGACCAGTGAACTCCTATAATTAAGTTACCACACAAAAGAATAGGAGAATTCACATGGCCTACACTCATTCTATAAAAAAACTGCTCAATATTAAAGACCCAAATATTTATTTATCTGAAGTTCCTGTTATGAAGGAAAAGAAAAAGGATCAAGAATGTCTGGTAGTGCATGGGAAATTGACCTATCGGCCTACCTGCTGTAAAGTGTGTGGTGTCAAAAACAACTCTCACCAGGATCTCATCAAACACGGCACAAAATGTTCTACACTCACACTGACTCATGTCAATTTCCAGCCTGTACTGTTCCGATTGAAAAAGCAGCGATTTCTTTGTAAGCACTGTGATTCGACTTTCATAGCGGAAACCTCCCTGGTCGATCGCCATTGCTTCATCTCTAATTCGATCAAGACAACTATTGCCATGGAATTGAAAGAGACACAATCCATGACACTTATCGCCCAGCACCTGTCCGTTTCTCCTCCTACTGTGATTCGGGTAATGCGCCAAGTGGGGGAGACGCTTGAACCAAACAATCAGGAACTGCCCCAACATCTTTCCATCGATGAATTCAAGTCGGTCAAGGATGTATCCGGAGCGATGAGCTTCCTGTTTATTAATGCGTCAACCCACCGGTTGACGGATGTTGTCGAGAATAGACAACTGCCTTACCTGCTGGATTATTTTATGCGGTATCCAGTAGAAGCAAGAAACAAAGTCAAAACGGTCACGATGGATATGTATTCACCCTATACACAGCTTGTGAGAGATTGTTTCCCCTACGCTAAAATCATCATTGACCGATTCCACATCGTTCAACATATGAATCGGGCTTTGAACAGCGAACGAATCAAGGTCATGAATGAACTGCGTTACACGAGGCCAAGGGATTATCGAAAATAAAAAAAACAATGGAAGTTGGTGCTTAAAAATGAAGACGATTTAGATTTTTCCCGTTATTTTACCCACCGGTTATATGAAGGGGCTGTTACTGAAAAAATGATGGCGGATTACCTTGTGCAACTTGATTCCAGACTTGAACGTGTCTATGCGCTTTTCAATCAATTGAAGTGGGCACTGGAACACCGTGATTTCAAGCGATTCAAAAGATATTTAGAAGAATCAAAAAAATATGCTTTACCAAGAAAAGCGAGAACTGTTCTTCAAACGTTTGAAAAATACCTGGAGCCCATTAAAAATGCGTTTGTGTACACTCTTTCCAATGGCCCCATTGAAGGAATGAATAATAAAATCAAGAACATCAAACGATCAGGGTATGGCTACCGAAATTTCTATAACCTGCGGGCCCGACTGTTGATTTCTTACCGATTGACCACTTCTAATTATCAACCTAGAGCTTTGTATTTTGAAGATGAAATAGCAGCATAAAATAAAAAGCCAAAGCGACGTAGTCGCTCTGACTTATTTGGCCCACCAACACTACTTGTCAAAGAGCCAGTTTTTGTTACTAGAAGGGGAACCTTTTTTTGAATTTGCAGGTTTTATTATCATTGTTTTTTCGTTCTATGCTATACTTAATTTATTACTGAATACGAAATCATTAGGAGGAAGTTCATATGAAAGAAACTATCTTTTTAGGAACCTATACTAAACGCGAAAGCAAAGGAATTTATCAAATCCAATTGGATACTGAAAAAAAAGAACTGACAAACTTACATTTTATTGCTAGAGCTGACAGCCCTACTTACCTCGCTTTATCAGGAAATAAAGAAATTTTATATGCCATTTCAAAAGAAAACGGCGAAGGCGGACTGGTCTCTTTTAAAAAGAATGAACGAGACGAATTTGTTCCTGTAGACGCTGTAACGGCTGAAGGAGCTCCTCCTTGCTATGTCAGTGTTGACGATGACCGTTCTTTTGTATATACCGCTAATTACCACAAAGGCGAGATCGCTGTTCTAAAAACTGATGCAGCAGGTCATTTAACGTTATTAGATACGGTTAAACATACCGGTTCTAGTATTCACGAAAACCAACAAAGCCCTCATGCTCACTATAGTGATTTAACACCTGACGGTACTTATTTGGTTGCTTGCGATTTAGGAACAGATGCCGTATACACGTATGCCATCAGTGAAAAAGGCAAATTAACTGAAGTGAGCCGCTTTGACACTGCGCCTGGGGCTGGCCCACGGCACTTAGTTTTTCATCCCAATGGAAAATTTGCCTATATCTTTGCTGAATTAAGCAGCGAGATCATTACCGTGAGTTATGAACCAGAAACAGGTGCTTTCTCGCATATCCAAACGCTCTCTACTATTCCAGTTGAATACACTGGTTTTAATGGCGGAGCAGCTATTCGCATTTCTAATGACGGCCGTTTTGTCTATGCTTCTAACCGTGGCCACGATTCAATCGCTGTCTTCGCTGTTTCAACTGAAGACGGGTCATTGAAACTGATCGAACGGGTTCCTTCTGAAGGACAAATTCCGCGTGACTTTGATTTAGACCCTTCTGGAAAATTCGCAGTGGTCGCACATCAAGATTCAGATAATTTAACGTTGTTTGAACGTAACGAAGAATCTGGAAAATTAACGTTGATTCAAAAAGACGTTTATGCACCTGAATGTGTTTGTGTATTTTTTGAATAAGCAGGACATAAAAAACAATAATAGAAACTCTTAGTGAGTTTTTATTATTGTTTTTTATTACTTCGACTTAATTTATCTCTAATTAAACTTATTTATTGTAAGTGCGTTTTTTCTATGTTACACTAAGATTAGCGCAGATCAAAACGATGAACCAACAATTGACCTATTTTGAAATAAAGGAGACTTAACAATGATTAAAGGAATTCATCATATTTCAGCTTTTACAAAATCAGCAACTGCGAACCATCATTTTTATACAGAAATTTTGGGATTACGATTTGTAAAAAATACTGTTAATCAGCAAGACACAAAAATCCGGCATCTTTTCTATGGAGATTATCAAGGCAATCCCGGTACACTTTTAACGTTTTTTGAATACAAGAATATTGGGCATGCCTATAATAAAAATAATTATTTTTCTACTGTTTTTTTAAACGTTCCAAAGGGAAGTTTAGCGTATTGGGAATCACGGTTAAATGACTATTCAATTGTAACAGAATACAATAGTTGCAAGCAGACTTTAGCTTTTGAAGACGATGATTCATTGCCTCTTGCATTCATTGAAACAGATGAAACTATTTTACCTGAAAATGCTACCCGACATTCTGATATACCTGTTGCCTATCAAATCATCGGTTTAGCTGAAGCTTCATTACGAGTTGAAGAACCGGAAAAAACATTAAATTTTTTAACGAATTTTTTAGGTTTAACAAGAACTAAAGCTATTGGACAAGTAGCCGATCCTGCTACTCATTTCCTGACTACAGTCAAACCTAGCTGCAGCACAGCGGTTACTAGAATGGGACGCGGAACGATTGACCACATTGCGTATTCCGTTGATTCTTCAGAAGCACTTGAAACGCTGCACCAAAAAGCTGAAGAATCTCAGTTAGATATTGAATTGTATGTTGAACGGGGTTATTTCAAGAGTCTTTACATTAAGGAACCCAATCACTTGCGAATAGAGATTGCGACCGAAGGACCTGGCTTTACATTAGATGAGCCAGTGGAAGAATTGGGAAAAAGCTTTTCTTTACCCCCTTTTTTAGAAAATAAACGAGCAGAAATCGAAGCTCAATTGGAGGATTTTTAATATGAACGAATTAAAAGGGATTCACCACGTCACCGCTATTACAAGCAGTGCAGAAAAAATTTATGATTTCTTTACCTCTGTCTTAAGTTTGCGACTAGTCAAAAAAACCGTCAATCAAGACGATATCCAAACCTATCATCTCTTTTTTGCAGATGATCAAGGCAGTGCCGGAACCGATATGACCTTTTTTGATTTTCCGGGTACCCCTAAAGGGATCAAAGGGACGAATGATATCTCTAAGACTTCTTTTCGTGTCCCAAGCGATGCTGCATTGGATTATTGGATCAAGCGTTTTGCTAAATATGATGTAAAGCATACCGGTATCAAGGAACAATTTGGTGTTAAAACAATATCTTTTGAAGACTTTGATGAACAACACTATCAATTGATTTCCGATGAAAACAATACCGGTATCGGTTCTGGAGCGCCTTGGCATAAAGGTCCCGTTCCTGATGAATTTGCTATTACTGGCTTAGGACCCGTTTTTGTACGTATCGCTAACTTCGACTTTTTAAAAGAAGTTCTCGAAAAAGTTCTCCTTTTCAAAGAAATTGCCCAAGAAGGCGACTTTCATTTATTTGAAGTTGGAAAAGGCGGTAACGGAGCGCAAATGATCGTTGAACACAACCAAGTTTTGCCGCAAGCTCAACAAGGTTATGGCAGTGTGCATCACTTAGCTTTCCGTGTGGAAAATCGGGCTGCTCTAGATGAATGGGTCGAACGAATGGCGCAATTCCGATTCCCAACTTCTGGCTATGTCGACCGCTTCTATTTTGAATCGCTCTACGCCCGTATTGCACAAGGCATCTTGTTTGAATTTGCAACCGACGGTCCTGGCTTTATTGATGATGAAGAAAGTTATGAAACCCTTGGCGAAAAATTGGCTTTGCCGCCAGCTTTCCGTAATAAGCGTGCTGAAATCGAAAAACTTGTGCGTCCGATCGACACGGTTCGCAGCAACAAAGTCTTTGAAAAAGAATACCTGTAAGACAAAAAAGGTGTAACTTGGATTAGTTTACAGAAATACAACTATTAACTGAATTCCGCAGTCACGAATGCTTTTGATTTTTCAAGAAGCAGACTGCGGATTTTGTTTTAACAGGAAAAAAGGATGGGATTTATGTGCTTCATTTTACATCAGCTCAATTAACTAAAAAACAACAATACAAGTTTATCAGCGGCAGTGTGATTCCTCGCCCAATTGCTTGGGTTACGACTTTATCAAAAAACGGCGAGGTCGTTAATGCTGCTCCTTTCAGTTTTTTCAGTGCTGCCTCTAATGAACTGCCATTACTAACTGTAGCTATTTTACGAAAATCAGGCGAAATCAAAGATACGGCGCGCAACATTTTAGACCGTGGAGAAGCTGTCGTTCATATCGTAGATTATGATTTGGTTGAAGAAATGAATCGGACCTCTGCTCCTTTAGCCCCTGATGAAAGCGAGCTTGAACGGACAAATTTAACCTTGATAGACAGCCACACGGTCAGCGTTCCAACGATCAAAGAAGCTAAAATCCATTTTGAAGGAACAGTGCATCAATATGTTCCAATCGAAGATGATCATGGAACTGTGGTCACTGACCTCTTCATCATTCGTGTAACAGATTTCTTCTTTGATGAAACTGTGTTTGATTTAGCTAAAGAGTATATTCTCACAGGAAATTTAAATCCTGTTGCTCGTTTAGCTGGTGATCAGTATGCAACATTGAATGAAGAGTATACACTTGTTAGACCAGCTAAATAAAAAGGCTCTTTATCAAATCGTGTTGGTGTCTCTTAGATTGAAATTTCCTTCGGAACTTACGTGTTTGCTTGTAGAAAGCCATTGGACCGCCTGGAGCCCCTTTGGGTCTCCAGGTTTTCAAGCCTCAAACGAAGCGTAAACGCTTCGTTTGAGGCTTGAATCCTTTTCATGGCTACAAGCAGCCACTATTCCTCCAAGAATTTCAAGATTGCAGCATATAGTCATTTCACTTACCAACACCCAAAATGATAGAACCAATAAAAAAAAAGGCCAGAGAAAAGAGTTGCTTTTTCTCTGGCCTTTTTATTTTTTCTATTTTTATGCGTTAGCTGTAACCGATCCTATTTCTGCAGCAGTTGAAACATCGCCTGAAGCAGACAAGTTGAAATCAGATACTTTGTCCATATTTGTAAAGACAACGACCATTGCATTGTCTTTTCCAGCTGCTTCTAATGCAGCTAAGTCAACGGTAGATATAACGGTTTCCGGTGTCACTTGGTCGCCTTCTTTAACGACTGTTTCAAAAGGTCCGCCGCTTAATTCTACTGTGTCTAGCCCCATGTGGAGTAAAATTTCTACGCCGTTTTCAAGTAAAAGGCCTACTGCGTGTTGTGTTGGAAACACACTTAGTACTTTACCTGCTGCTGGTGAAGTGATTTTTCCATCTGTTGGAATAACCGCAAAACCATCGCCCATCATTTTTTGTGAAAAGACAGGGTCAGCAACTTCCTCAATTGGGATCAATTTCCCATTTGCTGGTGCGTATAATTTTACTGGACTATTTTCAGGTGTTGTATCTTTTTTCTTTAAAAAATCAAACATTCCCATGTATATCCATCTCCTTAGAAATTCTATAATTCTTCCCATTAATTTATCCCAATGAAAAGGCTCACTTTATGATACCATAAAGCTCTTTGTTTTTGAAGATAAACGGCACCCTTTCCATTTTTTGTTTATTGGAACCCGGAGCCATCTTTCTTTTTCTATTAGCAGTTATTATCGAACGGCTGAGCTTATAGATACTTCTTAAATCAAGTCTTCTTTTTATCCCCTTTTCGGCTGCTCTTTATTAAAATTGTGCTATAGTTAGATAAGGAAAATTTTGAAAGGAGTTCTTATCTATGAAAAAAGCAAAAGGCCTTATCTTAGCTGGCTTGATTGCCGCTGTTTCTACAGTATTGGGAAACTTTTTCCCCATTATCGGCAGTGCTGTTTTCGCTATCATTATTGGGCTAGTGCTCAAAAACACGGTTGGAGTCGGAGAGGATTTTCAACCCGGAATCAAATTTTCAGCAAAAAAAGTTTTGCAGTGGTCCATTATTTTACTAGGTTTTAGTTTGAATATCCAAGATATCGGCAAAACAGGCGCAACTTCTATCAGTGTCACGCTAGTTACCATTGCTGTTGCTTTCATTGTCGCTTTTTTAGTTGGTAAATGGTTGAAAATTCCAACGAATCTAAAAATCTTAGTCGGCGTAGGCACAGCTATCTGCGGGGGTTCTGCGATTGCTGCCGTTGCTCCGATTATTGAGGCGGATGATGATGAAGTTGCCCTTTCCGTTTCCACTATTTTTCTATTTAACATTCTGGCCGTTTTTCTGTTTCCGTTTTTCGGGCATTTAATGCAGTTGTCTGATGCTGGTTTTGGTTTATGGGCTGGAACAGCAATCAATGATACTTCTTCCGTTGTTGCTGCTGGGTATAGTTTTAGTGAAACAGCGGGTGATTATGCCACTATTGTTAAACTGACACGTGCTACACTGATCATTCCCGTTTCTTTAGTGATTGCGGGTATTCAAATTTTCAAGAAAAAGAAAACCAGTGATACCGTTTCGATCAAACAAATCTTCCCTTGGTTTATTCTATGGTTTTTAGTTGCTTCCATTATCAGCAGTACTGGAATATTACCGGCTGGGTTTATTGCTGCAGCAAAATGGGCTTCTCGCTTTATGATCGCCATGGCTTTAGGATCAATTGGTTTAACAGCTAATGTAAAAGATATGCTAAAAACAGGTACTAAGCCCGTTCTATTAGGTTTGATCACCTGGTTCTTTGTGGCTGTCAGCAGTTTATTGGTTCAAATGATTTACGGACAGCTCTAACCTTTTTTCACTGACTAAAAGAAAATGAGCTCTCTAGAGAATAAGATTCTAATAAAAAGGAGATATTTTACTTAATTCATTTGGAAGTTTAATAAAATTTCGGTATACTTATTTTTGTGTCTTGATAGAATGAAAGAGTCGAAAGGAGTACAACATGGTTTTCATTGAATTATTAAAAGCGATTTTCTTAGGAATCGTTGAGGGAATTACTGAATGGCTGCCAATCAGCAGTACCGGCCATATGATTTTAGTGGAGGAATTCATTCAGTTGGATGCTTCTCCAGCATTTAAAGAAATGTTTTTTGTTGTGATTCAGTTAGGAGCTATTTTAGCAGTTGTTTTGCTTTTCTTCCATAAACTAAATCCATTTTCACCAAAAAAAACAACACAAGAAAAAAAAGATACGATGTCTATTTGGTATAAAGTTATCGTTGGAGTATTGCCTGCAGCTGTTTTAGGCTTATTGTTTGATGATTGGTTGAACGAACACTTATACAATTATTTAACAGTTGCCATCATGCTGATCGTTTATGGAGTACTCTTTATTGTGATTGAAAACCGGAATGCTGGACGTGAAGGTTCTATTAAAACCTTCAAAGATTTAACATATAAAACGGCTTTCTTGATCGGGATGTTCCAAGTCCTATCGTTGATCCCAGGAACGTCACGTTCAGGAGCAACGATTTTAGGTGCTATCTTATTAGGCTCTTCTCGTTACATTGCTGCAGAATATTCTTTCTTCTTATCTATTCCAGTTATGTTCGGTGCCAGTGCATTAAAACTTGTTAAATTTGGCTTTAACTTTACGGGCATGGAGATCGGTATCTTAGTGACCGGGATGGTCGTAGCCTTCCTTGTTTCAGTTTTGGCTATCAAATTCTTGTTGGGGTACATTAAAAATAATGACTTCAAAGCATTTGGTTGGTATCGAATTGTCTTAGGGATATTAGTTATTGGTTACTTTGCTTTATTTGGTTAATAAAAAAGAGGTTCCTCATTTGCTTTTTCAGCAAATGGAGAACCTCTTTTTTTATGCTTCTAAATCATGAGACAAACTCCGAATAGCTTCTTTTGATTTTTCTAAGTTCTCAATCGTTGTATCATAATACTTGGTGGCAAAATCGTAGAACAATAAATCAACAGCATACATTTGTGCTAATAATGAAACAGTGGCGCCGCTTCGCAAAGGCGCTTCATGACTGTTAGCTGTCTTTAACGAAATGTCTGCTAATTGACTTAATGTATTCGTCGTTTCTTTCGTTAATGAAATGGTTTTTATTCCGAGTTTCTTAGCCGTTTTCATCAAAGCGATAACCTCTTGTTTCTCGCCGCTATTAGAAACGCCTAAAAATACTGCATTTTCTTCCGTCACCGACATAGATGTCACAAGCAGATGCTGATCTTGCGAGCAGATGATCGATTTACCGATCCGGCTGAACTTTTGCTGCAAGTCCAAAGCCACTAAATGAGAAGCCCCGATTCCATAAGTATAGATTACTTTGCTCTCATTAAACCATTGGGTGACTTGCGCTACGCAATCGGCCTTTAGAGTCTGGTTGGTTTCTTTAAAAACATGATGAGTCTGCATTAAAAACTTCTTTTTGATTTGATCCAACTCTTCATTCGGTTGAATTTCACTGTACAATTTTTCTTGGATCCCTTGAGTATCCGCTGATAAATTTAACTTTAACTGAGTAAACCCTTTTAACCCGATCGAATGACAAAAGCGGATAACCGCTGCAGAGCTGGAACCGGCTTGCAAGGCTAAACTCGTGGCATTCATTTGAATCACAGCTGCTGGATCAGCTAAGATCGTAGCCGCAATTTTTTTTTCTGATTGAGGCAGATCAGCCATTTTTTCTTTGATCCTAAATAAAAGATTGCTCTGCATAAGACCTCTCCTTTCATTTCAGTAAAAAGAAGGACCTCTAAATCAACAGACTTAGAGGCCTTTTATCGATTCTTTTAACTGTCTTATCTTACAACACTTGTTTCTTCCAGGTCAACCATCTCTGGGTTTGCTGTTTCAGTTGAAGGCAATTCTGACGGTTCCATTGCTTCTTTAGGAACTCCGAATAAATAGGTCGCCACAAATCCTCCAGCATAAGCCGCTGCTAATCCTAGTGCATAACCCCACCATAAGTTATTAGCAATCAACGGCAATAAAGCCACACCTGATGGTCCAATCGCTGTTGCTCCAATTCCGCCAATTGCGCCAATCACAGCTCCACCGATACCTCCACCAATACAAGCAGTGATAAACGGACGACCTAATGGCAATGTTACTGCATAAATCAGCGGTTCTCCAATCCCTAAAATCCCAACAGGCAAAGATCCTTTGATCATATTCGTCAACTGTTTATTTTTACGGCATTTTACCCAAAGAGCTACTGCTGCTCCAACTTGTCCGCCGCCTGCCATTGCCAGAATCGGCAAAAGCAATGTCATGCCTTGTGTCGAAATCATTTCGATATGAATCGGTGTCAATATCTGATGAAGTCCGAACATAACCATCGGTAAGAACGTTGCCCCTAAAACAAATCCGGCAAATGCGCCGCCAACATTCAAGACCCAAGTGATCGCTCCAACTAGGCTAGATGAGATAACACCCGCAATCGGCATGATCAAGAAAATCGTTACAAGTCCAATAACTAATAAAGCAATCGTTGGTGTCACAATAACATCAATTGAATCAGGAATGAATTTACGCAACCATTTTTCAACAATCGCTAAAAGAAAGACTGCAAAGATAACGCCAATGATTCCACCTTGACCTGCAGCTAAATCGCCGCCTGTAAAAATATTTGGCAAAGGCAGTTCTGGGTCCATCCCGGTTAGATAGATGATTCCAGCCACGACTCCTCCGAGTCCTTCGGTTGCTCCAAATACTTTTGCAGCATTGATCCCGACATAGATATTTAAATAAGCAAACAGCCCATTTTTAATAATGTTTAATACAACAACCATGGTTACCCATGTTTCTCCGCTCAACGTCTCCGCTGTCAGCATGTTTTGCATGACAGAGGCGATTCCGCCGATGATCCCCGCACCAACAAATGCTGGAATTAACGGAACAAAGATGTTAGCGATCGACTTTAGTGCTCGTTTAAAAGGGGTATTGTTCTTTTTCTTCTGATCGGCTTTCGTGATTGCGGCTTTTCTTTCTGCTTCTTCGCGGCCAGACAAAGGACCGCTGGATGCTGCTTGAGTCGGAATCGTTTCGCCTAAACGTACACCGGCCATACTGACCATTTCATTGGCAACTTTATTAACAATGCCTGGGCCTAATACAACTTGCAATGTATCATCTTCAACAACTCCCATGACGCCGTCTATTTTTTTTAATCCGTCTAGATCAACGCTTTCATTGTCTTTGATGTCCATTCGTACTCGTGTCATACAGTGAATCACTTTATTAACATTTCCCATACCGCCAACTTGCGCATAGATTTCTCTAGCTAAACGCTGTACTTTTGTTTCAGCCATTTTTATATCCTCCTAGGTTAGCATTCTTATGCAATTGTTTTACGGATAAATCCTTTGGCAGTCGTTAACTTTTCACTGGCTTCTTCCTTGGATGAGTCAGTCAAAATCATAACGATTGCTAATTTTACTTGATGATTTGCTGCTTCAAACATTTCGCTTGCGACGTCATAAGAACACTCCGTCGCTTCCATAATTATACGCTTGGCACGTTCTTCTAATTTTTTATTAGACGGCTTTACATCTACCATTAAATTCTGGTAAACTTTTCCGATTCCCACCATAGCACCTGTCGATAGCATATTTAATACTAATTTTTGGGCTGTTCCTGATTTCAAGCGTGTGGACCCTGTCAGAATTTCTGGTCCAACTTCAACCTCAATAGGCAGCTTAGCAAATGCACTGATCTCAGCATCTTTATTACATGAAATCGTAGCCGTCATTGCTCCAATTTGATCCGCATACTCCAATCCGCCGATCACATAAGGCGTTCGACCGCTAGCTGCGATCCCGACAACAACATCTCTCTCAGTTAAATCAATCGCTTTCAAATCTTGTGCTCCTAATTCTTTTGAATCTTCAGCACCTTCCACAGCTACTGTCATCGCTTTCATTCCACCGGCAATCAATCCTTGCACCATGCTCGGGTCCACACTGAACGTCGGTACGCATTCAGCTGCATCCAGTACCCCTAAACGGCCGCTCGTTCCGGCTCCCATATAAATTAAACGTCCTTCTTGATTAAATGATTGTATAATAGCATCTACTACTTTAGTGATTTGCGGAATTTCAAGCGAGACTGCCTTGGCAACCGTTTGGTCCTCTCGGTTCATGACCTGCAAAAATTCTGCTGTGGATAATTTATCTAACTCCATCGTTTGCTCATTTCTTGTTTCTGTTGCTAATTTACCTAAATCCATTCTCATAAACTCCTCTTTTTAATTCTCACTCAATTGAATCTCGAACTGTTGGCCAGCAGTACACCAATCCAATAATGATGTATCCTCTGGAATAATCTGAGCCACAACATTTACTTTCTCATCGGCCGATAACTGACGAACCACTACTTGAATTTCACCCATGTAGCGGCCGTAAAGCTGGTTATCCAAAGTAATACTGCCTTTGGGCCGAGGCTTCGGATCTTCAGGTAGAACCGTGCTTATTTTCTTGAATCGAGCATCCGCACTACGCAATACATCTCGTGCTGGATCCCAACGATTCTGATGGTGGCCTAAAACAGCCTGTGTGTAAGCAGAGTCTTTTTCAGGTGCGGCAAACAGCAGCAAATGATCCTTATTAAAATAAGCCTCAAATTGCCGTTGTGTTTTATCGTCTATTTTTGGATCGCCGATATAGACATCCTCTACTAAACAGTCCCTAAGCAATTCAAGTGTTGCTGCCAACGGGTGCATATGACGTTGTTTCTCGAGCGTCGGCAAACTCTCAAACAAAGGCCCTCTTAATTCTGCATTTCCAGGAACAAAAGCCATTACACGAAATCCTAATTGTTTCAGCCAACTGTTTTTAGCAATAAAATCAACTTTAGCCAATCCTGTTTCCGGCCTTGGATAATAATTATGCCATGCTTCCAATTGTTGAAAATCAGCTTCAGCGGCTCTTAGCTCTGCCACATCTTTATCGGTGATCGTACTAGCGTTCAGCGAGATCTTCATGACTTTTGATAAATCAGCAATAACTCGATTCGAAATGCCATAATCTATTCGTAAACCTGTGATACCTGTCGCGGTTATTTCTGCCGGATCATCAAAAGACAAACCAATTTTGGTTAAAGCAGATCCTGAAATATCCACCATCAATTCCATACCTAATTTTTTAGACCACTCTCCTAATGTGATCAATCGTTTTAGGTACTGTGTGCTGTCGTCTTCTGGAATATGCAGCGAAGAAAAAATACCTTTAAATCCGATGTTTTTCATTGTGACGAGATAGTCTTTTGTCTCCTCGCTTAAATCTTCTCCAAGGAAGACTGAAACACCTAGCATAGAACCCCTCCTTTGAAAACGTTTTATTTGATAAATCCATCATACCATGTTGAAATAATATTTCAAGTTTTTTCTATCAAAAAATAAATTTTGGACCAATTGTCTATTGAAGCCTATAAATTCCTTTTAGGTAAAGCTATTAACAACCTATACCACATAATTAAAGTTCAACACTCACTTTTTTATCAGTGTCATTTCTTACTGTTTATTTTTCATAAAGCACTACTCGCCATTTATTTTATGTGTTAAAATGAAATAAAATTTCAAATTGATAAGGAGCTTTTTACTATGCAACGACTATTTTTTGTCCGGCACGGAAAAACAGAGTATAATTTAGCGGATCGAGTACAAGGTGGAGATATTGATTCTCCTTTATTAGAACAAAGTAAAAAAGATGCTGTCAAAACGGGGATAGTTTTAAACCCGTATGCCATTAAACAAATTATTGCCAGTCCGCAAAAACGTGTCGTCGATACAGCTCAGTTGATTGCCTCTCAATTTCAGCATTCTTATGATATACACTACAATGAAGATTTCAAAGAATTCGGATACGGTGAATGGGAAGGTGCTTATATTCCCCATTTTGAAAAAGAGAAACCAGAAACTTTTTATCATTTGCGCAATCGACCAGACTTATACGATCCAACTGATTTCAATGGAGAAACATACAGTCAATTGATTGTGAGAGGCACCAAAACCGTCCACCAAGCTATTGAACAATTTCCTAATCAAGATTTATTGTTTGTTGGCCACAGCATTACCACGACTGCCACCTTGTTGTCTTTGCTAGGAAAAGACCTTAAACAAATTCGTTCCCAAATTCCTTTGGAAAATACGAGTATTTCAATTTTACTGCATCAAGATGATCAGTTTTCATTAGAAGGCTGGAATCAAATCAGCCATCTACGTTAAAAAAGGATCAAACAACATTCCCCTAGTTGTTTGATCCTTTTTTCTATCTATTCCTATTTAAACAAATTAATGAACGTTGAGAACAATTATCATTCTCACTTCATTAGAATCATTATCATTTGATAACTATTTGTGATATATTTAACTTAACGAATGGTCAACGAACAAAAAAGGAGGAAAACTTATGAGAGGGTTAATTAAAGACAATAAGCCTATGGTCGCAACCATTTTAAGTGGTCTGCTCATTGCTTTAGGTCTATTTTTAAGCGTAAAGGCTAATTATGAAGCTGCGGCGTTAATTTACATTCTTTCTTTTATGATAGGCGGCTTCTATCAAGCTAAAGAAGGTCTAAAGAATACTGTTGAAAATAAGCAGCTGAATGTCGATATTTTAATGATTTTAGCTGCTATCGGTGCATCTATCATTGGATTTTGGATGGAAGGCGCCTTATTGATCTTTATTTTTTCACTTAGCGGTTCACTTGAAGTTTATGCAACGAATAAAAGTACTAAAGCCATTACAGACTTAATAAATTTGACTCCTGAAACAGCTCACTTGGTTCACAAGGATGGTTCGATCACAGAAGTGCCGACCGCTTCCTTGTCTATCGGTGATCAACTGATGATCCCAAAAGGCGCCAACATCCCGATTGACGGAGTACTGCTGACTAAAAACGGTTTGATCGATGAATCTGCGATTTCAGGAGAAGCTATTCCAATTGAAAAAACGGATGGCGATGAACTTATCGGAGGGACGATCAATTTAAGCGAAGCCATCATGATGCAAGTCACTAAAGACAGCTCTGATACGTTGTTTGCTAAGGTTCTGCGAATGGTTGATGAAGCACAAAGTACACCTTCTAAAACAGCAACCATGATTGAAGCGATTGAAAATAAATATGTACTGATCGTACTGATTTTTGTTCCAGTGATGATTGCTATTTTTTATTTTGTCTTACAATGGGATTGGAATGAATCGTTCTATCGCGGTATGGTTTTACTGACGGTTGCTTCTCCTTGTGCCTTAGTTGCTTCAGCTGCCCCTGCGACTCTCGCTGCTATTTCAAATGGAGCTCGTAAAGGCATTTTGTTCAAAGGCGGCTCTTATCTTGAAAACTTTGGTCAAATAAACGCTATCGCATTTGATAAAACCGGTACTTTAACTGAAGGAAAGCCTGTAGTTACCGATACCTGCTTCAAATCTGGTGAGAACGAACAGACAATTATGAGCATTTGTGCGGCTTTAGAAAAGACCTCCACACACCCTATCGCTAAAGCCATCGTTCAAGCTTTCAGTAAAAGCAGCCATACTTCGCTTTTGATAGAAAATATTAACGATCATACTGGATATGGTTTGACTGGAACTGCTTTGGGCAGTGAATGGAGGATCGGTAAAAAAGAATACATCGTCAATGAAGCTGACTCCCCTTTTATCCGCCATGCTGATAAAATCCAAAAAGAAGGAAAAACAGTGATTTATGTCAGCCGCGATGGTCAAGTAGTCGCTTACTTCGGTTTGCTGGATATGCCTAAAAAAGACGCTCAATCTATGGTTGCTTACTTCAAAGCTCACGGCATCCATACTGTTATGATCACCGGTGATAATTCAGCAACAGGGGAAACGATTGGGCAGATGCTGGGAGTGGATGAAGTCAAAGCGAATTGTTTGCCTCATGAGAAAGCTGAGCTCATTATGCAGCTGAAAAAACAATACGGAACCATTGCAATGGTAGGAGATGGGATCAACGATGCCCCCGCTTTAGCGAATGCATCGATTGGTATTGCCATGGGAGCGGGCACAGATATTGCCATTGATGTGGCTGATGTGGTATTGATGAAAGACGACTTGAATCAATTGCCTGCTAGTTTCCGACTATCAAACCAGTTGAAAAAAATTACGCTGCAAAATATCATTTTTGCCATTACGGTCATCGTTCTTTTGATTCTAAGCAACTTATTTCAAGTGATTACATTGCCTTTAGGCGTCATTGGCCATGAAGGCAGTACTCTACTAGTCATTTTAAATGGGTTAAGATTGCTTCGCACAACTAGTAAGATTGATGATTGAGTTTTTCAAAACGAGGATTGATCAGAGATTAAAAAAGGATCCTGGAAAAGCGACAATATCGCTTTTCCAGGATCCTTATACGTTCTACCTAGTTTCTTATTCAAAAAATGCTTTGTACAACGCTTGGATCGCTTTATCTTCTTGATCAGCAGCAATACCGAACATAACGCTGACCTCTGATGCTCCCTGGTTGATCATATCGATATTAATATTGCTTTCTGCAAAAGCTGTAGCTGCTTTGGACATCGTCCCGATTTTGCGGCGCATACCTTCTCCAACGATCATGATCAACGCCAGATTCCGTTCTACGACAACACTGTCGGCTTCTAGTTCTATTCTTAACCGTTCTAAAAGGGCCGCTTCTCCTTCGTCAGACAGTTGGTGGTCTCTTAAGATGATCGTTAAATCATCGATTCCTGAAGGCATATGTTCGTAACTAAGTTTTTGGTCTTCTAGTATTTCTAATACACGCCGGCCAAATCCAATCTCACGGTTCATTAAATATTTTTCAATGTAAATACTGCAAAATCCATGTGAACTGGCAATCCCGACCACTCCTTGATCTGCAGAATGCCGTTCTTTGACAATGCTGGTTCCAGGAGCTTCAGGGTTATTCGTATTTTTAATCTGTACTGGAATCCCTTGCTTAAAAGCTGGCTGCAAAGCTTCATCATGCAAAACAGAAAAACCAGCATACGATAGTTCACGCATTTCACGATACGTTAATGTTTTTATCCCCTTCGGATTTTCCACAACATTAGGATTAGCCACGTAAATCGCATCTACATCTGTAAAATTTTCATATAGATCCGCTTGGGTTCCATTTGCTAAAATGGCACCGGTAATGTCTGAGCCTCCCCGTGAAAAGGTACAAACTTTTCCGTCTTTAGTGTATCCAAAGAAACCAGGGAAAATAATTACTTCTTCAGATGCACGCAACTGCTGCAGCTTTTCATAAGCTTCCGGCAACACACGAGCATTTCCAGGTTCATTGGTTACGATCAACCCAGCTTCTTGGGGATTGACGTAACGAGCAGGAAGGCCTTCGTGATTGAAATAAGCGGCCACTAGCTTAGCATTGTTATCTTCTCCACTAGCCTTGAAAGCATCTAAATAATAATCTGGTTCTTGTTTATTTCCAGCTACTAAGGCTGCCAGATTTAGTTCAATCTCATCGATAATCTCGTTTCCTAAGTTTAATTCTTCTGCTATGCTCGAGTAGCGAGCAATAACACTGCTTAAAACAGCTTGATAATCTTGTTTCGCTAAAGCTTTCATTCCTAAGTCGATCAGCAGATCCGTCACTTTCTCGTCATCCGATGAACGCTTGCCCGGTGCTGAAACAACCACCACTTTACGTGCTTTATCTCCTTTGACAATTTGAAGCACCTTTTTTAACTGGCTTCCTGAAGCCAGAGAGCTTCCGCCAAATTTTACCACGTTCATCAAATCCACTTCCTTCTCAGTTTAAATAGCTTGTTTCATTTTCCCTTTTTTTATGAAAAGAATCAAGTCTTTCATGCATATTTTCTGAAAACAACTTGTTTCATCATTGTTGTCCTTTTTTAGGACAGTCATTAAATCATCTTCATTCTGTCATCAAAATGATATCTTACTGCCCTGTCTATCGTCTTTCAAGAGCGGTATAATAGAATAGTTGATTACGGGCTTCCTAATTCAGTTCATCTGAATTGAGTTGCATAGGATGCACTTATTTTCTAAGGAGATACGCACATGTATAGAAAAATTATTTTAAAACTTCTTATCGCTTTTTCAATCTTAACCGGTCTCACTTGTTCGGCTGCTAAGGCTAAAAAGACGCGTTCTACACAAAAACCTTTAACCTTTTTTGTTGGAAAATGGACCATATCTGAGCCTAACTCTTTTATCGCGCTATCGATCCAAATCACTGATGATGAAAAAATTTATCTAAATGAACAAATAATGAACGGCCAGTTAACCACCATTACTGAACAAAAACTGGTTTTCAAAGACCATTATGGATACGAATTGATCGTGTCCAAATTGACACCTGATTCATTGAATTTGTTCGATGAAGCAGACGAAAAAGATTACCTGTTGCTGCGCCAACACGATTGAAGCATTCATGCAAAAAGCATGAGTGTTTTTTTGGCAGTTCTATTACCAGTCCTCATGATTCTTATCTGTATCCTAAGTTCCAAGACTTTAATGCACTAGGCGATACAAAAAGCCAACATGAAAGCTTTCCTTTTCATGTTGGCTTTTTAATTAACTCAGTTTAATGAGCTTCGATATAAGCATTCTTGTAAGTGTATTTTGCTCCTACTTGGTGATTGTAAATGTCTTTAACATATGTTTTTTGCAAAGTGGCAGCAGCTCTTTGGAAAAGTGGTGCCACGCCTGCTTCATCTAATAGGATTTTTTCTGCATCCAATAAGTTTTTCCAACGAGCATCTACATCGGTTGCATTTTCGCCTTTAGACAAGTCGACTAATTTATCAAATTCTTCATTGCTGTAGCTAGAACGGTTATACGGGCTGTCTGTCATTAACAAATCAATAAAGTTTACCGGGTCAGCAAAGTCTGCTCCCCAACCGCCTAAAGCAAAATCGTAATCTTGTTTAGTCTGTGCTTCTAAACGGACTTTGAAAGGTACGTTTCTAACTTTTATGGTTACACCTGGTAAATTGCTTTCAATCTGATCTTTCATATAAGCAGCAATTTTTTTATTGGATTCATCATCGTCGCCAAGTAATTCTAACTCTAGACTGTCGACGCCTAATTCAGCTTTTGCTTTCTCCCAATACTCAACAGCCGCTTCTTTATCATAAGCTAGATAATCTCCAGACTCTTCGCGGAAATCTTTTCCGGTTGTCGGATTCGCTGCTAAATCGGCAGGAACTAATCCTCCTAATTCTTGAGAACCATTTGCTAAGATTTCATTGACTAACAATTCATGGTCATAAGAAACGGCAAGAGCTTTACGCAAGTTTTCGTTAGCTAAATCGGTCTTTTGGCCGTCACGTTCTTGGTTAAACTGCAAGTAAGAAGATCTTGCTTCAGTTTCAACAACATAATCTTCGTTCCCTTGGAATTGTTTCGCAAATTCTCCTGTTAAATTAACACGATCCAATTGTCCAGAATCATATAAATTTAGCGCTGTAGAAGTTTCTTTGATAACTTCTACATTGATTTCATCTAAGATAACATTTTCAACATCCCAGTAATCTTCATTCTTTTCGTATGTCCAGTTCAAATTCGTTCCGTCCCATTCACTAAATGTAAAAGGTCCATTGAAAATCATTGTTTCTGCAGAAGTACCATAACGTTCGCCTTGTTCTTCAACAAACGCTTGGTTTTGAGGGAAGAACGTCGGAAAAGCCATTAAAGAAATAAAGTATGGGACGGGCTTTTCCATGGTTACTTTAAACTCATAGTCATTAACGGCCTCAGCTCCCAGCGTTTCTGGTTCTGCTTCGCCAGCCATGATGGCAGCAGCATTTTTGATTCCTTCAAATAAATAAGAATAAGAAGCGGCTGTATCAGGATTCACTACCCGTTGCCAAGCATAAACAAAATCTTTCGCTGTTACAGGATCGCCATTAGACCAGGTTGCCCCTTCCCGTAATTTAAAGGTATACTCTAATCCGTCTTCTGAAACCGTTGCTTCTTCTGTTGCTAAAGCAGGAATAGGCTGGCTATCTTTATCCAAACGATAAAGCCCTTCATTTACTTGGTTAAAAACAGTAAAACTAACTGTATCGGTCGCAAGTGCAGTATCTCCTGTCGGCAACTCAGCAATTTCCACTAAGTTTAAGACTTGTTCTTCTGCTAAATTCTCGCCTTTTGTTTTATCTTTTGAACTTGTTTCCGCATCTGTTTCAGTACTGTTTCCACATGCCGCTAATAAACCTGCTGTTAATACCACAGCACTCAATTGCCACCACTTTTTATTTTTCATTATGCCCATTCTCCTTTTTGCTCATTTTTAATCGTATTGAAATCAAATCCCAATTAAATGAGAACATGTTAATAATATACACATAAAAATTTCATAATGCAACTACTTTTAAAATTTTACTTTTTTTAAATAGATCAGGAATCCCTTTTACGATACGAAAATTTGACACGAGGATACAAAAAATACCTCAAAACTCCATAAGTACTTAACTTTTTTATTAAATTCCTCATATATTTTATCCGCCTTATTGGATTAGAGGGGATAAACGTGCAGAGGATTAAAAAAAGAATATTGGGAACAGTTTTCATTGACAAAAGAATCAGATTTTCGGTATGCTAAAGAATGAACTATCAAATAGTAAGCAAATAGAGATAGGAGAATGATGGATGAAAATTGATATCTGGACAGATTTTGTTTGTCCTTTTTGTTATATTGGAAAAAGACATTTGGAAGAAGCATTAGGGGATCGACAAGATGTTGAAATCGAGTACCATAGTTATGAATTAGATCCAACTGCTCCTGAAAAATATGAAGGATCAATCGAAGAATATTTCAAAGAAAAAAAAGGTATGGAAGAATCCCAAGCTCAAGAGATGATCAAACAAGTGACGCAAATGGCTCACGAAACCGGCTTAGATTACCATTATGAAACCATTCAGCACGGAAACAGTTTAAAAGCTCATCGTTTGTTTCAATACGCTAAAGAACAAGGCAAAGGCAATGAATTTATCGAACTCGGAAAAAAAGCTTACTTTATTGAGAGCCAATCCTTAAACGATACTGACGTGTTGGTTAGGCTTGCAGTTTCATTAGGCTTAGCCGAAGATAAAGTCCGCGAAATACTTTCCTCTGAAGAATTTCTTTCCGCTGTTCGGATAGATCAAGCAGAAGCAGCTGAAATAGGTGTGCAAGGCGTTCCGTTCTTCGTGATCAATGAAAAATATGGCATCAGCGGCGCACAACCCGTTGCTACATTTAAAGAAGTGATCGCTGATATCGAGAAAGAAGAATCCTAAACAAAACACAAAGAGGAGGTTGGGACAAAAATCCCAACCTCCTCTTTGTATTATTCAAATGTGTATGTTAAAGCACCGCGATGGCAATCATCGTCAATAGAAATAAGAAAGAAACGATTCGCATTTCTTTTTTGACTGTTCCAATCTCGCCTATTGCTAATTTTAAAATAGGGTAAGCAATAAAACCAAAGGCCAAGCCATCTACAATGCTTGAAGTCAACGGAATCATCACGACAATAAAGAAAGCCGGCAGCCATTCACTAAAATCATCAAATGGAATGTGCTGTAAATTTTCCATCATAATTGCTCCAGTGATCACAATAACCGGAGCTAAAGCCGCATTCGGAATGTAAGCCAATAACGGTGTAAATGCTAAAGAAAGCAGGAACAATACTCCAGCCGTCACAGCGGTAAGCCCGGTCTTTCCACCCTCTTTGATTCCTGAAGCACTTTCAGCAGCAGGAATAGTTGGGCTAGTTCCCAGCAGTCCTGATAGCAGCGTCATTACACCACTAACACGAAAGGCATTCTTGAAACGGCTCTTGTCTTCTAACATCCCTTCAAACAGTCCAATCGATTCAAAAATCAAAATCATCGTCAATGAGAATACTGCTAATATAAAGGGAATAGTGAATGCACTGGAGAAATCAAACGCTCCGATCAAAGCAGGGTATTCAGTCAAGTTGCTCAAAGAAAATGATGAATCTCCCGGCGTGTGAGCCCCTAGCACTAATGAAAGGAGCGTTACAACAACAATTCCGATGAAAAAGCTGCCTCTTACTCTTCTAAGATATAAAACAGCAGAGAGCGTAATTCCCAATAAAGCCAAAAGGGTTAAGGGATTCGTTAAATCTCCTAATACAACAAATGAGTTAGCTCCCCCGTCAACAATAATCCCGCCATTCTCCAAACCGATCATCACTAAAAACAACCCGATCCCAGCTGTGATGCCATGTTTTAATGAATCCGGAATGGCTTGTACCAGTAAAGTACTGATATTCGTGTAGCCAATGATAATAAAAATAAAACTTGAGGTTACCACCACGGCCAGTGCTTCTTGCCAGCTCAATCCCATGGAACCCACAATAGTATAAGTGAAAAACGCGTTGACTCCCATACCAGGGGTCATCACTAAGGGTGCTTTTCCCCAAATACCCATCAAAATGCTTCCGATAGCTGAAACAAATATGGTCGCAAAGACACTCAATTGTGCCGGCATACCCGCATCAGCTAAAATCAAAGGATTGACGACAATAATGTACGAAATCGCAAAAAACGAGGTGAACCCTGCCATCATTTCTTGTTTGACACTTGTATTTTTTTCTTCTAAATTAAAAAGTTTCACTTTATCTTCTCCTTTTTTAATTGTTTGCCTTTATCAGGCAGACATTAAATGTGGAGTCATGGGCCGCTGAATCGTTCATCCAAAGCAGCATAAAAGAAAGCAAGCTTCCTTTACACGCCCCAACAGTCCATTATATCAGCTTTTTTCTAAGATACATACTTTTTTTATTTTTTTCTCATTTAAAAAGAGAAGCTGGAATGGCACCCCAACTTCTCCTTTTACTTTCTGTTAAACACAGATCATCTTGATTTTTTGATCACTTGAATTCCTTGAGCTGGAATAGTTTTTTCAGCCAAACCTTGTTTAGTTAAAAAAGCTTGGATATCAAAAGAATAGTCTGTTGTGGTTTCTTTTGTAGTGAACGTTACTTCTTGGTCTGATACGTTTATCAAAAGAACGAGGTATTCTTCTTCGCTTAAGTAGCGTACGATTCCTAAGACTTTTCTAGTTGAAAAAGCGTAATAGTCTCCTTCTTGTAAGGCAGCTTCTTCTCTTCTTAAAGCTATCCATTCATAAGCATAAGACTGGATCGTTTTGTTTTCTCGCCCCCATGGAAACATTTTGCGATTCGCAGGATCTTCTCCACCTTCTACCCCCGCTTCGTCTCCATAATAAAGGCAAGGTATTCCTGGCAAAGCGAACAATAATGCTAAAGCTTGCTTTAAGGCCGGTACATTATTTTGAACAGCCGTTAAGATTCTTGCTGTATCATGGGTTCCTATGTTGTTAAAATTATTTTTAAAGGCTTCTGGAGGATAATTTTCTTTTAGATGCATGCTTCGCAAAGCTGCTTCTTTCGTTGTAATGGTATGGTTTAATACCCCGATAATGATTTCTCGAAAAGGGTAATTCATGGCGCCGTGCAACATACCGCCTTCAAGATAATGGCGACGCTGCTCATACGCAATTTTGTTGGACGCATCTTCCCAGACTTCTCCGATCAACACCGGTTCAGCAATCGTTTCCTCTAACGCCTTTCGGATACCGGCTAAAAAAGAGTCGCTCAACTCATCAGCCACGTCAATACGCCACCCTCCTAACCCTAATTTAGACCAGGTTCGGATCACACTGTCCTTACCAGCGTAAATAAAGTTTTGAACTGCTGGCGTTTCTTTATTAAGAGTCGGTACATCCTTGATACCCCACCATGATTGGTACTCCTCAGGAAATTGATCAAAGGTGTACCAATCAGCGTACTCGCTTTCGCGCGACTGGTAAGCTCCAAGGTCATCATACGTTCCGTAACGATTAAAATACCGGCTATCCGCTCCTGTATGATTAAAGACGCCGTCTAAAATAATATGGATACCCAATGTTCGAGCTTGTTCGATTAACTCTTTAAAAATGGCTTCATCGCCAAACATGGGGTCGATTTTCAAAAAATCTCCCGTGTCGTATTTATGATTGCTGCGAGCTTCAAATATAGGATTTAAATAAAGGATCGTGATTCCTAAGTTAGCTAGATATGGCAGCTTTTGAATAATGCCTTTTAAATTCCCGCCAAAAAATTCCCAACGCATAATGTCGCCTATTTCATCTTTTAAATAGACAGGATCATCTTCTGGTGAAGCATAAATAAATGAATTTTTCTTAGGATGGGAAACAATTCCTTTCTCGTTTCCATTATAAAATCGGTCAACAAATATTTGATAAGCTACTCCTGACCGATACCATTCAGGAGCTGGGTCATCATATAAATAACTAGTTAGCTGATATTGTTTGATGTCTTCAATTTCATAATACGTTTCTCCTAGACCGCCCAATTGGTATCGATTATTGCCATAGTAAAGAGTTTCAACATGATTGTTTAAGGGATAATCGATTTTAAAGTAATAAAAATACAACCCATTGCCTTCGCTTAATTCAAAGGTAGTCTGATAATTCCCTTCTTTTACTGCCTCCATTTCAATTTGAAAGCTCTGTCCAAAATCTTTGTGGATCATAAGATAGACTGCATGGATAGCGGGCAATTGGCAGTTGATGGTAAACACCACTTGGCTATCCACTTTTAAAGCCCCAAATGGTGTTTTATAGTTGTTTGACCATGAATTATAGGTTATCTTTTCCAATATAAAAACCTTCCTTAATCTGCTTTGATTCAGATACACAGATGATAGAATCTTTCCATCTGAACACGATTTTTTAAATGGGTTCCGTTAAATGAATGTATTGTTGTATCGCGGGCAATTGAGAATCGGTTTTCCAAATTTCTTCTGCGTAGCGTTTGATCGTAAAATCGGCTGAAAACGGACCTGAACTAGCTATGTTCAAAAGAGACTTTTGGTTCCAAGCCATTGGATCCTGATACAATTGATCAACTTTTTCTTGAACTTCAACGTAACTTTCAAAGTCTTTCAGCACAAAATATTCATCATTGTACTGTACTAATGAATCGAAAATAACTCGACCTTCTGTTTCGATCCCTGGAATAGTCCCGTCAATAAAAGTATTTAAAACACGTTGCAATCGAGGATTTGAGTCGTAAATATCCCGCGAATGATAAGTGCCATTTTCGTAAAAAGCATAGACTTCTTGATCGTTCAACCCAAACAAGAAAATATTATCCTCTCCAACAAAATCGCGGATCTCCACATTGGCTCCATCTAATGTTGCCACTGTCAAGGCACCGTTCAGCATCAGTTTCATATTGCTCGTTCCAGAGGCTTCTTTGCCAGCCAATGAAATCTGCTCGCTCACTTCTGCAGCTGGAATGATCAATTCAGCTAATGAAACGCCATAGTTTTCCACAAAAACGACTTTGATTTTGTTGCCGATAGCTGGGTCGTTATTGACCATATCAGCAATAGTATTAATTAACTTGATGATTTGTTTCGCATAAACATAACTGGGAGCAGCTTTTGCTCCAAAAATAAAAACACGCGGTTGGATATCTAAATCAGGATCATCTTTGATTTTTAGATAGCGATCCAGAATATGCAATGCATTTAACAGTTGACGTTTATAGGCATGCAAACGTTTGATCTGTACATCGAACAATGCAGTCGGATCCAACTCTATTCCCATTTCTTTTTCTGCATATGCAGCGAATTGTTTCTTGTTTTCTAATTTGATTTCAGCAAGCTGAGCTAATGTATCTTCATTATTGGCAAAAGATTTAAACAGTTTTAACTCAGACGGATTAGTTTTCCATGCGGTTCCGATTTTGTTGTCGATCAATTTTGTTAATCCTTCGTTAGCTAAGTGCAACCAACGCCGCTGCGTGATACCATTCGTTTTATTATTGAATTTAGCTGGGTACATTTGATAGAAATCTCGTAAGACTTCATGCATCAAAATTTCGGTATGCAATTTAGCTACACCATTGACGCTATGGCTTCCAATAATAGCCAAATGAGCCATTTTCACATTCCCGTCGGCAATGATCGTTGTCCGATACGTTAATTCTGGAGTATATAATGGCAGTTTTTTATCGATATGCCGTTGGTTGATTTCTTCAATGATTTGGTAAATACGCGGCACTAATTCTTGAACCATACGCACTGGCCATTTTTCCATCGCTTCTTGTAAAATAGTATGGTTAGTATAACTCATCGTTTTTTGAGTGATTTCCCAGGCTTGTTCCCAGCTTAGTCCTTCTTCATCCAAAAGAATCCTCATTAATTCTGGAATGCATAAAGCCGGGTGAGTATCGTTGATGTGGATAGCAACTTTATCTGGAAAATGCTGCCAAGTTAATACCATTTGTTTGTAATAACGGACAATACTTTGAACCCCTGCCGAAGTAAAGAAATATTCTTGCCTTAAACGCAGAATCTGTCCTTCATAATTTGAATCATCTGGATACAAAACTTCAGTGATTTGGTTCACCTTCTCACGATCAGCAATCGTATGGTAATGGATTTCTTCTTCAGGTGGAATTTCAGCCGACCATAGCCGCAAATTATTCACAACTTCATTTTGGTACCCAATCATCCCTGTATCATAAGGGACCGCTAAAATGTTTTGTGTTTGAGAGTAAATCGGTTTTAAGCGGCCATCAGGATCTTCGCTTAAGATTGCTTGCCCGCCAAACCGAACCATCACGGCTTTATTTTCTTTACGCACTTCCCATACATTGCCGTCACGCAGCCAGTTTTCGGGCAGCTCAACTTGATATCCATCAACAAATTTTTGTTGGAATAAGCCGTAACGGTACCGAATGCCGTTGCCGTTGCCTGGAATACCTAGTGAAGCAATCGAATCCATAAAACAAGAAGCCAACCTTCCTAATCCGCCGTTTCCTAACGCCGGGTCTACTTCTGCACGTGCGATAACTTCAAAATCTAAGCCCATTTCTCTTAGACCATCACGAACAGTATCCAAGATTCCTAAATTAAGCAAGTTGCTTTTCAGCATACGTCCTGGTAAAAACTCCATCGAAAAATAGTACACTTGCTTCACTTGATGTTCTAAGTAAGCTTGATTCGTGTGACTCCAGTTGTCTGCACTATAAACTTTCAAATAATTTCCTAATGCTGTATAGTATTGGATCGGCGAAGCTTCTGAAAGATCAAAAGCATACAACCCTTCAAATGTCTTACTAAAGTCTTCTCTAAATTCTTTTGTCGTTAAAACCATAAAAACCCCTCTTTTCTTAACTTCAGAATCGATTCACAGCAACGTTGTGCAAAGATAAAAATAGCCCCAATTTTGAACACAGTCAGATTTTCTCCTTCGGCTATTCAATAATCAGGGCTCTTTCAATTGCTACGAAATTCGCAGTAACAGCATTTCCAGCTGTTACAATGCTTTGTACTGTTCAATATAGCTTTCAGTTGATTTTTCCCAACTGAAATCCTGCTGCATTGCTTGTTCGATCAAACTGTCCCACTGATCAGGTTCATCATAGTAAACGGTTAAGGCTTGATCAATGGTCTTGAGCATTACATGACCTCGATAATCGTAGAAACTAAAACCTGTTCCTTTGCCTGTAACAGCATTGTACGGCTCAACAGTGTCTTTTAAGCCGCCTGTTTCATGCACGATAGGCAATGTTCCATAACGAAGCGAATAAAGCTGAGACAAGCCGCAGGGTTCAAAAGCTGAAGGCATTATAAACAAATCGCTGCCGGCATAAATCTGCTGTGCTAACGTCGTATCAAAATCAACGATGACTTTAAACTTATCCGGATAACGCCAAGTAAAGTAACGGAAACTTTCTTCGTATTCCGTTTCTCCTGTACCCAAAATCAAGACTTGGATATCTCGCTGCATCAGTTCATCCATTTTTTCTTGCAATAAATGGCATCCTTTTTGCGTTGTCAAACGACTCACCATCGACATCAAAGGCACTTCAGGTTCAATTGGCAAACCAACGCGCTCTTGCAGTAAAGCTTTATCCAAAGCTTTACCGCTTCGATCATCGATCGAAAAGTGAGCTTCAATCTTGTCATCCGTTGCTGGATTGAAAACATCGTAATCAATTCCGTTTAAAATGCCGCTTAATTTGTAATTATTTTGGCGTAAAACACCATCTAAACCTTCGCCAAAATAAGCGGTTTGAATTTCTTGAGCATATGTTGGACTAACAGTAGTGACATGATCTGCAAAAAATATACCGCCTTTTAAACAATTGACATCTTCATAATACTTCAGCCCCTGTTCGTGAAAGGCATTATAACCAATTCCATACCAATCAGATAAAACAGCTTGATTGTAAATACCTTGAAATTGAAGATTATGAATGGTCAACATCGTTTTGATCTCTTTGTATTGCTTGATCCAGTGGTATTTATCTTTCAACAAGACCGGAATAATGGCAGTGTGCCAGTCATTTACGTGCAATACATCTGGTATAAACTCAATTTTTTCCATCATTTCACAAATAGCTTGTGCGAAAAAAGCATACCGCTCGCCGTCGTCGTCAAAACCATAAATACTAGGACGATCAAAGTAATAAAGATTATCAATAAAATAATATGTTACATTATCTTTTATTAATTTTTTTATGCCGCAAAACTGATTACGCCAGCCGACTTTCACTTCAAACTGCATGACATCTTCTAATTGGTCTTTATATAGTTGCGGCATCGTCGTATAAAATGGCAAAACGACGGCTACATCAATTCCTTGTTTTTTTAATTCTTTCGGCAGCGCACCGGCTACATCGCCTAAGCCCCCTGTTTTAAAAAAAGGTGCACATTCAGCTGCTGCAAATAATACTTTCATCAGAGCTTAAGCCCCTTTCTCTGCTTCGATCACTGCATTTTTCTTGATCACTAAAACGTCTTCAGGAGTTCCTTTAAGACTGACCCCCGCGCCGACTTTTACTCCTTTATCTAAGATCACGTATTCTAAGTGAGATCCTTCGCCAATCTCGCTGCCTTGCATCACGACTGAGTGATCGATCACAGCTCCTTTAGCCACTTTCACTTTACGGAAAATCAATGAGTTTTCTACTTTTCCTTCAATGAAACAGTCACTCGCGAATTGAGCATTCTTAACTTCAGCTTCTTTAGAATAAAAGGTTGGCGCACCATTTTTAACTTTTGTAATGATAGCATCGCCACGGTTAAACAATGCGTTGTAGTTATCTTCATTTAACATGTCCATGTTTGCATCAAAGTAACTTTGAATATCATCGATGTCTTTTAAATACCCAGTGTACTCATATCCGTAAACTTTATTGTGTTCCAATTGGTTTTTCACCAACAGCAACGTATCCCCTTTTAAGTTTTGTTTGCCAGCTTCAGTCGTCAATTCAATGAATTTCTCAGAACGCATAATGGCAATTCCCATGCTCAAAGCAACTCTCCCCACTTCTTCAGGAGTGTGACTAACCAAGTTGATGCCAGTAATTCTATCCGTTCCTTCAGCATCAAAAGAAAAATGAGATTCTGCAGCACTTGCTGTGCACGTTTCTTTTGGCACATTTTTATACATGATCGTCACATCGGATCCTTTTTCTTGGTGGTAATGCAAGAGCGGTTGAATGTCAATATTGCACAACATCTTGCTGCCCATCACAACAACATAATCTGCTTTTGAACGGACAACATAATGGATTTGGTCATGATAAAAACTGCTTAGCTGGTTCGGTTGATGAGTTTCCACAGCTTCTTTTATATCAATCTCCGTATGAGGAAACAATCCTCCGCCAATAGAAGAATCTAATCCCCAAGAAGCTCCGCTGCGAATATGATCGTGCAAAGAACGTCCATTTCCCGTCAAGAAAAAAGCAGCTGATTCGATTTCAGCACTGTGTAAACTTGTAAAAGGAAAATCAATTAATCGATACCGGCAGCCGAAGGGCAATGAGGTAATCGGCCGTGTATCGGTTAAGGGCGCCAACCTTGAACCGTCTTCATTTAAATTTAAAATAGCACATACTTTATGCTTCTTCATCTTTTAGTCCCCCGATCTCTTCACTGTATCCAACAACCGCAATTTCTTTTTCTTTTCCAATGATCTGAGCTCCATCATGAATTCTGGCATGTTCGCCAACAATAGCGTACTCTATTGTAACGTTTTCCCCAATAGTCACATCTGCCATTATAAAACTGTCTTTCACAACCGACCCTTTTCCGATTTTGACGTTATGAGACAAAATGGAATGCGCCACTTCTCCCGCTACATAACATCCGTCAACAATCATCGCATTCGTGACGTTGGAAGCAGCTGTTAAAAATTGCGGCGGTGCAGAAGGGTTCTGTGAATAAATGCGCCAGTCTGAATTCCGGATATTCAAAGCATGCGTCGGATCTAAAAATTCCATATTCGCTTCCCAGAGACTTTCAATGGTCCCTACGTCTTTCCAATAATCTCTAAAGGCATATGCAAAGACATTTTCGTTATTTCTTAAGTAAGCAGGAATAACGTGTTGTCCAAAATCTTCCATCGTCCGCTCTTTAGCTTGGTTATCGATCAGGTATTTTTTCAACATGGCCCAATCAAAAATATAGACTCCCATGGAAGCTAAATTGCTTTTTGGCTCTTTGGGTTTTTCTTCAAATTCAATGATCCGTCCTGTTTGGTCGGTATTCATAATACCAAAACGCGGCGCTTCTTCGATTGGAACAGGGATCACGCCGACTGTTAAAGCCGCTTTCTTCATTTTATGGAAAGCCAGCATTTCTTGGTAATCCATTTTATAAATGTGGTCTCCTGAAAGAATCAATACGTATTCTGGATTGTGACGATCGATAAAATCAATGTTTTGGTAAATAGCATGAGCTGTTCCTTTGAACCACTTTTCTCCTTCTACACTAGAATAGGGTTGAAGGATCGTTGCGCCTCCATTATGAATATTCAGACCCCAAGCAGCTCCATTGCCAACGTGGCTGTTTAGTTCTCTTGGCTGATATTGTGTCACTACTCCGACATTTTTAATACCTGAGTTAACGCAATTGCTTAAAGCAAAATCAATGATCCGATACTTTCCTCCAAACGGTACTGCTGGTTTTGCAATTTCTTTCGTCAATTTTCCTAAACGCGTTCCTTGTCCACCTGCTAGAATCATAGCTAACGTTTCTGTTCTCATAATAATGGTCGGAAGAATAGAAAAACCTTATTCTTCCTCATCCCTCCTTTTATGTTTTCTTCTATAATTAACCATTGGTGCAATCCAACCATTGCTTCTATTTTTCTAGTTCATTTTTGGTACTCCCATCACTCGTTTAGGCCGTAAAATCACCACACTCATCGCTGGTAAAATCAGTTCTACTGAATAGTCATAACCATTCATGGGCTCTTTAGCCGTTTTTAAGGTTCCTTGCCCCTTTGTCCAAACGCCGCCAAACTCAATCATCTCTGTATTCAGCACCTCTTCATATTGACCTTCGTAAGGTACGCCAACCTTCATATGGCGTCGTTCAATAGGAACAAAGTTACAAATAACGATTAAGAAATCACGAGCTTTTTTGCCTTTGCGCAAGAATGTCAAAATTGTTTCTTCTGCGTTATCCGCATCCAAAATTTCTATACCTGAAGCTTCGTGGTCTATTTCCCAAAAAGCTCGTTCTTTTTTATACAGTTCATTGAGTGTCTGCATAAAATAGCGGTGTTTGCGGTTCATTTCATCTTCCAGACTGCTCCATTCCAATTCTGAATGAACTCGCCATTCTAAAAATTGACCAAACTCATTTCCCATAAAATCTAACTTTTTCCCGGGATGAGCCATCTTGTAAGCTTCCATTGTCCGTAAACCAGCAAATTGATTGTAGCGATCGCCAGGCATTTTATGCATCAGAGATTTTTTCCCATGGACAACTTCATCATGTGAGAAAGGCAAAATAAATTTTTCATTAAACGCATACATAAACGAAAAAGTAATTAAGTTAAAGTGGTGTTTTCGCAAAAGTGGATCCATTTCGAAGAATTTTAAGGTGTCGTTCATCCAGCCCATATTCCATTTGTAATTAAAGCCTAGACCGCCTTGAGCGGCTGGTGCGGTTACTTTGGCCCATGCAGTACTTTCTTCCGCAATCATAAGCGTTTCCGGATGGCGTTCAAAAACGGTTGTCGTTAATTTTTGGATAAAACTGACTCCTTCACGGTTATGGTTGCTGCCATCTTCATTCGGAATCCATGGGCCTTCATCATAATCTAGATACAACATGCTGGAAACAGCATCTACACGTAAACCGTCTAAGTGAAACTGTTCTAACCAAAACAAAGCATTGGAAATCAAAAAACTGTGAACTTGTGCTTTGCCTAAATCAAAATTCATTGTACCCCATCTGAAATTTTGGGCTTTGTTGCTATCGGTGTATTCAAACTGCGGAGTACCGTCAAAGTAAGCCATGCCATAATCATTGCGGTTAAAGTGTCCTGGAACCCAGTCCATAATAACGCCGACATTTGCTTGATGAGCTGCTTCAACAAAGTTTTGCAGCTCTTCCATTTTCCCAAACTTAGAAGATACAGCGTAATACCCAGTCAGTTGATATCCCCACGAAGCATCTAGCGGGTGTTCCATCAACGGCATAAACTCAATATGGGTATACCCCATTTCTTTAACATAAGGAATCAATTCGTCTTGTAATTCCGGTAGGCTATACCAGGATCCATCTGCATGGCATTTCCATGAACTTAAATGCACCTCATAGATATTTAACGGCCTTTCTGTTGCTGTGCGCCGTTTTTTATTGGCCATCCATAAATGGTCTTTCCATTTTTTTTCTGGTAAAGCTTTTACGATCGAAGCATCTTTTGGACGTACTTCAAATTCATGAGCGTATGGATCGATTTTAAGTTTCACTTCGCCATTTGCTTGTTCAATACGGTATTTATAACATTGTCCTTCTTGAGCATTTTGACTAAACAGGGTCCAAACCCCTGTTTCATCTACTTTCTCCATTGGCAAACCTTCTGTCCAATCACAAAAATCTGCTACTACAGCAACGCTTTGTGCATGTGGTGCCCAAACAGTAAAACGAAAACCTGCAACGTGATCAAAAACTTCAGCTGTACATCCCAAAACTAAATAGCTGTCGAAATGCTGTCCTATATTAAATAAATACAACTCTTTAGCTAAAGCTGCTTCATATGTTTCCTTACTAACTTGTTTAACCATTTACAGGACCCCTTTCAATATATTGAACAAAAAAAGAACTATACTCATCATATTATCACTATATTTTAATGATACCAGAAAAGATACTACTTTTGTATGGAATCGTAAAAAAAGCTCCTAAAGAATAATTCCCGTTGTTTCTTTTCTATACTATTAGTATACCGCATTTTTATTGATAACGCTTTCTTTTTATTTTCAACTAAAAAAAATTCCAAACATAAATCCCTATGCTTGGAAATCTCTTTAGTCTTTTTTATTCATTAGTTGGATGATCGACAATTCTTTATCATACATTTTAAGACTGTAAGTAATTAAAAAAGCTCCGGCAAGACCAATTAAACTTCCCAATACGATTCCCCAAAACCGGTACTCAACTAGGTCCATCGCAAACTGTTCGCGTGACAGATTAGCTAACAATAAAGACAACGGTGTTGTAAAAAAATTAGCAATGCCATAATTACGACCCATACAGAATTCTACGAACAGATTTAATAGTACGATGATCGGAACGACTTGCCAGACCGGCAAATGCAGATTCAACAAAAGGGCTCCGATAAACAAACCGACCATCCCGCCAACGATTCGTTGGATATTGCGGTGAAACACCATCTTTAAATCTCTTCCCTGCAATACGGCCGCACAAGAAATCGTGATCCAATAAGGGTTTCCCAAATCAAGCGACTGGCCGATATAAGCCGCAAAGAAAATAATTCCAGCATCGTGTATTGCTGACAATAACATTCTAGAATCATTTTCAACAGTGTCTAGTATCAATTCATGCTTGGTTGCAGTAATAACTATTACCTCGCGATGCAACCAATTCTGATTGATATAACCAACGATTGCTGCCATTACAACTGCTGACAAAACACCGATACCAGCATAAGCAACAGCTTGCAAAATTTCTGGAAAATGCAACTTCATACCTGTTCCCATTGAGCAAACCATAATCACAAAAAAAGGGCCTGGATTGGGTATTTTAAAAGCCCGGCAAACCATAAATCCAATCAAACTCACCAAACTGATCACGATCGGAATCGTCCAAGGAATCAGAGTCGCCAACATACCGAAGAAAAAAGCTGTTAAAATAGCTAGCCCCACCGTTACAATACGTTGAATCAATTTTTTTAACGGCAAAGGCTGATAAGATAAAAAAGCAAATGCCCCAAAACAACCGAACGTTCCAATCTGCATGTTGCCTAAATACAGTCCCAAAAACAAGGGGATCCCCATACAAAACCCTGCCCCGATGACACGCAAGATGGGGTCATTGGTTTTTTTCATTTTCCATAGTTCTATTACTGTTTTCTTCATCAATTCCCCTCTTCCATATTCTAACTATTCTTCGATATTTTTTTCTATTAATTGCAGCGTACTTAAAAAATGTTCGATTTCGCTTTCCGTCAAACCTTTAAACATTTCGGTTAATGCTTTTTTAATAACGAGAGAAATGGCTTCAATTTTTTTAATACCTAACTCTGTCAGTGAAATAATGGTTTTACGTCGGTCTTTTTCATCAACACATTTTTTCACTAATTCTTTCCTTAATAAAACATCCATGATTCGGTTCACTGTTGGCCGATCTTTCTCAGTCAATTCTGCTAATATCCTTTGGGATGTATTTTCTGTTTCTTTGATCGCACTAAGAACGGCCCATTGTTCGGGCGTGATATCTAATGGTGCCAATTGACGCATTACAAAAAGATGCATTTTTTTAGAAACGACTGCTGTACGAAACGATAAAAAATAATTGTTGGTATTCACCTCTTTGCCTCCTTTAGGCTTAGCAGCATTAGACACTGCTCTTGTTTTCTTTTCGCTTCATAAAACGGCAATTTTCTTAGATTAATCACCAGACAAATGTACTTTTCCCCTGATTTGCTGAAAAGCAAGACTGCATTTAGCGATTCTGTAATCTAAGTTTGTTTTTGATTTGGCTTTTTCAATATAAGCTGAATAAATTTCTGACTCTTTTTGGACTTCAGTCTTAGTTGCCAGCAAGTGCTCGAGCACAATAAGGGCTTCTTGAATAGTTTCAGAATTCTCTTTGTCCGTTTTCGATAAATCTAAACTCATAAAGATAAGCAAAACTTCTTTCAAAAAGCTTCGGTTATAGATAATTAATTTAGCTAATTGTACTTTATCAATCATTTTTCGACGAGGCATAGCTTTGAGGAGCTCATTGGTTGTTAAATGCAACGATAAAATCAGCTCGCTAACATGGTTGCCTCTCATGCCCTGTTCCAGTGCGTGATTTAATTCCGTCACCAGCTGGTTATCAATCTGCAACAGTTCATTTAACTTAGCTTGGTAATTATCATCACGATTGGCACGTAAAATAAGTCTTCCGCCAACAACAGCTATCACTGCGCCCACAATAACGCACGCAAAACGTAATAAAATGGAAGGAATGGTATCAAAAACAGGTGCAATACTGGATACCGCCATTTGAGTCCCTGCTATCATGGTAATAAAAACATTGGTTGTCGATAATATAATCGTTAATCCGATGAATAAAACAACGAATAAGCGAATATTTACTGGAATAAATTGGGTCACCAGAACGAAACAAGCGAGACCCGCCAGTGTTCCTCCCACACGTGTCACAGCACTTTTAAAGGCTTCATCAGGATAAGCGCCAATGGTTGTATAAACCATAATTGGAATCCAATAACTATTAGAAAAAGGCAATGCGTTTGCTAAAGCAAAAGAAAAAGCTAAGATCAAGGATTTTTGTATTGCAAAACGAAATTGAAAATAGTGAAATCCCCAATGTTGCTTTAACTGACTGCCTTTATACGCTAATTTATTTTTAACGGTTGCTGTGTGGTTTACTTTTTCAGTTTTTGCATGGAGTGTTTTGATCAAACTCTGAAGCAGTAATCTCCAATCTGAATTCAGATGCGAATCTTGTAAATGAGAGTTCTTCAAAAAATGTTCCAATTGTGATATTAATTTGTCTCGGGTCATACTATTTTCAAAAAGTTTGCTTAGATCATAAAAATATGACCGGTCGGCTTGATCCAACTCTTCATAATGAAGCTTTGCTTCATTGATTAATTGTCCAAGTTGTTCCAAACAAAGCACTAACTGAAATCTGTTTTTCTCTTTTCCAGACATCAAACCATTCTGTTTAAAAACAGTATTGTATTCTACCGCACAATATTTTGAGGCAATGTCAAAGATTTCCCCAGCATGCAGCTGAGATAATTCCCCTTTTGATAAGCTGTTCAGCTGATTGGAAATGACAGCAAACCCTTTCTTTATCAATGGATTTTCTGCCGGTTCTTTTTTCAACCGTTTCGCAACAATGATAAATAAGGTTGTGACAGCAAAACCATATAATACTGCAAAGCTTCTATTTAATAACATGTCAAAAGTTCCCGGATTCATTTGCATTAACACAAATTCTAATCCGAATAAAAAATAATTTTTTGGTGCAAAATCATCTGAATAAACGAAAATCAACAAAAAGAAAACCAAAAAATTTAACACGATAGACGTTAAGTAACCCATCGTTGCAAAAGTACCGAGTACGGCCATTAATAAAAATAAAAAGCCGCTTGTCAAATGACTTTCTATAGTAAACGCAGAATGGACTGCTCCTTTTGCGAAAAACAAAAAGATTATTCCGATTACCGCATTGGCGCTGCCAAAAAATAAAATAATCGTCGCAAATAAAATGATTCCTAAGCAAAGATAAGGCAACGTATCAAACATCTTTTTTTTGAATGCTTCTAAATTCGTGCGTATAGGTTCCACTTCCTTCTTCGTTTGTTTTTATTGTGTTCATTGGTATTTTGAATAAATGTGTTTAAACTCTTGCTAAAATCAAGCCCTGAAATTGGTTGTCCTAACAACTGTTGTCACAACAATTATACCTTTAATTCGTAAAGAGAACAATCTTTTTTTCTCTTTATAAAAAAAGATTCTGCTATTTTTAGTATCTCTGCTAAATACCTCCTTAAATAAAAAACAACTGATCCTTTCTACTCAAAAATTCCTTTTTTAAAGCCTTTCAATCTTTATTTAACTTAAAATATTGAAAGTTAGCTATTTGTTTGGCGCTTGTCTTACTCGGCCATCCAAACTAACGGTTCTATTTTTTGATTTATGTAGTTACGTAAAATCAAAACAATGTTTTTTTATTCATAAGTGCGTAAATGTCTTAAGAATGGTAAAATAAACTATAGACATTTCTTGCAAAAGAAATACACAGGCTGTTTGAGGCTTAAAATGCTATTGTTTTTTTGTCCTTCACTCTTAAATAGCAAGATTCAGAAAATTAGTTACGGTAACTTTCAGTGGATGAGTGAATTCATTATAAAAAAAGACATGTCTGTTTTTGAAGGAGGTGAAAAATTTGAATATCTTGCTCTTAAGTCTAGGTTTTGTTGGTTTAGTGGTTGTCGGTTTAACTCCTCATTATGTATTAGGCGGCATATTGGCACTCGGGAGTTTTGCGGGGTACTTTTTATTGAATGGAAGCGGCGAATGGTTTCCCATCACTATATTTATTTTAGGTATCCTATTAATGATACTTGAAGTGTTCATTCCAAATTTTGGAGTTGCAGGCATTTTAGGCGGCATCTTGCTTTTTGGCGGTATTTATCTCACTTATGACCAAAATATCGGAAAAAGTTTGATTGATTTAAGTGTGGCCGGTTTAGTGGCTGTCATTTTAGCTATCGTGTTGTTAAAAAATGGATATTCTTTTGGAAATTTAAATAAATTGGTACTGGAAAATAATTTGGATCGAATCAGCGGTTATTCCAGCAGCAAAGATTATTCTGAATACCTAGGGAAAAAAGGTGTCACAACGACGACTTTAAGACCTACAGGTAAAGTTAAGTTTGACGACAAAGAACTAGATGTGTTAAGTTCCGGGGAACAAATTGAATTTGATACACCTGTTGAAGTGATCAAAGTTGAAGGTTCTAAAATAATTGTTAGGAGAGTGTAATCAGTATGGAAAATGAAACAAGTAGTTTAATCGGTATTGGGATTATTGCAATTATCGTTATTGTCATTTTAAGTATGTTTTTCCGATTTGTTCCAGTGGGGTTATGGGTAACAGCTTATTTTTCTGGAGTGAAAGTTTCTATCGGAACATTAGTAGGGATGCGTTTAAGAAGAGTTGCTCCCCAAAATATTATTCGTCCTTTGATCAAAGCTACTAAAGCTGGCTTAGACATTGATATCAATGAATTGGAAGCTCACTATTTAGCCGGCGGGGATATCAACCAAGTTATCGATGCCCTGATTGCTGCTCAACGTGCTAATATTGATTTAGTTTTTAAACAAGCAGCAGCTATTGATTTAGCTGGTCGGAACGTATTCGAAGCGGTTCAAGTCAGTGTTAATCCAAAAGTTATCGAAACACCGCAAATTGCTGCTATGGCAATGAACGGAATTGAAGTCAAAGCCCGTGCTAAAGTAACCGTTCGTGCGAACATTGAACGATTAGTTGGAGGAGCCGGTGAAGAAACTATCATCGCTCGTGTTGGCGAAGGAATTGTTACCACAGTCGGTAGTGCTGCGAAACACACAGACGTTTTAGAAAATCCTGATTCTATCTCAAAAACTGTCTTGAGAAAAGGGTTAGACTCAGGTACTGCCTTTGAAATCTTGTCTATCGATATCGCAGATATCGATGTTGGACGTAATATTGGTGCCAGCCTGCAAATGGAACAAGCCGAAGCAGATAAAAACATTGCTCAAGCAAAAGCGGAAGAAAGACGTTCAATGGCCATTGCACAAGAACAAGAAATGCTTGCTGAAGTTCAAAAAATGCGTGCTCGTGTAGTTGAAGCGGAAGCGGAAGTTCCATTGGCATTAGCGGAAGCTTTAAAAGCTGGTAAATTAGGCGTGATGGATTATTACAATATGAAAAACATCAATGCGGATACCTCTATGAGAGATTCCATTTCTGGGTTAGGCGAAAGTGATCGTGATCAATAATGGACACAATTATTGGTTTATTAAGTCTTTTAGTTCCTATCATTCTCATTATTTCAGTAATACAGTCAATCGGAGGTGCGCTTCTTAAACAGCAGGCTTCCAATTCAAAAACCCAAGGAAATAAGCCGCGGTCAAAAGAAGTTTTGGCAAAATACCAAACACTTAAGACTGAAGTAGAACAAGAAACACGTCGGTTAAGAAATACGCCGGCGCAACAACGGAATAAGGCTGTTCAAAAAGAGACACGTGCTGTTAAGCAACAAACAACGCGAACACAACGTCCAGCGCGTAATTACGATCAACATATCACCACTAAGCAAAGCCACCGTAAAAGTGCTCAGCCCTTAGTCACGCAACATCAACTGCAGACTGAAGCACAAGATAGGGAACGGATTGCAAAAACCGTCTCAAAAGATATGCAGCAAAAAGCTAAAGCTTTTGTTCAATCAGAAAAACGCGTAAATAAGCAAAAAAAACAAGTGCCTTTTCAAAAAGAACTATTGAAAGCTGTGGTTTACAAAGAGATCATTGATAAACCACGTGCTATGCGCCCTTATCGTTAACAAAAACAGCTTCAAACCAAAGATTAAATCCTTGGGTTTGAAGCTGTTTTTATTAATATAGGTAAGAATAACTATCAAAAAGAAAGTCCTTCATTTAATTTGTAATTGTACAAAGCTCCAATAATGTTGGCTCTGTTGCCGTTTTTACTTTTTTCAATAATTGGTGCATAAAATAATTCTGTGTTTTTTTCTTGAAAAACTTCGGCAACATTTTTTTTGATCAACTCGATCAGTAACGGTGCTTTACTGATTCCACCGCTGATCAATATTTTTTCAGGATCTAAGATGGTCTGAAAATTAAAAATTTGTACTGCTAACGTTCGGCAATAGGCATTTAAGCATTCTAAAATAACGGGATCGCCTTCTTCAGCAAGTTGAAAGACTAAATGGCCATCGATTTCTTCTAGCAGAGTATCTTTTCGTTTTGAAACAGTTTTAAATAATTTTCTTAACCCATTTTGAAAACCAAACATGTAATCTTGATCATCGCTTTTATCCACATTGGTTTTTATAAAAGAAAATTCTCCAGCTGAGTGATGGGTTCCTTTCAACACTTGCCCGTTGATCAAGATTCCGCCTCCAATGCCTGTTCCTAAAACTAAGATCACACCATTTTGAATCCCTTGAAAATAGCCTTTCCATAACTCCCCTAAAGCCGCTGCTTTGCCATCATTTTCTATATGAATAGTGGTTGGACACCGACTTTCGAGTAATTCCACCATATTCATATTTTTAATGTATTCCAATGTTCCGCCATGAACAGCATAGCCCGTTTTTGAATGAATGATCCCTGGCATGCTAATGGCCATTCCTTCGATTTCATCCGCAAAAGCATCGTAAATGTCTCCAATTTCTTCAATAAAATGGTCTAATGAATCCATGGGCGTTTTTTTTCTTTGAGTTTCATTGATTTCTCCGTCATGATTGATAAGACCATACTTAATTTCCGTTCCGCCAATATCCATTCCTAAATACTGAGTCATCTCTTCACCTTCCCTACTGTCATTTAGCTGCTAGGGATTTGATTGCCCTAGCTTTTCCTATGCCAACATTATAACATGGTATCGCTAACATTTTTCATCTACGAGCCCTATTGCTCTTACTCCTATAGTCTACCATATGTTTAAATGAAAAAAGTAACAGCAGTTTAAAGTTAGTTTCCTCTTTAAACTGCTGTTACTTAAACTCATCAATTCTTTTCAGCAAAATACTTTTCAGTGAATCTTTTCAGCAATGGAAATAAAATCGGAGCTAATATCAGGTAAAATCCTCCATTCCCTATAGCATGCAGGGTGTCGAACGGCAGACCAGAAATATAATAGACCCAGATGTTTTGAATGCCAAAGAAAGGCGCTTGTACAAGTGAAATAATAAAACCATACAGATACCCAGACAACGTGGCGTAAAAAACCATGAACACAAACGGAATGCGTGTAAAAAACGGTTTGACGACTAGTCCTGTCAGCAAGACAAGAAAAACAAATGAAATCATTTGAGCAAGTGTCCATACCCCCATGCCTAATGTAATATTGGAAATAAAAATAGATAAAACAGCTACGATCATGCCGTCGCTGATTCCCAATGAAAGGGTCAAAATGATTAAGATAACGGTCACGGGTTGGACATTTGGCAAGAATTGAAATACTAACCGGCTCACTTGGCAAAGTGTCGTCATCATGGCGAGTAACGTCATTCGTTGAATAGACAATGGTTTAGATTTACATGCCATCTAAGTTCCACACGATAGTGTCGCCATCTTCTAAAATATAGTCTGCTGCCCCTACAGCAGCTTGTTCGCCATTGACAGTGTATAGCCAGTATTTCCCTGCTTTATCGTCCTGTTCATGTCCTTCAACAGCAGAAATAAACCCTTCTTTTTCGGTAATGTCATAGTTCTTTTCCATGGCTTCTAGCAAGGTTTCGCCTGCTTCTGCTTTTATTTCTTTATTTGCATCAGGTAGATCTTCGCCTGCTTCTTGGACATTGATCGATACCGCTACTGTTTCTACAGCCGAACTTGTGGCGGTCATCTCACTTGAAGCGACTGAACTGCTTTCATTTCCTGCTGGTTGATTGGTATCGCTGCAAGCCACCAATGCTAATGAAGCTGCAACAACCAAACCTAATTTTAATTTTAATTTTAATTTCATTTTTTCTTCCTCCAAATCAATAATAGTAAGCTTTTTGAGACAAAAAAAACAACAAGGCAGAATCTTGTTGGACACCCGTCTGTTCTGCCTCGAAACAGTCGGTTCAAAAGCAATTGAAAAAAGACCTGACTCAAAGCGGCTGCTTTTTACAGTGGCGGGACCGTGTTGGATTTTCACCAACTTCCAGTTTTCAATAGCTTATTCAATTTTAGCGGATATCTTTTTTTGTTAAAGATGTATGGAAAACTTTTCCGCCTCTTTCATACAAGGTTTCTTTTACGCTTGCTTGATGGTTGACCAACCGTGCTGCAGCAAACAAATAATCTGACAAACGATTGATAAAAATGCCGACATGAAGATTTATTTCTTCTACTGCTGCTAAACTGACAATGCGCCGTTCAGCTCTTCTAACGGTCGTCCTAGCCAAATGCAGTAAACTCGCAACGGGATGACCGCCTGGCAAAACAAAAGATTCGATTGCATCTGGAATTTCTGCATAAACATCGATTCGCGATTCAATCCATTTGATCATTTCTTCTGTTACCTTATAGTCTTTTTTCCCGTGGGGGGTCGCCAAATCTGTCCCGCAATCAAATAAACTGTGCTGCAGTTCAATTAGTTCACTTTTTAAAGATTCGTCTTGTTCGCTCATCTGACTGATTATGTATCCGATCAAAGAATTGGCTTCATCAATCGTCCCATAGGCTTCTACTCGTACAGAATCTTTTTTGACGGTACGGCCGCCAATGATATTTGTATTTCCGTAGTCGCCTCTTTTTGTATAGATTTGCATTTAATGTTCACCTCTTTCTTTTTACCCTTTCTCTCTAAATCACTATATATCATATTGATTTCATTTTCAACCACTACATAATGTGTTTTTATTTCTTTTTAGCTAAAAAGAAAAGAAGTTCAAATTTTAACTAGCTGCTACCAACAAGTAAGAATTCGAACTTCTTTAACATTTATTTTTCTACCATCAGAGTGAGTTTAGAAGGGTATTTTCCTCCCGAAAGAATGGTCTGATCAGCAGGAATCGTTTTAACTGCATTTGGACCTTTTTTCGTATTGCTGTGCGGGAAAATATAATTCTCCGCGCTACTTGTAATATCCAATCTTAATTGGTGACCAGAAAAGAATTGGTTAGAAATTTTAGATGTTTCGATCTCATAATAATAGACTTCATTTGGAACAAGATAAGAGGGCTGGCTAAAACTTTCTCTAAAACGGGCACATAATATTCCCTCTGCTAAGTTGGTTGAAGTTCCATTAGTAGAAACATCTGTTAAGCGAACTACCCAATCTGTATCGACTGCTGTACTTTTAGCGTAAAAGCCTACTTTGATTTGACCTGTAATGGTCGTTTCAGAAACAAAAGGTTCCGTTGTATAACAAAGAACATCTTGGCGTTTTTCAACTGCATGATAATCATTTGGAAAACAAATCTCATTTTCTGATAAATTAATCAAATGCGGTACAGGATGATCGGGATCGTAGGTGAAATAATCTTCTTTTTCTTTTTCAGATTTCGCTTTGATCAGCTTGCCATCTCCAGATGAGCTTCTCGCGTCATGTGTACTGGTTAAATAATAAGTCTCTTCTTGGGTAAATTCAGGAGGCCACTGGGTGGCAGTTTTCCATTTATTTTCATTAACAGTATAGTATTCAATGGCAGGTCTAGTGTCTACACCATTGTCGTTATTTTTCAAAAAGCGTTCAAACCACAAGAGATGCTGTAAATCAATATCATGCCTTAATGCAGCATTGCCTAAAGCAATCTCTCCCAAATCGCGATTAGCATTGCCTTTGTGCAGCCAAGGTCCTAAGATGATTTTACGTTTATTCTTTGGATAAGCAGTTGTTACCTGAATAGCTTCTGTTGTGCCAGCACCATTGTCATCGTACCAACCTGAAATAATTAAGGCTGGTACGTTAATGGCTTCTTTACGCGCAAACCAGTTCATTGTATCCCAATACTCATCATAAGATTTGTGTTTAAGTGCTTCATTGAAGCTTTCAAGCGGGTGCCCAAGACCAACTTCAGCTATTTTTTCTAATGGCCGGATTTTCATTAATTCAGCCCAGTCCTCGCGTATCATCAAGTCTGGATTAAATTTTTTCTCTGATAAAGCAAAACCTAAAGGAATTCCACCAGAAATAAGGGCTCCGCCTTTACGACGCATATCCACAAATGGGCTCCCAGCTGTCACAATACTGACCAATGCTTTTAAATGCGGATTTCCAGAAGATGCTGCAGCCCATTGAACAAAACCGCCATATGAACCGCCTAGCATTCCAATCTCTCCATCACACCATTCTTGCTGAACCAGCCAGTTAAGTGTATCGTCCCCATCTTCACGTTCATGAGCCATGCTGGTATAGTTTCCTTCTGAATCATTCCGACCGCGTACATCTTGGAGTACGACTGCATACCCTCGCTGTACAAAGCGATAATGGCTTTCAGAATACCGTTCTTTTCCATAAGGAGTTCTGGCCATGATAACGGGATAAGAAGTCTTTTCTGAGTCAGGCAGCCAGATTTCGGTCGATAAATGAACGCCATCGCGCATTTTGACCATAGCATTATCCATTTTCTTTACTCCATACGGCTGATCTACCATCAGCTGATGTTCTTTCCATTCTTTTAGAATAGTCGCATCTTCATGACCTTCTTTAATAAAAACAGTTGTGAATTCTCTATTGGTCGTTACCAAACCAACAAATTGCTGATCTTGAATAACAATATCCAGCGGCTCATTTTTTTGTCGTTCTGCCCAAAGATTCAGGGTCCATTCTGAATAGATACTTCCCCAACTTGTTTTGACCCATTCGGGATGACTTTGCTCGGAAACAAAAGCTTTATAATTCTCTAAATGCTCTAATATAAAGCCAATATCTGCACGAACATAGCGTTTTAAAAACTCTTCATGTTCTTGATTAAATACTATCTCTGGCTGCCACTTTCCGGCAAAAATATCCCATAATTTGATTTTCACTTCTGCTTCAATAGAAAAAGTGGCCACTTTAATTCCTGTCTGATACAAATGATACTTTTCCAATGAGAAACACCTCTTTACTCTTTATACGCACCTTTGTAGTCATAAGGACTGCCAAAGTTATGTTGTACAATTCCTTTTAGATTATCTTTTTGCAGCACGGTTGTAGATTGTTGATAAACCGGTACAATACCCGCATCTTCTTCAATAAGAATCGTTTCTGCCTTAATCAAAGCTTCCCAACGAGCTTCTGGCTCATTCGCCAGGGTTGTTGAAGCTTCCTCCAATAAGCCATCATATTCTGAATTGCTGTAATTGGCATTTCCGCCACTTAAATGATTAGCTAAGAAAGTCATTGGATCTTGGTAATCAGGACCCCAGCGACCAAATGCTAAATCGTAATCAGAATTTCTTGTTAGTTGAATAGAGTTTTGCAACGGAACTGCTCGAATTGTTAAGTTTAAACCAGGTAGTGTGTCTTGTAATTGACTTTGCAAATATTCGGCAACTTTCTTATCTGCTTCTCCGTCACTTGTTAATAATTCAATTTTAATGGTTTCGCCTATCTCCTTTTGTGCTTCTTTCCAATAACTTAACGCTTGGTCTTTATCCGTTACCAGGAAATCTCCTGCTTCTTCGCGGAAATCTTCTCCCGTTTCTGGATTTTTAACAAAGCCATGCGGCACAAATCCATAAGTAGCTACCGAACCATCTTGTAACACGTTGTTTACCAATGCTTCCTTGTCTACTGCATACCCTACAGCTTTTCGGACATTCTCATTGGCAAAAATAGTATCTGAACCATTTCGTAATTGGTTCATTCTAAAATAAGAAACATAAGCATTCGGTGTTGAAAGGTATTCCGGATCATTTTTTCTTTGGTTTACGTATTCTCCCGAAATAACGGCTTGATCCAGTTCGCCTGCATCATATAGATTCAATGCTGTTCCAGTTTCTTTAATAACTTGGAAATCAATTTCATCTGCTTTAACATTTTCTGCATCCCAATAATCTTTATTTTTGACTAATGACCAACTTGACCCAGCATTTGACCAATCTGTCATTGTAAAAGGTCCGTTGTAAATCATATGATCGCTCGTTGAGGCATAAGCATCTCCTTCTGACTCAACATACTCTTCATTTTGCGGATAGAAAGGATTAAATGCTAAAAGAGATAAGAAATAAGTCGTTGGATTTTGTAATTTAACCTCTAAAGTATAGTCATCTACTGCTTTTACTCCAAGTTCATCAACGGACTTTTTGCCTAACGTAATTTCACTGCCGTTTAAAATAGTTCCATCTAGAAGAAAGGCGTAGTTGGCTGCTGTATCAGGATCCGCCAGTTTTTTCCAAGCATACACAAAATCATGTGCTGTCACTTTTGTGCCATTAGACCACTTAGAATCTTCTCGCATTTTAATCGTATAGGTTAAGCCATCTTCAGAAATGTCCGGCATGCCCGCTGCTAAAGCAGGAACTACATTGTCTTCTTCATCTAACCGATATAATCCTTCAAAAACTTGGCTTTGCGCGGTAAAGCCATCAGAATCTTGTGACAAAAGACTGTTCATGGAGCCGATTTCTTGGACAGCCATTAAACTAATTGTTTGTTCAGTCGAATTTTTTTGAGAACTAGATGCTGCTGTCCCATCTGTCTCTGCGTTTTCGCATGCCATTAATAAGCTGGTTAAAGCTACTAGTGTACTTCCGGCTATCTTTCTTTTGACTGTCATATTAAATCCTCCTCTTAAAATAATTTCATTCCTTTTTTATTAATTAACCAAATATTAGAATAAGGTTAAATTAAGGTTATAAAACAATGTAACACTATTGGAATGGCAATTCAATACTTTTAAATGTTTTGATATTTATGTACTTATTCTTATACTAAACTAATCATTAAAAAGAAGGACAAAAATGAACTAGAATAGTAACTTTCTAGTTTATTTTTGTCCTTTACTAATTGTTTCAATTCAATTTAACAATAAGCCATCCAAGTCCAACACTTTGATTAATTTATGTGTTTTTTGTTCGATCAGACCTTGTGCTTCTAATTCTGTAAACTTTCGACTGATTGTTTCTGGAGTAGTTCCTAGATAAGAAGCTAGGTCTTTTTTGCTCATAGGCAATTCGATAGTATCCGTTTGATTTTCACTATCGAAACATTCAGCTAAAAATAATGCGATGCGTGTCTCTACTTTTTCAGTGGCGAAGCGCATGGATTGTTTTTCCGATTGCGCCAGCCGCTTAGAAAATTCCGTTAGCACTTTTAAAGAAATCGTTGGATATTGTAACAATAAATTTTGAAAATCAGTACGTTTGATCCTACAAACACTAGTCTCTACCATGGCTTCGGCAAACGATACATAGGTGGTTTCAGTGAATAATGCCAATTCTCCTGTAAAATCTCCCGGCATTAAAATGCGAACTAACTGTTCTTTTCCGCTTTCTGATAAACGATAAACTCGGATTTTCCCCTTATTGACAATAAACAAAGAATCGGACTGTTCTCCGGCGTGGTAAACAGTTTCGCTTTTTTTATAGTTTATAGAATGGATGGTTTTTGTTATTTCGTTCATTTGTTCTTCTTCTAAGTGGTTAAAAATTGGAACCAAAGAAACGCACGATTTATGTGAATGTGAATGATGGTGCGGATTATGACCAGCACCGGTATCTTCTTTTCTCATTTTTTTCCCCTCCGGTAACCTAATATAACTCTATTTGCCAATTTTTCAAACTGTCTTCTGTCATTATAACTCTAAAGCTAGCTGCTTACAGCACTTCATTTACAAATTGAAAAAGATTCTAACGAAACAACGTCAGAATCTTTTTGCTGGCTATTAAGATACCTTGACAGACAAAACTGGATAACCTAGTTTTGTAATGGTTTCTTCAATTTTATCCGCTTTAATTTCGTTTTCATCAAATTCGGTTCTGACTTTGCTGGAATTGAACATCAATTTTGCAGATTCAACACCTGCTGTTTTGCTTAGAGTTGTTTCAATTTTTTTGATACAAGATGGACAAGTTAACGGTTCTAATTGATAAACGGCTTTACTCATGTTTGTTTCCTCCTATACTTTATTTGTATTTTTAAAGCTAGTAAATAAAAAGCAGGATGCAAATCGAGCTTTTCGCTTTATTGTTTCTGATTTGCTCTTGTTCTTATTTCTACTGTTAGTATACCGGCTGCTCTTCTAACAAACATTGATGCTGATCAAGTTTAGCCGATTATTTTTCAGTATGCAGGTTATATAGGATTATCGCTTTGTCAGTTCCTTATCAACCATTAGCGTTGATTTAATAGTTAAGGTTTCTCTTAAGATAATAACTTTAAGCTAGAGCTGGGCATCGTTCTATGCTAAGATAATAAACGAGCTAATTTTCTACTTTATATATAGAAAGAGGTTTAAAAAATGGCTGCTGCTTATTTTTCAAAGTTTTATAAAAAATCCAAACAAGAAAAAGTCCAAGCACTTTTAGAGGCACAAATCCTTACATCAGAGGATGAACAGTTTTTAAAAGAAACTCCTCTTTTATCTGACGGATTGGCTAATAGTATGGTAGAAAACCAATTGACACAATATGCTTTGCCCTTAGGTGTGGCGCTGAATTTAATAGTGGATGACAAAGAATATGCTGTCCCGATGGTTACTGAAGAACCTTCTGTAGTTGCTGCAGCCAGCTCTGCTGCCAAACTTATTGCTCAAGCAGGCGGATTTGAAACCTGCATAACAAAACGGCGGATGATCGGACAAGTGGCGTTAAAAGCAGTTCCAGATACAACACACGCTCAAAAACAATTAAAGCTACATAAAAAAGACATCCTTAACAAAGCTAATCAAGCTCATCCTTCTATCGTAAAACGTGGCGGCGGAGCAGACGATATCGCGATTCGTTTGATTGAAGCGACTGAAGAGTCTCCTGAATTCTTAGTCGTTCATGTTTATATCGATGTTCAAGAAGCAATGGGAGCTAATATCGTCAATACTATGATGGAGGCTATTGCTCCTTATTTAGAACTATTGACCGAAGGAAAGGTTTTAATGAGCATCCTTTCAAACTACGCTACAGAATGCTTAGCGACTGCTACTTGCAGAGTTCCGTTAAACTTATTAAAGCGTGGTGATTTGTCAGGTGAAGCAGTCCGCGATCGTTTAATCGAAGCTGCTCAATTTGCCTATGCTGATCCTTATCGAGCTGTAACCCACAACAAAGGGATCATGAACGGCATTGATGCGGTTGTTTTAGCAAGCGGCAATGACTGGCGGGCAATTGAAGCAAGTGCTCATGCCTATGCTGCTAAATCAGGACAATACCGGGCTCTTTCCACTTGGAAAAAAGCTGATAATGGAGATCTACTCGGCAGTTTGACCTTGCCCATGCCCATTGGTTTTGTTGGAGGATCAATCTCCATTCACCCCACTGCTCAATTCAGTCAGCGTTTACTAGGTGTTAAAAATGCTAAAGAATTAGAATCAGTGATTGTTTCCATTGGACTAGCACAAAATTTTTCAGCTCTTAAAGCTTTAGTAACGGAAGGCATCCAAAAAGGGCATATGGGACTGCACGCTAAGTCTTTGGCAATCAGTGCTGGAGCAACGGATCATTGGATTGAAGCAGTTGCCGATGAGTTAAAAAAAGCACCTCATATGAACTTGGAAACTGCTAAAGCTTTACTAGATAAAGCAAAAAACAACTTGTAATATATTAGACTATTATTCTTTAATGCATGAAGTAAAAAAATGATTTTAACACTAAGGAGATTAATTATGGAAGCTTGGATTCAAGGTATTATGGAACAATTTGGTTATATCGGGGTAGCATTTTTAATTATGATCGAGAATGTTTTTCCGCCGATTCCATCAGAAGTTATTTTAACCTTTGGCGGTTTTATGACGACAGGCACTAGTTTAAATATTCTGGGAATGATTATTGCTTCAACCATTGGTGCTGTGATCGGTGCTGTGATTCTTTATGGTATTGGGTTGTTGTTAGATGTTGCACGGTTAGAAAAAATCGTAGACCGTTGGGGTCATATCTTACGTTTAACTAGAAAGGATATTCATAAAGCCGATCGCTGGTTTGATAAGCATGGCGTATGGACTGTTTTCTTTTGCCGTTTCATTCCGCTGATCAGAAGTTTGATTTCAATCCCAGCCGGAATGTCCAATATGAACTTCGGACTATTTATTACTTTGACAACTATCGGTACATTGATTTGGAATACCATTTTGATTTATTTAGGCGCCGCTGTAGGTTCACAATGGGAAGTTATCGTCCATTATATGGACATCTATTCGCACATCGCTTACGCTGTGATTGCCATTGCTGCAATTGCTTTTATCATTTGGTTCTTCAAAAGAAAAAAAACTGAAAAAACCAACTAATACTAAATAAAACCCCTGTAAGTCATGAGAGATTCTCTGCTCTAACGACTTATAGGGGTTTTTGTTCTAGAGATTGCCGGATCGAATAATGGAAATCAAAAGCCACAATCCTAAAAAGCCAGCAGCTAAAAAGCCTGCTACTCCAATAATAGACAGCTGTGTACCTTTTGTGGCTATGACAACAAAAGCGGATGCAATGATTAAAGCAGAAACAATGAGAGCAAAAACTAAACGATTCACCATTTTATTGATACCTATCCATTTTTCGTCCATACCTGCCAAGTCGATTGTAAATTTGCTGCGTCCATTGATCAAGTCATCTAAAAAAGTCGATAGCTGACTTGGCAATTTAGCTGAATGACTAACAAATTGATACGTTCGCAACAATGCTTCTTCCGTATCTAATAAATCACGTGCACTAAACGTTCCGCTTGTTTTCAGGTAACTTTTTGTGATCTGTATCAAATTAGCTTCTGGCGATAAATCGGTAATGACTCCTTCTAAGATAGTCATTGATTTTACCAAGGTAATTAGATCACTGGGCATTGCCAAATTGTGCCTGCTGGTCATTTCGAACATATCGGTTAAGACACTGGCAATATGGATATTGCTCAAATTAGTCGAAAAATACGTATCAAACAGATAAGACAAATCTTCATATAATTCATTGCGATCCACTCGGCCTTTTTGAATGCCCATCTGCAAAATCAAATGAATCAATAAATTGATATCTTTTAAAACAATAGCTTTCAATAATTGGTTCAATACTTCTTTATTCGGTTTAGATAATTCTCCCATAATACCAAAATCAATGTAGTAAATCTTTCCTTCTTTGATAATCAAATTTCCTGGATGAGGATCTCCATGGAAAAAACCATCGTGAAAAACTTGAGATAGATAAGATAACAGTAATTTTTGGCCAATATCGTCCAAATCATATCCTGCATCAAGCAATGCTTCTGTATGTGTTACTTTCAATCCTTCGATATATTCTTGGACGATCACTCGTTTTGAACTAAGTTCTGTAAACACTGCGGGAGCACCAACACAGGCAATATCAGCGTTTAATTCTTTAAATTTAAGCATGTAATGTACTTCGTTGCGAAAATCTAATTCAACTTTAGTCGTTTCCCGAATCTCTTTAAATGCCGCAACTGGATCGACCACAATTTCTTTCAACATGTTTTCAGCTTTAGATACAATTCTAATGAATAAATCGATATCTCTTAAAAAGCTTTCTTCTATACTAGGCCGTTGAACTTTTAAAACCACTTCTTTCCCATTCAATAACCGACCGCGGTGAACCTGCGCAATTGAAGCACTAGCAATGGGTTTTCTTGCTACACTTTCAAAAACATCTTCTAATTCTTGGTTAAATTCTTCTCTAAAAATTCTTCGAACATCTTCAAATGGAAAGGGTGGAGCAGCATCTTGCAGTTTAGACAATTCATCAATGTATTCTTTCGGCAAGATATCTCTTCTTGTTGAAATGATTTGTCCTATTTTAATAAAACTGGGACCCAATTCTTCAAAAGCTTTACGTAAATTTTTCGGGTCCAACTCTTTTTTTTGAGTCCGAATTTTTGTATTGTAAATATGTCCAAAACCATAAGCCGTCAATACCCCAACAATTTCTCTAAATCGATCACGATCTCTCACAGATGCTCTCCACCTCCTGCTTTTTAAGTCTTATTATTATTTGTTGATCAGTTTATCAATCGTTTCGTTTAATTGATCAACCTTCTTCTCTAATTCTTCAATATCTTTTCGTTGTGCAACATTCATAGCCATCAATAATTCTTGCACATCTTCTCGACTCAATTCTTCCTCTGAGTTTTTCTCTTTTTTCTTCCGGACTAATTCTTGACTTAATAACTTCCCTTGATCAACTGTCAGCCTGCCTTTAACAACCAGTTTGTTAAGGGTGTCTTCCATTTTTTCATACGTTACAGATGCTCCGCCAATACCAGCTAAGATTATTTTTTTAAATTCATCCATTGTTTTTTTCCTCCTTGTATTTTTATCAACAGCTATCCTGTTTCGTGTCGTTAGCAGTTAGAAGATGGATTCTCTAGAGGTGTTGTTATTCTCATTAGTATACCATGAAACCGCTTCACTTGAGATATTTTTTCTTTTTTTACTTCTTCTCGTTAGACGATTTTTAGATAGAAAAAGAAGCAGTCTAAAACCTGCTTCTTTTTCTTATTGGAAGATTAAAATCAATTTGGTATATTGCTTAGTTAGCATCTGCATTCAAGACATATTCATAAGCTGTAATTTTACCTTGTGTGCGTTGGATCTCAAGTTCATTTTCAATGTAATTAATTGAATTCCCTAAATCTTCCGTACGCTTTGTCGTAAGGCGATCCAATTCTTTTTTTGATTCATTCAATAAACTTGTTACATCTGACTCAGTCATATAACTCATTATAAATTCCTCCTAAAAAGTAATTTTGCTACAAGTTAAGTATACCCTCCTTAAAATTAAATAACAATTAACTACACTTTTGTTCCTTTGTTCTTTTTACCGACTACCAACAATCGGCTTCATTACACTGACTCTTTAGATCAATGATTGTTTGCCTTATCTAACGTTTTGTTCTTATTACTTTAGTTAATATGCTTAATTAAGTCCCAACAAGCAGAACTATCAAGATTGTGGACTACATACATTTCATTTATTAACATCAATAATGTTCGAACCACAAAAAAACGCATAACAGCTTTATACTGTCATACGTTTTAAGGGTTCAGTGATTGTCTGATCCTTTTATTGCAGTTGAAGCTGGTCATTTGATACTATTTTCTGGACAGCTGCCTTATTGTCAACACTGTCTGCATTTCGTTCAATAAACAGACTCATTACCCTTGAACCTTCAATTTCATTAGCTGTAAAAACATAATTTTTATGCTTTATACTGATTTTTTCTCCTTTTTGCGGAATATTTCCATATTCAGTTATAAAGTATCCGGCAATAGAATCTACATTGTTTGATTTAATGTTGGTATCAAAAAATTCATTGAACTTGGAAAGAGGCGTTGATCCAGCTACTAAGTAACGATTTTCAGTTAACTGTTCGACTAATTGATGCGTTTCATCGTATTCGTCGTCAATATCGCCTACGATTTCTTCCAATAAATCTTCTAATGTTACGATTCCTACTGTTCCTCCATACTCATCATTTAAAATAGCAATCTGATTACGCGTATGTTTCATTTCATACAGCAAATCATTCATATAGATGGTTTCCGGAACAGATAATGGGGTATTCATAATTTCTCTAATATTAATTTCATCAAGGTTTGTTGTCCTAGAAGCTTGCAATAAGCTTTTTACGTGCAAGACACCGATAATGTTATCTTTGTCAGTTTCATACACAGGAACACGTGAATATCTGCAATCCAATAATAGTGGAATGTTTTTTTTATTTCCATCCTTATAGTCGATCATAAAAGTATCGGTTCGAGGTACCATGATCTCTTTGGCCATTTTCGTATCCATTGACATGACGCCTCTTAACATCGAGAATTCGTTAAGGTCGATGGCTCCTTCTTTTTGACTATTTTCTAAGTAAGCACGAAATTCATCACGAGTCATCTTCTCTTCTTCATTGTTAAAATCAATCGGAGTCATTCTTTTCAAAATGCTGGTTGAGAATGACAGTAGTTTCACGAAAGGCATAGCAAACGTTTGAACGAGTAATATAGGGCCCACAGTTAACTTTGCAATTTCTTCAGCTTTTTGCAAGGCTACTTGTTTTGGATACAATTCACCAAATACGAGCGTAATATAAGAAAGTGCGATGGTCACTATTACAACAGCAATTTGTTCCCCACCAGGAACATTCGTTAAAATCGGTTTTAAGCGAACAGCAAAACTAGTTGCTGCGGATGCACTTGAGAAGAATCCAGCTAACGTAATAGCTACTTGGATAGTGGCTAAAAAATTATCTGGGTTGCCTAATAATTTTAGAATGTTAAGCGATTTTTTATCTCCTTGTAAAGCAGTCTCCTTTATTTTGCGTTGATCTAATGAAACAAATGCCATTTCTGCTGCTGCAAAAAATGCATTAAGTGCGGTCAATATTACTATGATCAGAATCTGTACTGCTAACGACTGACTATCGGGGTCTGAGTCCATCTATCATTGTCTCCTTTTTCTTTTTTGTATTTTTTTGTAATTATACAATACTACCACAATTCAAATTAAAATTCTACTGGATTTCAGTAAATAATTTCCGTTCTGTTAAATCTAATACAAAACAGCTTTGTTGAAGGATTAATGGCCGTTTAAATTGACAAAAAATCTTTAATGGTATACTTTTAGAGAAGAGAAGCGCTTCTACGAAAAAAGGGTTGATTTGGTTCTCTATTGATTATTTGGAGGTTCTCGGCATGATCTCTGAAAGTAGTTGAAGTAGGTTTTTAGCAAACTGATTATTGAGAAATGCTTAAATGTAAGGGCTTGCTTTTTCTAGCTTTCCAATTTTGATAAAGCAACCTTTTATACATAAAAAAGGAACTAGCAGGAGGTGATCCCATAAAAGCTATCAATGGTTTATGTCATTATAAATGAACTTTTTAAATCATTATTTTAACAGACAACTAATAAAAAAGATGGGATGGGAAAAGCATGAAAAAATTTACTAAGCGTTCTTTAGTGTCACTCGTTTTGTCTGTAGGAGCTGTATTGCTGTTAGCAGGATGCGGCAGCAATAACGATTCCGCTACTGGAAAACCAGGCACCAATGCTGGTGATGGACCAGTTGAAATTGAATTTTGGAGTTTCTGGGGATCCGGCCCACGGAGCGAAGCAGTCAACAAAATTATTACTGATTTTAATGAAAAACAAGACGACATTGTGGTAAAACATGTTTATCAGCCTTGGGGGGACATTTGGACAAAATCTCTTGCTTCAGTAGCTGCAGGAAATCCGCCAGATGTAATCATTCAAGACATCAACTCTGTAAAACAACGTGCAGACGCAAATCAAGCCATCAATCTTCAACCATATATTGACAAAGAAGATGAAGAAATCGAATCGCGCTTTTATCCTCAGCTTTTAGATGCAGCCACCTATGAAGATGAAGTTTATGGTCTTCCTTTCAACACAGATACTCAGGTCCTATTTTATAATAAAGACTTATTTGAAAAAGCTGGTTTAGATCCAGAAACCCCTCCTGCAACTTGGGCTGACTTAGAAGAATATGCTTCAGCTCTAGAAGAAAAAGACGGCGACAAATGGAAAACTATCGGGTTTTATCCGCTTTGGAGTACTGGCGAGGATGTCTGGGCTATCAACGCTGATAATGGTACCAGCTGGTTTGATAGTAAAGATGAAGTAAAAATCAACACACCTAATAAAGTCGAATCGTTACAGTGGGTGTTAGATTGGCAAAATCATATCGGTAAAAGCACTGTAGAATCTTATGAAGCTGAATTTGGAGCTGGTATAGCCGATCCATTTGTTTCGGAACTTGTGGCTATGAGAGGTCAGAATATCAATTACTTTGTTGAACTGCAGCAATTGGACCAAGACGTCAATTTTGGCGTTGCTCTTTTACCAGAAAAAACAGAAGGATCTGGTCACTATAGTTGGGGTGGAGGCTTTACAGCCGAGATTCCTTACGGTGCTAAAAACCCAGATGCTTCATGGGAATTCATTAAATATTTAACTAGTGATGATGTTCAAGAATACTGGGGCTCACAAGGTTTTGATATTATGGCTAACCAGTCTGCTAATGAAAGCTTAGCAAAAAGTTCTGAACTTGACGAGAATGGACAAATGATTTATGAAATAGCTAATGAGGCTCTTGAAACAACTGTCATCACGCCTGTCCCCCTTTCTGCACCTGACTATTTACCTTTAGTCAATACAGAAATCGATGCGGCTATGTTAGGAAACAAATCAGCCAAAGAAGCTTTGGATGATGCACAAAAATCTGTAGAAAATCTTGTTGAACAAAACAACTAGTTCTTCCACTGTATAAACAAACTTGCAAAAAAAGCTATGGCAGCAAACTTGAAAGGTAGCTTAATTAAAAAGTTGCCTTTCAAGCTTGTCCTAGCTTTTATTTTTTTACTAAACATACTTAGCTCTTAGCGTTTCAAACGTCGCTTTCAAAAAAAAGAAATGTGGTGAATTCGATGCTATCTCGAAAACAAAATAAGAATAAAACAAAATGGACTAAATTAAAACGACAAGAAGCTTTATGGGGACTTCTTTTTGTTTCTCCTTTTATTATTGGTTTTGTTGCCTTTTTAATGGGACCGATGCTTTTTTCTTTATATGGAAGTTTTACAAACTACAACCTAACTTCTAAGATGGATTTGATTGGGTTCAACAATTATAAAAGAATGTTTACACAAGATGGTTTGTTCTGGAAATCCCTTTACAATACTCTTTATTACGTTGTGTTCAGTGTCCCTCTAAATGCAGTTGGAGCGGTTTTAATGGCCGTATTATTGAATCAAAAAATGCGGGGAATAAAATTTTTTAGAACTATTTTTTATATGCCCGCTATTCTATCAGGAGTTGCTGTTTATGTATTATGGATGCAATTGCTGGCCCCTTCCACCGGATTGATCAATACTGTTTTAAGTTACATTGGTATTACAGGACCTGCCTGGCTGTTTGATCCCCAATGGACAAAACCAGCACTTATTATTATGAGCTTGTGGAGCGTAGGCGGTTCAATGCTGCTTTTCTTAGCTACATTGCAGAACGTCCCCACGCAACTTTATGAATCTGCAGAATTAGATGGAGCGAATACTTTCAAACGCTTTTGGCATATCACACTGCCGATGATCACCCCGATTATTTTTTATAACGTGGTCACATCGATCATCGGATCTTTTCAAATTTTCCAAGAGGCTTACATTATGACCGATAGTGGAACAGGCGGACCTGCCAACTCTCTGCTTTTCTATAATTTGCATATGTGGAATAAAGCCTTTGTAGCTTTTGATATGGGCTACGCTATGGCGATGTCTTGGGGATTATTCTTCATTGTCTTTATTTTAACACTCATCAACCTTAAACTTGCGCCTCTCTGGGTACGGTATGAAGGAGGGAATAGTTAATGGAAAAAACTGTTGCAGCAACGGAAGCCAAAATAACTGTAAAAAAGAATCATTTTAAAAGTAAGAAAAAATCAGAAAGAACATTAAAGATAATTATTTTTATCTTATTGATTACTGTGAGCATCGTTTTGATGTCTCCTATTGTTTGGATGATTTCAACTTCATTGAAGCCGATGTCGGAAATAGTCCGTATTCCTCCAACACTGTTTCCTAAAGAAATTCATTGGGAAAACTATGTTGAAACCATTAAAACTTTCCCGTTCTTCCGTTATGCTTTGAATACTTTATTTATCACTTTCTTTGTTGTTATTGGAAATGTGTTATCTAATTCTTTTATTGCTTATGGTTTTGCAAAAATCAGTTTTCCTGGGCGCAATCTCTTGTTTTCACTTGTCTTAACAACTATGATGATTCCAGGATTTGTTACCATGATTCCGCAATACGTCTTATTTTCAAAAATCGGCTGGGTCGGAACGTATTTGCCGTTAATCGTACCCTCGTTTTTTGGAAATGCCTTTAGTATTTTTATTATGCGGCAATTTTATATGTCCATCAGCAACGAATTAGTTGAAGCAGCTAAAATAGATGGAGCGAATCACATTTATATTTGGAGCCGTCTGATGATTCCTTTAACAAAGCCTGCAATCATTACGATTGCTATTGGTGCTTTTAACGGAGCATGGAATGACTTTCTAGGGCCTTTGCTTTATATTCATGAGGAATCAATGTACACACTTCAAATTGGATTGAAGACTTTCCAAAGTCAAGCTACTGCGCAATGGAATTATTTGATGGCTGGTGCAACCTTAGTCTTGCTGCCTACTGTCTTGCTCTTCTTCTTTGCACAACGTTACTTTATCGAAGGTATGGATTTAACGGCTGGTTCTAAAGGGTAGATGACAAATTTACCTTTAGTTCCAGAGTTTTCGTTAGGAGGTTCAAATTATGGAAAAAAAGAAATTCTCAGAAGCCATTATTGTCGGTACTGAATGGGCAGCCCGATTAGCTACATTGAACCTTGTTTTTATCTTATTTTCAATTCCGCTGATCACATTGATTCCCTCGTTGGTGGCTTTATTCGAAGTCATTCGGAGTTGGGAAAAAGGGAATAAAAAAATCCCGATTTTCAAAACATTTTTTTACGAATTTCGAAAAAGCTTTTGGCATAGTTATAAAGTAGGATTGCCTTTACTTCTTATCAGTGTCGTCTTGATCGTAGATATCTATTACACGGCAGGACAAACATCTGATGGATTACTTATCCTGCGCTATGCCATTTACACTTTGACCCTTTTATTTAGTATTATGGTTCTTTACAGTTTCCCTATTTTTGTTCAATACAAATTGCCGATTTACAAAGTTTATTTTTTAGCACTGACTATTGGTCTCACGCAGCCTTTCGTGACCTTGTCTATGCTGCTTACTGTAGCAGTTGTTATTGGCGTAAATGTATTTTGGCCGGCATTAAGTTTTTTCTTTTCGGTCAGCGTCATTGCTATGGTCGCCTTTAAAATGGCCTCCCACTCTTTGCAAAAATACGATACAACTGAACCAGTCCCTTCAGAATAAGAATTAAGGACTCTTTTTAAAGAGTTGCTTTGCGGCCGTTCTAATAGAAAACGTGCTCTGCCTATTGCAATAACAATAGGCAATGCACGTTTTTTTTACATTCAAATTTGAGGTCGGCTTAGAGCGTGACTCTATTCCTTTTTTTCAGCTTCTTCAGCATCCAGCTTCAGACACCAAATGGCTATAACAACGGTTAACGCCATTACAGTATCTTCTTCATGATCCACATCTAAGACAAAAACATCTCCAATAGAAAGGAATTTTTTCTTGAACGTAGCAATGGTGCCAAAACCTTTTTTAATATGGAAGTCATCTTTTTCTACATGTCCGGTGATTTTCCAATCTAATTTTTCAATCGTGTAATCCGAACCAATCAAGTTTTTATCTTTTTTAAGCACCGCTACCTTTTTATCCATTTGGTAAACCGTATATTTAGGTGAAAACCCCATTTTATTTTCCTCAATAGAAGCTACTTCTTTGCCTTCCTGATCTTGAATATGGACTTTATTTCCAATCGAAAGCAACTCGCTTTTAACCTCGTAAACAACGTTATCCTGCTCGTCTCGAACAATCAAAGTATCGCGCCATGAAAAACGTTTTTCCTTAATAAATAGTTTCATCATTACACCAGCTTTCTTTTAGTTATCCTCTATCGTCCCCCCATTATAAAGCTATAAGATATTGTTTGCCACTTTAAGCTCACTACTAAAAGGTTTTGATTGTCTATCGGTTAGACGTTAGACTTTTAACTTTTTTTCAAAGATGAGCATATCGATAGCTGGAATACCATCTTCCACGATTGGTTCTGGATAATGAAGAAAGAAATCTTTTTTTATACTATTTATTCTGAATCCTGCTTTTTGATAAAAAACGATAGCTGAGATGCTAGAGTTAGCCGTACCAACGACCATCGTGTTAAACCCTTTTGCAGCATAATGGCTTTCTGCAAGTGCTAGTGTCTGCTTTCCGATGCCTTGTTCTTGATAACGTGGTTCGATAGCGATGTTTTTTATTTCGACCGTTTGCGGATCGGAAAAGGTAAACAAGATGACTCCAATTGTTTTTTTTTCTATTTGGATCAAATACGCTTCGCCCTTATTAAGGTAGCGATCAACCATCGCTTCGCTTTCATCAGCCAGTAAGAAAAGCTCTAGATACTGCGTGCGCTCCTTGACCGCTAGTTTTTCGAAAACCACCTTTTGGTTCATCTCCAACATCCTCTCATTTCTCAGTCGTTTTTAACTGCTTCATTGTTTTCAGCAGTTGTTCGATAAACCTCGTTTGTGCATAACGTTCAGCTAAGACATTCAATAAGGTTGTTTTACAAGAGCCGTTTCGCCCTATGATTTCAATTCGACCATTTTCATAAACATACTATTCAGGGATAGCAAAAAGCTGGTTTTTCACAATTGTGTACTTCAATTAACACAAAAAAACCTCCTTCAACTCTGAAGAAGATCGTTTCTTGGGCTATTCTTAATAAACCTAACCGCATTAGGATAAGGTTTAGGCAACTACAGCTCATTGAAATCAATCCACTTTCAGATGTTTTTATTCATACCAAATAAAGCCAGATCAGCTTTTCTTTTGTTATTTGGTCGTTAAAATTTTCTGCTTTAAAGTGAATTACTTCACAGCTTCCTTACCTATGCTTTCCTAAATTCTAAACTCAAATTTAGTATAGTTGCTCTTCTCCTATTAATCAAGTAATGGGACCATATGGAAAAAGAAGGATACTATCGATTTTTTTAAATAGGTAGGGATTTAAACTCTTTATTATATTCAAAAGAAGTTTGCCTACCTTATTGATAGAAATTCCAAAGACTTAAGGTGCTTAAAAGAAGTTTGCCTACCTTATCGGTAGAAATTCAAAAGACTTAAGGTACTTAAAAGGAATTTGCCTACCTTATTGATAGAAATTTCAAAGACTTAAGGTACTTAAAAGGGTTGGGATGCTTATCCATTATGCTATTGCCTAGATAGGCAACCCTTAATCTTATGTTTTAATTTTTTTTCATAGATTTTTTTATTTCTATTATTTTACGATCATTTTGTGCTACTATAAATAAGGCGAAATTAACAGACGTTTTAGCATTCATTCCATTGTCTGTTCTACATAAGTTATTCGCAAATTTATAAATATGAAAAGGTGAAGAGTATGTGGTTTGTTTTTACATTGATCTCTATTTTCTCTTGGGGAGCAGCAGATTTATTTTATAAGAAAGGAACAAATCCAAAAGACCCTTACAGCCATTTAAGAATTGTGATGATGGTCGGTCTAGTTATGGGTATTCATGCCTTTTGGACGATTTTATTTACCGATATTTCTTATGATCCCATGAATATCATTCGTTACTTACCGGTTTCCAGCATGTACATCCTTTCGATGACGATTGGATATATTGGATTGCGTTATATCGAACTATCCGTTTCATCCCCTGTGATGAACTCATCCGGAGCTATTGCCTCTTTGCTGACATTCATTTTTCTAGGGCAAGTCATGACCGGTCTGCAGTTTTTTGCTGTTGCTCTTATTTCAGTGGGTATCTTGTTGTTGTCCATCTTTGAAAAAAGAGAAGCTGATTTGGACAGAATGAGACACAAAGAAAAAATTGATCGAAAATATCAAATTGGTGCACTTGCCATTATTTTACCCATCTTATATGCCATTATCGACGGTGTTGGGACTTTTGCTGATGCTTTTATCTTAGATAAAGTTATGAGTGAAAACCAAGCCAACACTTCTTATGAGCTTACATTTCTGATTTGTGCTATTTTAGCTGGTATTTACCTGATTGGTATAAAAAAACAATCGTTTAATCTTTTTGAAGAAAGAACAAAAGGCTATGCAGCCTTGTTTGAAACGTTCGGACAATTTTTCTACGTCTATGCTATCGCGGGCAATGCTATTATTGTCACACCCCTGATTTCTTGTTACAGTATCGTTTCAGTCATTCTTTCCCGCATTTTCTTAAAAGAAAAATTAACCAGAAGCCAATACTTAGTTATTGCAGGTATTATGGTCGGGATCTTCATCTTAGGTTTTGAATAAATAAAAGCGGTCTGCTCTTCTCAATGAGAAAAGCAGACCGCTTGTTTTTTTATGCTGTTAACGTTTCTTCGTTCTCTGTTGTCTCAACATTTTTCTTTTGAGAAACGGTCATAAACAGCAACAATAAACCGCTGAATACTACAAATACACTCAGTAAAATCAAGATACTTTGCATGTATAAGTTTTGACCCATTCCTCCAGTGATGGCTTGTCTGAAACCATAAATAGAGTAAGACATCGGCAAGAAAGGATGAATCGCGTTAAAGAAGCTATTTGTCAACGGCATCGGGAATGTTCCACCCGAACCGCCCAGTTGAACAATCAATAATAACATGGCGATAAAGCGTCCAACGTTATCTAATGTGATGGTCAGGAATAAGACGATCGACATGAACGCTAATCCTGCTAACACAGCCATTACAAAAAATTGCCCTACTGCTTGTACTTGTAAACCAAGCAGCAATAGAATGCCACCTTCGATCAAAGCCATTAAGACAGCGACTGGCAGTGCAACTGACATTTTACTAGCCCACCATGCCAATCCAGATTTACCAGCGACGGCTTTTTTACGAACAGGGTAAATCGTATTAAACACCACTGCGCCGACATACAAGGCCATTGACATAATGTAAGGAGCCAGCGCTGCACCATAATTTGGTACATGACTGTATTCTTTGTGTGTTAATTTAGTCGGGTCTGAGAACATCGTAAAATTAGCATCTGTTGGATTGATGTCATTCACTGTTTCTGCCCCGTCTAGTAAACTAGTGGCTAAGGTGTGGGTGCCATCTTTCAATGTATCCAATCCTTCACCTAAGGTTTCTGATCCATCGGCTAATTGAGTAGAACCATCATTGATTTGGTCTGCTCCATTTGCTAATTGACCGGCCCCGCTAAGCAAGGCTCCAGAATTTTGAGTTAATTGATTGGTTCCTTGCGCCAATTGAGCCGAACCAGCATTTAATTGGTTGACTCCATCAATCAGTGTTGGCAATTTACCAGCTATTTGGTTGATGCCGCCGCTTAATTCTGTTGCTCCTGAATTTAGAGCTCCAGAGTTGGCTATTAACTGATCCGCACCATTTTGCAATGTGCTGACGCCATTTGTGTATTCAGTAATTCCTGATACTAAGCCATTGTCGCCTTGCAATCCGCTTTGAAGGGTTGCTAGGCCTTGATTCAATTCAGACATCCCTTGAATGACGCCTTTATTAGATCCTTCACCAGTTTGGTTTAAAGCCGTCTGAACAGCTGTTAATCCGCCACGCAATTCTGTAATAGCTTGAGCTGCGCCAGGTAAAGCAACATTTGAGCTTTCAGCTAATTCATTGACCGAAGCCATTAACGTAGGCAATTCTTCAGTCAATTTCTTTAGACTTGTCATTTGATTTGCTAGTTCGGTAGCCGCCGCTCCTGCATTGGTAGCTTTTTCTCCGACTGCAGCAACACTCTCTCCAGTTGTTGCTGCTTGTTTCCCTACAGCTGACACATGTTCAGCTGCTGCTGCTGTTTTTTCACCGATACTTTCAAGTGAAGCAGCAGTAGCTGTTCCTTGTGCCTGCAGTTCTTCTTGTAAAGCTCCCAACAATTCTGCTTGTTGAGTTTCGTCTAAGCTTTGAAACGCTGCAGTACTTTGAATGGTACTAAGTGTACTGGCTGCATCCGTTTGAGCTTTTTCTCCTAGTGCTGCTGTATCTGTTCCAATGCCTGCCAGATTGGCGCCGGCAGTCGTTAAATTATCTTTCATACCTGTTAGGTTTGTACCAGCTGTTGTCAAATCAGCTTTCATACCTTCCAAATTTGCACCGACATTGGTTAACGATCCAGTAATCGATTCGGTATCTATTGAACTTTCTTCTCCATTTAGAGCAGCATTTAATTCTTGAATACCGGCATTGATCTGCGGCAAACCAGCAGTCAAAGCATCTAAATTATCTTGGTTCTCATCAGACATACTGCTTCCGATTTGTGTTGATAGTTGATTCAAGCCGGCCAACAATTGGTCGCTGCCTGCTTTGACTTGACCTACTCCACCGCTGAGACTAGCAACGCCATTTTGGAGTTTAGCGTTGTTAGCCGTTAGTTGGCTTGCTCCAGCGTCTAGCTGACTGACACCTGCTGTATAAGCCGTTAAACCACCTGCCAAATCAGATGCGCCGTTATTCAATTGAGTAACGCCGTCTTTTAATGGTCCGACATTAGAAGCTAGTTGTCCGGTCCCTTCATTCAATTGGG